>NZ_JAQGJV010000062.1 GCF_028290435.1 Devosia sp. | reverse complement strand
CAAATCCTTCTGCCGCACCGCCGCGAAGATATCGCCGTGGTAGTCGCGCACCCGCTCGGGAACGCGCGGGATATAAGGCGGAAATTTCAGGTCCGGCCGGTCGATGTCGCAAATCTTGCTGGCATCGGCTAGCCCGAGAAAACCCTCGACCTCGAACGTATCCTCTTGGCTCGCGTGCAACCGCTCGCTGATCTGCCGGCGCAACGCGCGCGGCATGGATTTTTCGATCTCCAGCCGGATCACCTGCCCACGGCGGCGCTGGCGCAAGGCGGATTCGAACTCCACCACGAGGTCCGCGGCTTCGTCGTCGATTTCGATTTCGCTGTCGCGGATAACGCGAAAGGCGCCCGATCCCGCAACCTCGTAGCCCGGAAACATCTTGTGGAAGAATAGGTTGATCAGCGTCTCGATGGTGACAACCTCCACCCGGCCCTCAAGCACCAAGCTCGACGGCAGCGTGATGAACCGGTCGAGATTGGCCGGGACGCGCACCAGCGCCGTCAGCGACGCCGAGCTATTGGGCCGCACCAGCTCGAATGCCAGCGAGAACCCCAGGTTCGGGATGAACGGAAACGGATGCGCCGGATCGACCGCGATCGGGGTCAGCACGGGGAAGATTTCCTCGCGAAACAGCTTGCTGAGGTAATTGACCTGGTCCGGCGTCAGGTCATTGGCTTCGTGGATCACCACGTTCTGCGCGAACAATTCTTCGCGCACCGTCTGCCAGTGGTCCTGCTGCTCCAGTTGCAGATGCTGCGCCAGAGTACCGATTTCCTCGAGCTGCTCGGTTGGCGTCAGCCCGTCGGCGCTCTGCTTGGATAGACCGGCGCGGGTCTGGCCCTTGAGGCCCGCCACGCGCACCATGAAGAATTCATCGAGATTATTGGCCGAAATCGACACGAACCGGAGCCGCTCCAGCAGCGGGTGATGCACATTGGCCGCTTCTTCCAGCACCCGCATGTTGAACTGCAGCCAGCTGACCTCGCGATTGACGAAGCGGGCCGGGCTTTTGCGCAGCTCCTCGATATCGGGCACGCTGACGTCGGTCTCGGTGAATTCGCTCATCTCATTCATCGTCTTGCTCGTCCCGGTCATGTTCATGTTGGCCCGCGCCAAGGGCCACGCGGCGGCGATCGAGCGCATCGGCGGCAATGCTGCGGGTAATGGCGCTTCCCTTGGCCAGCGCCAGCCGGTCCATCAAATCCACCAGAATCACCGCTTCCTCCGTGGAGCGCTCCATGCGCGCAACCAGATAAGCGATGATCTTCGGATCCACGGCGATCTGCCGGTCCCCGAACAATTTCACGAACATCTGTGACAATTGGATGTCATCGCTCATCGCCATGCTGAACGCCGTCGCCCGACGCACTCGCGAGCGCACATCATCGGTCGCCAGCGGCCATTGCGCAACATCTTCCCGCGCCGTCATCAGGATCGCGCGGTTGTCGCGCATCGCCTGGTTGAGCAGATGGAACAGCCCAGCCTCGTCATAGCCGGCCCGGTCGACATCCTCGATCACCAGGGGTTGCTGCCCGCCATCGCGCGCCAGCCGTTCGAGCTCGTGCGCCTCGGCGAAATGGGCCCCGCTGCGGTCGGCAAAAATCCGCGCCAGATGCGACTTGCCCGATTTGGCCGGGCCCAGCACCAGCGTCAGCGGATCGCCCCAACGGGGAAAGGCCTGGACACGGCCATAGGCCAGCTCATTACCCTCCCCGACCAGGAAATCGCCTTCGCCATGCGCCGGCACATGCCCAAGCTCGAGCGGAAGTTGTCCGGAAACCTCGTTTTCCGGCTCTGTGTCAAACCGGCCCAGGGTCGCCACCGGTGCCACCACTCGAACCGAGATAGAGCGTGCTTTCCTTGTACTTGCGCACACCATAGCGCACCAGCACCGAGGCAATGGCAGCCATCGGCACCGCCAGCAACAGGCCCACAAAGCCAAATACCGCGCCCAGGGCGAGCAAAGCGAACATCATCCAGACCGGGTTGATGTTGATCGAGGAGCCCACGAGCTTCGGATACAGAATATTGCCCTCGATGAACTGCCAGAACAGGAACACGCCGGCGACAATGCCGACCATCAGCAGGTCGCCGGAAAACTGGACGATGGCGATGCCGACCGACAGCCCGAAACCCAGGACGAAGCCGACAAAGGGGATAAAGCTCATCAGGCCCGCAATGAGCCCGACAACGAGGCCGAAGTTCAGGCCGATCAAGCTCAGGGCCGTGGCGTAGAATGCCGCATCGATCAGCAGCACGCCGCCCTGCCCGCGGATCACGCCGGCCATGGACTTGTCGATGTCCTTGAGAATGGTGTCGATCTCGCTTTTATGCTCCTTCGGCAGCAGCCCTTCGATACCGTGAACCATGCCTTCCCAATCCAGCAGCAGGTAGAACGCCACCACGGGCGTCAGCACGGTGAAGCCAATGACGGCGGCGCCGGTAAGGCCGATATTGACCAGTTCACCCGGCAAGGTGGCGATGAAGCCGAGCGCCTGCCGCGCCAGATCGTTGATGCTCGCCTGCAGCTGGGCAGCGCGTTCGGGCCCAAGCCATGCATTGATTTCAGGCGACCAGCGCGCAAACAGGGCCTGCAGATCGCTCACATATTGCGGCAGGCGCTGGATCAGGCCGATGATCTGCTGGCCGATCAGCGGCACGAACATGATGAAGATGCTGACCACAATGGTGATCACGCTCAGCAACACGATAGTGGTGGCCCAGGCGCGGTTGATGCGCCACTTCTGCAACTGGTTCACCAGCGGATTGAGCAGGTAGGCCAAAGCGGCGCCGACGATAAACGGCAGCAGGATGGCGCGGAACACCCACAGCATCAGCACCAGGGCAACCAGGAGGCCAATCCAGACCAGGACTTGATTTCGCAGTGTCATGCGGCGGGCAACCCTTGCTTCGGTTCAGTGGAGAAGCTATCAGGCCTCGTAGCGGCCAGCGCGGCAAAGTTCAACCGCTTGAGCTTTTATCCGCGCTGTTGCGCCCGGTTTCCCCAATTTGGCATTGAGGCCCATGTCCGACCCGCAAAACCTGCCACCAAACGGACTGTCATACAAGCAGGCAGGCGTCGACATCGACGCCGGTAACGCCCTGGTAGAAGCGATCAAACCCGCGGTTCGTTCCACGCGCCGCCCCGGCGCCGACGGCGAAATCGGCGGCTTTGGCGGCCTGTTCGACCTCAAGGCCGCCGGCTTCACCGATCCGGTGCTGGTGGCCGCCAATGACGGTGTCGGCACCAAGCTCAAGATTGCCATCGAGACCGGCAACCATTCCACCATCGGGCAGGACCTGGTGGCGATGTGCGTCAACGACATCATCGTGCAGGGCGCCGAGCCGCTGTTCTTTCTCGATTACTTGGCCACCGGCAAGCTCGACGTCGCCCAGGCCACGGCCATTGTTACGGGCATTGCGGAAGGCTGCCGCATCGCCGGTTGCGCCCTGATCGGCGGCGAAACCGCCGAAATGCCGGGCATGTATCACGGCAACGACTATGACTTGGCCGGCTTCGCGGTCGGCGCGGCCGAACGCGGCACGCTGCTGCCGCGCGCCGATATCGCCGAGGGCGATGTTCTGGTCGCCATCGCGTCCTCGGGCGTGCATTCCAACGGCTATTCGCTGGTCCGCAAGATTGTGGAGCTATCTGGCCTCGCCTGGACCGCCGATGCGCCCTTCGCGCCCGGGCAGTCGCTCTCCGAAGCGCTGCTGACGCCGACCCGCATTTATGTAAAACCCCTGCTCGCCGCGCTCAAAGCCGGTATTGCGATCAAGGCCCTGGCGCATATTACCGGCGGCGGCTTTATCGACAACATTCCGCGCGTGCTGCCCGATCACCTTGCCGCCCATGTCGATCTGGCCGCCGTGACCGTGCCGCGCGTCTTCAGCTGGCTGTCCAAGGTCGGCGGCATGAGCGAGCGCGAAATGCTGCGCACCTTCAATTGCGGCGTCGGCATGCTGGTCGCCGTGGCGCCTGACGATGCCGCCAGACTGGTTGAACAGCTCACCGACGCCGGCGAAACCGCTGCCGTGGTCGGCCAACTCACCGCCCGCACCGGCGAGCCGGTCACCTTCCAGGGCGCATTGTCGCTGTGAGCCGCAAACGCGTCGGCATCCTGATCTCGGGGCGCGGCTCCAATATGCAGGCGCTGATCGAAGCCGCCAACGCATCGGACTATCCGGCCGAGATTGTTGGGGTACTCTCCAATCGCGCTGCCGCCCCCGGCCTGGCAATTGCGGCAGCTCATGGCATCGCCATTGCTTCGCTTGCACAGAGCAAGTTCCCCAGCCGTGACATGCTGGAAGACGTCATGACCCAGACACTCGAAAGCTGGGACGTCGACATTGTCTGCTTTGCCGGCTTCATGCGCATTTTGGGCGACGACTTCATCGACCATTGGGCCGGCCGGATGATCAACATCCACCCGTCCCTCCTACCACTTTACAAGGGCCTTCACCCACATCAGCAGGCGCTTGACGCTGGCGCCACCGAACACGGCTGTTCCGTGCATTTCGTCACCCACGGAATGGACGAGGGCCCCGTAATTCTACAGGCAAAGGTGCCCATCCTGCCCGGCGACAATGCGGAAACCTTGGCCGCGCGCACCCTGATCGCGGAACATCGCCTTTATCCGCAGGCGCTGCGGATGTTGGCTTCCGGGGAGATTTCCGCGCCTTAGGTCGCCAAATGGCCCATCGGTTCGCGTTGGCTGTGGCTCAAGCGAGGCCAATCCCATCACCCATATTAATCCCAGCCATCGTCAAAATCGGTTCGACCTTTGTTCTCCTTCGGCCTAGGTTCCGATTTTACCGGGGGAATCGGCATGACATTGCGCGACTGGCTGCTCATCATTCTTATCGGCGCCATTTGGGGCTGCTCGTTCCTGTTCAACGCAATCCTGATCCGCGAACTCGGTCCGATCTGGGTCTCCGCCCTACGCGTCACCGTTGGCGCCCTCGGGTGCTGGGCCTACTTCGTCGCCACGCGCCGCAGCTTGCCGCGCGAACCTGTGCTTTACCTGCAATTCCTGATCCTGGGCGTACTCAACTACGCCATCCCCTTCGCGCTATTCCCCCTGGCCGAACAGGATCTCCCCAGCGGCCTTGTCGGCGTTATTAACGCACTGACGCCGCTGATGACCGTGGTCGTTTCGCACTTCTGGCGCGGCGGCGAGAAGGCCACCATCAACAAATCCATGGGCGTGCTGGTCGGCTTCGTCGGCGCCGCGATCCTGGCCTCGCCCTCGCTCAGCGGCGGCTCGTCCAACCAGCTCTGGGCTATCGGCGCGTGCCTGCTGGCAACGCTGTGCTACGCCTTCACCCTGAACTATGCGCGACGCCTGCGCAGTGTCGACCCCACCACCATCGCCGCCTGCTCGCTGACGGCGGCGGCAATCGTCTCGGTGCCATTCGGCTTCATTTTCGAGGGCATTCCCGTGATCACCCGCATCGAGACCTGGGGTGCGCTGCTGGGCATTGGCCTGCTGTCCAGCAGCTTCGCGTTCCTGCTGATGTACCGCATGCTGCCCCGTGTCGGCGCCACCAACTTCTCGATCAATACCTTCATCACCCCGATCTCAGCGATCCTGCTCGGCGTGCTGGTGCTGCACGAGCGTTTCGAGACGGTTCACATGATCGGGATGGCGGTGATTTTCCTGGGACTGCTGCTGCTCGACGGCCGCGTCCTCAAGATCGGACGTCGCGCAACCGCCTAGCTCCTATGCGGTGATAGCGGCGTCGTGTTTAATCATGCCAAAAGTTTTGGCGCCCGAAGTCAGTCTCGCGATTGCCAGTGCTGCCACAAAATACTGCAGGGCCGCAGCCTGATCCGCGAGAGGAAGTCGATCCTCAACGATGTTCCTTCCTGCAGATTTTCTCTTAATCGCAAAATAGGCATCGGCGGTCTTTGGGTTTCGAATGGCAATCGACACGCTATGCTGGCCATCGGCTGCGAGGGAAACGTAGCTGTCGTAATCGCACGTGCCATCAGCTAAAAAACCGCCCTTTGGATGGAACCTGCCACCAAAGTCTATGGCTATTTTGTTTAAGGTGACGTCAGCAGCTTCCCGGTCGAAAAGCATCATTCCAGTCCCAGCTTTTTCTTCATCAGCTCGTTCAGCGCCTGCGGATTGGCCTTGCCGCCAGAGGCCTTCATGGCCTGGCCGACGAACCAGCCGATCATCGTCGGCTTGGCGAGCACCTTGGCCACCTGATCCGGATTGGCGGCAATAATCTCGTCGATGATCGCTTCGATAGCGCCAAGGTCAGTGACCTGCTTGAGGCCGCGCCGTTCGATCAGCTCGGCCGGATCGGCCGTCTTTTCCTCGGTCAGGATCAGGGCGAAGACATCCTTGGCAATCTTGGTCGAGATGGTGCCATCGGCGATCAGGTCGGCAATGCCGGCGATCTGGCTCGGCGTCACATGGGTTTCGGCAAACGACACCTGCTGGGTGTTTGCATAAGCCGAGAGGTCGCCCATGATGAGGTTGACCACCTGCTTGCCGTCGCGCGCCTTGCCACCGAACTTGACCGTGGTCTCGTAGAAATCGGCAGCTTCGCGGTCCAGCGTCAACACCATCGCGTCATAGACCGAAACGCCGTAGTCGGCGATGAACCGGGCCTGCTTTTCGTCTGGCAATTCGGGCAGCTTGGCCGCCAGCGCGTCGATAAATGCCTGGTCGAATTCAAGCGGCAACAGGTCTGGATCGGGGAAATAGCGGTAATCGTGCGCTTCTTCCTTGGAGCGCATCGAGCGCGTCTCACCCAGCTTGGGATCGAACAGCCGCGTCTCCTGGTCGATGCTGCCGCCGTCTTCGAGAATATCGATCTGCCGGCGCGCTTCGTATTCGATCGCCTGCCCGGCAAAACGCACCGAGTTCACGTTCTTGATTTCGCAACGCGTGCCGAATTCGCCACCCGGCCGCCGCACCGACACGTTGACGTCGGCGCGCATGGAGCCCTGCTCCATATTGCCGTCACAGGTGCCCAGGTAGCGCAGAATCGTGCGCAGCTTGGAGAGGTAGGTCTTGGCCTCCTCGGAGGAGCGCAGATCGGGCTTGCTGACGATTTCCATCAGCGCCACACCGCTTCGGTTCAGGTCGACGAAGCTCATGTTCGGATGCTGGTCATGGATCGACTTGCCGGCGTCCTGCTCCAGGTGCAGCCGCTCGATGCCGATCTCGATTTCGCCGTCCTCGCCCATGTCGAGGAAAACCTTGCCCTCGCCGACAATGGGGTCCTTGAACTGGGAGATCTGATAGCCCTGCGGCAGATCGGGATAGAAGTAATTCTTGCGGTCGAACACGCTGCGCTTGTTGATCTGCGCCTTGAGGCCCAGCCCGGTGCGTACGGCTTGGCGCACGCATTCCTCGTTGATGACCGGCAGCATGCCGGGCATGGCTGCGTCCACGAACGAGACGTTGGAATTGGGCGGATTGCCGAACAGCGTCGAGGAGCCCGAGAACAGCTTGCTCTCGCTGGTCACCTGCGCATGCACTTCCATGCCGATGACGATTTCCCAGTCACCGGTCGAACCGGCGATGAAGCTTTTCGGATTGGGCGTGCGCGTATCGATAAGGGTCAATTGGTCGTCCTGGCGGGAAGGCAAAATGTAGGTAAGTGCTTACTTATTGGCGGCGCTAGATGCAACGGAAACTCGCCGGACCAGAGGGCACAATCTCCTCCACCGTCCTTCCCGCGGACTTGATCCGCGGCGTTAAGAGAGACAAGTCCGCGGGGAGAACGGAGAATGTGGAGAGGGCCTGCCCTCAATCCTCGTCGTCGATCACGCCGACAAACGGGCTCAGCACCTTTTCCAGCCGCACGCTCATGAAGGCTTCATGGGCAGCGCGCCCGTCCGGGCGCATCGCAAGGATTCGATAGCCCTGCTTTTCGTAGAACCGCACCGCCAGCACATTGTCGGCCGGCGTTTCGAGCTGCACTCGATCGGCGCCTTCCAGCTCGAGGATGGTCTCGACGCGCCGCAGCAGCATGCTGCCCAGCCCATTGCCCTGCAGTTCGGGCATCACAAACAGGAACGGAATATAGGCCCGCTTGGCCGCCCGCGAACACCAGGCGACGACGACGCCATCGACTTCGGCCACCGAAATGCGCCCCAGCGTCTCCGACACCACTTGCGCCAGCCGCCGCTGCTCAGCCTCGCGCATGCCGGGTCGCTCTGTCAGCAGCGGCAGAATGCTGCTTTCCCAGGCGCGATAGGCGATATCGGCCAGCCGGCGGGCATCTTCGCTCTCGGCTTTGCGGATGAGGATGCCGGCCATGGGCGCTTCTCCCTATTCGGCGCGGCGGCGCGCCGCGATGATGCCCTTCTCGTAATTGATATTCCAATCGATCAGGGTCCGCCAGATAAGTTCGGCCTGATCCTCGTCGAGATCAAGAGCCAAACTGCGGGTCCGCAATTTCTCGATGATCGCCTCGATCCGCACGGGGTCGCGGGCCTCGTGCGGGTCGGTCTTTATCTCGGCCATCCGCGTCACGTATTGGTGCCGCTCGGCGAACAGCGCCAACAGCGCCTGGTCCACCCGATCGATTTCGGCGCGGACGTCCTCTTTGGTTTCACATTGGGCGGGCTGCTTCAGAGCGGTCACGGCGGCATCCAGTTCACAGAATTCGGTTGTTGCTGGTTTGCACCGGCTTGGCCCCGAATTCAACCGCCGCCGTTCGTCAATCTGGAAACCGGCCTCTGCCAGCGCTATACCGTTCCGGCAAACAAGGTTCTGCCTTCATGTCTACCAAGTCTGAGACCCGCTAGAGCCCGTCCCACTGCGCGACGGGGCATGAATGAACCAGAGGCCGCCGAGCGTTATGCCGGCGAGCGTCTCCGTTTGTTCGCGGGCCAGGTTTCAGGCCGCCCGCTTTTCGGGCCGACACTCAACATGGATATCTCTCGAGACGAACAGCGCGTGCTGCACGCGCTGGCGCAGGGCGGCCGCATTGCGCTGCTCAAGACCGAAAATGGCAAGATCACCGGTTTGGAGTTTTTCAACCGCGAAGGCTGGTTGATGAGCAACTGCAACTTGGCCCTGTTCAAGAAGCTCAAGGCCAGGAAGGCGATCAAATCGTCTGGAGGCCAGCCCTATCGGATAACCCGGCGCGGCCTTGAACTGGTAAGGAGTGAATACAACAACCGGTGACTCGCCGGCTGTCCTGGCGAGAGCCGGGGCAGCCCTAGTCTCCCCTCAGGACAAACCATGACCCGATCAATCCGGCTGGGCGCTATCTGCTGGCTACTCACCGTGATCTTTCCGCTCGCTCAGGCCATTGCCCAGGCCGCGTGGCCACAATACTCGATGGTCACGAACGACATCAGCCTGCTCGGCGTCACCACCTGCGGCCAGTATGTCAACGAGGCGCCCGGCGGCATAGCCTATGTGTGTTCACCGCTCAGCGTGGTGTTCAATGCCGGCATGATCCTCAATGGCATCATGGTGGTCCTGGGAGCCTGGCTGACCAGTCGGGCCTGGCCGCCCCGCTGGCTGGCCACCGCCGGGCTCTGGCTGCTGGCCATCGGGGGCGACGGGAGCATTCTCGTCGGCCTGTTTCCTCTCAATGTGTATTTTTCACTGCACGCGGCGGGCGCGCTGCTGGCGCTGGGGGTCGCGGACCTGGGCTTTTTATGTCTGGCCATCGCGCTCCGGCGCCAGTCACCGCGCTTTGCGCTTTATTGCCTGCTCACCGGTCTCGTGACCCTGTCCAGCTTTGTGCTTTACCTTGCCGGCTATGACCTCGGCATTGGCCGCGGCGTCCTCGAGCGCCTGGCTGCCTGGCCCCATACGCTGTGGTACATGATCGCGGCGCTGTTGATCCTGCGCGGCGCGTTCGGAACGGAACCGTCGTCAAAGCAACGCGTCAGTGCCGCGTGACCTCGCTCAGCGCCGCCGCGATATGCTCCCACTCTGAAGACACGCTCGGTGTCGCCCGCTTTTTGCCGGCGCGGCGATACCAGTAATCGGCATTGCCCATATCGGCCTCGATCCAGTGCATCAGCGCATGCACCCAGTCGAACGCCTGCACGCCCTCCATCGCCTGCACGATATTATGCGCCTGCTCCCATTCGGGACCGACGCGCAGGCTGCCCTTCTTGAGCCACCACAGCGCCTGCAACGGCTTGCTCATATCCTTGGGCGGCTCGGACCAATCGAGTGTCGTGAAAATGTCAGCGGCCATCGATGATTTCCTTGTCGGCCCCGACGTCGCGCGCGGCGCCGTCACAACCAGTTTCAATTTCTGCATTGGCGCCAAATAAGGCGGAAACCCTCTGCGATCAAGGGGGCCGCCCGTCGCGCCGCGCTACCGGCCCGTTTCAGTCGGGAAACACCCGCAGGCCGAACGGCCCCACTAGCGCACTCAACTGCGACTCACTGACCTTGATGCCGGCATGATTGCGCGCCCGCGTCAGATCGAGCCCGCTGACGACCGCATCACGCAGGTCGGCCCCGTCCATGTCCGCTTCGTCGATGATCGCCGCCGACAGGTCGGCCTTGCGAAACCCGGTTTTGCTGAGGCTGGTGCGCGAAAAATCCACCTGCCGCAGGCTGCTGCCGGCAAAATCGCAATCCTCCAGCACCACGCCGCGAAAATTGGCAAAATCCAGTGCGCTATCGATGAACCGCCCCGCCGCCACGCTATTGCGTCCGCTCTTGCGCACGAAGCTCGCATCCTCGAAATCGGCGCCGGAGGCCTTGCAGCGCTCCAGCGTCAGCCCATGCAAATTGGCTCCCGCGAACCGCGCCAGCGACAGGTTGCACTCGATGAAGTGGGCACCGCGCAATTGTGCGTCGGCAAACTCGCAACCCTTGCGGGCGTCGCTGTCGAACAGCACGCACCGGGTGAATTTCACATTGACCAGGTCGGCCTTGGTGAACTTGCAATTGAGGAAGGTGACATCCTCGAACACCGACTCGTTGAGCTCGGCTCCTGCCAGCGCGCCATCGCGCAGCTGACAGTTGCGCAGGCGCACCTGCCCGCTCGGCAGGTCGCGCCAGTCGATCTCGAACAGGTCCTCGCCCTCGATAATCTCGCCGGCGCGAACCGCGTCGTCGAACGCCGCCTGGCGTATCACCACCAGGGCTTTGGCGAAAAGTCCATATTGGCGCTGCGCTCGATCACGCGTGCAGCTGCGAACAGGGTTTCCTCGTCGAACGGTTTACCGATGAGCTGCAGGCCCAGCGGGAGCCCCTGCCCGTCCTTGCCCGCCGGCACGGCAATGCCCGGCAGGCCCGCCATGTTGACGGTCACGGTGAACACGTCATTGAGGTACATCTTGACCGGATCGGCAGCCATGGCCTCATCGCCAATGCCGAAAGCCGCCGATGGCGTTGCCGGCGTCAGGATCGCGTCGACCCCGGCGTTGAACGCATCCTCGAAGTCCTTCTTGATGAGCGTCCGCACCTTCTGCGCCTGCACGTAATAGGCGTCGAAATAACCGGCAGACAGCACGTATGTGCCGATCATGATGCGACGCTTGACCTCGCGGCCGAAGCCGGCGGCCCGCGTCAGCTCGTACATGTCGGTGATGTCTTTGCCGCTCACGCGCAGGCCATACTTGACGCCATCATAGCGCGCCAGGTTCGACGAAGCCTCGGCGGGCGCGACGATATAATAGGCTGGCAGCGCATATTTCGTGTGCGGCAGCGAGATGTCGCGGACGGTCGCGCCCTCGGCGCGGAGCCAGTCGAGGCCCTGCTGCCAGAGCTTTTCGATTTCGGCAGGCATGCCGTCCATGCGATATTCGCGCGGTACGCCAATGGTGAGGCCTTTGACCCCGCGTTCGACGGCGGCGGCAAAGTCCGGCACCGCCAACTGCGCGCTGGTCGAATCCTTGGGATCAAACCCGGACATCGAGGTCATCATCACGGCCGCGTCTTCGACTGTGCGCGCGATCGGCCCCGCCTGATCCAGCGAAGAGGCAAACGCCACCACGCCCCAACGCGAGCAGCGCCCGTAGGTCGGCTTGATGCCGACGGTGCCGGTGAAGGCCGCCGGCTGGCGGATCGAGCCGCCCGTATCGGTCGCCGTCGCCGCGGCGCAGAGCCAAGCCGAAACCGCCGCAGCCGAACCGCCCGACGAGCCACCCGGAACCAGGTTGGCATTGCTGCTTTCGGCACGGAACGGGCTGATTACCGGGCCATAAAACGAGGTCTCGTTGGACGAACCCATGGCGAATTCGTCCATGTTGAGCTTGCCCAGCATGACCGCGCCGTCACGCCACAGATTGCTCGTGACGGTGGATTCGTATTCCGGCTTGAAGCCGTCGAGAATGTGGCTGGCCGCCTGCGTGTGCACGCCCTTGGTGCCGAACAGGTCCTTGATGCCCAGCGGAATGCCTTCCAGCGCCCCACCCTCGCCCTGCGCGAGCTTGGCGTCGCTGGCCTTGGCCATGCTCAGCGCCTGCTCGCCTGTCACTGCCACATAGGCGTTCAGCGCCGGATTGGCTGCCTCGATGGCGCTGAGATAAGCGCCGGTCAGCTCGGTTGAGCTGAAGGATTTTGCCGCAAGGCCCTTGCGGGCTTCAACGAGGCTCAGTTTGGTCAGATCGGTCAACGGGGTAACTCGCTCAGATTGTCGCAGCGGTGATACATGGTAACGCCGGGATTGGTGGTCGGCCCGGGTGGTTCGGCATTGCCCGACGAGACCATCATCGCGTCGTAGCTGGATACCACCTGAATGCTCGTTTCGTCATAGGGACTGATCGATAGCGTATCGGGATAGACTTCGCCGGGCGCTTCGCAAACCGCCGAAACGAACAGGAAGCTGCTGCCCTTACTGCCCTTCACATCCATGAAGTTGCAGTGAAATTCCATACCCTGGATACCGTCGGTCAACGACATCGCGAGAAAGTCAGTGTCGTTGAAGGCGTCGACGCCAACATCCTGCAGCTTTTGGCAGGCCGCCGGATCGGTGACGTAGAGCTTGGACTTATCCACGCTCAATTCCTGCGCCCCCACAGACACCGTCAGCAGGCCCAGCAGCACCATGCTCGCTGTCGCTTTCATCATTTGATGAAATCCGCCGGCTTGAGAGCGTCGCACTTTGTATAGACGCCCGCATAGCTTTCCGGATCGCGCTCGGCGTCGGTGCTATCGCCATGTTTCATGGAAATGATTTCCACCATTGCCGGCGGCGTGCCTTCCTGATCGCCCCAGGCGAGGTTGATATTGCCCGAGTCCGAAGTCACCACGACATTGTCGATGAACGCCAGGTATGGTCCGTCGCAACGCGCCGTCGCATAGACCTCTTGGGTGCCGCCCCAATTGGACTCGTTCATGTGCACATCGACCAGCTTGCAGCCGAGTTCGCCCATCCAGATGCCAACGCGCGGCGACACCGCAGCGGCCTTCAGGTCGAACAGGACTTGTCCCATATCCGCCTCGCCGGCGCGTTCGCACACGGCGGGGTCGGTCACATAAACCGCGTCATACTGGTCGGCCATGGCAGTCCCAACGCTCACCAGCATCAACGCCGCCGCAATTCCAAATTTTTTCACGCCGGTTGTTCCATGTTGAGGGGCATTTCAAAGAATGCCGACCATTCGCTATCGGGATAGTCATAAAATGCGCCGCGCGGGGTAAATCCGCTGCGGGTATAAAGCCGATGGGCCCCGTCGAAGCCCGGCCCAACACCGGTCTCCAGCATCAGGTGCACCACGCCCTTGTCGCGCGCTTGCGCCACGATCGCCGCCAGCAACGCCGAGCCCACCCGCTGTCCGCGCACCGCAGGATCGGTGAACATGCGCTTGACCTCGGCGGTCCCGTCATCGGCCAGCTTGAGCGCCCCGCAACCGATTGCCGCGCCGGCGGCGTCGCGCGCTACGAACACCGTCGTCGCCGCATCGGCCATCTGCTCCACCGTCATCTTGAACTGGAATTCCAGAGGCGATAGCGGCAACAAATGCTCGTTCAACTGCGCGACTAGGCGGCGCACCTCGTCTTGCAACGGCGTCTCGATGGCGACCGTCACGGCCATGATCTACTCGATCACCTTGGGCACCATGAAGAAATTGTCTTCGCTCAGCGGCGCATTGGCGACGATCCGCTCCGGGTAACCGCCATCGGTCACCACGTCATCGCGCCGGCGCAGGACCATCGGCGTCACCGACGTCATCGGCTCGACACCGGTCACATCGACCTCGCTGAGCTGCTCGACAAACCCCAGGATCGTATTGAGCTCGTCCTGATAGGTGGCCACTTCGTTGTCTTCGATACGAATGCGCGCCAGGCGCCCAATGCGCTTCACGGTTGCGGCGTCGACCGACATGGCTTGTCTCCAGGCTTGGGAAGTGATGCGCTTTTAACAACGCCTCGCGCCAGATCGCAACAATCTTTGCGATAATCGCGATTTTAGCCGGGTTGCTACACTTCCAGCGCCAGTCCTGGCTCCAGCGCCATCAATCCCGTCCCATGCAGCTCGTCCTTCACCCGCAGAATCACCGCGTCCACCGCCGCCTCAGGGCCAGCAACCGCGATCAGCTTCGGCCCCAACCGCTCCAGTACATTGGCCGCCAGTCCCGGCAGCGCCTCCGAAGCCCCTGCGACCACAACCACCCCATTGGCCGCCCAACGCCCCATGCGTTCGATTTGGCCGGTCACGATCAGCAGGGGCTGCTCGCCCACTGCATCCAACAGGATCGCCGTGTCGCCCTCCCGGTACACCGCCACCGCCGGCAGGTCGCTCTCATCGATCAGCGCTGGCACCTTGCGCGGCGCCCACCGCGCCGGATCGATAGCATCCAGCCCATCCAGATCAGCAAACGACAACTGCCGATCCGCCCCCGACACCAGCTCCGTCCGATCGATTCCCGCCGGCGCCCCCGCGGCATCGATCACCAGCATCGCCCCGCCGATATGCACCCGCATCGTCGTGCCGCCGAACCAGGTCAGTTTCATGCTTCGATTCCAGTCGCCAAATTTGCCCGCAAACTATAGGACGGAGCCAACGACACAAAGCCGAGACCTCATGTCCGACGACGAATTCGCCAATCCGCTGGCCAATATCCCCGCGAGCGGCCGCATCATGGGGCTCGACCTGGGCACAAAGACCATCGGCGTCGCCATTTCCGATGGGATGCGCTATTCGGCGACCCCGCTCGAAACCATCAAGCGCACCAAATTCACCGCCGACGCCATCCGGCTCGATGAGATCATCGCGCAAAACGCCATCATTGCGGTCATCCTTGGTCTGCCGCTGAACATGGACGGCTCCGAAGGCCCCCGCGTTCAATCCACCCGCGCCTTCGCCCGCAGCCTCGCCCAGCGCATCACCCTTCCCATCGCCTTCTGGGACGAACGGTTGTCCACCAGTGCGGTGACCCGCATGATGATCCAGGCGGACCTGCGCCGCGACCGTCGCGCAGAGGTCGTGGATAAGCTGGCCGCGAGCTACATTTTGCAGGGCGCACTGGATCGGCTGCGTCCGCGCTGAGGCCATTCGCTGCGGAAAAATCACACAACCGCCTTGCCCCTCGCGCCCCCCTCCCGTAAACCCCACCAAACAATACGGATGGGAGCGCATGGCCCAAGCTTCGCCAGGCAAAGCCTCGATGACCTCGACCGCCTCCTCCGGCGATTTTCCCCCATTCAATCAGCGCCATCTGCTCTCGATTGCAGACCTCAAGCAGCACGAGATCATCGACCTGCTCGATCGCGCCGAGCGCATGGTCCCGGTGTCCCGGCAGGAGCGCAAGACGCTCCCGACGCTGGCGGGTAAAACCCAGATCAACCTGTTCTTCGAAGCCTCGACCCGCACCCAGGGCTCGTTCGAAATCGCCGGCAAGCGCCTCGGCGCGCTTGTGATGAACATGTCGGTCAAGACCTCCTCGGTCTCCAAGGGCGAAACCCTGATCGATACCGCCAGCACCCTCAACGCCATGCGGCCGGACGTCATCGTCGTCCGTCACTCGGCTGCCGGCGCGGTGGAATTGCTGAGCCAGAAGGTCGGCTGCGCCGTCATCAATGCGGGCGACGGCGCCCATGAGCATCCCACCCAGGCCCTGCTCGATGCTCTCACCATCCGCCGCCACAAGGGCCGCATTTCCGGGCTGACTGTGGCCATCTGCGGCGATATCGCCAATTCCCGCGTCGTCCGCTCCAATCTGCTGCTGCTCGGCGCGCTCAACGTGCGTACCCGCGTCATCGCCCCGCGTAACCTGCTCCCAGCCGGCATCGAATCGCTGGCCACGGAAGTCTTCACCGACATGCGCGAAGGCCTTGCCGGCGCCGATGTGGTCATGATGCTGCGCCTGCAGCATGAGCGCGCCAACGGCCGCATGATCCCCTCGGTGCGCGAATACTACCGCTTCTACGGCCTCGACGCCGAAAAGCTCGGCTTCGCCAAGCCCGACGCCATCGTCATGCATCCCGGCCCGATGAACCGCGGCGTCGAGATCGATCCGGCGATCGCCGATGGTGTGCAATCAGTCATCAACGAACAGGTCGAAATGGGCGTCGCCGTGCGCATGGCCGTGCTCGATGCGCTGCTGCCGGCCGGAGACCAGTCATGAGCCGGCCCGTCCTCATCGAAAATGCCCGCATCGTCGATCCGGGCACCATGACCGATCATCAAGGCGCGGTGCTGATCGAAAAGGGCGTCATAGCCGATATCGTTCAGGGCGGCCCAGTCGGCGTGCCCGAGGATGCAGAAGTTATCAATGCCAAGGGGCTGATTCTCGCCCCCGGCCTGATCGACATGCGCGTCTTCACTGGCGAGCCCGGCAAGGAATACCGCGAAACCCTGCAATCGGCGGGCGAGGCCGCCGCTGCGGGTGGCGTAACCAGCTTCGTCATGATGCCGGACACCACGCCCGTCGTGGACGATGGCGCGCTGATCGATTTCCTGATCCGCCGGGCGGGCGCCACCAGCAAGGTCAATGTGCTGCCGGCCGGAGCGATCACTAAAGGCCTCAACGGCTCCGAGATCACCGAGTTCGGCCTGCTCAAGGAGGCCGGCGCCGTTTGCCTCACCGATGGCCGTCGCTCGATCCAGTCCAATTCGCTGCTGCGCACCGCCTTCAGCTACGCCGCCAACTACGACATGCAGATCATCCACCACGTCGCCGATCGCGAATTGACCGGCGACGGCGTGATGAACGAGGGCCTGTTCGCCACCATTCTGGGCCTACGCGGCATTCCGCTGGAAGCCGAGACCATCCCGCTTGCCCGCGACCTGCAACTGGCCGTGCTGACCGGCACCCGCTACCACGCCGCGCAAATCTCGACGGCTTACTCGGCTTCCCTCGTCCGCGAAGCCAAGCGCCGGTCGAAGAAGATCACCTGCGGCATCTCGATCAATAACCTGTCGCTCAACGAAAACGACATCGGCCGCTACCGCACCTTCTTCAAGCTCGCAACGCCGCTCCGCACCGAAGACGACCGCCAAGCCATGATCGAGGGGCTGCGAAGCGGCGTTATCGACACCATCCATTCCGATCACGATCCGCAGGATAGCGAGGTCAAGCGCATGCCCTTCGCCGAAGCCTCGGACGGCGCCATTGGCCTCGAAACCCTGCTCGCTGCCGCGCTGCGCCTCGTCCATTCGCGCGATGTCGATCTGATGACCGTGCTGCGCGCCATGACCTTCCGCCCCGCGCAAATCCTCGGCCTGCCCTCCGGCCGCATCGCCAAGGGCGCACCCGCCGATCTGATCCTGTTCGATCTCGATTATCCCTGGCAGGTCGCCGAACGCGATTTCCACTCGCGCTCGCGAAATACCGCCTTTGAAGGCGCGCGACTTGCTGGCAAGGTGATGCGAACCATTGTGAGCGGCCAAACCGTCCACACCTTCGCCGAGGAGACGCCGTGACCATCAACTTTCTCTACGCCGCCATCCTCGGCTATTTCTGCGGCTCGGTGCCCTTCGGCCTGCTATTGACCCGCGCCGCGGGCCTTGGCGATGTCCGCTCCATCGGCTCCGGCAGTATCGGCGCCACCAATGTGCTGCGCACCGGCAATCGTTGGCTCGCCGCGGCCACGCTCGTTCTCGACGCCGGCAAGGCCGCGCTGCCGGTGCTCTTCGCCCGCTATTTCTGGGGCGAGCAGGCCGCCCTCCTCTGCGCCATCTTCGCATTCCTCGGCCATTGCTTTCCGGTCTGGCTCAATTTCAAGGGCGGCAAGGGCGTTGCCGTGATGATCGGCTCGCTGCTGGCCCTGTCGTGGCCCGTGGGGCTGATCTTCTGCGCCGTCTGGCTGGTCATCGCCTTCGCCCGCAAGATGAGCTCGCTGGCCGCCCTGACCGCCGCTGCGACGGCCCCGATCTTTGCCTATGTCGTGGTCAACGAATGGCTGGCCGCCACCGCCGCCCTGATGGCCATTCTGCTGTTCTACCAGCACCGCGCCAATATCGCGCGCCTGCTCAACAATACCGAGCCCAAGATCGGCTCGGAGAAGAAAGCCCCCACGGCGTGAGCCTCGTCGCGCCAGGCCTGGTCCTGACGCGTTCGCAACGCACAGCCTGGCTTCGCCTGATCCGCACTGAAAATGTCGGCCCCGTCACTTTCCGCCAATTGCTGAACCGCTTCGGTTCGGCCGAGGCCGCCATCGAGGCCCTGCCCGGCCTGCTCAAGCGCACCGGCAAGGCCCCGCGCATCACCACGCAGATGCAGGCCGAGGACGAGCTAGCCGGCCTCGAACGCTACGGCGCCAAGCTCGTGGCGACTGGCGAAGCCGAATACCCCGATCTGCTCAACTATATCCCCGCCTCGCCGCCGCTGATCACCATGGCCGGCGGCGAGAATCTCGACTGGGCCCGCGCTGTCGGCATGGTCGGCGCGCGCAACGCGTCCTCCGCCGGTATCAAGATGACGCGCATGCTGGCGCTCGATCTCGGCGAGCGTGGGTACACAATTGTCTCCGGCCTCGCCCGCG
>NZ_JAQGJV010000061.1 GCF_028290435.1 Devosia sp. | reverse complement strand
GGCTGTGGGTGACCCTGCCGCTCTCGATGATCGCAATGGGGTTGTCGATGGCCATCGGCCTGCCGATCGGCATTCTCGCGGCGCGCCGTCGCGGTTCGGCAGCTGATGCCGGGTTGATGACGCTGGCGCAGTTCGGCATCGCGGTGCCCAATTTCTGGTTCGGCATGCTGCTGGTGCTGCTGTTCGCGGTGGGCCTGCACTGGCTGCCGCCGGGCGGCTTTGTGCCGTGGCGGGAGAACCCGCTGGCCGCGCTCCGTTCGCTGCTCCTTCCTGGCCTCGCGCTCGCCCTGCCGCAGGCCTCTATCCTCGCCCGGGTGATGCGCACGGCGCTGGTCGACGTGCAGAACGCCGACTTCATCCGCACCGCGCGGGCCAAGGGCATGACCATGGGCGAGGCGGTGTGGCGGCATGGCGTGCGCAATGCGCTGCTGCCGGTGCTGACAGTGCTGGGGCTGCAGTTTGCGTTCCTCGTGGCGGGCACGATCATCGTCGAGAACGTGTTTTACCTGCCGGGGCTGGGGAAGCTGATCTCCACGGCGATCTCGCAGCGCGACCTTATTTTGGTGCGGGGCGCGGTGATCGTCTTGATCGTGGCGGTGACAGCGGTGATGCTGGCGATGGACCTGCTTTATGCGGTGGTCGACCCACGGCTGCGGCAGGGAGGCGGGCAATGAGCGCTATGACAGCGCGGCGGTTCGTGTTCACCCATCCCAGCCTGTGGCTGGGGCTGGCGGCGACGCTGGTGTTCACGTTGCTGGCGCTGATCTCGCTGGTGTGGACGCCCTACCCGATTGCCAATATCGAAATCGGCGACCGGTTCCTGGGGCCGAGCGCGGCCCACTGGCTGGGCACCGACAATCTGGGGCGCGACATGGCTTCGCTGGTGATGTCGGGAACGCTAACCAGTTTCGTGGTGGCATCGTTGTCGGTGCTGATCGGCGCGGGCATCGGTGTACCGCTGGGGCTGGCGGCGGCGGCATGGGGCGGTGCGCTGGAATGGCTGGTGCTGCGGCTGAGCGATTTCATCTTCGCCTTCCCCGCGATCATCGTGGCGATCCTGATCACCTCGCTCTATGGGCCAGGCGCAACCAACGCCATTATCGCCATCGGGATTTTCAATATTCCGATCTTCGCCAGGGTCGCGCGGGGCGGGGCGATGAGTATCAAGACGCTGGATTTCGTGGCCGCGGCGCGGCTGGCCGGGCTGGGCAATGCGGCGATCGCCTATCGGCATCTGCTGCCCAATATCCTGAGCCTGATCATCGTGCAGGGTACGATCCAATTGTCGCTGGGCATCCTGTCGGAGGCGGGGTTGAGTTATATAGGACTGGGGACACAACCGCCGTCAACCAGCCTGGGGCTGATGCTGAAGGATGCGCAAGGGCTGTTCCTGATCCATCCATGGCTGACGTTGGTACCGGGCCTCAGCATCGTCTTGATCGTGATTGCGCTCAACCTGGCAGGCGATGGCTTGCGCGATGCGATCGATCCGCGGCTCAAGGGGGCGCAGCAGAATGCTGCTTGAGGTTTCGGGGCTAACGGTCAAATTCGGCGACGCAACGGCGCTGAGCGATATGAACCTAGTGCTGGAGCGCGGCGAACGTTTCGGTATCGTTGGCGAGAGCGGATCGGGCAAGACCCTGACGGCGCTGGCGATCACCGGCCTGTTGCCGGACGGGGCGCAGGTCAGCGGCTCGATCAAGATCGACGGGGAGCCCCTGCCCCACTCGGAACGCGAGATGGCGCGGTTACGGGGCAAGCGCATCGGCATGGTGTTCCAGGAGCCGATGACGGCGCTCAATCCGCTGATGCGGATCAATGACCAGATAGAAGAGGCCATCGGCATCAATGCCGTCGCCGGTGCGCCACAGGTAGATGTGCCCAACCTGCTCAAGGAAGTGGGGCTGGAATTGCGGCACGGCGACCGCTTTGCGCACCAGCTTTCAGGCGGGCAACGGCAGCGGGTGATGATCGCCATGGCACTGGCGAGCCAGCCCGATATCCTGATCGCCGACGAGCCAACCTCGGCGCTGGACCTGATCACGCAGCGGCGCGTGCTCGATTTGATCGCGGAAATCTGCACGCGGCGGCATATGGCGCTGTTGTTCATCAGCCATGATTTGAAGGCCGTGGCGTGGCTGTGCAGCCGGGTGGCGGTGATGCATCGCGGCAAGCTGGTGGAGACCGGGCCGGTGCAGGATGTGCTGGGCGCGCCCAAGCAGGCCTATACGCAAAAGCTGGTGGCAGCGTCGCGGTTCGACGTGCGGCCATTGGCGCGGCCGCCGGTCGGCAAGACGCTGCTGGACGTGCGCGGGATCGGCCGGGACTACAAGCAGGGCGGGCCTTGGCCGTTTGGTGGCAAGGCGCTGCGGGCGGTGGACGGGGTGAGCCTGAATGTCGACGCCGGTGAATGCGTGGCGATTGTGGGGCCGTCAGGATGCGGCAAGACCACGCTGGCCCGGATCATTGTGGGGCTGGACCGGGCGACGCGAGGCGAAATTCGTTTTGCCGGCGAATTGTATCACGGCAGCGACCTGCCCAAGGCGCGGCGGCGCGATATCTCGCTGGTGTTCCAGGACCCATTCGGCAGTTTCGATCCACGGCTGACCATCGAGCAATCACTGGGCGAGCCGTTGCGGCTGGAAAAGCTGGATGCCGGCACGCATGTGGACCGGCTGATCGAGGCGGTGCAGGCCGTGGGGCTGGGCCAGGAGATGCTGCGGCGCTACCCGCATGAGTTTTCGGGCGGCCAGCGGCAGCGGCTGGCGATTGCGCGGGCGCTAGTGACGCGGCCGAAGCTGCTGGTGCTGGATGAGCCGGTATCGGCGCTGGATGTGTCGGTACGGGGCGAAGTACTGGCGCTCTTGGCGCGGTTGCAGGCGGACTTCGGGCTGACCTATCTGGTGATCAGCCATGATCTCGACATGGTGCGGGCGATCGCCGACCGGGTGCTGGTGATGGAGGCTGGGCGGATCGTCGAGGAAGGCAATCCGCACGAGATATTCGCACGGCCGCAGCATCGATTGACGCAGAACCTGATGGCGGCACGGTTGCCGGAGGTGGGGTAACTCAACGATTCAAAGCAAGATATGGACGAGCAATGACCTCTACCCAGTGGGTGATAGCAGCGCTCTTAATCGGATTCGTTGGCGGCTACGTCATCATGATGGTGCTCTGCGTCTCGCTGTGGCGTGTTCCGGCATATCGGCCACACTTCCGTGGCGGCGGCGGCGGGTACCTGTATGTCAATATCTGGGACCCGAAATGTCCGCCCGGTCTTCGGTCAAACTACGCGATCATAATGTCAACATGGATCGGCTGGTCAGCATTGATGCTATTGCTGCTCTATCTCACTAAGGGACATTAGGATGCCTAACGCGCTTAGTCCAAGCGCCCAATATAACTGCCAAACGGCTCCAGATCGATCTCACCGTCCATCGGCGCAGCGGTGACGCCGGGACAATCGAGGCCGCGGGGGGTCATGTCGGCGGGAATGACGAACTCCTCGGACTCGGCGCTCATGTTGAAGACGCAGAGCACGCGCTCATTGCCGAAGTTTCGGGTGAAGGCGAGGACGTTCTCGGCCGAATCCAGTAGCGTGATTTCGCCCTTGGCCAGGGCGGTATTGGCTTGGCGGAACTTGAGCATGGCGCGGTAGAATTCGAGGACCGAGCCTTCGACGCCGTCCTGGGTGTCGACGGCGTGGGTCAGGTGCTCGGCGGGGACCGGCAGCCAGGTGCGCTCGGCGGTGGAGAAGGCGCCGTTGCGGACATGGGTCTGCCAGACCATAGGCGTGCGGCAGCCGACGCGGCCCTTGAACTCGGGCCAGAATTCGATGCCGTAGGGATCGACCAGGTCGGCGAAGGACAGTTCGGCTTCCTTCAACCCCAGCTCTTCCCCCTGGTAGAGGCAGACCGAGCCGCGCATGGACAGGATCAGCGTGACCGCGAGGCGGGTGAAGGCGGCTTCCTGGCCGTGGGTGGCCCAGCGACTGACATGGCGCACCACGTCGTGGTTGGAGAAGGCCAGGCAAATCCAACCATCGGGGGCTTTGGATTCGGTGGCACGGATGGAGTCGCGGAAGTGTTTTGCCGAGAATTCGCCGCCGAGATAATCGAACGTATAGGCCATGTGCAGGTGGTCATCGCCCGAAGTGTATTGGGCCATGATTTCAAGCTGATGCTGGCTGTCGCCGATTTCGCCGACGGTGGTCTTACCGGGGTATTCGTCCATCAGGGCCCGCAGGCGCTTGAGGAAGCCGAGATTTTCAGGGCGCGACTTATCGTAGATGTGCTCCTGGAAATTGTAGGGGTTCACCGCGGGGGCGGTTGAGGCGTTGAAGTCCTCGGCGCGCACCACCGGATTGCTCTCCAGCCCCAACGAGCAGAAATAGAAATTGACGGTATCGAGGCGGAAACCATCGACGCCGCGTTCGAGCCAGAAGCGCATTTCGCCCAGTAGCGCGTCCTGCACGTCGGCGTTATGGAAGTTCAGATCGGGCTGCGAAACCAGGAAATTGTGCTGGTAATATTGCATGCGCCGGCTGTCCCAGGCCCAGGCCGAGCCGCCGAAAATGGAGAGCCAGTTGTTGGGCGGGGTGCCATCGGGTTTGGGATCGGCCCAGACGTACCAATCGGCGCGTGCATTGGTGCGCGAGGAGCGGCTTTCCGAGAACCAGGCGTGCTTGTCGGAGGAATGGGAAATCACCTGATCGATGATGACCTTGAGGCCCAGCGAATGGGCTTTCTGCACGAGGTGGTCGAAGTCTTCGAGGGTACCGAAAGACGGATCAATGTCGCGGTAATTGGAGACGTCGTAGCCGAAGTCTTTCATCGGCGAGGTGAAGACCGGCGACAGCCAGATCGCGTCGACGCCGAGATCCTTGACGTAATCGAGGCGGCTGGTGACGCCGACGAGATCTCCGACGCCATCGCCGTTCTGGTCCTGGAAGGAGCGCGGGTAGATCTGGTAGATCACCGCGCCGCGCCACCAATCCGCATCGACCTCGGGCTCAAGTTCGCTCTTGGGCTCGGTCATGGTCATCGACATCGGCGCGCTCCGGAAGTTGTTCATGCCTGAATAGCATCAGGCTCAAACGCCGCCAAAGCCAATTCGATGCCGGATGGCGCGAATGCCTACTTGGTATTATGCAGCAGTCCCTGGAAGGCTCGGAAACTTGCCTTGGGCGTGCGCTCCTGGGTGGCGTAATCGACATGGACCAGGCCGAAACGCTTGTTGTAGCCCTCGGCCCATTCGTAATTATCGAGCAGCGACCAGGCGAAATAGCCGCGCACATCGGCGCCGGCTGCTCGGGCATTGAGCACCGCCTTGAGATGGGCCTCGTAATAGTCGACGCGCCGCGGATCACTGTCGCCCTCGACTTCGGCCATGCCGTTTTCGGTGACGAAAAGCGGGATCTTGGTGTAGTCGTTGGAGACCCGGACCAGCAGGTCGGTGAGGCCCTGGGGGTAGATTTCCCAGCCCATTTCGGTGGTTTCTAGGTCGCCTTTGACCTGGGCAATGGGGAAACCGAGCTGATCCGGCGCCGATTTGTAGATGCCGCGTGTGTAATAGTTGATGCCCAGCCAATCGAGCGGACGGGAGACGACCTCCATGTCCTTTTCATAGCCGGCGGGCAGGTGGCGCGCGAAGAAATCATTGCCAGTCAATGCCTCGGGATACTTGCCCTTGAGGACGCCGTCGAGATACCAACGGTTGAATAGCGCGTCGCCAATATCGGTGGCCGCGATGTCCTCGGGGCTCTGCGTGGCGGGCTCGGATTTTTCCAGATTGAGGACGATGCCAAGGTTCTTGACGCCTTCGGCACGGAGCGCGTCGATGGCGGTACCGTGCGCGAACAGGACATGGTGCATGGCGCGGGCGGCGGCGCGGATATCGCGGTAGCCAGGGGCGTGAATGCCCAGGAAATGGCTGAGGAAGGCGACGCACCACGGCTCGTTGATGGTGGCGGTGGCATGGAGGCGATCACCGAACTTTTGGCCGATCAGGGACGCGTAATCGCCGAGCCAACCCGCGATGTCGCGGTTCATCCAGCCGCCCTTATCCTGCAGGGCGGAGGGCAGGTCCCAGTGATAGAGCGTGGCATAGGGCTTGATGCCGCGAGCGAGCATGCCGTCGATCAGACGATCGTAGAAATCGAGCCCGGCCTGGTTGACGGCACCTGTGCCCTCGGGAATCAGGCGCGGCCAGGCGAAGGAGAAACGATAGGCATCAAAGCCGCCATCGCGGATCAAGTCGAGGTCGGCGGGCCAGCGATTGTAATGATCGCAGGCATCGCGACCGGTATCGCCATTCTGGACATTGCCGGGGGTGGCCGAAAAACTATCCCAGATCGAGGGGCCGCGACCATCGGTCTGGCCGCCCTCGATCTGATAGGCGGCCGTGGCGGCGCCGAAGGTAAAATCGGGACCGAAATCCGAACGGGAAATGGAAAACATGGACGCTCCTCCTCGAGTGGCGGAGAGGACGTAGCGCAGGAACGGGGGTTATGCAATCGATTGCAGTGGCGGCAGCTAACCGCGTAGTGCTGGCGTAGCGGCAAGAATACGTTGCGCAATCGCCTTGAACGCCCCTGCTTCCGGCCCGGCGCCATCGGACGCTACGACCGGCCGGCCGGCGTCGGACGTTTCGCGGATGGACATGACCAGCGGGACGGCGCCGAGGAAGGGCATGTCGAGTTTTTGAGCGGCGGCTTCAGCACCGCCGGTGCCGAAAATGTCGTAGCGCGCGCCGGTATCGGGGGCGATGAAGTAGCTCATGTTTTCGACGAGACCCAGCAGCGGCACGTTGAGGCGGCGCAACATGTCGATGGCCTTCTTAGCATCGATCAGGGCTAGTTCCTGCGGGGTGGAGACGATAACGACGCCATCGACTTCGGCCTGCTGGAACAGGGAAATGTGGATATCGCCGGTGCCGGGCGGCAGATCGACGACTAGGATATCGAGCCCGCCCCAATCGGTTTCGCGGAGGAGTTGGCGCAGGGCCGAGGTGGCCATCGGGCCGCGCCAAACTACGGCCTGATCAGGGGTGAGCATGGAGCCGATCGACATGGCCTTGATGCCGAAGGCTTCGTGCGGGGTGAAGATGCCGTCTTCGCGGATGGCGGGCCGGCCTTCGAGGCCGAGCAGCTTGGGCAGTGAGGGGCCGTAGAGGTCGGCGTCGAGCATGCCGACGCGCAGACCCTCGGCGTGGAGCGCCAAAGCCAGGTTAACGGCGACGGTGGATTTACCGACGCCGCCCTTACCGGAGCCGACAGCGATGATGCGCTTGATGCCGGGGACGGCGGTTTTGCCGGCCGGGACCGGCTTGCCGTGGGAGAAGGTGGGGCCGGCTGGGGGCTTGCCGCCGGTCAGTGAGACCAGGATTTTGCGGGCGCCGGCGACTTTCTGCGTGACGGCGACAGCCTCTTCGCGGGCGGGGCCGAAGGCGGCTTCCATGCCTGGTGCGACGGCGATCGCGAAGGCGACGGCGCCGGGGGTGACGATGATTTCCGAAAGGCCCCCGTAGCCGGCCAGATCGCCACCGCCGGGAATTTCAACGGCGGCAAGTGCGGCTTTGATGGCGGCGGAAAGGTCGGGATCGGCCATTTGTTTGCCCCTGTTGGCTCGGGCATTGCCGCATCCACGGTGTCATCCCGGCGCACACCGGGATCCATCTTGAGGTCTCAGGATGGGCCCCGGCCTACGCCGGGGTGACACCGCATTTGTTGAGGCATTGGATGCTTAGAGAATGCTCTGACCCGTCGCCTTCCAGTCCTTCAGGAAGCCTTCGATACCCGCATTGGTCAGCGGGTGTTCGGCAAGCTTGCGGATGACGGCGGGCGGGATGGTGGCGACGTCGGAGCCGGCCAGCGCGACCTGGGTCACGTGGTTGGCAGAGCGGATCGAAGCCGACAGAATCTGGGTCTCATAGCCATAGTTGTCGTAGATCTGGCGGATGTTCTCGATCAGCTCGACGCCGTCGAGATTGATGTCATCCAGACGACCCAGGAAGGGCGAGATATAGGTCGCGCCGACCTTGGCGGCGAGCAGTGCCTGATTGGCCGAGAAGCACAGCGTGACGTTGGTCTTGATGCCCTTGTCATGGAAGTACTTCGTCGCCTTGAGGCCGTTCATGGTGAGCGGCAGCTTGATGACGACGTTTTCGGCGATCTTGGCGAGGCGTTCGCCCTCGGCGACCATGCCGTCATATTCGAGCGAGGCAACTTCGGCGGACACCGGGCCGGGCACGAGCGCGCAGATTTCGGCAATGACTTCCTTGAAGTCACGGCCGGATTTGGCGATCAGCGACGGATTGGTGGTGACACCATCGAGGAGGCCCGTCTCGTAGAGTTCCTTGATGTCCTTGATTTCTGCGGTATCGACGAAGAACTTCATGGTTCCCTCCTAGAATGCGTGTTCTGCTCGTTAGACCAAAGATGTAGCACGAGGTTCCCGCGCCGCAACCCGTCGGACGAACGTTATTTGATGGCTGCAAGCAAGGCATCGGCCAGATCGCCGACGCGGTCTTCGGGGATGCCGGCGACATTGATGCGGCTATCACCAATCATATAGACACCATTGGTGGCTTTTAAATGCTCGACCACGCTATTGGGCAGGCCCAGCAGCGAAAACATGCCGCGATGGGCGGCGATGAAGTCGAAATCCTTGGAGTTCGAGCGTTGCCGAATGGCGTCGCTGAGCTTCTGGCGCAGGCCGATCATGCGGGCGCGCATGGCGTTCAGCTCGGTCTCCCACTCGGCGCGCAGTTCCTTGTCCTCGAGAATGACGCGGATGATTTCGGCGCCATGATCGGGCGGCTGCGAATAGGACGAGCGAATGACGTTGAGCAGTTGCGAATTGACGATGTCGGCTTGGGCTTCGTCACGCGCAATGACGATAGCGGCGCCGATGCGCTCGCGATAGAGGCCGAAATTCTTGGAGCCTGAGAAGGCGATCAGGGCCTCGGGGACGGCGGCGATGACCTTGCGGGTGCCGTAGGAATCTTCGAGCAGGCCGTCGCCAAAGCCCAGATAGGCTAGGTCAATCAGCGGCAGTGCGCCGGTGCGAGCAAGGCTGGCCGCGACCTGGTCCCACTGGGCATCGGTGAGGTTGGCGCCGGTCGGGTTGTGGCAGCAGCCGTGCAGCAACACGACGTCGTCCTTGCCGAGCTTATCGAGCGCCGCCAGCATTTCGGGGAATTTGACGCCGCGGGTTTCGGTATCGAAATAGGGGTAGACCGCGACCTTGAGGCCGGCGTTCTCGGCGATGGGGTTATGGTTGGGCCAGGTCGGGTCGGACAAATGGATCGTGGCGCCGGGACGGGCGCGGTTGACCAGTTGCATCAGCACCCAGAGGGAGCCGGTGCCGCCCGGTGCCTGCGCGATGCGCACCCGCTTGCGGTCCACGGTGTCGGCAATAGCCAGGTCCAGCACGGCGGTGCCGTAGCCCTTGTTGCCCGCAATGCCCAGATAGGTCTTGGTCTTGCCGGCGGCCAGGATGCGTGCTTCGGCTTTTTTGACCGAGGACATGATCGGGGTGGTGCCCTGCTCGTCCTTGTAGACGCCGACACCAAGGTCGATTTTGTCGGAGCGGGAATCGGCGGCGTATTCGCCCATGAGGGCCAGGATCTTGTCGCCGGGAGCCTTGGTCAGGGTATCGAACATGGATGGACTTACGCGGTTGGGAGCGGGACGGAAATCGCCGCCTTTATAGGCGGGCGGCAAGGAAAGTCCATCGGCCTTTCGCCGCAATCGGATCGTCACCGCAATGGTCAACGCGCTGTGCTATGGTTGACGGGAGCGATTGTGGCAGCGAGACTGACCCAGCACCGTCCAGTTCGAGTGATTTATGCCTGTTTTGAACCGTATTGCCGAATTCCAAGCTGAAATCGCCGGGTGGCGACACGACTTCCACACGCATCCCGAAATCCTGTTCGACGTGCAGCGCACGGCTGGCAAAGTGGAAGCGCTGCTGGCTGAATTTGGCTGCGATGAAATCGTCACGGGCATGGGTCGCACCGGCGTGGTGGGAATCATCAAGGGCCGCACCAACACGAGCGGCCGCACAATCGGCTTGCGGGCGGATATGGATGCGCTGCCGATTACCGAAAAAACCGGCGCTCCCTATGCCAGCAAGACACCGGGCAATATGCACGCCTGCGGGCATGACGGGCACACCGCCATGCTGCTGGGCGCGGCGAAATATCTGGCGGAAACGCGCAATTTCGACGGGCAGATCGCGGTCATCTTCCAGCCGGCCGAAGAGGGCGGTGGCGGTGGTCGCGAAATGGTGGCCGACGGGCTGATGGACCGGTTCGGCATCGACGAAGTCTATGGCATGCACAACTGGCCGGGCATGCCGGTGGGGCAGTTTGGCATCCGCGAGGGCGGCATCATGGCCGCCACGGACCGCTTCAGCATCGATATCGAAGGGCTGGGCGGCCATGCGGCCCGGCCGCATACGACGATCGATCCGGTGGTGATCGCGGCGCAATTGATCGGGGCGCTGCAGACCCTGGTGTCGCGCAATGTCGACCCGCTCAAAAGCGCCGTGGTTTCGGTGACTGTGATGGAAGCCGGCGAGGCCGACAATGTGATTGCCCGGACCGCGCGGCTCAAGGGCACGGTGCGCACGCTGGATAGTGACGTGCAGGATTTTATCGAGAACAAGCTCAATACCTTCGTGCCCGAGTTTGCCGCGGCGTTTGGCGCCAAGGCGAGCGTGAACTACCTGCGCGGCTATCCGGTGACGGTGAATACCCCGCGCGAGACGCAATTTGCCGCCACGATTGCCGGCGAAATCGCGGGCGTGGATCGGGTCGACACCGATGTCGCGCCATCAATGGGCGGCGAAGATTTTTCCTTCATGCTGGAGCAAAGACCGGGGGCGTATATTTTCCTCGGCAATGGCGACAGCTCGGAACTGCATACGGACAATTACGATTTCAATGACGACGCCATACCGCTCGGGACAAGTTACTGGGTAAGACTAGCCGAGCGGGCCCTGCCGTTGAGCGCTTAAGCTTGCCACAATCGGGCGCGAGGGTGGCGCAAAAGGAGATTCTGCCATGAAACTGCTACCGATTTTGGGGACGCTGGTCGTCGTCGGGCTGACCAGCACACCGGCGTTTGCGCTGTTCTGCACCGACGAGGGCCCGAGCGCCGGGATCGACTATGAATTCAACTCCGGCGGCGGCTTCCGGATCGACGATTCTGACTTTCAGAAGGACTTCGACATCGCCCGGCTACGCGATATTGGCGTTTATGCCAACTCGGTCGAGCGTTGGAACGGCTGCATCCGCGCCTTCGTCGATAATGGCAATGGCGGGCAGACCATGGAGTTCTACGACCCCGCGACTCTGCGCCGCCTACAGTAGGACGGGTTTGGGCATCGAGCACGCAGCCTGATCTGCCCCGCTCTCGTCCTTCCCGCGGGCTTGACCCGCGGGCCATTGTTGGAGGCCCGCGGGAAGAAAGCGGTGGGGTAAATCAGCCTGAAGCCCTCGAGCGCCAGCTATTCCTAGCGAGCACTATTTTTGACCCTGATAACCGGAGCGTCAGCCGGCAATGCCAGGAAGGCGAAGCCATTGGCGCCCAGGTTCAGGGTTTTTCGCGTCAGCGTGGCGTTCTGCGACATTGGATCGAGCGGTGCGTTATCCGGCAGGCCGGTCAGCGCCACGGTTTGAGACTCAGCTGACAAGTTGAACACGCAGGTCATAGTCCCGGCGCTGCTGAAGCGGCGGAAGGCGAGGACCGGTTCGGCGACGCGGAAGAATTCGATGTCGCCGTCGTAGAGCACGTCGTGGGTGCGGCGCCAGGCGAGGATGCGGCGGTAGAAGGCCAGGGTCGAATCTGGATCGGCGTTCTGGGATGCAACATTGAGCGCCGACTGGGCCGGCTTGACCGGCAGCCACGGCGTGCCGGTGGTGAAACCGTTGGGCGCCTCGCCCTGATCCCACGGAATAGGCGTGCGGCAGCCGTCGCGGCCCTTGTCCTCGGGCCAGAAGCGGATGCCGCGCGGGTCGGTCAGTTCGTCAAAGCGCAGGTCGGTTTCGGGCAGGCCCAATTCCTCACCTTGATAAAGGCAGACAGAGCCCTTGAGCGAGAGCACCAGTGCGGCGGCCTGGCGGCCCAGATCGGCGGCATTGAGGCTGTGCGGCGCCCAGCGGGTGATATGGCGCGGCACGTCATGGTTGGAAAAACTCCAGCACGGCCAGCCGTCGGGACCGGCCTTGAAGAACTGCTCGATGCGGCTGCGGAAGTGGGCGGCGGTGAATTCGTGGCCGAGAAAATCGAACGAATAGCACATGTGCAGCTTATCGCCGCCGGAGGTGTATTCAGCCATCAGCGGCACCGATTTATGGCTGTCGCCGACCTCGCCGACCGTGGTGGTGCCGGGGAATTTGTCGAGCAGCGCGCGGACGCGCTTGAGGAAATCGACGTTCTCGGGCTGGCTCTTGGAAAACTTATGCTCCTGCATGTCATAGGGATTGACCGCATAGGGCAGATGCTCGTCGCGCTTCCGATTGGGCGGATTGTTGCGCAGCTTCTTGTCGTGGAAGTAGTAATTGACGGTGTCGAGGCGGAAGCCATCGATGCCGCGCTCCAGCCAGAAGCGCATGATGTCGAGCATCTGGTCCTGCACTTCGACATTGTGGAAGTTCATGTCGGGCTGGCTGGCCAGGAAATTGTGCAGGTAATATTGCCCGCGTGTCGGGTTCCATTCCCAGGCCCGGCCGCCGAACACCGCGGGCCAGTTATTGGGTGGCGAGCCATCGGGCAGCGGATCGGCCCACACATACCAGTCGGCACGGCGATTGGTGCGGCTGAGGCGCGATTCCTGGAACCAGGGATGCTGATCGGAGGAATGGCTGATCACCTGGTCCATGATGACCTTGATGCCGCGGGCATGGGCCTGCGCGATCAGGCTATCGAAATCGTTGAGCGAGCCGAAGATGCGGTCGACCTCGGTATAGTCGGACACGTCATAGCCCATGTCGGCTTGTGGACTCTGGGTGATGGGGCTGAGCCAGATGCAATCAACGCCGAGACTGGCAATGTGATCGAGCCGCTGCATGATGCCGGCCAGATCGCCGATGCCGTCACCGTTGCTATCCTGAAACGAGCGCGGATAGACCTGATAGATTACCGCGCCACGCCACCATTCCCGCATCGTCCGCTCCTAAACTGATTTGCCATGGGTAGAGTGGCGGGCGGGTGGGAATAAGGCAAATGGCAAGTTTTGGGGTTTACGAGGCGCTGCCCGGCTGACTCCGAGCCGTCGAAGGGAGATCATCGAGTTTGCGGAGGCCGCCGGAGCAAGCCGCCTCTTCTTCCAGGCAATTCGGCCTATTTTACAAATATGTAATGATCACGATCCGAACTTATTGTTCGCCTCATTCATCCCCATCCGCAGCAGAAAAAGGCGCGGGAACGAGGGCGACACAATGAGTCAAGAATCAGCTTCGGGCTACAATCGCGTACAAATCTTGCTGCACTGGCTCATCGCGGCGCTGGTCGTGTTCCAGTTGCTGTTTGCAGGGAGCATAACGACGACTATCGATGCCGCCGAAGAAGGCAGCACGCCATCGGCGACCGATCAGGCGCTTGGCGCGTCCCATTACTGGATCGGCATCGCGATCCTTGTCCTCGTGCTGGCGCGACTAGTCGTCCGGCTGAGGGCCGGCGCGCCCGCACCTGCTGCCAGCGCGCCCAATATCATGCAGATTGCAGCGAAGATTTCTCATTTCGCATTCTATGTCCTGCTGATTGCAACGCCGATCCTGGGCTTGCTCGCCTTTTATTTCGGCGACCCCTATGGCCCAATCCATATGCTGAACCGGCCAGCCTTCATCATTCTAATCGCCATACACGCCGCTGCCGCACTGTTTCATCAGTTTTGGCTCAAGGACGGAACGCTCACGAAAATGGTCCGCCCTGCGCAGTAAAGTCGTGCTGACGGGGTCAGCCGGCCTTAAACCACCGGGCTGATCAGCGGATTACCGGCAAAGTGGGCGTCGAGATTGGCGACCAAGGTGGCCCCCATGGCGTCGCGGGTTTGGTTTGTGGCGCTGCCCTGGTGGGGGGCGAGGACGACGTTGTCGAGGGCGAACAGGGCTTCGGGGACCTGGGGCTCCTTTTCGAAAACGTCGAGCGCCGCGCCGCCGAGGCCGCCATTGACGAGGAGATCGACTAGAGCCGGCTCATCCACCAGCGTGCCGCGGGCCATGTTGACGAGCATGCCCTGGGGGCCGAGCGCTTCGAGCACTTCGCGCGAGACGATGCGGTCGGTGCTTTTGCCGCCGGGGGCGATGAGCACGAGCCAATCGACGTCGCGGGCCATGTCGATGAGCTTGTCGTAGTAGACATAGGGCACGTTTTCCTGGCGGTGGCGACCGTGATAGACAACGCGCATCTTCATGGCCTGGGCGCGGGTGGCAATTTCCTTGCCGATACGGCCGAGGCCCAAAATGCCCACCGTCTTGCCGGTGAGTTCGGAAAACAGACCCATATTGCCCTTGAGCCATTTGCCGTCGCGCACGAAGCGATCGCCCTGGGGAATGCGGCGCGCGAGCGAAATCATCATGCCGATCGTGAGTTCGGCCACCGCGTCGTTGAGCACATCGGGGGTATTGGTGACGCGAACGCCGGCGGCCTTGGCGGCAGCGAGATCGATGCTGTCGGTGCCGACGCCGAAGCCGGCGATGATTTCGAGCTTGGGCAGTTTGGCGATGAGATCGGCTCCTACGCCGCTGCCCGCATGGGCGCGAATGCGGGGGGCGACTCCGGCCAAAAACGTCTCCTTGTCGGTCGCCTCATGCAGCTTGTGGACGGTATAGCGTTCGGCGAGGGCTGCCTCGCAACTGGCGTGGAGTTTTCCGGTCTGCAGGATATCGATGGGCATGGGGACTCGCGGGCATTGGAAGGCGGCGGGGCCAAAGAAATAGCCTGCACTACCATTCAAGTCGACCCGTTTACGGAAAAAGCCGGGCTGTTGCATGCGGGAGGCGCTGGACGCCGCCCCACAAATGTGTAGCAATGTGAAGGCGATGGGATGAGCCGTATTACCTTCGGAGCATAATGGGCGATACAACGCCGTTTGACGAAATGCACAATGCGGACGGTTCGGTCCGTGAACCTTATCGGGCCCTGGCCCAATGGCTCGACGAGCAGCCCGACAAGGCGCTGACGCTGATGCAATCGGATGCGGAAGCGATTTTCCGCAAGCTGGGCATCACTTTCGCGGTCTATGGCTCGGAGGAAGGCACCGAAAAGGTCATTCCCTTCGATGTGATCCCGCGGATCATTTCGGCCATGGAATGGCGCAAGCTCAGCAAGGGGATCGAGCAGCGGGTGCGCGCGCTCAACGCCTTCCTTTATGACATCTATCACCGCCAGGAAATTCTCAAAGCCGGGCGAATCCCCGAAAAGCTGATCCTGCAGAATTCGGCGTTCTGTCCCGAAATGATGGGGCTGGAGCCGGCGCGCGGGGTTTATGCCCACATTATCGGCACCGATATCGTGCGGGTGGGGCCGGATGAATTCTACGTGCTGGAAGACAACCTGCGCACGCCCTCGGGGGTCAGCTATATGCTGGAGGACCGCGAGGCGATGATGCAACTGGCGCCGGACCTGTTTTCACGCATCAAGGTGGCGCCGGTCGAGAATTATCCGGAAAATCTGCGACGGACGCTGGAAAGCGTAGCGCCGGCCGGGGTCAGTGGCACGCCCAATATCGCCGTGCTGACGCCCGGGATTTATAACTCGGCCTATTTCGAGCATTCGTTCCTGGCCGACCAGATGGGCGCGCAGCTGTGCGAAGGGCCGGACCTGTTTGTGGATGGCGGCAAGGTTTACATGCGCACGACGACCGGGCCGGAGCGGGTCGACGTGATCTATCGCCGGATCGATGACGATTATATCGATCCACTCACGTTCCGGCCGGATTCGATGCTGGGCGTACCCGGGCTGTTCAACGCCTATCGGGCGGGGAATGTGACGCTGGTCAATGCGCCGGGCACCGGGATTGCGGACGACAAGGCGGTTTATACTTATGTGCCTGAGATCATTGAATTTTATCTCGGCGAGAAGGCGCTGTTGAACAATGTCCCGACCTACAACTGCGTCGACGAGGAAGAGCGCAACTGGGTGCTGGCCAATATCGCCGACCTGGTGGTCAAGGAAGTGCACGGCTCGGGCGGCTACGGCATGATGGTGGGGCCGACCTCTACCAAGGCCCAGCATGCCGAATTCAAGCGCAAGATCGAGGCGCGGCCGGACAATTACATCGTGCAGCCGACGCTGGCGCTGAGCACCTGCCCCACCTACGTCAATGCGGGGATCGCGCCACGGCATGTGGATTTGCGGCCCTATGTGCTGATGGGCGAGGAAGTGCGGATCACCCCCGGCGGGTTGACGCGCGTGGCGCTGAAGAAGGGCTCTCTGGTGGTCAATTCCAGCCAGGGCGGCGGCACGAAAGATACGTGGGTGCTGGAAGATTGAGCATGCTCGGACGGACGGCACAAAATCTGTTCTGGCTCTCGCGCTATGTCGAGCGGGCCGAAAACATGGCTCGCCTGCTTGAAGTGGGCTATCGGATGAGTCTCACATCCCGCCGTGAAGGCGGGGCGAGCGAACACCTGGTCTCGATGATGCGGGCGGCGGAGGTGGATGAGGCGTTCGAGGCCACTGGGCGGCAGGCCGATCTCGATACGGTCGCCCATTACATGATGTTCGATCCGGGCAATGCGTCCTCGGTCTATTCGTGTCTCCTGGCGGCGCGGACCAATGCGCGTTCGGTGCGCACGGCCATCACGATCGATATGTGGGAAAGCCTCAATGCCGGCTGGCTTGAGTTTTCCCAGATCAAGCCGCGCGACGTGCGCGGGGCCAAGCTTCTGGGGCTGCTGAGCTGGGTCAAGCAATTGAGCCACGAGTTCCGCGGCGCGCTGCTGGGGACGATCCTGCGCGATGACGGCTTCGCGTTTTCGCAGGCGGGCAATTTCGTCGAGCGGGCGGACAACACGGCGCGCATTCTCGACGTCAAATATTACGTCCTGCTACCGCGCGCCAAGATGGTGGGGGGCGATCTCGACATCCAGCAATGGACGCTGATCCTGCGGGCGGCGTCGGCGCATCGCTCCTATCGGCACGTTTATCACGACCGCTACAAGGCGCATAATATCGCCGATTTCCTGATGTTGCGGCCGGAAATGCCGCGCTCGCTGATCTTTTGCGCGCGCTATATCGAGGAGACGCTGGATAGCCTCGCGGACATTTACGGCAAGCGCGAGGGGTGCCACGAGGCAGCGACGAAGTTGCGAGCCATGGTGGAGGGGACCAATATGGAGACCATCTTTGCCCATGGGCTGCATGAGTTTTTGACCGAATTCATCGCGCGCAACAATGCGGTCTCCGAAAGCCTGTCGGCCAGCTACAACTTTTATTGAGACCCATGCGCATTTCCATTCGCCACCAATTGAGCACCACGCCTCCTGCAGGCAGCCCCAATGCGGTGCTGCAATTGCTACTGACGCCGCAGAGCGGGCCGACGCAGACGGTGGAGAGCTGGAGCGTGGAGATGGCGGGCATCGGCAATGCCGAACGGTTCACCGACGCTTATGGCAATAGCGTGCACCTGGTGAACCAGAGGCCACCCGAGGGCGAGCTGGTGGTGACGATCGAGGGCGTGGTGACCACGGTGGACCGGCACGGCGTGTTCGGGCGCGTGGGACCCGGCCCGGTGCCGGCGCTGTTCAAGCGGGTGACGCCGCTGACCAAGGCGCCGGTATCGCTCTATGGGAAATTTCGCGGCAGCAAGGATAGCCGGATCGACGTGCTGCATGCGCTGATGGCGCGGGTGGGCGAGGTCTTGCACAGCCCGGCGCAGGTGCAAAGCCAGAGCCAAGACGGGCAATCGCAGAGCCAGTCGCAGGGCGGGCCGACCGCGGCGGAAGGCGAAGAAGTTGCCCCGGAATTGCCGCGGCCGCCGGCGACCGATTATGCCCATGCCTTTATAGGCGCGGCGCGGGCACTGGATATTCCGGCGCGCTATATCACCGGCTATCTGGTGGGCGACGAGGACGACCCGGCCGCCTTTCACGCTTGGGCCGAGGCCTATGACGAGGCGCTGGGCTGGGTCGGGTTCGACGCGATGCTTGGGCTGTGCCCGACCGACCGGCACGTGCGGCTGGCGGTAGGATTGGACGGGCTATCGGCGCAGCCGCTGCGCGCTGTTCCGGCCGGGGACGGGCCGAAGGAAATCGGCGTCAGCGTCGAGGTCGTCAGCTAGGTTGGCGTCTGAATACCGAGCTCACGCGCCAGCATCTCGGCCATTTCGGCCAGCCCAAATGCGCGGACAGGGCTTTGCCCAAGGTCGATTTGCCGGCGCCACCGGGTCCGAGTAGGAACAGAACTGCAGCATCCGACCATTCGCGCCGGCGGTAAACTTGCATAGGGGGCGGCTTCATAAACTTAGAACGTACAGCCACGCGGTGATCGTCGCGGCCGAGGCGATGGTGGCGATCAGGATGGTGTTGGCGGCGACGCTTTCGGCGCGCTGGTAGTAGGTGGCGAAGATGTAGACGTTGACGCCGGCGGGCATGGCGGACAGCAGGATACCGTAGCGGGCGATGTCCATGGGGACGTGCAGCACCCAGATCATCAGGATGTAGGCCAGCGCCGGGTGCAGGACGAGCTTGATCAGCGAGGCGACCAGAGCCTGCTTCCAGCTTTCGGAGAGCTTGTATTCGTTTAGCGCGCCGCCGATGCCGAACAGAGCGGCAGGGACCACGGCCTGGCTCATCATGACGAAGAAAGCTTCGGCGGGCTCGATCAGTTGAAGGTTGATTGCCGAGGCGATGAAGCCGGCGGCGATGCCCCAGATCAGGGGATTGGACAACACGCGGCGCGCGGCGACGATCAGTGTCTTGCCCAAGGGCTGGCCGTCGCGGCGCACCAGTTCCATGGTGACCATGCCCATGGTGAGCAGGATGGCGCCATGCAGCCCGATGATGGAGAGCGTCACCGGCAGCGCATCGGTGCCATAGGCGCGCTGGATGATGGGCAGGCCGACCAGCACCGTATTGGTGAAGGTGCCGGAGAAGCCGACCGAGACGCCCTCGCCCGGACGGTTGCCGAACAGTTTTATCGCGATGACGATGCCAACCGCGAAGCAGATCAGCGCGCCGATATAGAACGGGCCGATGATCGCGGGATTGAACGCCGAGCGGAAATCGCTGGTGAGGATGGAGTGGAACAGCAGGCAGGGCGTCGCAAAGTTGTTCACGAAAGCGATTAAGCTTTTAATGCCCTCGGCGGGAAACAGCTTGAAGCGCACCGCGCCAAAGCCGAACGCCATCAGCGCAAAAATCGGTGCAATAACGCTGAGGATGCTGAGCATGGCCGGGATCCGGGGCCGAAAGACGCCCTGCCCTAACCCCCTCAGACAATTGGGTCAATGGCGCTAGTATGGAAGATACGTTGTGGTTAGTGCATAGGCCGGCCGACGCCGGATAACGAAACTAAAATCTTTCGGATTAATCTCAGTTCGCGTATAAAACGAAACATAACTCCTTGGAGCAGATGCAGATGGCCGCTGGCAAAACCTTCGATATTTTCGTCATCGGCGGGGGCATCAACGGAACCAGCGTGGCGCGCGACGCAGTGGGCCGTGGCTATTCGGTGATGCTGGCGGAGATGAACGATCTCGCCTCCGGCACCTCGTCGGCGGCGACCAAGCTGGTGCATGGCGGGCTGCGGTACCTGGAGCATTACGAATTCCGCCTGGTGCATGAGGCGCTGGCGGAGCGCGAAGTGCTGTGGGCCAATGCGCCGCATATCATCCGGCCGCTGCGCTTCGTGCTGCCGCATCACAAGGGGCTGCGGCCCGCCTTGGTGCTGCGCGCCGGGCTGGCGATGTATGACTATATGGGCGGGCGCCGGCTGCTGCCGCCCACCAAGACGCTGGACCTGCGCACCGATGTGACCGGCAAGCCGCTCAAGGGTGACTATCGCACCGGTTTCGAATATTCCGATTGCTGGGTCGACGATGCGCGCTTCGTGGTGATGAACGCCCGCGACGCGGCCGACCGAGGGGCAGAGGTGCGGGTGCGCACCAAGGTGACCAGCGTGCGCCGTGATGGCGGGCAATGGGCGATTGAGATGCGCGATGAGGCCGGCGTCGTGACCAAGGTACGCGCCAGCCTGATCGTCAACGCGGCGGGGCCGTGGGTGGATGGCGTCATCAATGGCGTGATGGGCAAGAATGGCGGCCACAATGTGCGGCTGGTCAAGGGCAGCCACATCGTCGTCAACAAGCTCTATGACCACGACCGCTGCTATATTTTCCAGAATGCCGACGGGCGGATCATCTTCGCCATCCCCTATGAGCAGGATTATACGCTGATTGGCACGACCGACCTCGACTACAAGGACGATCCGAAAGACGTCAAAATCAGCGAAGACGAGATCGATTACCTGTGCGCGGCGGCCAGCGAATATTTCACCAAGCCCGTGACGCGGGCCGAGATCGTCTGGACCTATTCGGGCGTGCGGCCGCTGTTCGACGATGGCGCCAGCGCTGCGCAGGAAGCGACGCGCGACTATGTGCTCAAGGTAGATGGCAGCATGGCCGAGGGCGCGGCGATCAACGTGTTCGGCGGCAAGCTGACGACCTCGCGGCGGCTGGCGGAGTCGGTGCTGGAGAAGATCGAGGAGGTGCTGGGCAAGAAGGGCCCGGCTTGGACGAAGGTGGCGAAGTTTCCGGGTGGGGATTTCGGGCCGCTGGCGTTCGATGCCGAAGTGCGGCGGCTGGTGAAGGATTATGCGTGGCTGCCGCCGAAGCTGGCCTATCGGCTGACCCGGTTGTACGGCACGCGGGCGCGGGTGATTTTGGGGAATGCCGGGTCGTTGGAGGAACTGGAGCCGCATTTCGGGGCGGACCTTTATGGGCGCGAGGTGGATCACCTAGTCGCCAATGAATGGGCGCGCACGGCGCAGGATGTGCTCTGGCGGCGCACGAAGGTGGGGCTGAGGGTCGGGCCGGAGGATGTGGCGCGGCTGGAGGGATATTTGGCCAGTGCCACCTAGGTCAGGGCTAACCCATCACCCCCTCCTACCTCCCCCATCAAGGGGGAGGTTTCTCTCCACTCTTTGAACTCGATAGGGTTCAACCCACAAGACGGCACCTCCCCCTTGATGGGGGAGGATGGGAGGGGGTGGGGCCGAGAGTAGAGCTCGGAAATGCCCTCGCCCTCGAGCCTCCCCACAAGGGGAAGGGAGACGACAGAACCGGGAAGCCGGCCTCGGAGGAGAATTTGATGACCAAATACATTCTGGCAATCGATCAAGGCACCACATCGACCCGGGCCATCGTGTTTGCACCGGACCGCACCATTGCCGGGAGCGGGCAGAAGGAATTTACCCAGTATTTTCCGCAGGATGGCTGGGTGGAGCATGATCCGGAGGAAATCTGGGACTCAGTGGTCTGGGCGGTGAAAACCGCGCTCAAGAGTGCCAAGCTGACGGCCAAGGATATCGCGGCGATCGGCATCACCAATCAGCGCGAAACGACGCTGATCTGGGACCGGGCGACGGGCAAGCCCATTCATAACGCCATCGTGTGGCAGGATCGGCGGACGGCGGGGCTATGCGCGAAACTGCGCAAGGCCGGGCACGAGAAGATCGTGAGCAAGAAAACGGGGCTGCTGCTCGACCCGTATTTTTCGGGCACCAAGATCAAATGGCTGCTGGATAATGTGAAGGGTGCGCGCAAACGGGCCGAGGCGGGCGAGCTGGCATTCGGGACGATAGACAGCTTTTTGATCTGGCAGCTGACCGGCGGCAAGGTGCACGCGACGGACGCCACCAATGCGAGCCGGACGCTGCTGTTCAACATCGAGAGCAATGAGTGGGACAAGGCGCTGCTGAAGCTGTTGGACGTGCCGGCGGCGCTGCTGCCCGAGGTCAAGGATTGTGCCGATGACTTTGGGGTGACGGAGGCGGAGTTGTTCGGCGCGGCGATCCCGATTTTGGGCGTGGCGGGCGACCAGCATGCAGCCACCATCGGACAGGCATGCTTTGCGCCGGGGATGCTGAAATCGACCTACGGCACGGGGTGCTTTGCGGTGCTCAATACCGGGGCGGACCTGGTGCGGAGCAAGAACCGGCTGTTGACGACGATCGCCTATCGGCTGGATGGCAAGACAACATATGCGCTGGAAGGCTCGATCTTCATCGCCGGAGCGGCGGTGCAGTGGATTCGCGATGGGCTGAAGCTGGTCAAAGAGGCCAAGGAAACCGGGCCGCTGGCGCTGACCGCCGACCCGAGCCAGAATGTCTATATGGTGCCGGCCTTTGTCGGGCTGGGTGCGCCGTGGTGGGACGCTGAAGCGCGCGGCGCCATCTATGGGCTGACGCGCAATTCGGGGCCGGCGGAAATCGCCAAGGCGGCGCTGGAGGCGGTTTGCTACCAGACGCGCGACCTGCTGGAGGCCATGCGCAAGGACTGGAAGGCCGGCGGCGAGACGGTGCTGCGGGTGGATGGCGGCATGGTGGCGTCGGACTGGACCATGCAGTTTCTGGCCGACATTCTCGACGCGCCGGTCGACCGGCCGGTGATTTTGGAAACCACGGCGCTGGGGGCGGCGTGGTTGGCGGGGTATCGTGCCGGGGTGTGGCCGGACGCGAAGGCGTTTGGGGAAAGCTGGGCGCGCGATGAGCGGTTTGAGCCGAAGATGGCGGCTGCCGAGCGCAAGCGGAAGGTGAAGGGTTGGGATTTGGCGGTGAGGCGGACGTTGTTGAGCTGAGGTGACGGATCGGGGCTAAACGCCACCCCTCCCTCATCCCCCATCAAGGGGGGAGGTGGCCGCTCCACTCGTTTGACCAAATTCGGTCAACCCATCGGCAGACACCTCCCCCTTGATGGGGGAGGCTGGGAGGGGGTGACGGCCGCGAACGCCGGCATGTCCGCCGTCGAGCCGCCCCTACTGATACACCCGCCAGGCATCAAAACTGCCACCGGCGATCATGGCCCAGTAGCGTTTGCCGCTCGAGGCGGTCGTGGTGGCGAGGCCGAATTCCACGAACTTCGATGACAGCAGCGTCTTGCGGTGGCTGGGGGAATTCATCCAGCCTTGGATGACATCCTGCAGGCTGGCATAACCCTTGCCGACATTTTCGCCCACGGCGCCCATATAGCCGGCGGTGGTGACGCGCTCGCGCAGGGTGACACCGAGATTGTGGCTCATGGTGTTTTTCGAGGCCATCAGGCGCGCCTGCGAGCGGGCGGCGTCTTCCAGCTGCGAATTGTAGCTCCAGGCGGGAGCGCCATTGGCGGCGCGCACCGCATTGATGGCCACAATGATCTGCTCGCGGGTGAGTTCAGCGGGGTGCGCACTGGCGGACGCTGGCAGCAAGGGCATGGTGGAGGCGCAGGCGCTGAGTGCGGTGGCTGCACCGAGGACGAGGAAACTGCGGCGGGTTAAATCGAGCATGGGGGCATCCGGTTGGGACTAGGCTTGATCGTAGGCACTAAGCAGGAGCGGCAGGAGGGCGAGTTCGTGAGTGATCGGCAGACTATCCGCCAGATTCCAGCAGGCACTGAGGCCCGAATGCGCGGCGGCGAAGCCCAGGACGCGCTTGCGGTCAAAGCCAAGGCGGGCGCTAAATATATCGGCCAGCGCATTGATGCGGCGCGGGTTGGCCGACAGTTCGGTGGCCCCGAAAGGGTTGAGGAAGACGTTGGCCACATCGTAGGTTGGATCGCCCAGCAGCCCTTTGGGATCGATCGCCAACCAGCCCCGGTCCGAGCTCAGGATGTTGTCGTGATGCAGGTCGCCATGCAGGGGGATTGCCGCCGTCGGCTTGTCGAACAGCTTGTAGGCGATGCCGCTGGCGCGGGCGTAGAGGTCGCGCGCCGTGTGGGGCCAGATCCGGATGTCGGTGGTGAACAGCGCGTCGAAGCGCTCGCGGACGGACAAAAGGCCATCCGGAGCAGCGTCGGTCCTGGGGCGATGCAGATTGGCGACAACGGTGCAGATGGCGATGCTCGCCTCGTCGTCATGACCGTTTCGCGCGGCGTCACCCAGGGTGCCGCCATCGAGCCATTCCATAAATATGGTATCGCCATGGATGTCGAAAATGGTGGCCGCGCCATCGCCGCCATACCAGCTCATCAGTTTGGCGCCGCGCCCCTCCTCGACCGCGACCCTGGGCTTGAGGATCTTGAGAACGGCGAAATTGCGCCCATTCTGCTCGACACGGAAAATCCAGCTGCGCGGTGTTTCGGCAATCGGCGTCGACTTGGTCAGCGACCAGCGGATCATGGCGCGGTTCAGGGCGGTTTCGATGGGCGACTGATTCATCATGGCGCCATTAAAGCAAAATGGCGCCCGCCGTCGACCTTTGCCGGCAATATCACGCAAAACTTGATCGGGCTGCGGCCTGTTTGCACTTGGGTAAGGATAGCTTTTTGGACGATGGCAACCTTAACGGCAGGAAGCCGGGACGGACAAGACGCCGGTTAACCTGACGGGTCTAGCCTGTGCTGACGCAAGACAGAGCCCAGGGGAGGGACTGATCATGATGCAGCAGACAGCGGACGAGCACGGCGCCAAACGCCGCTACAAGGATATTCTGGCCGCCGACGAAGTGCACCGCTCGTTCGGGCGGCAAGTGGCCACCAGCGCCGGCGGATTGCTGGCGCTGCTGGGGATCGGCATTGTGGTGTTGATCGTGGTGTTGTGGAAGGCGCGTTAAACTACTTGATCCGATAGGCGTCCTTGGCCGCCTGATAACTCAGGTGCCTGGCGATGTCTTCGGCAGATGACCGCGTCAGGCGGTGATCGGCGACCCAATTGGCGAGAAAGCCGCAGACTTCGCGGCGCCAGACGTCATGGCGGGCGGGGATCGACAGCAAAGCGCGCGTGTCATCGTTGAAGCCGGCGAGGTTATAGAAGCCGGCGGTTTCCACCACCTGATCGAGATAGCGGCGAATGCCCTGCGGGCTATCGTGGAACCACCAGGGCGGGCCGATCATCAAAGACGGCCAATACCCCGCCATCGGCGCCAGCTCGCGCGCGTAGGTGGTTTCGTCGAGCACGAACATGATCAGGCGCAGGTTTGGCTCATTGCCGGCGCGGCCGAGCAGAGCGCGGAGCCCGTTGACGTAGTCGGTGGTGCCGGGAATATCGGCGCCAAGATCGGTGCCGCGTTCATTCATCAGAAGAGGATCGGTATTACGGCGCGAGCCGGCATGGATCTGCATGACCATGCCGTCCTCGACCGATAGTAGAGCCATTTCGGTCATCATCTGGGCGCGGAACAGTTCAGCATCGGCGGCGTCGTGACGGCCAGACAAGACCTTGTCGAGCAATGCCTGCTTTTCTACCAGCGGCAGGTCGGCGGTCATGGCGGTCGGCACACCGTGGTCCGTAGCGACAGCGCCGAAGCGGCGGAAATATTCGCGGCGATTGCGGTGGGCGTCGATCAGGCCGGCCCAAGTGGCGATGTTTTCGCCGGTGATTTCGCCAAACCGCTGCAGGTTTTCCACGATGGCGGCGCGGCTGGGATCAGTCACGTCATCGGGGCGATAGGTAGTGCGCACGCGGCCGATATAGCCATCGGCCAACATGGACTGATGATGCTTGAGCGGGTCGAGCGCGAATTCGGTGGTGGCGATGACCTCGACATTGGCGCGGTCCAAAATGGCGCGCGGCAAGAGGTCGGGATCGGCGAGGCGGGCGCCAATGGTGTCGAAAATGGCGTCGGCGGTGGCAGGCGTCAGTTCGGTATCGATGCCGAAGGCGAACTGCAGCGAGTGATCGATCCACAGCTTGGATGGCGTGGCGGCGAAGAGGTGATAATTGGCGGCGAACAGGTGCCAGGCGGCGCGACCATCGGCAACGGGCGTGCCGTCCTTGCGGGGCACGCCGAGATCGTCATAGCTCAGTCCCCGGCTGCGCAGCAGGCGCAGCACGTAATGATCGGGGGTGAGGAACATGCTGGCGGCATCGGAAAAGCGCTGGTTGTTGGCGAACCAGGCCGGATCGGTATGGCCATGCGGGCTGATCAGCGGCAAGTCCTTGACCGCGGGATAAAGCTCGCGGGCGATGGAGCGGGCGGGCTCGGCGGCGGGGAACAAGCGATCGGGATGCAGATGGGCTGGGAAGGTCATGGCAAAGGTGTGGCACGAACGGGCAAGCAGATCAATATCTACCATACAAGATTTGGATGTGTGGCATTTTATGTAAATTAACTGCGTTGCCGGGAAGTTATCCGCACCTCCCCGGGGTCAGACTACCTTGCCTGGGCAGGGTGAGAAACAGCCTTTCAAGGCGGCTACCCCATTCGATTGACCGGCGCATTCTGTGGCGGCACGAGGGGACAATCCGATGGCAGATATTGACGACGGTATTGCGGTGGTGCGCAGCAAGGCACGCGTGGCCAGTCATGTGCAGCGGGCACAGCTGATGGTGCTGGTGGCGGGGCTGACGGCGTTCGGCATCGTGGCGGTGGCCGGCGCGATGATGATGACGCTGTTGTAAGGACGGCCCTGCCCGGCCTACCCAGCATCCTGCAGCTTGGCTTCCAACAGCCTTTTCGCAATCCGTGCGCATTGCAGGCGGATGTCGGGAATGGCTTCGATTTCAAAGAATTTGCCGCGCGTCAGTGGGCCAGCGACCAGCAGGCGCGGCGAGGTTTTGCCGTCGGCATCGATGACGGCGCAGTCGTCGGAAACATCGAGCCCGATATGCAGCGTGTCCGGCCGGGCATGGCTGGTGGCGACGAGGTCGCGAATCACAGGATTGGAGCTGGCCGCAACATCGACACTGACGCCGCCGCAATCATAGACGCGGGCGACGTCGAGGGTTTGCAGTTCGGTCGTGCCCCGGCGGCGGATGGTGGCACGGACGCCGGAGCCATGGCGCTCGATGCCGGTGAAATTGCCGGCGATCAACTGGACCTGGCCGGTGGCGACGGCGCGGGTCATGCGCTGATGCAGGTCCGGCGGCAGGCGATGGCGGTGAATATTCCACCAAGGGCGCAGATGGCGCAGGAACTGGCGCTTGGAGTGTAGCGACCAGCTTTGCCAGAGCCGCTGGTTGTAGGGGCGGAGGCCATCGACGACCTGGCGCCAATCGCCACCCTCGGCGATGGTGGTGGCGACGAGGTCGCGGAACCAGCGCAGGAGATAATTGATATTGGTGCCGAAGGGCACGTCGGCCGCGTCGATGCTGAGCGGGGGTACGTTCTTGTGGCCCTTGGGCAGGAAGCCGTTGCGCGAGACCACCAAAATGGGCCCGCGATGCTCGGCCTGCGCCAGGGTCAGCCAGGCGTCGACCATGGACAGGCCCGAGCCCAGGATCATCACCTCGGCGTCGCGATCGAGCGGCGTATCGCGATCCGAGCCCACGGTGACAGCGAGACCACGGCCGCGTGCCGGCTGGGTTTCGTGGCCGACGGCGAGCACGGCGTGGTGGCTGATGACGCTGGTGCCATTGGCGAGAACGGTTTCGACGCCGGATTTGGTTTGCTGAACCGACAGGACCTCCTCGGCGAGGACGATCAGGCGGCCCGGATGCGACTGGCCGGCGGCGGCGAGGACATCGCCCAGATAGGCGCCATAGAGGCGGCGTGGGGCAAAGACCCAGGCGCCTTGCGGGGCCGGAAACCCCTTGGTTTGCAGCCAGCGCCAGAAATGCTCGGGATCATCGGCAAAAGCGCTCATGCCGCTGGCGGGGACATTGACCAGGTGATCGCGCGAGCGGGCCGAATAGGCGACCCCCTGCCCGAACTGGCCGCGCCGCTCGATCAGCGTGACGCGGATATCGGTATCCGGGTCTCGCAACAGGTGCGCGGCCAGCAATACGCCGCTGGCGCCGCCGCCGATAATGGTGACCGATGGACGGCCGTGTTGTGAGGCGCTCATGGTGCCCCAATAAGTGGTTTCAATGCGCGTGGAAAGCCAGCGAATAGGTGAAGCGGCGCTCTTCGGCCGAGTCTTCAGGCTGCTTGCCGGTCAGGATAAGGGCATCCTGCTCGGCGGGCGACAGCAGCTCATGGCGCGTGGGCAGTTCATCATCGCCGAAGCTGAACAGGCTGGTCTTATTGGGCGCTTCGGCATCGGTCACGCGACGGCGGTTGCCAAGCTCAAGAATTCCGAAAAAGTGAATCACTGCGAGTTCCTCCACATTGATCGTTCCAGAGCGACGGGGACCGCCCTGCATTCCTTAAGTTTCCATTACTCTATCGATCCAGTCGAGTTACGTTTGTGCGTAATGAGGGGTGTTGTTGGAAGGACATTCTAATGGGGGTGGTTATGATTGGCTCCACTCGCGTTGGAAGCTCCCCCCACCCTAGCCCTCCCCTCAAGGGGGAGGGCTAGGGTGGGGGTAACTATCGACAAGCCGAGAGCCCGGAAAGGGCTATTCCGCCGCGGCAGCCACCGGTGCCTCGATCTGACTTGCAGCATCGAGTTCGTTGGTGATCCGCTGCTGTTCCTCGATATGGGCCTTGGTGAAGCGGGCCATCAGCAGGTAGGCAACCGGGGTCAGATAAAGCGTCGAGATGGCGGCGATGGAGAGGCCGCCGACGATGACCCAGCCCAGGGCCTGGCGAGCCTCCGCCCCTGCCCCGCTGGCCAGCACCAGCGGCACGCCGCCCAGAATGGTGGCGATCATGGTCATCAGCACCGGACGCAGGCGGATATTGGCGGCTTCCTCGATCGCCTCGCGTACGCTGAAGCCGCGATCGCGCAACTGGTTGGCGAATTCGACGATCAGGATGCCGTTCTTGGCCATGATGCCGACCACCAGCACGAGGCCAATCTCGCTATAGATATTGAGACTCCCTGCGGTGAGGAACAGCGCATAGATCGAGGCCGCGATGCCGAACGGCACGGTGACCATGACGATAATGCCGCTCCAGACGCTTTCGAACTGCGCCGCCAGCACCAGGAAGATGATGACGATGGCGAAGCCAAAGGTGATCAGCAGGCCATTATTGGCCTCGCCGATGGTCTTGGCCTCGGCCAGCGGGATGATGGCGGTGCCTTCGGGCAGCAGTGGTTTGGCGAGTTCCACGGCCTGGGTATAGGCATCGCCGAGCGCCAGCCCATCGAGGCTGGCCGTAACGGTGACGGCGCGACGCTGGCCTTCGCGGCCCAGATTGGGCGAAATCGGGGCCTCGACGACGGTGGCAATGGTGGACATCGGCACGTAGCGGCCGTCGGCGGTCTTGACGAAGATGCTTTCCAGATCATGGGGGTCGTTGATCGGGCTTTTGGTCGAGACCATGCGCACGTCATAGCTGGTGTCGTTGATGAAGACATTGCCCACATCGGCGCCGTCGATCATCGCCTGCAGCGTGGTCGCAAGGCCATTGATGTCGATGCCAAGAGCGCCGGCGCGCTCACGGTCCACGGTCAGGGTGAGTTGGGGCTGGGTGGTGTCGTAATTGACGGTCACATCGCCAAAGGCCGGATTTTCCTCCAGCTTGTCGGCCACGGTTTGGGCAGTGGTGGCCAGATCGGCGTAATTGTCGCCGACCACCGCGAATTGCAGGCCGTTGCCGCCGCCGCGAATGCCCAGGCTATTGCCCTGCTGCACCGAGGCGCGAATGCCCGGCACGAGGGGTAGGATCTTGTTGATGTCGGTGACGATCTCGGCCTGGCTGCGCGCGCGCTGATCCCAGGGCGCCAGGCGCAGGCTGATGAAGCCGCCATTGCCGAAGCCGGACAGCACGAAGATGGAATTGACCTCGCCGCTCTTGACGAAGGGCTGCAGCAGGCCCTCGAGCCGCTGCATCTGCGAGCGGACGAAATCGAGGCTGACCGTGGAGGGCGCCGAAATACGCAGGTTGATCTGGGCGCGATCCTCGTTGGGCGTGATCTCCTGGCGCAGTTGGGTGAAAATGCCATAGGAGGCAGCGGCGAAGATCGCGGCGATCAGCAGGATCACCATCGGGTTGTTGAGCGCCAGATGCAGCGTGCGGCGATAAAACCCGCCGAGCTTGCGGCCGAGCCAGCCGAGCGGGCCGCCGGTGTGGTGCTTGGTATCCTCCCCCGATTTGAGCAGGCGCGAGGCCAGCATCGGCCCCAGCGTAAGGGCGACGACCGAGGAGGCCAGCACGGCGATGGCCAGGGTGAAACCAAATTCGCGGAACAGCCGGCCGGTCTGGCCTTGCAGGAACGATAGCGGCACGAAGACGGCCACGAGGGTCAGCGTGGTGGCGATGACGGCGAAGAACACTTCCTGGGTGCCCAGCACAGCGGCGGCGCGGTTGCCGACGCCCATGGAACGTCGTCGGACGATGTTTTCGAGCACGACGATGGCGTCATCGACCACGAGGCCGGTGGCGAGCACCAAGGCGAGCAGGGTCAGGATGTTGAGCGAGAAGCCCGCGAGATAGATGCCGGCGACAGCGCCCAAGAGGGCGATCGGCATGGAGAGCGCCGGGATGAGCGTGGCGCGCCAATCGAGCAGGAACAGGTAGATAATAGCTGTCACCACGATCAGCGCGACGCCGAGCGCGACCTCGACCTCATGCAGCGCGCCTTCGATGAAGACGGCGTCGTCGCTGGAAATCTTGATATCGACGCCCGGGGGCAGGATTTCGTTCAGCGTGGCGACGGCAGCCTTGATGCCGTTGGAAATCTCGATCGAATTGGACTGCGCCTGCCGCACGATGCCCAGGCCAATGCCGGGCTTGCCATCCGAGCGCAGGCCCGATGTGCTGGCGGCGGCGTCAAAGACCACAGTGGCGACATCGCCCAGGCGGGTCTTGCCCTTGATGATGAGGTTTTCGAATTCGGCGGGCGTGTTGACGTCGGCAACGGCGCGCACGGAGATGTTCTGGTTGGCGCCATTGATCGAGCCGGCGGGGGAATCGAAGGCGATGGTGGACAGGGCGGTGTGGATATCGGCAACCGTCAGTCCGAGGCTGGCCAGCTTGTCCTGGTCGACGTCGACTTCGAAGACGGTATCGCGGGTGCCGTTGACCTGCACATCGGCGACGCCGGGGACGGCGGCGAGGCGCTCCGAGATATCGTTTTCGACCAGCTTGCTGAGATCGGCGATGCTCATGGTGTCGGAGGTCACCGCAAGCTGGATCGAGGCCTGGGCATTGCTGTCGGCCTTGACGATGGTGGGGTCGTCGACGCTATCGGGCAGGTCGCGGGAGATGCGGCTGAGGGCGTCGCGCACATCGGAAGTGGCCGCATCGAGATTGGTGCCGTCGTTGAAGGCCAGCGTGACGCGGCTCTGGCCGGTCGAGGAGGTCGAGGAAATCCCCGCCACACCCTGAACGCGGGCGACGGCACCCTCGACCACGGAGGTGATTTCGCGATCGACGGTTTCGGCGGCAGCGCCGGTGAAGGTGGTGTTGATCGAGAGCACCGGCTGCTCGACGCTGGGCAGTTCGCGGATTTCGACGCCCAGAATGGCGGCGAGACCGCCGACCATGATGAGGGCATTGATAACCAAAGCCAGGACCGGACGGCGCACGAACAGCGCCGCCAGCATGCCGCCGCGTTGGTTCTGCTGCTGCTGGATGGACATGAGCGCGGCCTAACTGTTGGGCTTGGCGGGAGCGGCGGCGGCCTCAACCGGCGCCTCTTTGCCGGGCCCATCGAGCAGGGTGACCGCCGTGCCCTCGCTCAATTGCAGCACGCCTTCGGAAATGACGGCGTCGCCCGGCTTGATGTCGCCGCGCACCAGCACGCCATCGCTGTTGCGCTGGACGATCTCGGCCATGACCTTGTGGGCCTTGCCCTCCACATAGGCCCACACATAGGAGCCATCGGCCGACCACTGGATCGACAGCGGATTGACGGCGGGGAACTGTTCGCCGGCAAATTGCAGCGCGATGGTGAAGGACATGCCGGGGCGAACCGCATTGTCCTCGTTGGGAATGCGCGCCTGGATCTGCAGGGTACGGCTTTCCGGATCGATACGGTTATCCACCGCGCTGACTACCCCCGCGAAGGAGCGGCCCGGCAGGGCGATGGCCGAGGCGGTCACCGGCATGCCGACAACGACTGTCGTCGCATAGCGCTCGGGCACCCAGAAGGTGATGAGGATGGAGGAAGAATCCTCAATCGTGGTGACGGCGGTTTGCGCCGAAAGGTAATTGCCCGGCGTGACCTGCATCAAGCCGGCGGTGCCGGCGATGGGGCTGGTGATGGTGCGTTTCTGCAGCGCGACTTGCGCATTGCGCAGCTCGAGCCGCGCATTGTCGGCGGCGAGTTGGATGGTGGCGAGGGCCGAGTTGGCGACCACGTTGGATTGGGCCAGGCCCAGGTTCCGGGTCAGCGTGGCCTGGGCATCGGTATCGGCCAATGTGGCCTTGTCGAAGGCGATCTGTTCGCTTTCGGCATCGAGGCGGCCGATGATCTGGCCGGCCGTGACGTGATCGCCCGGCGCGACCAGCAAGTCTTCCAACGTGCCGCCGGCAGGCGCCGCCACTGTAACCGAGCGCACGGCATTGCCCTGCCCGATGGCCGAGAGGCTATCGTTGATGGTCGCCATCACGACGGGGCTGGTGACGACCGAGGACGTGCGGGCGCGGCCGCTAAATCCGCCACGACCACCGCCCTGCCCGCCCGGCCGGGCCCCGGGCTGCGCGCCCGGTTGCTGGCCTGGAGCGCCCGGCGTCGCACCTTGTGGCGCAACACTGGCGACCTGCGTTTCGGCGCCTTGCGCCGGCGCCGAAATCGGCAGGGTGATGCCCATGCTGGCAAGCGTCTGCTCGGCGCCGGGGACAAACAGCACCCAGCCGGCAACGGCCAGCACCAGGATAACCAGACAGATCAGCAATTGACGGATCAACGCGGGGAAATCCTTATTCCAATGGACATTGCGGCGCGCCGGGAGGGGGCCACGACGCAATCATGCCTCAAGCGCCGGGCGCTGAACATTTAATTTGCGGTAACGTTGGGGTGCGCGGCGAACTTCGCCGTGATCAGGCCAGAATATGAGCCGTGCCAACGATTTGAATGCCCACGGTCGCGCCGATCTCCAGCGGGGCCAGGCTGGGCGTTTCGATGGTGAAAATGCTCGAGGTTTCGAGCGCGAGGCTCGGAAAGCGCAGGCCCGCGCTGCTGGCGGGCAAATGCTCGATCAGCAGCCGCCAAGTCGAGCCCCGGAAGGTACGCCCGACAATGCGGCCCAGGCTGGTGGTGGATGAGGGATCGGTCTGGCTGGCCGAGGTCAGCTCCAGCTGCTCGGGGCGCAGCATGATGGTCGCGCTGCCGCGACTGCTGACCGTATCGGTGGGGACGCTGCCCAGAATGGTGTGAGCGAAGCCATCCTCAAGGCGGGCCTGCAGGATGATTGCATCGCCCAGGAACCGGGCGGTTTGTGCGTCCTTGGGCCGCAGGTAGAGATCCTGGGGCGGGCCGGCCTGGACCACGACGCCATCACGCAGCACCGCCAGATGATCGGCGAAGGACAGCGCCTCGGCCTGGTCGTGAGTGACGAGGATGGTGGTGATGCCGGCGGTGCTGAGCACGTCGCCCACCATGTCGCGCATGGCTTCGCGCAGGCCGGCGTCGAGGGCGGAGAACGGCTCGTCGAGCAGCATCAGCTTGGGCTGGCGCGCCATGGCGCGAGCGAGGGCGACACGCTGCTGCTGGCCGCCGGAAAGCTGATGCGGGCGGCGGTCGTGCATCGAGGGCGCGAGGCCCACCTGCTGCATCAGTTCGGTAATGCGGGCGTGGCGGTTGGGGCTGTTGCGGGCGATGCCGAAGCCGATATTGGCGGCCAAGGTCAAATGCGGGAACAGCGCGCCTTCCTGAGCCACATAGCCGATGCCGCGACGATGGGCAGGCACGGACATGGTGCCTTGGGCCAGCAGCGTATCGCCCAGCGCGATGCTGCCCTGGTCGGGCGATTCAAAGCCGGCGATGAGGCGCAATAGCGTGGTCTTGCCGGAGCCGGAGGGACCCACAATGGCGGTGCGGCTGCCGGCGGGCACGGTGAGATTGAGGCCGGTCACCGCGGCGGACTTGCCGTAGCGCTTGGTGACATTGTCCAGTTTGAGGAAACTCATGGCTTGGATTCTCGATCGGATTCCAGCCGGAGCAGCAGGACTAGCGGCAGGGACAGCACCACCATCAGCACCGCATAGGGCGCGGCGGCGGCAAAGTTGAGCTCGCTGGTATAGGACCAGAAGCGCATCGCCAAGGTCCTTGTGCCATTGGGCGCCAACATCAGCGTGCCGGTCAGTTCGTTGGCGATGCCGAGGGCGACAAGGGCCGCGCTGGCGGCAGCACCGGGCGCGGCAAGACGCAGGGTGGTTTTCCAGATCGCCACCAGCGGCGGCTTGCCGAGGCTGACGGCGGCGCGTTCCAGCTCGATCGGGGCCTGGGCAATGCTGGCGCGCAGGCCGACAAGCGCACGCGGCAGGAACATCAGCAGGTAGGCGAGCAATAGCGTCGCCATGGTCTGGTACAGCGGCAGGGCGACGCGGACGGTGATGGTGACCAGCGCCAGTGCGACGATAACGCCGGGCAGCGCGCCGACATAATAGTGGCAGGCCTCCAGCAACCGCTGCACCCGGCTGGGGGCCCGGATGGACAGCCAGGCGATGGGGAGCGCCGCCAGCGTGGTGATCAGTGCGCCGCCCAACGAAAGGCACGCCGTCTGCCACAGCGCCGGGCCGATGCCATCAAGCCGCCACACCCCGGCACCCCCGCTGATCAGCCAGCGCGCCAGGGTGAAAATGGGCACGCCGACGGCCAGCAGGGTCAGCGCGGCCGGCAGCAAGGCGGCAAGCCAGGTGAGGGCGCCGAGACGCCATTTTGGCGCATGGCGCGCGGCACCCGAGCCAACGCGCGCATAGCGTTCGTCGCCCCGCGCAAAGACCTCGAGCCGCAACAGCACGAGGCATAGCAGCACCAGCACGCCGCCGAGCAGATTAGCGGCCGGGCCGTTATAAACCGCCTGGAACTGGTCGACGATGGCGGTCGCGAAGGTGTCAAAGCGCATCAGCACGAACAGGCCGTATTCGGCCAGCAGGTGCAGGCCGATCAGCAGCGCGCCGCCGCAAATGGCGAGGCGCAGTTGCGGCAGGATGACGGTGACGAAAATGGCAATGGGCGTATGGCCGAGCGAGGCGGCAGTCTCTTCCAAAGTCGGATCCAGCCGGCGCAATTGCGCGGCGATCGGCAGGTAGAGGAAGGGAAAATAGGCGAGGATCGACACCATCACCGCGCCCGACAGGCCATGCAAAGTTGGCATGACGCTCGCCCAGGCATAACTGTGCACGAAAGCCGGAATGGCGAGCGGCGCCACCATCAGCCACGACCACACCCGCGCGAAGGGCAGATTGGTGCGCTCGATCAGCCAGGCGAGACTCACCGTCAGCGCAATGGCGATCGGCAGGGTCAGCGCGACCAGGATCAGCGTATTGAACAGCAGTTCGGCGACCTTGGGCCGCAGCACCAAGTCACGAACTGTATCCCAGCCGCTGGCAATGGCGATCCACACGATGAAGCCGAGCGGGATCAGGCTCAGCAGCGAAATGATGATGGCGGGGATGATCATCGGCAGATGGAGCGGCGCGTGCCGCTTCGTCTCCATCGTCTGCGCCGGTGATACTGCCAGGCTCAATGCCCCGCCTTTCAAAGACAGTGCCGCCGGAGGCTAAAACCACCGGCGGCGTTTGATCGTAAATTTCAGCCCGGCTTACAGCAAACCGGCCGCCGTCATCAACTCGGAGGCCTTGATATTGTCAAGCTGGGTGGGATCGACATGGGGCGCATCGAGATCGGCGAGCGGGGTCAGCGCGGCGTTGGACGCGGCATCGACGCCGACGGCGTATTCGAACGAAGTGCCATCGCGCAGCACGGTCTGCCCGGCAGCACCGGTGACGAACTTGAGGAACTTCAGCGCGTCTTCCTTATGCTTGCTTGAGGCCAGAACGCCGCCGCCCGAGATCGAGACGAACGCGCCCGGGTCTTGGTGCTTGAAGTAGTGCAGCGCTACATTGGCGCTGCTTTCCTTGGTGCCGGCCTGATCGCCGAACCAGTAATAATGATAGATCAGCGCGCCTTCGACTTCGCCATTATTGGCAGCCGCCATGGCGGCGCGGTTGCCGCGCACGACGACGGTATTTTCCTTCATGCCCTTGAGCCAGGCAACGGTCGCTTCTTCGCCCTTGAGCGCATAGTAAGCGGCGACGATGGCCTGGAAGTCAGCGCCTGATGGCGAGGAAGCCCAACGGCCCTTCCAGGCGGGATCGGCCAGCTCGTCCATGGTCTTGGGCAGAGTATCTTCGGTCAGCTTGCGCGTGTCGTAGGCAAACACAGTCGAACGGGCAGCGATGCCGGTCCAGTGGCCGTTTTCCGGGCGGTATTGCGCGGGAACCTGCTCGATGATGTCGGCTGGCAGGGGCTCGAACAGGCCGGCATTGTCGACCAGCACCATGGCGGGCGAATTTTCGGTGAGGAACACGTCGGCGGGCGAATTGGCGCCTTCCTGGATCAGCTGGTTGCCAACCTCGAGGTCGCTGCCCTGGCGGATGGTCACCGCAATGCCGGTTTCCTTGGTGAAGGCATCGGCCCATTCCTGCGCCAGCGATTCATGCTGGGCATTATAGACGGTGATGCCAGCATCCTGCGCGAAAGCCGAAACGGAGAGGGCGGCGAACGCCACGCCAACGGCCAGACCCTTGGCCAGTGCTGCGAAAGTTGTTTTCAATTTTGCCTCCTGAGGCGTCCCGACGCAGGACGTGCGGGCAGGTAATAAAATATGAATACTCAAGTCAACTTAGATCATCGGAACGTGAACGGGAAGATCATGTTTAACCCGGCGTGGGGATCAGGGAGCGACCTTGTCATGGGTGGCGAAGCGTTCGACCATGGTGGCGCTGGCGGCGTTGAGGCCGGCGACTTCCATGATCTTGCCGCGGGCACGGCCCTTAAGCACGATGCGATCCAGCGCGCCGACTGCGGAAATATCCCAGAAATGGGCGGCGCCGACATCGATGACGATGCGTTCGACCGGCTCGATCAGGTCCACGGCCTCTGTGAAGGTAGCAGCCGAGGCGAAGAACACCTGGCCCTCCACCGCATAGGTTCGCGTCAGCCCATCGGGCGACAGGGTCGAGGTGACCCGGCTCAACCGCGACACTTTGCCCGCGAAGAAAACGCCGGACAACAACACGCCGACCAGCACGCCCTTGGCGAGGTCGGATGTCACGACGACCGTGGCCACCGTCGCCAGCATGACAATAGAGGACTGCCACGGATTGACGCGCAGCTTGATCACCGATTGCCAGGAGAAAGTGTTGATCGACACCATGATCATCACCGCCGTCAGCGCGGCGACCGGCACGATGGCCAGCAAGCCTTGCAATGATACCAAGAGGATCAGGAGGAACACCCCGGCCACCAGACTCGACAGCCGCCCGCGCCCGCCCGAGGTGACATTGATGATCGACTGGCCGATCATGGCGCAGCCGCCCATGCCGCCGAACACGGCGGAGGCCATATTAGCCACCCCCTGCCCCATGCTTTCGCGGTTCTTGTTACTGGGCGTATCGGTCAGGTCATCGACGATCTGCGCCGTCAACAGCGATTCCAGCAGCCCCACCGCCGCCAGGGTCAGCGATACCGGTAGCAGAATTTGCAGGGTCTCCAAGGTCCAAGGCACATCCGGCAGGCCAAGGCTGGGCAGCGTCGACGGCAATTCGCCAAGATCGGCAACGGTGCGCACATCGAAATGAAAGAAGAAGGCGACCATGGTCAGCACGGCGATGGCGACCAGCGGGGACGGGATCACCTTGGTGAAGCGCGGCAGGATGTAGATGATCGCCAGACCCACGGCGATCAGCCCATAGGTCGCGGGCGGCACATTGAGCAATTGCGGCAATTGCGCGAGGAAAATCAGGATGGCCAGCGCGTTGACGAAGCCCGTCATCACCGATTGCGAGACGAACCGCATCAACCGCCCCAGCTTGAGCAGCCCGGCGATGATCTGGATCACGCCCATCAGGATGGTGGCGGCAAACAGATACTGAATGCCGTGGTCACGCACGAGGCCCGTCATCAGCACCGCCGTCGATGCGGTAGCCGCCGAAATCATCGCCGGGCGACCGCCGGTAAACGCGATCACGCAGGCGATGACCACCGAGGCGTAGAGCCCGACCTTGGGATCGACACCGGCGATCACCGAAAAGCCGATGGCTTCGGGAATGAGAGCCAGCGCAACGACGATGCCGGACAGCACATCGGCACGAATATTGCCGAACCAGTCACGCCGGATGGAGGACATAGTGATCATGATGGAGAGAATTCCGCAGAGACCCGTCGCGAATTGGCAGTACGGGCGATGCGTTGTCCGGCGGATTGGCGGCCGGAAGAGCCACCCGGAATTGCACCGGGTCCGAGGCGAATGATAGTGTCTAGCGCTCAACCCAGCCGGGTGCAAGCTATCCAGCGTGCTGGATGACAAGCGACCATCCGCGGACTAGGTTGGCGCCAGCTAAACAGCTTCAAGCATTGAAGGAATGGACATGTCAGAGCGAGCGACCGCGCAGTGGGCATGACGCTTCGCCAGCGCTCGCTGGTCCTCGTGACGCTGCTGCTACTCTGGCTGGCCTATTTTATCGGCCTCGGGGTCATCGCCTTCGGCCAGGCGGGCCAAACGGTGCAGCGCATCGATAGCCTGCACCAGCGGCTGCAAAGCCTGATCGAGGTCGACGGCTTGGCGAACGGCTATTCCGGCAAGGTGGCCGAAGTGCTGCTGTTTGGGCGCGCCGCGATGCCGGCGCTGCAAACGGCGCGGCTGGGGCTGGAGCGGGCGTTCGCGAAACTGGCCCAGATCACCCGCGACCAGGTGTCCTTGCTGGCCGGGATGGAGGCGATGGAGGACCAGCTTTCGGAGGTCGAAGACACTCGGCGCATGTTGGAGCTTTATCACGCCATCGACCTGTCGGCCGCGCGGGCGCTGGTGGCACAGCGCGATGGCGGGGGCGCCGAGGGCTTGGCGCTGTTTCAACGCGATGTGCAGTTCCGCATTGACAACGAATTCGCGGCTTTGGTGCAAGGCGGCATGCAGGGAGAGCGCAACGAGCTGGCCGGGCAACTGGCCCAGGCGGAACGCACGCGCAGCACGCTGCTCTGGCTGGCACTGGTCAGCGCAGTGCTGGCGACCGGCTCGGTTGGGTTTGCCGTAGCGTGGCTGCTGCGGGCCAGAGAGCAGCAATTGCGCTCGGCCCAGGCTTACGAGCATCTCCAGGCGGAAATGGAGGGGCGGACACGCCAGTTGCAACAGGCCAATGAGCGGCTGCGGGACCTCGATCGCCGGCGGGCGCAGTTTCTCGCCGATGTCAGCCATGAATTGCGCACACCACTGACTATCCTGCGTGGCGAGGCCGATGTCGCGCTGCGGGTAAAGGCGGATCCGACAGAACAGCGCCAGTCGCTGGAACGCATCCAGGGACAGGCGGCGGAGCTAGGGCAATTGCTCGATGACCTGATCAGCTTTGCCCGCTCGGACGCCGAACCTCAGGACCTTTTGCTGGCCGAAACCCGGCTGGAGGACGTCATCGCCGCCGCCGCGCAGGAGGGCGAAACCTTGGCCGAGCCGCGCGAAGTCAGCATCACTCTCAAACTCGCCGATGCTGCCGCCCATATCGATGCGGATTTCCGCCGCCTCAAGCAGGCGTTCATTATCGGCATCGACAATGCGATCAAGCATTCGCCGCCGGGAGAGAGCATCGGCATCGTCTCCGAACTTGAAAACGATCACGTCCTGATCCGCATCATCGATCATGGCCCCGGCCTTGCCGAAGGCGATGAAGATCATGTGTTCGACCGGTTTTATCGCGGCCGCAACGGCGGCGATCCGATCAGCGGGGGGCTGGGGATTGGCCTCTCCATCGCCAAGGACATCGTCGAGCGGCATGGCGGCAGCATCGCTATCGGCAATGGGGCGGAAACCGGGGCGGTGCTCACCATCACCCTGCCGCTGCTGGGGGCGGGCAAATGAAAATTCTCGTCATCGAAGACGACCGCCGGATCGGCGGGTTTCTAGAGCGTGGGCTGGTGGCCGAGGGCTATCAGGTCACGCTGGAGCCCGACGGCCGCGACGGGCTGGACCGACTGCGCAATGACGCCTTCGACCTCGTGATCCTCGACCGCATGCTGCCCTACATTGATGGCCTCGAAATCTGCCGGCTGATCCGTGAGGAGCGCTTTCCGGTGCTGATCCTGATGCTGACCGCCAAGGACAGTTTGCAGGACAAGATCGATGGCCTCAAGGGTGGCGCCGACGACTACCTGACCAAGCCGTTCGCCTTCGACGAACTGCTGGCGCGCATCATTGCCATGCGTCGGCGTGGCCCCGGGCAGGACGAGCGCAGCCTGTTGCGTGTCGGCACGCTGACGCTGGACTCGGAGTCGCGGCGCGTGGCGCGAAATGGCGCACCGATCAGCCTGACGGTGCGTGAATTCGAGCTGCTACGCTATCTGATGATCAATGCCGACCGCGTCGTCAGCCGCGAGCGGCTGCTCAATGGGGTGTGGGAATATGGTTTCGATCCGGGCACAAAAATCGTCGATGTCTATGTGCGCTACCTGCGCCAGAAGATCGACAGTGCCGAAGGGCCATCGCTGATCCAGACCGTGCGCGGCATCGGCTACATGATTTCGGCGACGCCCGCCGCCGGGGCCTGAGCTTTCTATCCAAATTCTAACCAAACGCTCAACGCCATCTAATGCGAGCGGCCTAACCTGCATTCAACGCAGCCTCCTTTGGCGGCGGCTACTTGCAGGAGACGTGCAGTGACGGACGAATGGGCCCCGATCAAAACCAAGCGGTTCGAAGGCGAGAGCCTCGATGCCTATCGGCGCCGGGCCGACAAGGTCGCCGAGATCATGCAGGCGTTCCGCATGGGTCGCTATGATCGCGATCTGGGCGAGGTCATGGAGCGCAAGCTGACCGAGTTGCTGACCCCGGCGCTGGAACACAGCTACTAATCGGCGGGCGTACCGGCGTTCCCCGATGTCGGCGCGTAGAAGTCCGACGACGGGTCATTGAGCACGAGATCTTTGATTGCCGCCCATAAATAGCTGCGCAATTCGACGAAGCGCGGCGTGGCGCGGATGTCATATTGCCAGCGCGGATGGGGCAGATCGACCTCGATTTCCTCGATCACCCGGCCGGGACGCGGGCTCATCAGCACCACACGATCTGCCAGCATAATCGCCTCGTCGACGCTGTGCGTGACGAACAGTACGGTGGCGCGATGCTGCGCCCAGAGCTTCATCAGTTCCACCTGCATCAGCTCGCGCGTCTGCGCGTCGATGCTGGCAAAGGGTTCGTCCATCAACAGAATGGACGGCTCGCTTGCGAAGGCGCGGGCCAAAGCCACGCGCTGCTTCATGCCGCCCGAAAGTTCACCTGGATAGGACTGGGCGAAACGTTGCAGCCCGACCAGCGCGATATAGCGCGCGGCGCGTTCAGCGCGCTCGTGCTTATTGAGGCCCGTCGCGGTCAGGGCGAATTCGACATTGGCCTGCACCGTGGCCCAGGGAATGAGGCGAAAGGCCTGGAACACAAAGCCCATCTCGGGGCCCGGTCGTGGCGCCTGGCCGGCGACTACCACGCTGCCGCTATCGGGCGGCACCAGGCCATCGACCAGCCGCAGGACCGTGGTCTTGCCGCAGCCGGACGGCCCCAATATCGAGACGAAATGGCCTTCTGGAACGCTCATGTCGAGGTGTTGCAGCGCCATGGTGGGCGTGCCCGAATTGCGCCGTTCGAAAGCCTTGGACACGCCCGACAGGACGATCTTTGCGGAGGCGGCAGCGGCCGCCTCGCCGGAGGAATTCCCAGATGTCATGGAGCATCCATGCTGGCGTCGGTGCCGAGAGACTTGAGCACATCGCCGACCAGGCTCAGATCGGCCCAGCTCGACATTTCGACGGGCTTGAGGTCCTTGAAGTCCTCGGTCTGGTAGAGCCAGTCGGTTGAATATTGCAGTTCCTTGGCGCTCATGCCGCCATTGACGCTCCAGCTTTTAGCGAAGGACGCGGCCAACGTTTCGAGATCGGCGCGGCTGACATTGGGCTGGAACGGCGCGATGGCATCAACCCATTTGCTGGGGTCCTTGGCGAAATCGCGCGAAATCTTGACCAAAGCCGTGATCACCTTGACCACGTCGTCATGCCGCTCTTCGAGGGCTTTCTGGCTGACGATGTTGACCTTGTTGATCACCGGTGCGGCCGCGTAATAATCATCCTGCGAAACCAGGATATGCAGGCCCGTCTTGTCGGGCAAGGACTGCCAGACGCCAATCGACACCGTGGTGGCATCGATCTGGCCGGCGGCCAGCGCCTGAATGCGGATATCGGGCTGGCCGATGGCGACGAAATCGACCTTGGCGAGATCAACGCCATCGGCGGTCAGCACGCGGCTTGATAGCGAATGATCGAGGCTCCCCGGACGGCCGATGCCGAAGCTTTTGCCGGCGAGGTCGGCGGTGGTGGTGATGCTGTCCTTGGAGGCGATCAGATAGGGCAGCGACTTGTTGGGCGAGACGACGGCCTTGAGATCGGTGGTGCCGGTGGCGACGAGCTGGCTCAGCGCATCGAGCCCGATATTGGCCATTTCGCCCTCACCCGACTGGATGGCGGCGATAGCCGATGGGGTCTGCTGCACGCGCACCAGTTCCACATCGACGCCTTCGCGCTTGAAATAGCCAAGCTCGACGGCCAGATCCATCACCGAATTGGGCACCAGCGGCGGCTCCAGATGAGTGACGATCAGGCGAAACGGATCGGCATGGGCGGCAAGGCTCATCCCGGCGAGCAGCAGTGCCGCGGCCGCGGTGCGTAACAGGCCCTTGATTGGGGTGTGCATGTTCATCTCCTCCATTGCCCATCGGGGCTTATGCGTAAAATTCAATCGCTGGTCTTCCAGCGCACCAGGCGTTTTTCGAGATGTCGCAGGCCTTCGGAGACGATGACGCCGATAATGGCGAGCACGATCACGATGACGAAATACTCGGCCATGCGGAACGTATTGCCGTAGATGGCCAGCAGGCCCCCAAGGCCACGTACGGCGGTATAAAGTTCGGCCACCACAGTGTTGATCAACGCGATGGTGGCGCCCAGCCGCAGGCCGACAATGATGAACGGCACAGCACTGGGCAGCACGATGCGGGCGAAAATCTGCATCCGGCCGGCGCGCACCGAACGGGCCATTTCGATCAGTTCCTGGTCGACCGCCAACACCCCGGCATAGGTATTGATCAGGACCGGCATCACCGCCCCGAGAAAGACGATGAAAATCTTGGCGGGAAAGCCCAGCCCCAGGAACACGATGATCAGCGGAATGAAGGCGACGCGCGGCATGGCGGCCAGCGCATAGACGTAGATTTCGAGCGTCTTGCCGACCGGCAGGAACACGCCCATCACCAGACCAACCGGAATCGCGACCAGAATGCCCAGTGCATAGCCGCCGGCAAAGGTGATCAGGCTATCGCCAAGCGCGACGATCAGCTTGCCGTCGGCCAGCAGTTTTTGCGCCGCAAGCAGCGTGGCCCATGGGCTGGGGATGAAATTGGCCCGCACATTGAGCGAAATCACCCACCATAGGACAATCAGGAAAATGAGGAAAAGAAACCGGTAAAGCGCAATCATGTTGGCCTGAGTTGAACCGCGAAAAAGCCATCGCGTCCATCAATACCTTGCCAAGGATTTGTCTATCACCGTCAGGTGTTTACAGTTCGGCAAACGGCTCGCGATCGAGAAACGGCGGCGTCGGCAGAATAGTGGGCGGAGTGAGCGCGGCGCCGGTTGCCTGAAGGGCATCCAAGAGGCTCGCATAGGGTTGCACGTGGCGATATTGCGAGGGGACCAGAGCCACGATATCGCGCCGCCCGGCATTGACGCGATAGAGCCGGACGCCTTCGGGCGCTTGCGCGCCGGCGACGGTGGACAGGGCCGGTGCGAGGCAAACGCCCAAACCCGCACGCACCAGGCCCACCGCAACCTCGAAACTGCGGCATTGGGCGACGGTGCGGGGCTGCGGCAATGCCTGGGCGTACCAGTCCTCAACCCGCTTGGCATGTTGGGTGCCGAAGGTGAACTGGATCGATCGGTTCAGCAGTTCGAACTGGGCCTGCGCCAGGTCGCGCTCGGGGTTTTTGACCTGGCCGAGATCGAGTGCCTCGGGCACCACCAGCACGTAGGGGTCTTCGAAGAGCGGCACCTGCACGAAGCCGACGCCGGCCTGCGCTACGGAATTAGCGGCCAGCAGCCCGATGCTGATGCGCCGGGCATACAGCAGTTCCAGGATATCGGCCGGTGCGCTTTCCTGGATGTCAAAATCGGTCTGCGGATATTGCTGGTGCATGTGCCCCACGGCATTGGGCAGCACTGTGCGCAGCACCGAATTGATCCCGGCCAGGCGCAAGGTGACCCGCTTGCCTTCGCTGAAATGAACGAGGCCGTCGTCGAGTTCGCGCATGCTGCGCAGAATGTTTTCAGCCTTGGGCAGCAGATAATTGCCGGCCTCGGTCAGCACCAGTTCATTGGAGCGGCGGTGGAACAGACGCGCGCCGACTGTGGCCTCCAGCTTGGATAATTGCTGGGACAACGATGGCTGCGCCAGCCCCAATTGCTTGGCGGCCTTGGTCAGCGTGTCGGAACGGGCGATGGCCCAAAAGATACGCAGTTGATGTAGCGTGATTTCGGCCTTGGGCTGGCTGGGCCGGTCCCAAAGCAAGGTTTCCACACTGCGCTCGGCGTGCGGATCAATAGCAATCAGGCCGTTATCGTCGTCCATGCCGCCTCGATCAGTTGCGCTTGAGCGTCTTGATGGCGCCCGCCTGTGGATCATAGCCGTGCGCGGCCAATCCGAACGCCGCGAGGCCACATCCGGTCACCACCGCCAGCGAAATCCAGTTCATCTCGCCATAGGCGGCGTAGCGGATCAACTCGACCGCGTGGGTAAACGGATTGGCCAGCGACAGGTAATACACCACATCGGCGCCCGCCTCGCGCAGTTTCCACAGAGGATAGAGCGCCGAGGACAGGAAGAACATGGGGAACACGACGAAGTTCATCATGCCGGCGAAGTTCTCGATCTGCGGCGTATAGACCGAGACCAGCAGCCCGATGGAACCCAGCATGAGGCCGGCGCACACCACCGCGGGGACGGCATAAAGGCTGCCCCAGCCGGGGAACTGATAACCGAAAATGCGGGCTAGCAGGAGGAACGCGAAGACCTGCAGCAGTGAGAGGATGGTGGCCCCGGCGATCTTGGCGAACAGCAGATAGCTGCGCGGCAAGGGCGACACCAGCATCACCCGCATGACGCCGGCCTCACGGTCATAGATCATGGACAGCGCCGACTGCATGCATTGGAACAGGATCACGATGCCCATTAGCCCTGGCAGGATATATTCCTGATAGGGCGTGTAGGTCTTGTAGGGCTGCACGATGGAGACGCCCAGCAGGTCATGCAGGCCGGTGGCGAACACCAGCAGCCATAAAGCCGGGCGAACGATCGCCGACAACAGCCGCTCGGTCTGGCGCAAGAATTTGGCGATCTCGCGCCAGGTTACGGCGTAAAGCCCCAACCACAGATGGCTGAGGGTTAGAGGCATTGCTGCTCCGGCTCGTCAGTGCCCAGGGTGTCGAGAGTATTGGTTTCGTGCAGGAACCCGTCAAGCGGGGCCTCTGCGATGACGGCGTTGTGGGTCGCCAGCACGATCGGCATGCGCATCTGGCCGTCCCAAGGCCGGAAATTGAGCTGCACGCCCTTGGAGCCGTCCAACCGCAAGCGCGAGCCACGGATATATTCGGCGATCTTGGCGTAATCGTCGGAGCGGGCCTTGGCATAGGCGGTGACGATGGACTTGGCGGCGATCCAGGTCGCCCAGTCCTGTCCCGTCATGCGGCGGCCCTTGGTCAGTTCCTCGAACCGTACGGTGACCTGGGTCGAGCCGTCTCGATCCCACGACCATTGCCATTCGCTGGCCGCCAGCCCGGTCGAGCCGATGACGAGGCGTGGCAATTGCGTGTCATAGGGGAGATAGCGTGAGAACTCGCCCTGATTGTCCGCGACATAGACTACGTCGTAATCGGCATTGCCGGTGATCAATTGCGAGTTGTTGGACTCGCGATTGGCTGGGTCGGTGGCGAGGGTGAAAGTGCGCGTATCGACAACGTTCAGGCGCTGACGATCGGCGGAGGCGCGGAAGGCATCGGCCATGGCCTTGTCTCGTTCGAGCGGGCCGACCAGCATCAGCACCTTGGTCCAGTTGCGAGTGCGCAGATATTGCACCATGGCATCGGCATTCATGCGGTCCGACGAGGCAGTGTGCAGCAGATTGGGCAGGCAGAGGCTACGCAGGCGATCCTCGGGCGCTGTGGCGTTGATGAGCGTGACCGGCAGGTCCTTGGTCGCCATCGCCACCTGCTCGACAAGTTCGGCGGGCAGGTCGAGGATGATGAAATGCTCGCCGGCGGTGACCATGGCCTGCACCTTGGCGGTGAGGCTTGCCGCATCGGCGGCTTCCTGATGATCGAGCGACACGGTTTGGCCGACGGCATCGGAGACCACCTTGAGGTCATCGATACCCATCGTGGCGCCATCGACGGGATTGCCGCCGGGGGCGATTTCGATGCGGGTATAGACGATGTCCGGATGATAGCGCGGATCGTCCTGCAGGCCGAGATAGCCGATAGCCACCGGCCCCTCGGCCAGCGCGGCACTCGACCAGAGGCCGAGTGCCAGGATGGCGAAAGCCAAGGGCTTAATCATCGATCATCACCGAGTGCGGAACGCGCCCGACAGGGATCGAAATCTCCGGCTTCATCGAGGCCATGTCGATGATGGTGATGTCGTCGGAGAGGCCGTTGGCCACATACGCCTTGGTTTCGTCGCTCGACAGATCGACCGACCAGGCGCGCTTGCCGACTAGCACATATTGCAGCACGTCATGGCTCTTGGCATCGATGATGGCGACGTGGTTGGCGCGACCCAGACTAAGGAGAACCTTGGAGCCATCCTTGGTGATGGCCATGCCCACCGGGGTCACATCTTCCTCGCGGAAGCCGGGCGGCACGAAGATCAGGCTGTCGCCCTTGATCTCATTTGTCGCCGTATCGATAATGTAGATCTCGCTGGAAAGCTCGCAACTCACCCACAGTTCCGTGCCATCAGGAGTGAGGATAAAGCGGCGCGGCCGCGTACCTACGAGGATATTCTTGGTGACGGCGCCGGTGGCGGTATCGACCACATGCACCATGTCGGCGACCTCGGAGGTGACGTAGGCGGTCTTGCCATCAGCGCTGACAATCACGCCTTCGGGCTCCGCGCCGGTCGGAATGTCCTGCACCGACAGGCGGCTTGCCATGTCGATGACTTCGAGGCGGGAGTCCTCTTCGTTGGACACCAGTATCTGCTTTTCGTCCGGCGAGAAGGCGAACACTTCGGGGCTCGGGCCGGTCGGAATATGGTCGACCACTTCGAGCGTCGTCACGTCGATGACGTCGATGACATCGTCATCGCCACACGCGACATAGAGCAGGCTCTTGTCGGCGTTGAAATGCATGTCCCGCGGGCGACGCGAGGTTTCGATCCGCTTGACGATGTTGTGGTCTTGGTCGAGCACCACGACCTCATTGCCCTTCTCGGTCGAGACGAAAATCATGCCGGTGCCCGCGGCCCAGGCCGGGAGCGCGGAAATAGCCGTGGCAAAAGCCACGGCGGCCAGTATTGCGAGACGGTTCATCTCAATCTCCTCACTTGACGATGAATGTGCCGCTCAAGCCCCGGGTTTCGTAACCGGGGACATAGATCTTGTATTCGCCCGGCCGCACCGGAACGAAGGAGATATTGAAAGTGCCGGCATCATCGAACTCGACGCTGTAGAGATCGGCCGCCTTGACCTCGAGATCGTTGACCACAATCTGGTTGATCCAGGAATTGCGCCACAGCTCGGGCGCCACCACGGCGATTTCTTCGCCGCCATCGCTGGTGATGTCGATCCGGTAATATTTGCCGGTCTCGAGCTGCCATTCGTTCTGCGAGAAGGTCAGGTTTTCGGTATCGATGCTGAGCGTCAGGTCGGTGCCGTTGGCGGCGAGATTGCCTTCGGCAAAGGCCGGCTGGGCGAAAATACCCATGGCGACGAAAAGAATGGACGCAGTCTTAGACAATGATTTCACGATTAAATCCCCAAGTGCCTATGGCAACTATTGATTATGCCTATCGGCACCTTCGGCATCAGCACCATTTCGAGCAACCTTGCGCAGGCAATATTGAGTATAGGGATCGCCTATGTCCGCCGATGGTAGCCAAAGGCTAGTGAACGCCAACCGTGCCGATAGCGTGTTCCGAAAAGGCTTCAGCATGACGGCTACAGTGTCCGACCCGGTTATCGCGTTCGTCGACGTCACCAAGTCGTACGGGGACATAAAGGCGCTCAACGCCATCGACTTTGCCATCGGGCCGGGCGAGATCGTCGGACTGCTGGGGCCGAATGGGGCCGGCAAGTCCACTCTGTTCCAGATTGCCGCCGGCCTGTTCGCACCCGATGGCGGCACGGTTTCGGTATTCGGGCTCGACTACATGGCCAATGCCTCGCGTATCCTGGCCGATCTCGGCGTGGTGTTTCAGGCACGCTCGGTCGATCTCGATATGTCGGTGAAGGCCAATCTGGTGTTTCACGGTCGCCTGTTCGGATTTTCCGGCAAGGACCTGGCCGAGCGTATTACCCAGGTCACCGAACTGCTGGAAATCGCCGATCTGCTCAAGCGCCAGGTGCGCACCCTATCGGGTGGCAACCAGCGCCGCGTCGAGATCGCCCGCGCTTTGCTCAACCGGCCGAAATTGCTGTTGCTCGACGAACCCTCGGTGGGGCTCGACGCGGTGACGCGGCGCAACATGATCGCGCATATGCAAAAGGTACGCGACCAGAGCGGCACCTCCATCCTGTGGGCAACCCATCTTGTGGAGGAGGTCGAGCAGGCCGACCGGATCATCCTGATCAACAAGGGCGACGTGCTGGAAAACGGCACACCCGCCGAGCTGATGGCAAGGGCGGGCGTGAGCAGTTTGACCGATGCCTATATCGCGCTATCGCGGCTGGCGCCCGGCGCAGCGGTGCCGGGAGCGGCATGAGCCTGCTCCTTTTCACCTCTCCCTTTCGGGGGAGAGGTGAAAGCGCTCTAGCGGAAGCCGCCGGGGTTGCGCTTGCGCCAGGCCCAGGGCATATCGAACTTGGCGCCCTTCTGCCACAGGCCGACGGCGGCGGTGCGGGCTTCGTCTTCGACCGCGGAATAGTCGTCGGCCTGTTCGACAAAGGCCATGGCCATGCCGCTGCGGATCAATTCGGCGCCGACATCCTTGTCGCCGATTTTGCAAACGCCGTAGCGGCGGTGGAACGGATCGGGTTCACCAGACAAAGTGCAGGTCGCCTCGCCGGTCGACAGAATCCCGGTCAGCGTATTCCTCGCCTCGTCCCAGCAGCCCCATTTCTTGGTGCCGACTGTGCAGAACTGGCTGCGTTCGGGCGCATCGACGCCATAGAGGATGACCCGCTGCGTGCCCACCATGATGATATCGGCATCGATCGCACGAGCTGGACCGGTCACCACATCGGCGTCCTGCGCCATTGCGGGCGCTGCCAGCAGCATCAGGTATAAGAGCCAGGCAAATCTGCGAACCATCACTTCCTCCAATATTGTTGTTTACGACACCACGCGCTGCTCCGGCCTATAACAGGGTCGCAAAAGCCAGGAGAACGACGGTGAAACGTGTTGCCGCGATATTGATTGCTGCCCTTGCGGTGCTGCCGGGCGCGGCTCTTGCCGGTCCCGTCGAGGACCTGCTCAGCGGCGTCCGTAAGGAATGCAAGGGGTGCGACCTGACCAATGCGCGTTTCAAGAAGGCCGACCTGTCCGGCGTCGATTTCACCGGCGCCACCCTCACCGGGGCTACGTTTCACCGGGCGATCCTCAAAGGCGCAATCTTCGACGGCGCCAAGGCAGACAGCGCCAATTTCAACCTCGCGGACCTGAGTGAGGCCAGCTTTGTCGGTGCTGACGTGCACTTTGGCCTGTTTTACGAGGCCCAGTTGTCGGGTGCCAAATTCGACAATGCCAACCTGAGCGGCACCAGAATGCAGCATGCCCGCATGACCGGCACGAGCCTGACGGGCGCGACGCTCGACGACGCGGTGCTCAAGGAAGCGCGCGTCAACAATGCCGACCTGACCGGGGCGTCCCTGCTGCGCACAAATTTCGAACAGGCCAGCATCGGCCGCTCCAAATTCGTCGACACGCGGATCGACAATGCCCGCTTCATCAAGGTCAACGGCGCCGGCGTCAGCTTTGCGGGCTCCACCATCACGCTGACCGACTATTTCGACGCCGATATCCGCAATGCCGATTTTGCTGGCGCCACGGTTGCGGGGTCCCGCTTCACGCAGGCCAAGATTGGCAACGAGGCGTTTGCGGGCGCCACCATGATGCACAATTTCATGCAGGACGGGCAGGAGCAGCAATAGCTCAGGCCGGCGGCTGGACGGGCTCATAGGGCGCCTCCACCACTTCCAGCCGCGTCTGGCTCTGGAAATAGCCCTGGTTGACCTTTTGGGTCTCGGTATTGATGGTTTCCTGGCCCTTCTTGCGCAGATAGCTGGATTCCAGCCGCATGCGCTGGCCGATCTCCATATTATCGGCGGTGCACAATTCATGTTCGAACTGGTTGCCGACGCGGTTTTCGCCCGGCTGCAGGGGGATATTCTCGCAGGTCTGTTTCCAGCTGCCGTAACGCCCCTTGAGGTTGCGCGCCAGCGTCACCGCGACGCGCCGTTCGCGCAGGCTCGCCCGCTCGTCGGTGACGACACGAATGCCGCGAACGATGCCGCTGTCGTCCACCAAGACCGACACAATCACCGGATGCGCATAGATCGAGGTGCCGCCTTGCAGTACCTTGTATTCGCTCTCCATGGCCTTGGCGATGTAGTCGATCTCGTCGTCATTGGCGAAATAGATTTCGTGCAGGCCCGATGGCTCGGGCGCGCATTTTGCGAAATTGGCGAAGGTGCCGATCATCTGCGCCGGCGGGCCGCCATTGGTGCCGCAGGCGATATCGACCACTTCCATATCGGGGACCTGGCTCACCGGTTGGCCAAGCTTGACGTCCCAGATGGAAAAAATGGGCACCAGCGCCGGGTCGAACTGCGCCTGCACCGGACCGGCACAAAGCAAAGCCAGCATGCATCCCGCGGCAAGCCAGCCCAAACCCGAACGCTGAACCATGCTCATCTACTCGAGGTTGGTGCAGGTCTTGCTGGCGCTGGCGCCGAAATAGTCCTGGCACTGCGCCAAGGTCGTCGCACCCTTTCCCTGGATATGGGTCTGGATATAGGCAACCAGATTGATGAGGTCGGCCGGCCGAATGCTCTTGCCCTTGCGCGGTGCATCGGCGGCTTCGAAATCGGCCATCACCTGGCCAAAGCAGACGTCGGGCTTCTTGTAGGCCTGGCTGTTGTGGTAGGGCATCGGCGTCCCCGGAATGCCGCAACTGATGATATCGAGGAAGCTCTGGGTATCGAGCTGGCTCTCGCGCAGTTTGGCGGCTTCGCCTTCCGAGCGTGGGTTCTTGCCCATGCCGTCGCCGTTCCAACCATGGCAGGACAGGCAAATCCCCACCCTGTTGAAGACCTCGTGCCCGCGCGTAACATCGGCGCCCTCAAGCAGGGACACGTCCATGAATTCGGTCACCGGATAGCTGTCGAGCGCTGCCGGATCGCCGGTTGCCGTGCTGTCCGTGGCTGCGGCGGGTGCGGCCTTGGTGGTCCCGGCCGGTGGCTGGAACGAAAATGCGGCGACGGGCGCCGCGACCACCAGAATGGCTGCGAGCAGAAATTTGGTGCGGGATGCGAAAGAGAGCATGACGAGCGGTCCTGGAGTTGAAATGGGTTTGCCGGGCGCTGGAGCGCCCGGCATTTTTGAACGGTGCGGCTTCGCCTAGAGCGCGAAGACGTAGAGCATGTTCGAGGACGACTTATTTTCCAGCTCGGGATGACCGAACGAGGCGCTACCCATGCCGCCGCCCGCAATGGCGATGTACTGCTTGCCATTGATGGAGAACGAGATCGGCGGGGCTTCGAAGGCGTTGCCGACATTGATGGACCATTTCTGCTCCAGCGTCTTGGCGTCATAGGCGCCAAAAGTGCCGTCCAGCTCGCCGGTCCAGACCAGGCCCGGAGTGGCCAGCACACCCGCATAGTTCGGGTAAGGACGATCGACCTTGATGGTCTGTTCGCCAGTGGCGACGTTGAAGCCGAAGATCGAGCCAGCCTGCACGCCGGCACCAGCCGCCGCGCCGCCGGTGAAGATCGCGCCGCCCGAAACATCGGCCGGTGCAACCGGATCGTTGGTCACCTTGCTGCAACCTTCGATGCCGGCGCCATAGGCGATGCCGGTGGTGCTGTCATAGGCGGTGGGCCAGAAGTTGATGCCGCCCTGGATGTTCGGGCAGGTTTCCATGCCCTCGCCGCCGCGCCGGTTGGCGCCTGCCGCATATTCCTGCAGCGACTTGGTGCTGTCGTATTCAACCGGCTTGCCCGTCTTGGGATCGATGCCCTTGGTCCAGTTCAGCTTGGTGACGTAATTGGTGGCGTTGATGAACGAGCCATTGGTACGGTCAAGCGTGTAGAAGATGCCGTTGCGGCCGAAATGGGCCAGAACCTTGCGGTCTTCGCCATCGACCTTGGTGTCAATCAGCAGTTGAACGCCGACTTCGTCATAGTCCATGTAGTCGCCGGGCGTGTACTGGAAGTGCCACTTGAGCGCGCCGGTATCGGCATCGAGCGCCAGCGAGGAGTTCGAGTAGAGGTTGTCGCCCGGACGGTATTCGGGATCATACATCGGCACCGGGTTGCCCGTGCCCCAATAGATGGTGTTGGAGGCTTCGTCATAGGAGCCGGTGACCCAGGCGGCCGCGCCACCGGTCTTCCAGCAATCGGGATTGCCGGTCTGGTCGCAGAGCCAGGTTTCGCTGCCGGGCTGGCCGGGCTCGGGAATGGTATAGAAACGCCAGACTTCTTCGCCGGTCTTGGCGTCGAGCGAAGCGATCCAGCCGCGCGTGGCCCAATCGCCATAGCTCTGGCCAACAAGGATCTTGTCCTTGACCACCAGCGGCGCATTGGTAAAGCCCTCGCCCTGCTCGGTGGCGATCTGCTGATCCCACACCACATCGCCGGTCTCGTCGTCAAAGGCCATCACGCGGCCGTCGTTGAGCGCCACGATGACCAGGTTGTTCCATAGCGCCAGGCCGCGGCTGGCGAGCAGGATGCCCCGGTTGGGGTCCTTGTCGATGCCGGTATCGCCGACCCAGACCACTTTACCCTGCGTGCCGGACGTCGCATCGATCTTGTAGGGCGTGCCCCAGGGATCGGTGATGTAGAGGAAGCCGTCCTTGGCCAGTGGCGTGGATTCAACCGCGCCGATACCGAAACCGGCCGGCTCGAGCCCGCCCAGCGGCACGGCGAAAGCCAGTTTCAGCCCGGAGACATTGTCGGTGGTGATATCGGTGAGCGGCGAGAAGCGGTTGGCATCGTAGGTGCGATGCACCATCAGCCAGTTACCGGCCTCGGCGTCAGAGCTGGCCGCGGCCAGGCGGGCGGGTGTGGCGTCTTCGGCGTAGCTCGATACCGCAGGCACAGCCGATAGCAGTGCTGCAACGGCCAAGCCGCGCAACAGATTTTTGCCTCTTAACATTGGTCTCCCCCCTTAGGAGCGTTTTTTGTAGAGACCTGCATGTGACACTGTGGCTGCTCAAATTTCGCCTATCTTCGTCATAGGAGAAATCGAGGACGCCCGGTCGGAAGTTACCCGACCATGGAAAATGCGTGCGCTTCCTGGGGCACCATTTCCTTGAGGTATTCGGTCTTGCAGAAATGCTCGATGCCGCGGAAAATCTCGGCGTAAGGGCGCAGGCTCATCAGGTGCCTGGGCATCGCCAGCACGATGCTGCGGCTGAAATTGGGAATCGGGATGATCTGCACCGCTTCGCGCACATCATTGGGCAAGTTGGGCAGCAGCGAGAGCGGGCAATGCGTCGTCGCCAACCCTTCGGCGACGATGTCCACAGCGGCCGTATAGGTCATGGCCGAGAAGGCCGGCGTCGCGCCGGGCAGGTTGTGGCGGACCCAGTCATCGGACTTGGTGCGCAGCGAAACATTGCCATCAATGTTGACGAAATAGGCGAGCGGGCCATTGAGCTGCTGCGGGCGCTGGCGACTCATGGCGTTCTTGATGTCGGCGATCGGCACCGAAGCCGGAAGCAGCCAGGCGACCTGATCGTCGAACAGCTTGGCGATGGCAAAGGAACTGCGGTCGTCGGTAATCGCGTCCTCGCTGACGATGGCACAGTTGAGTTGATGCAGCCGCAGTTGCTGCACCAGCTCGGAACTGGTGACCGAATACTTGATCTCGAATTTGACGAAACCCGGCTGCTGGGCGGCGATGCGGGCGGCGGCGGCGACGAAGCGGCCGCGCAGGGTGGGCGTAATGCCCATTTGCCAGGTGACGGTGTTAAGCAGGAAGCGCCGTCGATGCTCTTCCATCATCCCCTCGATCCGGCCGAGCAGGTCGGTACTGGCCTTGAACCAGTATTCGCCCGAAGGGGTCAGGGTGATGGTGCCAGTACGATTGCGCAGGATCAGTTGCGCATCGAGTTTTTCTTCGAGCTTTGCAAGCTGCTGGGAGATCGAGGGTTGCGACAGGCCGATGCGCCGCGAGGCTTTGGTGATCGAGCCGGCGACGACGACCGCCTGGAAAATCTGCAGCTGCTTAAGAGTTACATCCATAATCATGTTCCACTGACATGTTAGTAGAACACATCGGTGGACATAACCAAATCACACAAACGTCTAATTGCCGCGCGACAAATCCTCGCATGGCACCCTTTGACTTGGCGAAGGGCGCTATCCATGATTCTTGCAAACTTGGCTGCTGGGGGAACGCCTCCCCCAAACCTTGGTCAGTCAACACCCTTTCCAGCGCGGCAAAAAGCAATAGGAAGCATTGGAAGAGGCTATGACCGCCCGGCAAGCTGGCCGTGCTAGGCAATTGGTTCACAATGGGCGGCCCGGCAAGCAACGGGAACCGCGGCCTCAATTGGCTAGGGAACAAGCATGGCGAATATGACCAGGGCCGTTATCGGCTCGGCCTCGGAGATTGAAGATTTCGGACCTCTTCTTCGCTTCCTGCTGCTCAACGTTCTGATCGCGCTTGGCTTGTTTGTGCTGTGGTATTTCGGCCTGCTGCAACTGGTGCTGGCGACCGACCACACCCGCGTGTCGATCCTGATCTTCGCAATCTTCTGCCTGACCGGGCTGCATTGCCTTTATCAGACCGTGGTGATTTCGCGCGAACTGGTGCGCGCCCGCAAGGTCCGAGATGTCGTCGTGGCCGAGAGCGGAAGCGGCCTGCGCATCGATGGCGACCGGGTGGTGACTGGCAACGGCTCGGCGCTTGAGCCGGGCATCATGACCAATCACATCATCAACATCATCCGCAAACGGCGCCTGCAATCGGAACGCCATGTCGATCAGACCCTGCTGCTGCGCTCGCTGGCCGACAAGCTGCGCGCCCGGGAAAAGCTTGGGCTGTTCGTGTCCGAGGCGCTGCTGCGCCTGGCTTTGCTCGGCACCGCCATCGGCTTCATCCTGATGCTCATTCCGATTTCGGCGCTGACATCGTTTGAAAGCGATACCCTGCGGTCCGCACTTGGCGGCATGACGGGCGGCATGGCGGTGGCGCTGAACGTCACGGTGGCGGGCATTGCCAGCGCGCTTCTGCTCAAGCTCGAATATTACCTGCTCGACAATTCCATCGGCAAATTGTTCGAAATGATCACCGAGACGACCGAAATCCACGTCGTGTCGGCGCTGGAGCAGCCCGCTCATGCATGAGACGAGCCTGTTCTCGGGTGGCAGCGAGGACGGCACATTCGTGCCGTTCACCGATATCCTGTTCAACGCCCTGCTGGGCTTCGCCGTCATGCTGTTCATCGCCTTTGCGCTGATCCGGCCCGATGCGAAGGCCGGCGACGTCGAGGTCAAGGCCGAGATTTTGGTGACGGTGACCTGGCCGGACAATAATCCGGACGATATCGACACCTATGTGCAGGAGCCCGGCGGCGACGTGGTCTGGTATCATTCCATGCAGAAGGGGTTCGTGACGCTCGACCGTGATGATCGCGGGAATTATCTCGACAAGATCGAGGTCAATGGCGAGACGCTGGCCTTCCCGCTCAACCAGGAAACCGTGACGGTCCGCCGCATCGTGCCGGGCGAGTACATCATCAATGTTTACAAGTATACCGACGAAACCGGCGCCCCCGTGCCGGTGACGGTCAAGGTGGAGAAGATCAATCCCAAGCTGTCGGTGGTCTATTACGACACGCTGACGCTGACGCGCAAAGGCGACGAACAGACCGCCGTGCGGTTCACGCTCGATGCGGAGGGCGCGGTTTCGGACATCAATACCCGCCCAGCCTCGCTGATCCAGGCGGTTCGCAAATGATGATGACCGCGATTGCCGGCACGGTGGGTGCCTATGTGCTGCTGGCGGTGCTGTTGCTCAGCCTCAATATTGCCTCGCTGTGGCGCTGGTGGATCAAGGCCGGCGCCATCGTGCTGACGGGTCTGGTGTTCGTCGGCTCATATATCGCCATTACGGGCGTGGTGGGCTGGGCTTCGACCAGCACCATGCCGGCACGGTTCAGCCTGTTGGCAACGCGCATCGTCGAGCCGGACAAGCTGCGCAACACGCCCGGCCATATCTACCTGTGGGTGGAGGAGATCGACGACAACCAGATCGTCATCAGCCCGCCGCGCGCCTACGAAGTGCCATACGACGTTGACATGGCCACCGAAGTGGCTTCGGCGCAAAGCCAGCTCGAAGGCGGCAGCGACATCATGGGGGAATTCGCGGCCGCTGGTACGCAGACGGGGTCAAAACAGTCCAATCCGAACGAAGACGGCTCCGAAGTCACGATGTCGGCGGGCAACGAGCAGGCCAACACTGCCGGCGGCCCTACTGGCGTCGTCGACAATGTCCCCGCCGGCGCCACGCTGAGCTTTTCGGACATGCCGGCCGTCGGCCTGCCCGACAAGGGGCCGGTGGTGATGGTCGGCAACTAGCGTCAGGGCTGCTTAGCGCCCTGCCCCGTCGCGTATGAAAGCCTCAGGAACTGCCGACGGCGACGAGCCGTGGCGGGTGGGTAGCGCGCACCGGGACCGGCTCGATTGTCTCGGTGGGTGTGGCGGCGTGGCGGGCCAGCACGGACTTGGCGAGAATGGTGCGGACCAGATTGTTCTGCGGCGCGTGGGCCTTGCCCGAGAGCGCGTCGCGGTGGTGGCGCTCCAGCGGATTGTCGCGGCTGATGCCGGGATTGCCGCCGAGATCGAGCGCCAGCGTGGTGGCGAGGATAGCGTTTTCGATGACCACATGCTTGACGGCGGCCGCATCGGGGCCGAAGGGGCGGCCATTGTCGAAATCTTCGGCGATGGAGCGCAAAAGACGACGGTTGGTGGTGAGATAGACCTCGATCTGGCCGAGGCCATCCTGAATGCGCGGCACGGTCGAGAGCGGCGCGCCGAGGCTGGCGGGGGCACGGGTGGTGGTGAACTCGATCAGCCAATCCTTGGCGCCGCGCGCCGCGCCGTCATAGATCGAGGGCACGAGGGTAAAATACCAGGCGCCGAGCCGCTCGTCGCGCTGCAGGCCCTTGGTGGCGGGCGCGAGTTCGAGCGTGTCCTCGAGCGGAATGGCGACATCGTCGAGGATCAGGTCGTCGCTATTGGTGGCGCGCATGCCGGTAGCGTTCCAGGTCTTTTCCACGCGGATGCCCGGGCTATTGGTCGGCACGAGAAACGTGCCGAGGCGGGGCTCGGGCTCGTCGGTTACAGCAAGGATGGAGACCCATTTGAGCAGCGGAATACCGGTGGCATAGGTTTTGTGGCCCGTGATGCGCCACTCGTTGCCGACGCGGCGAGCAATGGTTTCGGGCAGCGTGCCGTGGGAGGGCGATCCAACGCGCGGCTCCACCTGAGCGGCATTGAGCAGGGCAACGCCTTCGCGATTGGCCTTGGTGACTCGCGCCACGAGATGGGCGGGCCAGTTGCCCGAAACGCGGATCGAATAGTGCTGGCTATAGTGCATGGCGAGGACCAGCGCGGTGGATGGTTCACCCCGTGCAATCGCCGAAATGACCGCCAGGGCTTCAGTCAGACCGCCGCCCAGGCCGCCATGTTCGGGCGCTGTGACCAGCCCCAGCAGACCCGCTTCGAACAGGGCATCGAAATTGGCGAAGGGGAAATCGCCGGTCTGGTCATAATGCCGAGCGGTCAGCGCGAAGCGGCGGCCCAGCGCCTCGGCGCGTTCGATATAGGGCGCGAAATCGGTCATCGGTGAACCTCAATAGGCGGCGGTAAAGCGCTGGCGTTTGAACGTGCCCTGATCGAGGGCGTCGAGAATGGCGATGGCGAAATCGGCCTCGGAAATGCGGCTGTCACCATTCTGATCGCGCAGGAGTTGATCCTGCCCGAGGCGGAATTGTCCGGTGCGGTCGCCGGCCTTGATCTCCAATGGCGGCGACACATAGGTCCAGTCGAGGTCATGCTCGCCGCGCTTGAGACTGCGCAGGATTTCGCGATTGCGCAGCGTGTGGGCACGGTGACCGGCGGGGTAGAAATCGCTATCGACCACGTCGACGCCGGGGCTGGCCTCAAGGCTACCGACACCGCCGACGATGATCAGGCGCTTGACGCCGGCCTGTTTGACGGCCGCGAACAGGGATTGGTGAGCCTTTTCGATGAGGGCCGCTGCGTCCTCGGCGGGGTAATTCCGCAGGCCCGGGCTATAGGCGCTGATCACCGCATCATGGCCAGCGACGATCTTGGCGACGTCTTCGGCATTGGCGATGTCGGCGTTGAGCGGGGTCAGGTTCTCGGCCGGATCGAGTTTGGTATTTTTGGTGACGGCGGTGACCCGATGGCCGCGGCTGAGCGCTTCCTTGCGGATACTGCTGCCGATATTGCCGGAGGCGCCGAAGACGACGATGGACATGGATGACTTTCTAATCAGAGTTTTTCGGGAGCTTGCTCAGCTGCGAGCCCCGGTGCGCGGCTCGGCGAAGCAGGCGGCGGTGAGGTGCTCGGTGAGGAATTGTTCGACCGAGCGCGGGGCGCGGCCGAGAATCTCGCTGACCGCCTCGGTGGCGTAGGCGGCACGCCCGGCGGCGATCAGCCCCTTGAACTGGGCCACCGCGCGATGTTCGAAGCTGGCATCGGCGACGATAATGGCGGGCACTGCGGCATCGGCGACGGCAACCGGGCGATGCAGCAAACGGGCGAGGACGCCGGCGATATCGCGCAGGTTCACAATGGCCGGGCCGGTCAGGATTGCGGGCTTGCTGACGATATCGCGGGTCAATAATTGGTGGACGGCCACGTCGGCAATGTCGCGCGCGTCGATAAAGGCGATGCCGGCGCCGCCATAGCCAGCCGACAGCACCTGCCCGGCCTCGGCCTGGCGGATCAGATTGGGGAGCGACACCTGCATCCAGGCGTTGGGGCGCAACGACGCATGCTCGATCGGCAGGCCGCGCAGGCGCCACTCGACGGCCGCATGGGCGTCGCCGGAGATTGACAGACCCGGCGGATCGATGGTCCAGTCCGAGCCCGAAATCTTGACGATGCGGGTCGCGCCGGCCGCCGTCACGGCTTCCGCCACGCCGATCTGGTCGATGCTCAAAGTGCCGCTCAACGGCGACAACAGCAGCAGGCGACCAACCCCGCGAACGGCCGCGCGGACGCTGACGGGATCGGCAAAGTCACCAGCAGAGACCTCGACGCCGGTGCCGAATAGGGCTCGGGCGTGACCGGGCCGCCGGGTGAACACCCGCACGTGCTGGTTCTTGCTGACGAGGCGGGCGACGATCAACTGGCCGAGCCGGCCGGTCGCGCCGGTGACGAGGATTGGCGCGCTCATGCCGCGTGTCGGCGCTGGGCCGCCTCCAGTGGACGGGCATCGACCCAGCCAGCGACGTCGAAATCAGCAGACAGGAAACCCCATTCGAGGAGAAAATCCTTGAAATGGGCGATGGCGGCGATCTGCTCGTCATCGAGGGTGAGCGCCAAGTGCTTGTGAAGGTCGCGCCCATTGGCGGCCCAGATGGCATCTTCGGCGACACCGAGTTCGCGAGCGATATAGCGCACTGCGTCGTCGGGGTTGGCGCGCGCCCAGTTATCGATGCGCTGCACGGTGCCGATCAGTTCGGCCACCAGGTCCGGTCGCTCATCGGCGAATTTGGCATCGACCGTCAGTGGGCGCGGGGTGCCGTTGTTGATGCGGATTTTCGCATCGGGGTGGAAACCGAATTCGGCGACAATGACGGCGCCGATCTGGTTGGCCAGCACCAGCCCTTCGGCGCCCTTGACGAAGAAGGCATCGATCTGCCCCCGCGCCAGCGCCAGCACTTCATCACCATAGGGGTAACGACGCGCCAGGCCATGGAAAGCGGCATTGCCGATTTCCAGCAGCAGGGGCTCGGCGCTATCGAGATAGACCAGCTCGACATCCTTGGCGGTCAGGCCTTCCAGGGTCAGGGCCGAGACAATGCCCTTGAGCGCGGTGGCGCGCTGCACGTCGATAATGCCCTCGGCCCGGCGCGGCACGCCGAGCTTGCGGTCCTTGAGGTCGCGCGCCGTGGTGATACCGGTGCCCGGCAGCGTGATCACGGCCTGGAATTCGTCGGTGGTGGTCAGGCCGACGAGCCTTGTCTGCCGTCCGGTTGAGCGGGCCCAGATCGGCGGGATATTGCCACCCTGGCGGAATGACCAATCGAGGCTATGGTCAAAATGGCTTTGCCGGATCGCCTTGTCCTTGCTGTCGCGGATCGAGGCCACAGCCACACCGCGCGCCTTGAAGGTCTCCTCGACCCAACCGAGTTGGGCGGCGATGGACAACGGCGTCGGTGCCGGGCAGCGGGTATACCAGACGGAAGTGGGCGCAGCGGTCATCTCGGTCTCCTGCATGGCGCGGTTCGGCGCGGGGCTGTGCGTTTTAGTCTATAAAATCAGTAGACATTGTCGATTGCGAAGTTTTGGAGCTTTCCAGATCGGCTTTGCGGATTTGGCCGGATGCACGTTGTGTTTTTTGCGCGGCCGGGATCGTTAATTCCCAGCCGCGGCCGGTGTAGGCCGTCAGCCCAATCATCGCTTCCATGATTTTTTGCTCTTGGCGGCCCGTTCCTCGCAGGAACGTTTCCCGCCAACGCCTTCCCCAGCAATTGCGGACCTCGCGAATGTCTACTGAATTTATATACATTAGGAGGACGCCCCATATGGCGCTGCCGAGCCGTGTTGGCCGGGGCAAGACTCAACAAGGAATTAGCGATGACCGAGACTAGACGCGGCGTTCTGGCGCCGACCCGCCGAGCCTTCCTGCTGTCCACCGCGCTCTTGGCCGCCGCCGGTGCGCTGCCACGCTTTGCCTTCGCGGCCGAGCCGGTCAAAGGCGGTACGCTGACCTTCAATATCGGCACCGAGCCGCCGGTGCTGGTGCTGATCGCCCACACCGCGGGCGCCGCCTACAATATCAGCGGCAAGGTCAATGAGGGGCTGCTGACCTATGACGCCGACTTCAACCCGCAGCCGCTATTGGCCACCGAATGGAAGGTCGCCGAGGACGGGTTGCGCTATTGGTTCAAGCTGCGCGAGGGCGTCAAATGGCATGACGGCGAGGATTTCACCGCCAAGGACGTCGCCTTCTCCATCCAGGCGCTCAAGGACAACCACCCGCGCGGCCGCGCCACTTATGCTTCGGTCGCGTCGATCAATGTGCTGGCCTCGCACGAAGTCGAGCTGATCCTCGCCAAGCCGGCGCCGTTCCTGCTCAAGGCGTTTGCCAGCTTTGAATCACCCATCGTGCCCAAGCATCTGTATGAGGGCACCAATATCCCCGAAAATCCGCACAATATCGCGCCGGTTGGCACCGGCCCGTTCGTGTTCAAGGAATGGGTGCGTGGCAGCCACGCCATCTTCACCCGCAACGAGGCCTATTGGGACAATCCCAAGCCCTATCTCGACCAGATCATTTTCCGCTTCATCATCGATCCGGCAGCAGCCGTGGCGGGGATCGAAACCGGGGAAGTTCTGCTTTCGGTTGCCAATATCCCGCTGACCGATGTCGATCGCCTCAAGAGCAATCCGAACCTCGTGGTCGACACCACAGTGACGGCCTATTCGCCCAGCATCTCGCGCGCGGAGTTCAACTTCGACAATCCGTATCTGGCCAATGTCAAAGTGCGCCAGGCTATCGCCCATGCGGTGGACCGCGATTTCATCGTCAACACCATCTATCTTGGCTACGCCAAGCGGCTCGATGGCCCGGTCAGTCCGGATCTGGCGGCGTTCTTCTCGTCCGACCTGCCGGTCTATAGCTTTGACCCTGCCGAGGCCGAAAAGCTGTTGGACGAGGCCGGTTTTCCGCGCGGCGCCGATGGCAAGCGCTTCAAGCTGTTCATCGATCCAACCCAGCCGTCCGGCCCGCCCAAGCAGACCGCCGAATACTTTGCCCAAGCCCTGGGAAAGGTCGGCATCGAGGTCGAACTGCGCTCGCAGGATTTCGCCACCTTCGTCAAGCGCGTCTATGCCGACCGCGATTTCGATATCGCCATCGAGGGCATGAGTAATCTCTATGACCCCACCGTGGGTATCCAGCGACTCTACTGGAGCAAGAACTACAAGCCCGGCGTGCCGTTCTCCAATGGGGCACATTACTCCAGCGCGGAGACCGACCGCTTGCTGGAAGCGGCCTCGATCGAGGTCGATCCGAAGAAACGCTACGACCTGTTCGTGGATTTCCAAAAGCAGGTGGTTGCCGATCTGCCGGCCCTCGATATCGTGGCGCCCGATACGTTCACCATCTCCGACAAGCGGGTGAAGAACCTCAATCTGGGTGTCGAATACCTCTGGAACAATGGCGCACAGATCTACATCGAGAGCTGATTGCACGCACTCTGGTCGGTGGCACAGGTCACCGGCCGGAGCCAATCAGTCGGTGGCCTCGGGCAACGTGCGCCTGACTGCATCGCGCCAGCCGTCGAGTTTCTTGCGTCGCAGTTCGGGTTCCATGCGCGGGTGAAACTCCCGGTCGCTGGCCCGCCGCGCGGCAAAGCCCGCCGCATCGGGCCAGACGCCGGCCTTCCAACCCGCCAGCCAAGCGACCCCAAGCGGCGTCATATCGGCCAGAGGCGCGCGATCGACCGTGGCCTCGGTTATGTCGGCGAGAAATTGCAGGGTCCAGTCGGAGGCAATCATATTGCCATCGGCACGAATGACGATCTCGCCAGCGTGGCCCCAATCCTTGCGCATGGTCTCGATCAGATCGTGGGACTGGTAGCCCACCGCCTCCAGCGCCGCTCGCACCAGATCGTGCGGCCGAGCACCCCGGCTGAGACCGAATAGCGCACCCCGTGCGTCGGTTTCGCGCCAATCGGACCCGGCGCCGACAAAGGCGGGAACCAGATAAATTGGCAGGGAGGGGTCGGACGCCGAGGCCAGCTTTTCGGCCTGGTCCCAGTGATCGAAGATTTCGAGATCATCGTGCAGCCATTGCAACGACCCGCCGACGGAGACGATCGCGCCTTCGAGCGCATAAGTCGATTTGCCGTCAAGCCTATAGGCAATGGTGGAGAGCAGCCGATGGGTGGAGCGGACGATATCGCCGCCGGTGTTGAGCAGGACAAAGCAGTGTTCATCGTAGGTCGATTTCAGCATGCCGGGGGCGAAACAGGCCTGGCCAATGAGCGCGGCCTGCTGGTTACCCACAACCCCCAGAATGGGCACGGCCGCGCCCAGCACGCCCGGATCGGTCAGGCCAAAATCATCGGCGCTGTCGAGCACGCGCGGCAGGATATTGGCGGGCACGTCGAACAGGTCCAGCAGTTCGGGGTCCCAAATGTTAGCCTCGATATCGAACAGTATAGTCTGGCTGGCATTGGTCGCGTCGGTGGCATGCGCCCTGCCCCCGGTCAGCCGGTAAATCAGAAAGCTGTCGACGGAGCCAAAGGCCAGTTCGCCCTTGGCGGCCCGGTCGCGGGCACCTTCGACATTGTCCAGCAACCATTTGACCTTGGAGGCCGAGAAATAGGGATGGATCAGCAGCCCGGTGCGTTGGGCAAGCATGGGCTCGTGGCCCGCATCCTTGAGTGCGGTGCAGTGGGACGCGGTGCGCTGATCGCGCCAGATCACCGCATTGTGGATCGCTCGCCCCGTGGCGCGGTCCCAGATGAGCGTGGTGGCGCGCTGGTTTGTAATGCCGATGCCGGCCAGATCGCCAGCGGTAATCCCGGCCTTGCGTAAAGCCGTCTTGCAGGCCCAGAGGCATGTCGCCCAAATCTCCTCGGCGACCTGCTCGACCCAGCCGGGCTGGGGATAATGCTGGGTAAGCTCCATCTTGCCCATGCCGACAATGTTCTGCTCGGCATCGAAGACGAAGGCGAAACTGGCCAGCGTGCTCTGGTCGATGACCAGAATATAAGGCTTCATCAGCCGTCCCCCGTGGATCGAGAGCTATATGCCACATTTTCCTCGGCGCAACATGAGTTCACCTGACAGTCAGTAATGCTCTGGCCTGTGTCGGCCCTCGCATGATTATTAGGGACGATATTGCGAACGGTCCGGACCCGGGCCGGGCGATTGATCGGACTGCTATTGCGTGAGACAACGCCTCGAAACGCCGCAACTTCGGTCTGGTAGCTCCCATGAAAAATATCGCCTTTCTGTCCTTCGGACACTGGACGCCCTCCCCTCAGTCGCAGACGCGGTCGGGCGGCGATGCGCTGTTGCAATCCATCGACCTGGCGGTTGCCGCCGAGGAATTGGGAGCCGATGGCGCTTACTTCCGCGTGCATCATTTCGCGCGGCAGCTCGCCTCGCCGTTTCCGCTGCTGGCCGCGATCGGCGCCAAGACCAAACGCATCGAGATCGGCACCGCGGTTATCGACATGCGCTATGAAAATCCCATGTACATGGCCGAAGATGCCGGCGCCGCCGACCTCATCGCCGCTGGCCGCCTGCAATTGGGCATCAGCCGCGGCTCGCCCGAACAGGTGATCGATGGCTGGAAGTATTTCGGTTTCGCCCCGCCTCAAGGCCAGACCGAGGCCGACATGGCGCGCGGCCATGCCGAAGTGTTTCTCGACCTGCTCAAGGGCGAGGGCTTTGCCCAACCCAATCCGCGCCCGATGTTCCCCAATCCGCCGGGCCTGTTGCGGCTGGAGCCGCACTCGCCAGGCCTTGACGAGCGCATCTGGTGGGGCGCTGCCACCGACGCCACCGCCGTATGGGCGGCCAAGCTCGGGATGAACCTGCAGAGTTCGACGCTCAAGTTCGACGAAAGCGGCAAGCCGTTCCACATCCAACAGGCCGAGCAAATTCGCGCCTATCGCGCCGCTTGGAAGGAAGCCGGGCACACCCGCCAGCCGCGCGTTTCGGTCAGCCGCTCGATCTTCGCGCTGGTCAACGATATGGACCGGGCCTATTTCGGCAATGGCCGCAGTGAAGAGGACCAGTTCGGCTATATCGAGCCTGAAAAGCGTGCCGTTTTCGGCCGGGGCTATACGGGCGAGCCCGACATGCTGATCCGCGAACTCGCCAAGGATGAGGCGATCGCCGAAGCCGATACCCTGTTGCTGACTGTACCCAACCAGCTCGGCGTCGACTACAACGCCCATGTCATCGAGGCCATCCTGAAGCACGTGGCGCCGGGACTGGGATGGCGTTGAGCCGAGGCTAGAACCTCACCATTCGAGGACGATCTTGCCCTTTTCTCCACCGGCGGCGAGTTCGAAGGCCTTGGCATAATCGGCGGCGGGCATGCGGCGGGTGATGACCTTGCGGACATCGAGGCCCGATTCCAGCATGGCCATCATCTTGTGCCAGGTCTCGAACATTTCGCGGCCATAGATGCCGCGCAGCGTGATCATGCGGAAGACGATCTTGCCGAGGTCGAAGATGAACGGCCGCGCCGGCACCCCGAGCAGCGCGATGCGCCCGCCCATCACCATGTGGTCGATCATCTGGTCCAGCGCCGCGGGCGCGCCACTCATTTCCAGCCCGACATCGAAGCCTTCCTTCATGCCGAGCCGGTCCATGACCGAGCGCAGGTCCTCGCTGGCGATATCGACTGGAACCACATCGGCGACTTCGGCGGCCAGTGCCAGGCGCTCCGGGTTCACGTCGGTGATGACGACATGGCGGGCGCCGACATGGCGCGCGACGGCGGCACCCATGATGCCGATGGGCCCGGCGCCGGTGACCAGAACGTCCTCCCCAACAATGTTGAAGGCGAGTGCTGTGTGCACCGCATTGCCGAGCGGATCGAGGATGGCGCCCATTTCATCATCGATGCTGTCGGGCAGCGGGATGATGTTGAAGGCCGGGATCTTGACGAATTCGGCGAAGGCGCCCGGCAGGTTGACGCCGATGCCCTTGGTGTCGGGATCGAGGTGGAACTTGCCGGCGCGGCTGGCCCGGCTGTTCATGCCGACGACATGGCCTTCGCCGGAGACGCGCTGGCCGATGCGCAGGTTCTTGACCTCGGCGCCCACGGCTGCGATCTCGCCGGCGTATTCGTGGCCGGTGATCATAGGCACTGGCACGGTCTTCTGGGCCCATTCGTCCCAATTGTAGATATGGATATCGGTGCCACAGATGCCGGTCTTGTGCACCTTGACCAGCACATCCTCGGGGCCAATCTCGGGGACCGGGCGGTCCTCCATCCAGATGCCACGTTCGGCTTTGGCCTTGACCAGTGCGCGCATCAAATGATCCCCAATTGCTTGCCGGCCTCGGTGAAGGCGCCGATGGCGAAATCGATGTCGGCGTCCTCCAGCGCCGCCGACATCTGCGTGCGGATTCGCGCTTTGCTCTTGGGCACAACGGGGAAGAAGAAGCCCGCCACATAGACGCCGCGCCTGTCGAGCTCCGCCGCAAGGTCTTGCGCCAGCTTGGCCTCGCCCAGCATGACGGGGATAATGGGTGTCTCGCCCGCGAGCAGTTCGAAGCCCGCGTCGGTGAGGCCAGCGCGGAACTTTCGCGTGTGCCGCATCAGCTTTTCACGCCGGTCATCGGCCGCTTCGGCGATGGCGATGGCCTTGAGCGAGCCGGCGGCGACGGATGGCGCCAAAGCGTTGGAGAACAGATAGGGCCGCGCACGCTGGCGCAGCAGGTCGATGATTGGCTGGCTGGCGGCAATGAAACCGCCCATGGCGCCGCCCAGCGTCTTGCCCAGCGTACCGGTGACAATATCGACTCGGTTGCCGACGCCGGTTAGCGCCGGTGTGCCGCGACCCTGTGGGCCGAGATGACCAGTGGCGTGGCAATCGTCGACCGCTACCATGGCGCCGTAACGGTCGGCCAGAGCGCAGATTTCGGGGAGGTTGGCGATGTGGCCATCCATGGAAAACACGCCATCGGTGACGATGAGCTTGAACCGCACACCGTCGCTGACAGCTTGCTTCAACTGCGTTTCCAGATCGTCCATGTCGCTGGTGGCGAAGCGGTAGCGCTTAGCTTTGCTCAGTCGGACGCCATCGATGATGGAGGCGTGGTTGAGGCCATCGGAGATGATTGCATCTTCGGCGTCGAGCAGGGTCTCGAACAGGCCCCCGTTGGCATCGAAGCAGGCGGCAAAGAGGATCGCGTCATCCTTGCCGAGATAGCGGGCGACGGCCTGTTCCAGTTCCCGATGTAGATCGAGCGTGCCGCAAATGAACCGCACCGACGCCATGCCGAAGCCGTAGCGCTGCAGGGCGTCCGACGCCGCCGCTATTATATCCGGATGATCGGCAAGGCCGAGGTAATTGTTGGCGCAGAGGTTCACCAGTTGGCGCCCGCCGGCCAGCGAAATCCGCCCGCCCTGCGGACCGGTGATCTGGCGTTCGCGCTTGGTGAGGCCCGCCGCATCGATGTCGGCAAGGATGGTCTGGATATGCGTGGTGAAATCTGGCTGCATGGCACAACACTCCGATATCAAGGAAATTCCATTATAACGGAAAATATGTCAAGCTGTAACGGAATGACGTTCGCGGACCCATGCTGCGCTTGGCAGGCCAGCGGCGCCAGACCATAAGTGCAGCCGAACGAGAGCGAAGGTGGAAGTGATTATGGCGTCCGAGGCACCCGATATCGGGCCGGTGATCCAGCGCGAGCGCAAGGCGCGACACCTGACGCTAGAGCGGCTGGCGGCGCTGTCGGGCGTCTCGAAATCCATGTTGTCGCAAATCGAGCGCGGGCAATCCAATCCGACCTTTGCGGTGCTGTGGGGGCTGACCCAGGCGCTTAAGATCGACATGGCCGATCTGATAGCGGGCGGAGTGGCGCATCGGCAGAGCAATCCGGTGGACCTGGTCTCGGTGCCGCTGACGCCCGAAATTAAGAGCCCGGACGGGCAATGGCGGTTACGCATATTGAGCCCGCCAGCCATGGCCGGCCGCGTGGAATGGTACGAACTGGACATGGCGCCCAAGGGAAAGCTGCAAAGCGCGCCGCATGCCGCCGGCACCTATGAGCACCTGACGGCGCAGACCGAGGGCCTGATGGTGCGAACGGCGCTGGGCGAGCAAACCCTGCGCCTCGGAGAGACCGCGCGCTATCGCGCGGATGTCGAGCACGAGATCAGCAATGGCGGACCGGCCGAAGCGCGGGCGCTGATGGTCGTGGTCTACGAATAGCGCGCTATTCCAGCTCCAACGCCGAGAACAGCTCCACCTCCGAATCGTAATTGGCGAGTTCCGCCGCAGCGGTTTCGAACAGGGCCAGACGGCGCTTGGCCGCCGTGTGGTCCTTGACCTTGGCGGTCACCTGTTCGTTCAGCCGCTGCACGAACAGATTGGGATTATCATCCTGCCGCTTGATGCGGCCGCGCAGGCTGGTGAGCGCGGTAATTTCCGCATCGAGCTTCTGGCAGCGCTCGGTGGCCTGCGCCGACTGGCCAGTCAGCGCAACCGCCATCTGCTTGATGAAATCCACCCGATCGAGCGGTAGGCCGAGTTCCAGCGCGGTACTAACAGCGGTGTCGAACATATCGGCGAGGATGATCACCACCTCCTGCCGATAGGAGCGCGCGCCCTCCTCGTCGACCAGGCCGGTTTCATCGAACAGCCGCCGCGCCTCGGGATCGGCGAGCACGCCAAAGGCCTTGACCACGACGATAAACGCGCTCGGCGCACCGCCGCGGTCCGGGTGGGTCAACCGGGCGTTTTGCCGATAGGCCGATTTGATGGCGTCAGGGGTAGCCGATCGCGGCACGCCCAGGATGGTGTAGGGGTCGAATGCTTGCATGGCGGCAATTTACGGTGGCGGCGTCGTGTCGGCAACAGGGGTTTGCCTCGGCTTGCCACCGCCGCGACCATTGATGTAGTTTGTTCGCTCGTCCGCTCCCGGAAGGAATAGCAATGTCCCAACTCAGTTCATCAAGAAACCCGATCCGAAATCTTGAGAAACTGATGGTCCATGCGAACCTTGAATCTGGGCATTCTGGCCCATGTCGATGCGGGTAAAACCAGCCTGATTGAACGGCTGCTCTTTGCGGCCGGCGTCATCGACAAAATCGGCAGCGTCGATGACGGCAATACTCAAACCGATACAATGGCGCTCGAACGCCAGCGCGGCATCACCATCAAGGCGGCCGTGGTGTCGTTCGTTGTCGGCGACGTCACCGTCAACCTGATCGACATGCCCGGACACCCCGACTTCATCGCCGAAGTCGAACGAGTGCTAAACGTGCTCGATGGCGCGATCCTCGTGGTCTCGGCCGTCGAGGGCGTGCAGGCGCAGACTCGCGTGCTGATGCGCGCGTTGCAGCGGCTGAGGATTCCAACACTGATTTTCGTAAACAAGATCGACCGCCGCGGCGCGCAAAGCGATGGCGTGCTGGAGGCGATCAAGGCGCGGCTGACCCCGGCGGTTTTGGCCATGGGCGAGACTGCTAGCGAGGGCGAGCGCGACGCGGAGTTCCGGCCGTTCGGTGCCAATGAGGCCGATTTCCGCGCGGCCTTGATCGAGTGTTTGAGCGAAGGTGACGACGCGCTGCTAACCGACTACGTCACCGATCCAGCGGGTGTGGACGCCACCCGCCTGCACGACACTTTGCGCGCCCAAAGCCGCACTTCCATCGTCCATCCGGTATTCTTCGGCTCGGCAGTCACCGGCGCCGGGATCGAGCCGTTGATGGCGGCGATCCCCGAGTTGTTGCACGCCGAAATCGGCGATGATGACGGCCCCGTCTCCGCCTCGGTGTTCAAGATCGAGCGCGGTTGGGCCGGCGACAAGATCGCCTATGCGCGGATGTTTTCCGGCACTATCCACCTGCGCGACCGCGTTCTGGTGAATGGCAGGGATTCCCGCGTCACGGCCATCCAGGTGTTCGAAGGCGGCAAGAGCAATACCGCAATGACAGTGGGCGCAGGGCGTATCGCCAAGCTGTCGGGGCTGGGCGATATTCGCATTGGCGACACCATCGGCGTGCCGCCACCCCGGCAGTCGTCGCATCACTTCGCGCCGCCAACGCTGGAGACGAGCGTGCTGCCCGCGCATGCCGCCGACCGGGCGGCGCTGTGGCTGGCCTTGAGCCAGTTGGCCGAGCAGGACCCGCTGATCAACCTGCGCAAGAATGACGAGGCGCAGCAGGTCTTCGTCTCCCTCTACGGAGAGGTGCAGAAGCAGGTGATCCAGCAGACGCTGCTGGCTGAATTCAACATCGAGATCGCGTTCCAGGAATCCACCGTCATCTGCGTCGAGCGGCTGGCCGGATCGGGCGCGGCGGTGGAATATCTGTTCAAGGACCCCAATCCGTTCCTAGCCACGGTCGGATTGCGGGTTGATCCGATGCCGGCCGGCTCCGGCGTCAGTTTTGCGCTGGAAGTCGATCCGGGGCAGATGCCAGCGGGCTTCTATCGAGCGGTTGAAGAGGCAGTGCGCGAGACGCTGCAGCAGGGGATATATGGCTGGCGCGTAATGGATTGCCATGTCGCCATGACCGACGTGCGGCACGCCTCTCCGATGACCACGGCAGGGGATTTCCGGAACCTGACGCCGCTGGTTTTGGCGGAGGCCTTGCGCCAGGCCGGAACGCTGGTGTGCGAGCCGATCCAGCGCTTTCATCTGGAAGCGCCAGCCGCGACGCTGGGCGCGATTCTGCGCATACTCGGCCGCGCGGGGGCGGTGACGGAAAGCACCGAAATCGGCGGCACCATGGCGCGTCTTGAGGGTGAAATCCAGGCGGCCCATGTCCATGGCGTACAGCATCAATTGCCCGGCCTAACCAGTGGCGAGGGCATTTTTGAGACCACTTTCGACCACTACCGGCCGGTGAGCAGCCCCATCCCTACCCGGCCGCGCTCCGGCCCCAACCCCTTCGATCGGCAAGTCTATCTGCATCGGGTGCAGCGCAAGCTGGCCGTATCCTCCGATGAGGGAGATTAAGGTCAGGGCCGGCGGACGACCCTGATAGTGCCCGCATCACCGCTGCCGCAGAAGAAGCGGTCGACGCCATTGGATTCGAGCCCGGACATGCCGGCGCCAGCCGGCAGGGCCAAACGCTCCATGACCGTGCCGTCGGCGGGATCGATGCGCCGCAGTTCGCTTTCGTTGTCCTCCCAGGTGCCGTGCCAAAGCTCATCACCGAGCCAGGAGACGCCGGTGACGAAGCGGTTGGACTGGATGGTGCGGAGAATTTCGCCGGTCTGCGGATCAATCTGGTGGATTTTCCGGTCGCGATATTCGCCCACCCAGAGCGTGCCCTCGGCCCAAGCCAGGCCTGAATCGCCGCCCTTGCCGGGGGCTGGAATGGTGGTGAGTACCTTACCGGTCTTGGGATCGATCTTCTGGATGCGGTCTTCGGCGAGTTGGAACAAGTGTTCGCCGTCGAAGGCGGTGCCAGCATGGGCCGGGACAGTCCAGGAGCGTGTGATCGTGCCGCTCGTGGGATCGAGCGCGTTGATCCTGTCGCCCGAGGCGAACCAGACCTGTTGGCCGTCAAAGGTGAGGCCATGCACATTGTCGATGCCCGGAAAGGGTCCGTATTCACGAAGTATTTCGGCCGGTTGGGTTTTCATGAGGGGTCCTCGCAGGCTCGATAATGTTCAACTGCGAACCAGCCTAGCTGCTGGGCAGCGGACCCGGGAGTAACAAGGTTGTCGGGAAGCCGAGCACTGGCGGCGTCATCCAGCGGCGCGCGCGGCCCTGCCCGAACGACCGCACCTTGGCGGCGCCGGCAAGCTGCTCCAGCGCCCGCTGTACGGTGCGCGGGCTGGCGTCGAGCGCGATAGCGAGGGCCGAACTCGACCAGGATTCGCCATCGGCGAGGAATGCCAGCACTGTGGCATGTGGTTCCTCCACAGGCGGCGCCAGCACGACGAGATCGCGCGATCGCGTGGTCAGCGCGAATCCCTGGCTGGTGGCGCCTATATCCGCCAACCCCTGCAATTCGGCGCGCAGCCGGCCGATCTCGACCCGCAGCCGGGCGCGGTGGGACTCATCGGCATGCCTGGCGCCGAACGCCCGGGCGAGCAACGTGGCGCGCGACACATCGGCGGGCCAGGCCTCCCCGAGAGCTCTAGCCAGCGCAAAGAGGACCGGACGGGTGGCGAGGGGGACGATGCTGTCGCCCTGGCGCACGACGTTGCGGCAGGCGTCGATGACAAGGGCGCCAGAGGCGAAAATCGTCTCGACCTCATCAAGCAGGATCGGGCGTTCCGCGTGGCGGGCGATGAGCCGCGCTGCGGGGGTATCGAGGGCTGCCACGGCGCTGTCGACTTCGGCGGTCAAGGCGGGAATGTCGGCGGCGCGGGCGGCCTGTCCAGCCCGTGTGAGCGCGGCGCGCGCAGCCTTGATCCTGACGCGGCGGATGGCAATGCCGGCAGACGCCAGTTCATGGGCGACGCGCGCGGCGGGCGGCAACGGCGTAGGGTCGAGGCCGGCAAGCAGGCGCTCGGCCTCGTCGAGCCGGCCGATCAGCAGCAGACGCCGGGTTTCGAGATAGCCGGCATGAGCAGCGTTCACCCGGTCGCCATGCTCATCGAGCGTGATGCGGGCGCGTTCCAGCGCCTTTTGCGGCCAGGTGAGATCACGCGAGACCAGCGCGATTTCGGCTTCGGCGACGACGCAACGCGCGCGGGCCATAGCCTCCTTGGGACCGAAGGCGCGCGCGGCGCTTTTGAGCAACGCCTTGGCCCGCGGCAGGTCGCCAAGCTGTGCCATGGCGATACCACGCAGGGCTAAAGCCGGCCCATCGTCGCGCAGCGCCACCCGGTTGAGAGCGCCGAGCGGATCACCCGCAGCAAGGGCGCGCGCTGCCGCCGTGATCAGGGAGTCCATGCAAATCCCGCCACACTTGTCACTCCCACCCCTTGGCTTTGCAGGCCTAGCCTAACCCATGACCACACCAGGTGGTCGCGATAAATGCAAACCAGATGGAGCATTACAATGCCCGATATCCTGCACCGCGTCGGTATCAAGTCATCCTCAGTAGCCACCGTCTATGACGCATTGGCCACCATCAAGGGCCTGTCCGGCTGGTGGACCAGTGACACCACAGGGAACAGCAAACCCGATGGCGTGATCGCCTTCCGCTTTGGGCCAGCCGGCGGCTTTGACATGAAAGTCCTCGACCTCGTGCCCGGTAAGCGCGTGTCATGGCTGGTGGTCGATGGGCCGGCCGAATGAATCGGCACCAAGGTCCATTTCGATCTCAAGCAGGAGGACGACTACGCCATCGTGCTGTTCAAGCATGAAGGCTGGAAGGAGCCGGTCGAGTTCATGCACCACTGCAGCACCAAGTGGGCAACCTTCCTGTTGAGCCTCAAGGCGCTGCTGGAGACCGGCACGGGCATGCCCCATCCCGATGACGTGATGATCGACAACTGGAAATAGGTCGCGCGGCGCGGCTGCCACCAACCCTAATTCATGGAGATAGAACGATGATTCCTACCAGCACGCTGTTCAAGGACATCTATCGCACCACGTGGCTGGACCCGGACCCTCCCGCCCTCATCGGCCGCCGGGACAGACACCGGGCCATGTTGAGAGCAGTCGCGGCTTTTCTACGGCGCATTGCCCACGCCCTCGTGGCGCAGCAAACGACCGCTAATCGCGCAATGCCTGGCGCGCCGCGCGGGCCATCTTGACGAGCGTGATGTGCATATCCTCGGGCACGGCAAGTGGCGCGTCGAAGAAGATGCGCCGCGTGTCGTCGCCCAGCGCGATATCGATGCCCTCGGCGTCGATTCCCACCAGCACCCAGTTTCCGGCGGTGGCCTTGCAATAGTGCCGGGCGTAGCGATCGACCGCGTCGAAGTGGTCTTCGTTCATGTGTTCGACGGCGTCCGCCTCGGCAGCGGCCAGAGCCGGGTCGTTGCTGGACAGCAGATCGCCCGCACCAAGCGCATAGGCACGGCCGAACCCGCCATTGAGGCTCGCCGATTGCGGCTCCAGCCGCACGAAGCGGAAATCACCCAGTTCGGCATAGAGCTTGGCCTTGGGCTGGTGGCTGAGATAGCGCGCAGCGATGCGGACGTGGTCCGGATGGTCGCGGCCGATCGTCGTAGCCAGCGCCGAAATGCTGATGCGCGGATGCGCGAGCGGATCGCCCTTGCCCGGATCGCCCAGCAGCAGCGCGCAACGCGGATCGGCCACGAGAGCCGCCGTATGCGCGGCAAGCCCGGAAATCAGCAGCACCGGAGCGCCATCAAAGTTCGTCGACACCCCCACCCGACTAACCAGCGGCGCGCCGCTAATCGGATCGAGGCAGGACAATGCCCCATGCCGCGCGGTGCGCAGCAAGGTCTTGCCCAGCCGGATTGCATCGGCATCAGTCGGCTGCAGGACGGAGGTTTCGGGCATATCGGGCTTTCGATAGGGACGCGGCCGCAAACACCAATGCCGGCCTGAAAAGTGGCGGCAATAAAGCGCAAGAAAACATGAATTACAAGATCATGTTATTCGGTGCTGAGTGTGTCCGCCGCTCTTCCCTAAGCGCCGTTGGCCACCGCCTCATTAACGGCTAGTTCGGCCATGGCGAGAGCGGCTTCCCGCGTCTTGGCGGCGGCGATGAAGCGCCCATTGTGGCAGAAGCTGGCGCCGGCAACGCCGCTGGCTGCTTCCAGCTCGCCATTGGTCAGGCCAGCCCAGGCGGCGGGCAGATCGGCGCGCACTTCGAAGCCTTCATCGCCGCGGCGAATGGTGGTGAGGCACCAGTCCTTGTCGCGCGGGTGAACGACGAACAAGAGCTGATCGGCGCCTGCCTTGATGATGGCGGGGCGGAAGGGCATGCCCATCGGTAGCTCCAGGATGCGGCCCTGCCCTGCTGCCACGATGGCGCGCTGCACCAGGCCCTCGGCACGTAATTTTGCAGCGCTACGCGAGATCGCCGCCTCGACAAAACTGCGCGCAATTGCGAGGGCCGCATGAAAGGCGAGGTCGTCGGCCTCGGGGGCGGTGTCGTCGAATGCGGGCTTGAGGGTTTCCAGCAGCGTGGGCAGCGTCAACCCGGCCAGCGGCCCGGTGGGGCTGAGTGCGCCATTATCCGTCAGGTCGATGGGCAGCACGAAACTGGCGTCGAACGCGGCATGCACGCTCTCGATATGAGCCGCTGGCACGTGCGAGGCAACGAGGTAGTCGCGACCGTAATGGTTCCAGATCAGCCCGAACGAACTATAGGGCTGGCCATCCTCGCGCAACGGCGCGCCGCGCTGATGGTGGTCGAAAATCTGCGCTGCGGCATCATATTGGCCGCCCACGTCGTAGATGATCCGGTCGGGGCCGGGCGTGATCCATTCGGGCGCCCGGCTACGCACGATGCGCGCCTGTTGGAACAGCCGGGTCAAGATGACACTGGAGAGCAATTCATCGGCATGGAAGCCACCCGAATGGGTGACGAGGAAATCTGGGCTCATGCCGAATTCGCCTTGTTAATCGCGGAGTATCCGCTTGCGCTGGCATCAGATAGCCATTGCGCGCGTCGCGGTCCAGCTTTGACGCGAAACCTCGACTTCCGGCGGCCCGACGGGTAGCACTGAGGGCGAGCGTGGCAGGCAGGTGGATACCGTGGACTACAATTACGCATTTCAGCCGGGCGCGCTGGATCGGGCAGCGCAACTGCGGACAACGGACGCGGCGCGCCAGGATGGGCGAGCCCGCAGCTATGTGTTCTGGCATGGCAAGCTGCTGGTGGATGCGGACAATCATCCCCGGCTGGTGCCACTCGATCATGCGGCGCTGGCCGACTGCCGCGAGAGCCCGGTATTTCTGGGCCTCGCTCCAGACGGCCCGCGCTTTGCCGCCGATCTCGCCCTTTGGCAGCCCATTGAGGACGCCGAGACGATCGGCCAGTTCACAGATGCGAGCCAGCAATTTCACCCCGGCTTTGCCGATGCGCGCCTCGTGGAAATCCGTGGCGTGATGGCGGACCTGTCGCTGCTCGATGGCGAATGCGTTGCGGTTGGCCGAGCGCTGCATAGCTGGCACACCAGCCACCGCTTCTGCGCCAATTGCGGCGCGCCCAGTGTGCCGGAGCTGTCCGGCTGGCAGCGCGGCTGCCCGGCCTGTGCGACCCATCATTTCCCACGCACCGATCCGGTCGTCATCATGGCGATCACGCGCGGCGACAAGCTGCTGCTGGGTCGCGGCGCGAGCTGGCCGGAGCGGATGTATTCGCTGCTGGCCGGCTTTGTCGAACCGGGCGAAAGCATCGAGGCCGCGGTGCGGCGCGAGACCTTCGAGGAGGCCAGCATCAGGGTGGGCAAAGTCGACTATGTCACCGCTCAGCCCTGGCCGTTTCCGATGTCGCTGATGTTCGGCTGCTGGGGCGAGGCGCTGGACGAGGACATCGTGGTCGATCGTGCCGAGCTGTCCGACGCGCGCTGGGTCAGCCGCAGTGAGGTCCAGACCATCTTGCAGGGGATGCACCACGACATTTCCGCACCCCGCCGCGGCGCCATCGCTGCGTCCCTGATCGCGGCATGGGCCGATGACAAACTGCAAGACGCCGGTACGTGGAAACGTTGAGGCGCTTGACTAACGCCGAATTTTGACCAAACGATCAAATCTGTGGATCGTCGGGAGGTTGGCCATGCGCTTCGGGTACAAAGCATCAGCGGAACAGTTCGCTCCCAGCGCGCTGCTTGGTTTTGCCGTGGAAGCAGAGCAGGCCGGTTTCGACTCGGTCTTTGTCAGCGACCATTTCCAGCCCTGGAAGCATACCGATGGCCACGCGCCATTCGCGCCGGCCTGGATGGCGGCGGTGCTGGCGCGCACCGAACGTGTCGTGCTGGGCACATCCGTGCTGACGCCGACGTTCCGGCTGCATCCGTCCGTGGTGGCGCACGCTTTCGGCACGCTGGGCGCCATGTTTCCGGGCCGGGTGATCCTGGGCGTCGGCACCGGGGAATCGCTCAATGAAGTGCCGGCGACCGGCATGGAATGGCCCGAACTCAAGGAGCGTTCGGCTCGCCTGCGCGAGGCGGTCAAGCTGATCCGCCTGCTGTGGAGCGAGGATCGCGTCACTTTCGAGGGCGAATATTACAAGACCGTCAGCGCCACCATCTACGACAAGCCCGCCGAACCGGTGCCGATCTACATCGCCGCCGGTGGACCGCTCAACGCCAAATATGCCGGCCGCGCGGGCGATGGCTTCATCTGCACCTCCGGCAAGGGCGCCGAGCTTTACCTTGAGCAGCTCCTCCCCAACGTCGAAATCGGCCGCGCCGAGTCCGAGCTGGCCGGCAAACCCTTCGAGCGCATGATCGAGGTCAAGGTATCGTTCGATACCGATCCCGAGCGCGCCCTCAATGACACGCGCCACTGGGCGGCTTTGTCGCTGTCGGCCGAGGAAAAGCACTCCGTGCAGGACCCCGCCGAAATGGAACGGCTGGCGGAGCAATTGCCCATCGAACGCGTCGCCAAGCGCTGGATCGTCTCCAGCGACCCCGACGAGCACGTTGCCGCCATCAAGACCTATATCGATTACGGCTTCGACCACTTGGTGTTCCACGCGCCAGGGCTCGACCAGAGCCGGTTCCTGGCGCTCTACGCCAAGGAAATTCTGCCGCGCTTGCGCAAGCTGACAGCGAGTTCGTAGCCATGACACTGCCGCGCTTTTCCGCCTGGGCCGTGACCGGCATTCCCGAGGTGCATGACGGCGACGACCTCGTCGCGCTGATCTGCGACGCAGTGGCCAAGCAGGTGACTGATGACGCGGACCTTGCCCTCGCCGATGGCGATATTCTCGTCGTCGCCAGCAAGATCGTGGCCAAGGCCGAAGGTCGGCTGGTACCGGCCACCGACCGCGAAAAAGCCATCACCGAAGACACCGTCCGCGTCGTGGCGGAGCGCGTTCACGCCGGCGGTGTCACGCGGATCGTGGAAACGCGGCAGGGCTTGATCATGGCCGCCGCCGGCATCGACATGTCCAATGTGCCGGATGGTTTTGCGCTGCGCCTGCCCGAAGATCCCGACAAATCCGCACTGGCCCTGTGCGCCACGCTGCGCGAGCGCCTGGGCATAACGCTCGGCATCATCATCACCGACACGTTCGGCCGACCTTGGCGCGTGGGCCAGACTGATGTCGCCATCGGCGCGGCGGGCCTGCAATTGACGGAAGACATGCGCGGCGGCAATGACGCCAATGGACGGCCGCTGCACGCCACCATCGCCGTGGTTGCCGATGAAATCGCCGGGGCCGCCGATCTGGTCAAGGGTAAGGCCGGCGGCCTGCCGGTCGCCGTGGTGCGCGGCCTTGGCCGTCTGGTCTGCGGGCTCGATGCGCCCGGCGCCCGCTCGCTGGTGCGCTCGCTCGAGGAAGACATGTTCCGCTTCGGCTCGGCCGAAGCCTATCAGCTTGGTTACGACACGGCGCGCGCGGACCTCGAGGGCGGCGCCGCCGTCACGCCGCAATCGGCTACACAGGGAAATTGATCATGCGCCTGCTCGCGCTCGCACTCATCGGCGCCTTGAGCGCCAGTCCGGTCCTCGCCGCTACCAGCTATCCCCTGACGCTACAAAACTGCGGCATGGCCGTCACCTTCGACAAGGCGCCAACGCGCGTCGTCACCATCAAGTCGACTGCCACCGAACTGTTGCTGTCGCTCGGTCTGGCCGACCGCATCGTCGGCGTCGGCTTCCAGGATGGGCCATTGCCCACCGAATTCGCCACCTTGGGCGCCAACCTCAAGGTGCTCTCCGACAAGCTGCCGTCGCAGGAGGTCGTGCTCGGAACCGAGCCGGACTTCATCTATGGCGGGTGGGAAAGCAACTTCGCTGCCGACGGCGCGGGCGAACGGCCAACGCTGGCCGGCTTGGGCGTCGCGAGCTACGTGGCCCCGGCCGCCTGCCGCTCGGTCAAACCGCCCAAGCTGAGCTTCGACGCAATCTTCAGCGAATTCGACGAGATGGGCACCATTTTCGATGCCGAGGACGCAGCGACCGCGCTGGTCGCCGGCCAGAAGGCCAGCCTCGCCGCACTAACGCCGGACCCACGCGGCCTGACGGCCGTCTGGTATTCCTCGGGCACCAAGGCGCCCTATGTTGGCGCGGGCAATAATGCGCCCGCCATGATGATGGAGGCGCTCGGCCTCAAGAACATTTTCGCCGATGTGGATGACGGTTGGATTTCGGCCAGTTGGGAAGCCGTCGTCGATGCCAATCCCGACGTGATCGTGCTGGTCGACGCCGCCTGGAACTCAGCCGCGCAGAAGAAGAAGCTGCTGGCGGAAAACCCCATCACCAGCCAGCTCGATGCGGTCATCAACCAGCGCTATCTGGTCATTCCGTTCCCCGCCTCCGAGGCGGGCGTGCGCAATGTGCCAGCGACCATCGACATGGCCGCGCAACTGGCAGCGCTGCACTTTTCGACCCCCTGATGATGCCAAGACCGGCTTATGTGATGGCCTATGCCGGTCTGTGGGCCCTGCTGCTGGCCAGTTCAGCCGTCGCCATGACGCTGGGTCCGGCCCACATCTCGGTCGGGGAGGTTTGGGGTACGGTGCTGCATCACTTCGGCCTGCTCCCCGATAGCCCGGTGTCGCGCCTGCGCGACGCCATCGTGTGGGAATTACGGCTGCCGCGCGTGCTCGCCGCCCTGGGCGTTGGCGCTGGCCTGGCGCTGGCGGGCACAGTGATGCAGGTGCTCACCCGTAATCCCCTGGCCGACCCTTATCTGCTGGGCCTGTCCTCGGGCGCCGCCTTTGGCGCAGTGGTATTCCTGTTGGCCGGCGCGGCGCTGCTGATGCCGCTGGGGGCTTTTCTCGGCAGTCTTGCCGCGCTCGGGCTGGCCCTGCTGATCGCGCGGTTGCTGGGCGGCGCCACCCCATCCCGCGCGATCCTCGCCGGTATCTGCATCGCCGCGCTCGCCTCGGCCGGCACGTCGCTGCTGATCTTCTGGTCGGCTACGGGCGACTCCTATCGCGAAATCCTGAGCTGGCTCATCGGCTCGCTGAGCGGGGCCAACTGGGGCGATGTCGGGTTGGTCGGGCTGGGCCTCGTCCTCTGCGCTCCGATCATTCTGTTTTCCGGGCGCGGCCTCGACGCCTTCGCCTTTGGCGATGCGGCGGCGGCGAGCCTGGGCATTGATATCGTCCGCCTGCGCTGGACACTGCTTGCCGCCACCGCCCTGCTGACCGGCGTCATGGTGGCCGTTGGCGGGGCTATCGGCTTTGTCGGCCTCGTCGTGCCTCACGCGGTGCGGCTGGCGGTCGGCTCGCGCCATCGCGTGCTGTTGCCCATGTCGATGCTGGTCGGTGCCATTTTCATGCTGTGGACGGACACTGCCGCGCGCAGCCTGTTCGATCCGCGTGAACTGCCGGTCGGCATTGTCACCGCGCTGGTCGGTGCGCCAATCTTCCTGCTCATTCTGCTGCGCTATCGGCGGGTCACATGAGCGGGCTTGTGGTGCAGGGCGTCACCGTCAAGGCCGGAGAACGCACCATCCTGGATGGTGCTGGTTTCACCGCACCCGCCGGCGCCGTCACCGGTCTGATCGGCCCCAATGGCGCCGGCAAATCGACGATGATCGGCGCCGTCATGGGCCTACGCCGGCTCGTTCGCGGCACGATCGCCTTCGACGGCGCCAACCTGCCAGCGATGCTGCCCGCCGAACGCGCCCGGCTGTGCGCCCATGTCGAACAATTCGCCACCACCACCGAGCGCCTGACCGTGGGCGATGTCGTAGGGCTTGGCCGCGTGCCGTTCCAATCCGCGTGGCAAGCCGCGCCGTCCGCGCAAGACGAGACCGCAGTCGCCTCGGCGCTCGCCGCCATGGGCATGGCTACCTTTGCCAACCGCCTTTATCAACTGCTGTCAGGCGGCGAGCAGCAGCGCGTGCAGATTGCGCGCGCTCTGGCGCAGGAGCCCCGCATGCTCTTGCTGGACGAGCCCACCAGCCACCTCGATATCAAGGCGCAATTGCTGGTGCTGGATGTACTGCGCGCTCAGGCGCAAGCAGGCTGCACCGTGCTGCTGGCCATGCATGACCTCAACCTCGCCGCCCGCTATTGCGACCATCTGGTGGTGCTCGATGCCGGCAAGGTGGTTGCCGAAGGCACACCAGCCGATGTGCTTGATCCCGATCTGCTGTTACGTGTCTACGGCGTCGCGGCCACGATCGTGCAGGTGCCGGGCAAGCCCTATCCGCTGGTGATCTACGATTCGGCGCCGAATACCGATTGACAACGGCGCGCCGTCAGCCAAAATTTGATCGTCTGGTCAAATTTGGCTGCAGGGAGCGGGCAACCATGGAATTCGGAATCACCTTCAAGGGTTTCGTCGATGCCGAGCGGGCGCGCTATCTGGTGCGGGCGGCCGAATATGCCGGCTTCAGCTATTGCTGGTTCTATGATTCCCACATCCTCTGGCGCGATTGCTACGCCGCCATCGCCATGTGCATGGAACACACCGAAAATATGCGCTTCGGCCCGCTGGTGACCAATCCCGACGTGCGCGACTGGTCGGTGGCGGCTTCGATTTTCGGCTCTCTGTCCAAGCAGAGCGGCGGCCGGTTCGACCTGGCTGTCGGGCGTGGCGATAGCTCGATGCGCGTCATGGGCAAGAAGCCCGCGACGCTCGCCCGCGTTGCCGATTTCATCGCCAAGACCAAAGCCATGGTGCGCGGCGAAGAGGTCAGCTACGGCGAAATTCCCGCCGCAGTGAAATTCCCCTGGGCCGTCGGCCACGAAATCCCCAGCTGGATTGCCGCTTACGGCCCACTGGCGCTCAAGACCGCTGGCGAGCATGCCGATGGCGTCGTGTTGCAACTCGCCGATCCCGGCCTGTGCAAATGGTTCATCGACCAGTGTCTCGATGCGGGCAAGGCAGCCGGCAAGGACATGTCAGGCTTCCGCTCGATGGCGGCGGCGCCGGCCTATTTCGGCGACAAGAAAAAGGCCATCGAGGCGGTAAAATGGTTCCCCGCCATGGTGGGCAATCATGTCGCCGACATCGTGGAAAAATACGGTGCCGATTCCGACCAGGTGCCCAAAAGCCTGACCGCCTATGTCGAAAAGCGCCGCGGCTACGACTATTCCAAGCATGGCCAGGCGGACAATCCGTTCCTCGATTTCATCACCGATGACATCGTGGAAAGCTTCTGCGTGCTGGGCGAGCCCGACGACCATATTGCCAAGGTGCGTGAGCTGGAAGCGGCAGGCGTCACCCAGTTCAATATCTATCTCGACAGCGGCGAAGAGGAAGACATCATCGCCAGGTATGGCCGCGAGGTCATCCCGGCTTTCCGCTAAAAACGAAGCTCGATCCATCGATTGCTGGCCAGGAACCGCGTCGGAACGGGCGCGGCCAATGCGTTGCGGCGTTCAACAGTAGGCGGCCGTTAAGGTTCTGTTAGGCACGTCTTAACTATCCTGACCGTGACTAGGCCCGATCCATTGCAAACTCAACGCATTAGAGACTCCCGATCGGGCCCGGAAAAGGATTGGTATCCGTGGCTAAGGCTTCATACCGCGAGGAGAGGCTTTACCCCTCGCTCCATTGGTTAAAATCCCTTGCTGGCTGCCGGCTGGTGCTGACGAGCGCGCTGATGGCAGCGCTGGTGTCTGGCTGTGCCCACCAGCCTGAACTGACGCCGCAGGTTGCCACCAGCGTTGCGGCGAATCAGGCGCTGATTTTCCCGCCGATCGGCGGACCCGGCATTCTGGGTATTGTGGAAACCACTCATTCCAACGCCGTCACCCAGGAAATTTCGTTGGCCACCGAGGCGCGCACGCCGGGCCAGAACAAGATTACCGTGACGCTGTTCCAGGGCAAGGGTGGCGATGGCTCCGATGCCGGGCTGGTCGATGTCCCGTTCACCCAGGTCAACCTGACGCAAGAGGCGCTGGCCGCCTGGCCCAATAGCGGCATGGCGGTGTCCCCCTATTATGTGCAGAACGCCTATGGCCCTTTCGGCTATGCGGTGGGCCGGCCGAGCACCGGCGACACCTGCCTTTACGCCTGGCAACGCATCGAGCCGGCGCTGAAGCCATCTGGGGCGATTGCGCGCGGCGCCGTGGTGGTTCGCTTGCAGCTCTGCGATTCCCGGCGCAGCGAAGAGTCGCTGCTCGGCGTGATGTATCAACTGCGTCTCAACACACCGGTCTACGAGCCATCGCGCGCCTCCCCGCAGATCGGGCGCATCGCGGTCACCATCAAGCCAGAGGGCGCGGCAGGATTTATCCCCGTGGTCAAACCCGTGGTGCGTCCGGCGCCATCGCGGCCGCGTCAGCCGGCCGCCCCCGCCGTGGTCCCGGCCGCCACCATCCCCGCCGGCGCGCCGATCGTGCCGCTGCCCGGCGGCGCTACGTCATCGAGTTCACCTATCGTGCCACCCCCAACAGCTGCGTCGACGAGCGTCATCGTACCGCCGCCACCCACCGGATCCGGCCCATGACGCCAGTCCGCAACCTCCGAAAAAGAGAGCTGCGCCATGCAAAAACCGCTGATCGTCCTGGGCTGGTTATTGGTAACCCTGCTGCTGGTGGTGGTCATCACCCTGCCTATCAGCCTGCAGGTTCACCTCGTCACCGCAGTGCTGCTGATCATCGCCATGATGGTCATCAAGATCCTGCGGCTCGAGGGCTTCTGGCGCCTGCTGCTGCTGGCTTTTGGCACCGCGATCGTGCTGCGCTACGCGTTCTGGCGCACCACGAGCACGCTGCCGCCGCTTGAGCACTGGGGCGATTTCATCCCCGGTTTCCTGCTCTACCTGGCGGAGATGTACTGCATCTTCATGCTGGGCCTGAGCCTGTTCGTGGTGTCGAGCCCGCTGCCCCCGCGCAAATCCACCCGCCTGCGCCCGGACGATCCGGTGCCCAGCGTCGACGTCTTCGTGCCCAGCTATAACGAGGATTATGCGCTGCTGGCGGCCACGCTGGCGGCGGCGAAGTCCATGGATTATCCGGCCGAGCGTCTCACCGTCTGGCTGCTCGATGATGGCGGCACGCTGGAAAAGCGCAATTCCACTAATCCGGAGGCCGCCGCCGCAGCGCGCGAGCGCTACGAGCAGCTCAACGTGCTCTGCACCGATCTGGGCGTGACCTATCTGACGCGCGACCGCAACGAGCACGCCAAGGCCGGCAACTTGAACAATGGCTTGTCGCAGTCCAAGGGCGATCTGGTCGCGGTATTCGATGCCGACCATGCCCCGGCGCGCGATTTCCTCCAGGAAACGGTGCCGTATTTCGGGCGCGACGCGCAATTGTTCCTGGTGCAGACGCCGCATTTCTTTCTCAATCCCGACCCGCTGGAGCGCAACCTGCGCACCTTCGAGACCATGCCGTCCGAGAACGAGATGTTCTATGGCGTGATCCAGCGCGGGCTCGACAAGTGGAACGCCGCGTTCTTCTGCGGCTCGGCGGCGCTGCTGCGGCGCGAGGCGCTGATGCAGGGGGACGGCTTTTCCGGCCGCAGCATCACCGAGGATTGCGAAACCGCCATCGAGCTGCACGCCACCGGCTGGAACAGCATCTATGTCGACAAGCCCCTGATTGCCGGGCTGCAACCGGCGACGTTTGCCAGCTTCATCGGCCAGCGCACCCGCTGGGCCCAGGGCATGATGCAGATCCTGTTGTTCAGCTTCCCGCCGTTCAAGCGCGGGCTCACCATCCCGCAGCGCATCTGCTACCTGTCGAGCACGATGTTCTGGCTGTTTCCGTTCACGCGGATGATCTTCCTGTTCGCGCCGTTCTGCTACCTGTTCTTCAACCTCGAAATCTTCACCGCCTCCGGTGGCGAATTCGCCGCCTACACCATGACCTACATGCTGGTGAACCTGGTGATGCAGAACTCGCTGTTCGGCCGCTGGCGCTGGCCGTGGATTTCCGAGCTCTACGAATATATCCAGTCGGTGCATCTGCTGACGGCGCTGCTGTCGGTGCTGCGCAATCCGAGCAGGCCGACCTTCAAGGTGACCGCCAAGGACGAGTCGGTGGATCAATCGCGGTTGTCCGAACTGGCGCGGCCGTTCTACCTGATCTTCCTGCTGCTGCTGATCGCGGTGGCGATGACGGTCTACAAGGTTATCACCGAGCCCTATCGCGCCGAGATCACCATCGTGGTCGGCGGCTGGAACGTGTTCAACCTCATCATGGCCGGCTGCGCGCTCGGCGTAGTGTCGGAACGACGCGAAACCCGCGCCAGCCGCCGCGTCGATATCGATCGGCGCTGCGAAATACGGGGCGGAGACGGCGCCTGGACCGCCGCTGTCATCAGCGACGTCTCCAGTGGCGGCCTCGCCATCCGGCTGCCGGAAGGCGCGGCTGGGCTTGGCCGTGGGGCGCCGACGGCGGTGCGGTTTACCCCATTGTCGTCGAGCGAGCCGAGCGAATTGGCGGTGTTCATCCGCTCGGTCAGCAATAGCGGCAAGGGCGTGATGCTGGGATGCCGCTTCATGCCCGAGCGCGCGACCGATTACCGGATGATCGCCGACCTGCTCTATGCCAACTCGGCCATCTGGCAGGAGCGGCAGCGCAGCCGTCAGATCAATATCGGCCTTATCCGTGGCACGCTGCAGTTCCTGGCCACCTCGGTCTACCAGACCGGTCGAGGCCTTGGTTACCTGCTGCGCTCCTCCGTGGATCGCCGCAAGGACGCGGAGGATCGCTCATGACCATCGCGCCCAAACTGCTCGTCGCCATGGCCGTTGCCGGCGTTCTCGTCCTGCCCGCAGCGGCGCAACAATCGGCGCCGCCGTCCCCGTTCGACATGTCGCCGGAAAGCGGACTGCGCACTGCGCCGGTCGCACCTGCGCCGGTGGTGGAACCGGCGCCCGCCGTCGAGGCGGCGCCTGCCATTCCGACCTCGTTCGAGCGCCACATCGTGCCGTTCGCACAGTTGCAGCTGGTTGGTGAAGACGCCCGCCAGGCCGTGGAAGTCTATCTGACCCAGGCCCAGGCCGAAGCACCGGCGAGCGTGGAAGTCGGCTACCTCAACGCCATTGTGGCGGCCCCGGAGGCGTCCACGCTCGAGGTGACGATCAATGGCACCAACATCGTCAGCGGCCCCATCGCCGCTTCCGCGACGACTGGAAAACTGGAGGCCGCGATCCCGGCGGGCCTGCTGCGCGCCGGCGGCAATATAATCGAATTCGAGGCGATACAGCGCCACCGCACCGACTGCTCGGTGGCCTCGACCTATGAATTGTGGACCCAGATCGACCCGGCGACCACGCTGCTGCGTTTCGAGGGACAGGGGCTCGACCGGATCACCGCGCTGAGCGAGGTTGCGGCAATCGGCTTCGACGCGACCGCCACGACGACCGTCCGCTTCATCGTGCCCGAGCTTGGGACCCCCGCAGTGACCGCGGCAGCAATCGAATTGGTGCAGCAAGTGGCCCTGGCGCTGCATGTGCCCGAAATCGCCGTCGAGCTCGATGATAGTCTGCCGGCCGAAACGCCGGTGGGAACGCTCAATGTCGTGCTGGCGACGGCCGCTACGCTGCCCGCGGGCGTTAGCGTCATGCAGCCGCAGGCCGATGCGGGCCCCCTGGCGGCATTCGTGCCGGCTTCGGTGGCGGGCAATACGCTGGTGGTGTCCGGACCCGATTGGGGCAGCATTACCACCGCGATGCGCGCCATTAGCGCCGCTTCGACCCCCGCCGATCCGGACCTGCTGTTGCAGCGGGTCGATCTGGCCAATCCAATTCCACGGGTGACCGGAGCCACCTCGCTGACGCTGAGCGATCTCGGCGTGCCCACCATCGAGTTTAACGGCCGGCGCTACCGAACGTCGTTCGAGTTCGCCTTGCCGGCGGATTTTTACGCCAACATGTATGGCCAGGCGCAATTGCTGCTCGACGCCGGCTACGCCAAGGCCGTGCTGCCCGGCAGTGTGCTCGATATCTATGCCAATGGGCAAATCGCTTCGGCCACCCCGGTTTTGCGCACCGATGGCGGTCTATCGCGCGCCACGCCGATCAAAGTGCCGATGACCAATTTCCGGCCCGGCCGCAACGAAATCGAGATTGAACTGCTGTTGCAGACCGAAGCCGACCTCGAATGCGCCCCCGGCCTGACCGGCAGCGCCCCGCCCCGGTTCCTGTTTTCCAACACGACGCAGTTCAACATTCCTGACTTCGCTCGCGCCGCCGCCCTGCCTGACCTGCAAGCCTTTGCCGGCACCGGCGCGCCCTATGGCGGTGGACAGCCGGTGCCGCTGGTGCTCGGCCAGGGCGCACAGGTGACGCCCGCCGCCATGACATGGTTGGCGCGGCTGGCGATTGCCTCGGGCGCAGTCGTGCCGGTGACGCTGGTCGGCGAGGGTCAACTCGATCCGGCCGCCAACGCCTTGGTGATTTCGCCGCTGACGGCACTGTCCGACGCACTGCTCAATCGCAGCGGCGTGGCCCGGACAATTTCGGCGGGACCGGGAGCCACCGGCGATCGCGCCATTGTCGACCGCTTCAACCAGACGGTGGGCGCGCCGTCAGCGAATACGCTCGATACCATTCGTAATTGGGTCGCCGACAAGGTGGGGCTGTCGCCACAGAATTTCTGGCTGGCGCGCCCGGAGGATGGTGCCTATCTGCCGCAATCGAGCGATGCAGTCGTGCTCGCCCAAGCCGTGCAGCCCGAAGGCGGGGTCTGGACTTTCCTGACCATACCCGATGACAAGACCTTCCTCAGCGGGGTGCAACGCCTGACCCAGACCGTCAACTGGCGTGCTATTACCGGCCGGGTGAGCGCGCTTGGAGCCAATGATCCCGCTGTCATCGCCATCCAGCCCGGAGGGCGGACCCTGGTCCAAACTCAGCCATTTTCAGTGTTCAACCTGCGGCTGGTCGCGGCCAATTGGCTATCGACCAATGTGCTGGAATTCACCGCATTGCTGGCGGGCGTGACGCTGTTGCTGACGCTGGTGACTGCGGCATTGTTGAAATCTTTGGGACGGCGCCAATGAACCGACTTTTCTTCGGCGCCCTGGCATTGGTCATGCTCCCGCATGCCGTCGAGGCCCAGACCATGAAGCCAAGTGTTATCGCCGCGGCCGAATGGGCGGCCTACCAGAGCCACTTCCTGGCCGATGACGGTCGCATTATCGATACCGGCAACGACAATATCAGCCATAGCGAAGGACAGGGCTATGGCATGCTGCTGGCGGTGCTGGCGCAGGATCGGGCGGCGTTCGAGAGGATCTGGAGTTTTACCCAGACCGAGCTGATGGTGCGCGACGATGGCTTGGCCGCATGGCGATGGGAGGGCGACAAGACGCCCCATGTCACCGATCCCAATAATGCCAGCGATGGCGACACGCTGATTGCCTATGCGCTGGCGCTGGCCGGGCAGGATTGGGACGAGCCCGAAAAGACAGAGGCCGCGACGCGCATCGTGGCGGCATTGGGCACCATGCTGATCCAGCAATCGGGGCTGACGCTATTGCTGCCCGGGGGCGCCGGCTTTGCCGCCGCCGACCGGGCGGACGGCCCGGTGGTCAATCCATCCTACTGGATTTTCGAGGCCTATCCGGTGTTTGCCAAACTGACGCCCAAGATCGACTGGATGGGCCTGTCTGCCGGCGGCTTGGCGCTGCTCGACCGCACGGAGTTCGCGCCGTCCGGCCTGCCCGCCGACTGGGTATCGCTGGCCGGTGACAAGCCCAAGCCGGCGGCCGATTTTCCCGCCGAATTCGGCTACAACAATATCCGCATTCCGATCTACCTGATGCGCGCCAAGACCGGCAACCAGCAGCTCAAGGCATTCGCCCATATCGGCAATGAGCTTGGGCTGGCGCGGGTGAATGTCGACACCGGCGCCGTCCAGGAACGGCTGGACGAACCCGGTTATCGGCTAATCCAGGCCGCCATCGCCTGCACTCTGGACGGGACGCCCGTCCCGGCCGAGTTGCGCACATTTGCCCCCAGCAGCTATTATGCGGCGACGCTGCAATTGTTGCTGCTCGACCATCTGCGCCGCGACGAGGCCAGTTGTTTGGTAGAGGACAAGCCATGAAACTGATCGGGCTCCCGCTCGCACTGGCCCTGGGCGGTTGTGTGCTGGCCTATACGATGGTGAATGGCCAATCCTTTGACGCGGCGGTCGCGACCGGGGGCACGCCGAGCGATCCGGCCGTGCAGATCGTTGCCCAAGCGCCTGCCCCGGCCGCGCCCACGACCACGACCACGACTGCTAATACGACCAAGGTCGATGAAACCGCCCTGCGCTATTTCGCCAGGCTCGGCGATACCCAGCGCGTCGACGCCGAGATGGCGCGCCTCAGGGCGCTTTACCCCGATTGGGTGCCGCCGACCAACCTGCTTTCGGACGACTACGTTCCCGACGCTGCAGTCGAGCATATCTGGGACCTGTACAATCAGGGTGATTTTGCCGGTGCACGCGCCGCCATTGCCGAAAAGCAAAAGGCCGATTCGGCCTTTGTGCCGTCCCCTGACCTGTTGCACAGCCTTGATCTGGGCGAGGCCAGCGCGCGGCTGCGCAATGCCTCCGATGCCGGGCAGTACCAGACCGTCATCACCATCGCCGCCAATGCTCCCGAGTTGCTCACCTGCGCCAATGTCGACGCCATGTGGCGACTGGCCGAGGCTTTCATAAAGACCGACGCCAAGCAGCGCGGCCTCGACGCCTATACCTACATCCTGACCAGCTGCACCGATCCCGCCGAGCGATTGGCAACCCTGCAAAAGGCCATGGTTCTGGTGGATCGCGCCGATATCGAACCGTTGCTGGCCCTCGAGAAACCCGGCCCCGACGGCGTGGGCGAGTTCACCGCTATCCGGCTCGACCTGGCGCGCAATGCCGTTGCCGCAGTTCTCAGCGGCAAAATGCCGATGGCAGCCGCCGCCGACGTCACCCTGCTGCAAACTAGCGCCAAGCAGACCAAGGTCGCGGACGACCTGCGCTTGCTCGGCTGGTACGCCCTCAACCAGAAAAAGCCCAGCGAAGGGCACGACTGGTTCGAGATGGCGATGACCGCCGATCCCTCGATGCTGTCGGCGCACGGCATGGGTGTCGCGCTGCTCGACCTCAAACGCCCCGCGGACGCCGAGGCGGTGCTGGCAGACTATCGAGATGAGTCCGAAGCCCTGACCACGCTCTACCTCACCGCCGCCGCCTCGCTCCTGGCGGTTCAGCCAGCCGTCGACCTGACGCCCGATGTGCTGAGCCGGATCGTCGAAGAAACCATGTCGGCCAGGAGCGCGGCGACAGCCCAGGAGCTTGGTTGGTACGCCTACGGCTTCGGCCAGCCCCAGACCGCCATCGCCTGGTTCAAATTGGCCACCACATGGGATCCGACCAGCGAGCCATCCGCCTATGGGCTGCTGGTGGCCAGCGATTCGATCAAGGACACAGCTACTGTCGCGGCGATCAAGCAGGCCTGGGGCGCCCGCTCCGCGCGGATCGCCGATTTCGGCAAGGCTACCTCGACGCGCAGCCAGGTGACGCCAACGCCGCAGCCCCGCGCCAGCCCCGATGTGCCGGTGGTGCAGCAGATCGCCACGGAAGCGCCAGCTCGACGGGCCACGGGCGGCGGCGGTGGAAACAACGGCGGCGGGGCCAGTTGCAGCCGTTTCGTGCCGCCCGAAAGCCTGTCGCCAGCCCAGGCCCTGACGCGCGCTTGGTGCCTGATGGATCTGGCGCGCCCCACCGACGCGGCCGCCAATTTTGCTCGAGCCCTGCAGTCGGGAACCGAAGCCGTGCGAAGCGACGCCGCGTATGGCCAATCGCTGGCCTATGTCCGGCTGGGCCTGGCCAAGGAGGCCGCTGTGGCCGCTTCGTCCGCGCCGCAATCGGATGCGCGGGTCATTGAATTGCAGGTCGATATCAATACCCAGACGGCGCTGCAGTCCTATCAGATCGGCGACTACCGAGCGGCTCTGGTGGCGCTGGACGAACGCGCTCGTTATGCACCCGAGCAAAACGACCTGCTGACGCTGCGCGCCTGGTCTTATTTCCACATCAAGCGCTACAAAGAGTCCGAGCAAATCTTCGGGGCCGTGGCCGCAACCGGCTATGCCCCCGCAGTTGAAGGCCTGAACACGGTTCGCGCAGTACGCGCGGCCCAGCCACGATAGACACAACAAGCCTTCTGCGCCCACGGGGCGCGAGGCACCATATCTCTTTGACTATAAAGGGGAAAATGGTGCCCGGGACCGGAATCGAACCAGTGACACGCGGATTTTCAATCCGCTGCTCTACCAACTGAGCTACCCGGGCAAAGGGCTGGAGAGGACCGGCCCTGCGAAACGCTTGCGCCTTATAGGAGATCAGTTTTGCCGGTGCAAGGGCGAAAGCGGGTTGTGGAAAAGGACTTTAACGCGGCCCATCGGACGAAGGGCATCGGAGCTCTTTGGGGGCCGAGATTCTGTCCTGGAAGCGCTGCAAATATCATGGCACCGGTCACCTTAATGGGTGTCGATTATGCGAGAGCGCCAGGGCTTGGGGATAAGTCACCCGAGTTCGCCCGCCTCGTCAGATATTGTCGTCCTCTGGATCATGCGAGGGCACGGCGGAAGTGTCGTCCTCATCATCGGTTTTGCCGATATCGCCGGGGATGACGTAGGAGCCGGTCAGCCAGCGGTTGAGGTCGACATCGGCGCAGCGGCCCGAGCAGAAGGGGCGGAATTTATCGACGGCGGTCTTGCCGCAAATGGGACAGGGCTTGGCCATGGTGTTGGTCATCAGACACCCGACAGGGTTGACTGGTTGAGCCAGTTAAAATGGACCGGATAGCCTTCCCCGGCAAGCAGGGTGGCGGTTTCGGTCAGGGGGAGGCCGACAACGGCCGAATAGGAGCCCGAGAGCTTCACCACAAAGGCGCCCGCAATGCCCTGGATGGCGTAGCCGCCGGCCTTGTCGCGCCATTCGGCGCTGGCGAGATAAGCTTCCATCTCCTTGGTGGAGAGGCGCTTGAAGCGGATGCGGGTTTCGACCAGGCGCTGGCGCTTGGCGCCGGAAGGAGTCAGCAGCGTCATGGCAGTGAAGACGCGATGGGAGCGGCCAGAAAGCAGGCGCAGGCACGCGGAGGCCTCTTCCATGGTTTCGGCCTTGGGCAAGATGCGACGGCCGACGGCGACGACGGTATCGGCGGCCAGCACCAGCGCATTGGCGCCATAGCCGGCGGAACGCGCCTTGTGCTGGGCTGTGAGCGCCTTGAGATCGGCGAGACGCTGGGCGAGCTTGCGCGGCAATTCGGCCTTTTCGGGGGTCTCATCGACATGGGCAGGCACCAGATGTTCGGGCTCGATGCCGATCTGGTTGAGCAGCGCCAGGCGGCGCGGGGAGGCAGAGGCCAGAATCAGATCGGGACGGCTGGCCATTAAAAATGCTCGCATGCGGGGAAAGGAAGGCGCGGATACTGGCTAGACCAAATCAGGGGCTTTGTGAACTGCCTGTGACCAGGGCCTCAAGCCGCTCGCGGACACGTTTGCGCAGGTTGTCGCGCAGGTCGCGATAGGCGGCCAGCACCACGTCGCGCGGGCCTTCGACGAGGGACGGGTCGGGAACGTGCCAGTGTTCGAGGGCGCCGGTTTCGAGCCCCTTGCGCGCGACGGCGTCCGGGGCGTCATCGGAGAGGGTGATGACCAGATCGAAATGGGAGGCGATCAATTCGTCCATGGTGTGGGGGGTGTGGACGGACATGTCGATGCCGCTCTCCTCCATCACCTCATGCACGAAACTGTCGGCCTTGCCGCCGTTGACGCCGACCGAGCGGGCGATGACGCGGCCGGGAAACAGTTGGCGGGCCAAGGCGGCGGCAATGGGCGAGCGGACCGAATTCATCGAGCAGACGAACAACACGGTGGGGAGCTGGCTTTTGCTCTCATCGATGCGGCTGGCATAGGGCTGGACGGCGCAGATCAGGGTGAACAGGCGCCGGGCGGTATTGAGATCGATTTCGAGCTTGTTGACCAGACGCGTACGCAGCAGTTCGGCGGCGTCGTTGTGCAGGCCCCGGCGGGCCATGTCGACGGTTTCGATCTGAAACGGCTGGGCCGAGCGGATGGCTTCGTAATAGGCGTCGCGAATGCGGAAATAATCGCGGATCAAGCGGCGGAACGGGGTCAGCGACAAATAATGCGCGGCAATGGGCTGGAAGGTGTCGGGATTGCGCACGTCGAGGACGATGTAATTGCCCACGATGGAGACGTGCAGGGCAAACGGCCCCACCGCGGTGACGCGGGCGGGGCGGAAGCGGTTGTCTTCAAGCAGGTCATAGATGGCGATGCGCCATTCATGCACCACGTCGGGATCGATCGAGGTGATGGTATTGGGATCGAGCGTGACGGTGACGAGGCGGTCGGTGGTGGCAGCCTCGGTCACGTTTTGCATCGAAATGCTCAATGGTTGAGCCGGATGGAAATGGAGCGGCCGTGACCGTCGAGCGCTTCGACCTCGGAGAGGATCACGGCGGCTTCGGCAAGCGCCGATAGCGAGCCTGGATCGCAGCCCAGTATCGAGGTGCGCTTCATGAAATCGAGTACTCCGAGGCCGGAGGCGAAGCGGGCGGAGCCAGCAGTCGGCAGGACGTGGTTGGAGCCGCCCACATAGTCGCCGATGGCCTCGGGTGTGTGGTGGCCGAGGAAAATGGCACCAGCATTGCGAATGCGCGCCACCAGCGATTGGGGATCGTCGATGGCCAGTTCGACATGCTCGGAAGCGAGGCGGTTGGCGAGCGTCACAGCCTCATCGAGCGAAGGGACGGTGATGACGGCGCCGTAATTGTCCCAGCCTTCGCGGGCGAGGCCTTCCTTGGGCAGGAGGGCCAACTGGCGGGCGACTTCGGCGATAACCGCCGAAGCAAGACCCTTTTCGGTGGTTATGAGAATGGAGCGTGCCCCTGCCCCGTGTTCAGTCTGGGCGATGAGATCGGCCGCGACCCAGGCCGGATTGGCGGAGCCATCGGCAATGACCAGCACCTCGGAGGGGCCGGCGATCATATCGATGCCGACCTGGCCGAACACCTGGCGCTTGGCGGCGGCGACGAAGGCATTGCCGGGGCCGACGATCTTATCGACGGCTTTGATCGTGGCGGTGCCATAGGCGAGCGCGGCAACGGCCTGGGCGCCGCCGGTGCGGTAAATTTCGGTGACGCCGGCAATCTTGGCGGCGGCCAGAATGGATGAGCTGAGCTGACCATTGGGCGTCGGCACGACCATGGCGATGCGCTCGACGCCGGCGACCTTGGCGGGCACGGCATTCATCAGCACCGAGGACGGATAGGAGGCCAGACCGCCCGGCACATAGATGCCGACGGCTTGCACAGCGGTCCAAACATTGCCCAGGGTGACGCCGAGGTGATCCTGATAGATATGATCTTCCGGCTTCTGCTTTTCGTGGTGGGCCCGGATGCGGTCATGGGCGAACTGCAGGGCGCCGACGACCTCGGGGGTGACGCGGGCAGCGCCGCGCTCGATTTCTTCTTCGGTAAAACGCAGCGTCTGGGCGGTGACCCCGGCCTTGTCGAAGGTGTTGGTGTATTCGACCACCGCATCATCGCCGCGCTTGCGGACCTCGGCGATGATCGTCGCCACGATGTCGCCAACCTCCTGGGAGGATTCGCGTTTGCTGCCGAGCAGGGCGACGAACTCCGCCTCAAAATTGGCGGCCTGGCTATCGAGGCGAATAGGCATAAGGAGCGGGACCTTTTTAGTCGATGGCGTGAGTGGGCGTATTGCTAGCGCCCCAGGTGGCGCCGAGATCGGCGAGGCGGGCTTCAAGGCATTCGACGCCCAGACGCACGGTGCCGCCGCCGGCAAATTGCAGCTCGATAATGCCGGCCGGCCCGTCGATGGGCTGGAACACGATGGCGAGCAGTTCGAGCACGCCGTCGGTTGAATTGGGATCGAAACCGGCGGTGACCACGGACTGGACCGCATCGAAATGCAGCGCCGCGCGCTTGCGCTGGCCCTTGTCGCGGCGGTTTTGCTTGCCACTTTCCCAGTCGAAACGGTTCATCAGCAGGGCGAAGCGCCGGTCGCCGCGGGCATAGCCCATATCGGCGACGCGCACGACGGCATCCTGCACATGGGCGGAGATGACATCGAGGTCTTCGGTATCGAGCGCCAGGAGCTTCAGGTCAGTCATGGAGGTGCGGCCCTTTGCATGGAGACGAAGCGTATCTGGTCACGCCCCGTCCGATCTACAAGTTTGTCGGCACGGGGGCAATGCGGGGCTCAATTTTGGGCATGGGAAATTGCCGCGCGGTTGGGCCGGGCGGGTTCCTTGCCATTCGAGCGCAGCTCTCATGGCCTCCTCTCCTCAAATCGATCCACTGGATCGATTTGCCCGCAGAAGCGGGACGGCTCGAAGACTGCGGCATGCGGCGAGACGTGCCTCATGGGGTTTAGATAAGCGAGGCAGCGCCTCGCCGCATGCGATGGGGTTTCTGGCCGCCCGAACGTGGCCTCCACTATTTCAGGAGACGAACGTCGCGCTGGCCCAGGGATCGCGCGACCGCATTCCCCTCCCACCAAACTCCCCACGGCCGTTCGTCGCGAACCCGCAGCCATTGTGGAGATATCGGGGGGAGTATGCGGGAGGATTTGGAGATGGGGAGAAGATGGGTAGGAGGCACAAGTGCATTCCCATTCTCGGTGTCACCCCGGTGCAGGCCGGGGCCCATCCTCAGATGGTGGTGTGTGCTAGATCGAGGCATAACTGCGCCACCTGGCGGCTGTGGCTGCATCTCGGGATGGGCCCCGGCCTGCGCCAGGGTGACACCGAGTTTGCTGCGGCGTTGTGCCATGTAAGGCTCAAAGCTTGCGGCTCATCAGCAATAGCGACGCGCCAATCAAGAGGGTTGGCCGGGCGCTGCGTTGGCCCTATCTGTAGCACAGCGCAAATTCAGGTCCCTTCATGCCCAACATTCCTTTCTTCGATGGTCACAACGATACGCTGCTCAAGCTGTGGATGGCGGAGGGGGCGGATAAGGAAAAGCCGTTCATCGAGGGGATGGCGGGCGCCCATATCGATCTGCCGCGCGCCAAGGCCGGCGGGATGGTCGGTGGATTTTTTGCGATGTTCCCGCCGCCGCTGCCGACCGGTGCGAAGAGTGCCGCAGGGGCCCCAGTGACCCTGTCGGAGAATTTGCCGCCGCAACTGGCCTGGGCGGATGCCCAGGTGTCCACGACCGGCATGGCATCGATCCTGCTGCGGCTGGAGCGGGCCGGCGCGCTGGCGGTTTGCCGCAATGTCGGGGAGTTGCGCGCGGCGATCGATGCGGGGACCCTGGCATCGGTGTTTCATATCGAGGGCGCCGAGGCGATCGATACCGATTTCCGCTCGCTGGACGTGCTGTATGCAGCGGGATTGCGGTCGGTTGGGCTGGTGTGGAGCCGCGCGAATGCCTTCGCGACCGGGGTGCCGTTTCGCCACAATGTCGATCCCGATATCGGACCGGGCCTGACTGATGCCGGCAAGGAACTGGTGCGGGCGTGCAACCGCATGGGCGTGATGCTGGATATGTCGCACCTCAACGCCGCAGGTTTCCGCGATGTTGCAGCGATTAGCGACAAGCCGATTGTGGCGACGCATTCCAATGTGCACGCGATCTGCCCCCACGCACGCAATCTGGTGGATTGGCAATTGGCAGCCATTGCGGAAAGCAAGGGTGTGGTGGGGCTGAATTTTGCCGTGGGCTTCCTGCGGCCGGACGGCAAGTTCGTCGCCGATACCGAGATCGAACTGATGGTTCGCCATGTCGATGCGCTGGTGGAGGCGCTGGGCGAGGACGGCGTGGCACTGGGCTCGGACTTCGACGGAGCGATGATGCCGACGCCGATCGGGGACATCACGGGCGTGCAGAAATTGCTGCAGGCGCTGCTGGACAAGGGCTATGGCGCTGACTTGGTCAACAAGATCGCGATCGGCAATTGGCTGTCGGTGCTGGAGCGGACGATCGGCTAGCTCGCAGCCACGTCGGACAGCCGCAGAAAGTCGTAGCCGCGCCGCTTGAGGTCGAGCAGGCCGGCGGCGATACCCGCGCCGGACGAGCGCTTGGGTTGGTTGATGTGGGCGATGATGACGTCGCCGTCCTTGGCGCTCTCGAGGCGCGCGGCGGCGGTCTTGGTTGAGACCGAGGCGCCAAGATCGGCGTTGAGGGAAAAACCGGCGACCTGGTAGCCGAGGTGATGGATTTCGTCGATCGCGTCCGGGCTGTAGAGCGCGGTGGCGCCGCGAAACCATTTTGCCTGCTTGCCAAAGGCCAGCGCGATGGCCGCCTCGCCGCCGTTCACTTCATCATCGACGGCCGCCAGCGTTCCCGCTGGCTTGATTCCATAGGGCTTTTCCGTGCCGGTGACGGCCGGGACATGGTCGCGGCCGTGATCCTCGATATCGAAGAGATCGGGATGGGCGATCATGATCGCTACGGTCTCGGCATTGCGGACCAGCCAGCGGCGCGTGACGAAAATGGTCGCAGGGATGGACTGCTGGACCAGCACATCGAGGATGCGGTGGTCGACATTGCCGGAGCAGGCATCCAGCGTTATGGCGATATGCGGATGTCCATCGGCCGAGTGCGGAATGTGCAGTGCCGGTTCCAGCAGTTTTTCGGCTTGGGCGGTGACGGTGCAGAGCAGGGCCAGAAGACCGGCAAGAAGCAAGCGAACCATTCGGGACTCCATCGACGCGGCCGTCGCCGCGCCGAGGTGTTTACGCCTTCGCCCGAGGGCGTGCCACTAGAACGGCACGTCTTCGTCAGCGACGGTGGTCTTCTTGGCAGCGGGCTTTTTGGCCGGGGCTTTCTTGGCGGCAGCAGAAGGCTTTTTGGTGGCCGTTGCAGTGGTCTTTTTTGCAGTTGCGGGCTTCTTTGCGGCAGCCTTCTTGGCCGGAGCTTTCTTGACCTTGGTGCCAGTGGCTTCGGCGCGGGCGGCGATCCAGCCGAGGGCTTGCTCGAGCGTTACGGCCTCAGGCGCCACGTCCTTGGGGATGGTGGCGTTGATCTTGCCCTGGTTGACATAGGGGCCGTATTTGCCGCCGCGGACAGTGATGGGGCCATTGTCGTGCTCGAAAGTCTGGATGGCGGCGATGGCCGAGCCGCCGCGTTTGAAGCCGCCGGCAGCCTTTTGGGCGAGCAGGTCGACGGCACGGTTGAGGCCGACGGTGAAGATTTCCTCGACATCGGGCAGGTTGGCATATTTGCCGTCATGCAGGATGAACGGGCCGTAGCGGCCAAGGCCGGCGACGATGGGCAGGCCACCATCGGGGTGCAGGCCGACATCGCGGGGCAGGGAAAGGAGCTGGAGCGCCTTGTCGAGCGTCAGCGCGGTCGGCTCCCAGCCCTTGGGGAGGGATGAGCGCTTGGGCTCCTTGCCGTCGCCGAGCTGGACATAGGGGCCGAAACGGCCGGTCTTGAGGTGGACTTCCTCGCCGGATGCGGGATCGGTGCCCAGGATGCCGTCGCCGGCGGCGGCTTCGGAGGACTGGCCGGTGGCGGCGTCCGAAAGCTGCATGGTGTGTTTGCATTCGGGATAGTTCGAGCAGCCAATAAAGGCGCCGTATTTGCCGAGCTTGAGCGAAAGCTGGCCGGTGCCGCAGGTAGGGCAAAGGCGACGATCGCCGCCATCGGGCTTGGGCGGAAAGATGTGGTCCTGCAGCAGGTCGTTGAGCGCGTCGAGGACTTCGGTGACGCGAAGGTCCTTGATCTCAGAAGTGTGGCGCGAAAATTCGGTCCAGAAATCGCGCAGCACGGTCTTGTAGTCGAGTTCGCCGGCCGAGACTCGGTCGAGCTGTTCTTCCAGATTGGCGGTGAAGCCGTATTCGACATAGCGGTTGAAGAAGCTTTCGAGGAACGCCGTGACGATACGGCCGCGATCCTCGGGATGCAGCGCCTTGCCTTCGAGCTTGACGTAATCGCGGTCCTTGAGCGTGGTCAGGGTCGCGGCATAAGTGGACGGCCGGCCGATGCCGAGCTCTTCCATCTTCTTGATCAGGCTGGCTTCGGAATAGCGCGGCGGCGGCTGGGTGAAATGCTGCTCGATTTCGACGGCCTGCAAAGCGGGCTTGTCGCCGACGGCGAGAGCTGGCAATTCGCGGCTATCCTCGTCGACCTCGTCCTCATCGGACTTGGCCTCGACGCCATAGAGCGCGAGGAAGCCGGGGAAGGTGACGACGGAGCCGATGGCGCGCAGTTCGACGGCGCGGCCGGGGACGTTGACGGCGATATCGACGGTGGTGCGGTCGATTTCGGCGGATTTCATCTGGCTGGCCAGCGTGCGGCGCCAGATCAGGCCATAGAGCTTGGCCTGGTCGGCATCGAGGTGCAGCGCCTCGGGCTTCTTGAACATATCCGTCGGACGGATAGCCTCGTGCGCCTCCTGGGCGTTCTTGGCCTTGGTCTGATATATGCGCGCCTTTTCCGGCAGGTAGTCGTCGCCGTAGAACTTGCCGATGGCGCTGCGGGCCATGGCGATGCCTTCGGGCGCCATCTGTACGGCGTCGGTTCGCATATAGGTGATCAGGCCGTCCTCGTAGAGGCGCTGGGCGATCTGCATGGTGCGCGAGGGGCTGAGGCCGAGGCGCGAGGAGGCGTCCTGCTGGAGGCTCGAGGTGGTGAAGGGGGCGTAGGGATTGCGCTTGGTGGGCTTCTTGTCGACGGAAGAGACGTTGAACTGGCCGGCCTCGATCAGGGCCTTGAGCTCGGCGGCGTTCTCGCCGGTCTTGATGCCGAGCTTGTCGGTCTTCTTGCCATCGACGGAATAAAGGCGGGCGAGGAAACTCTTGCCGGCCTGGGCCAGCTTGGCTTCGACCGACCAATATTCATCGGCCTTGAACTTTTCGATCTCGGATTCGCGGTCGCAGACGATGCGCAGGGCTACGGACTGCACGCGGCCGGCCGAGCGGGAGCCGGGCAGCTTGCGCCAGAGAATCGGCGAGAGGGTGAAGCCGACGAGATAATCGAGCGCGCGGCGGGCCAGATAGGCGTCGACCAGCGGCTGGTCGATATCGCGCGGGATCAGCATCGCGGCGGTGACGGCATCCTTGGTGATGGCGTTGAACAGCACGCGGCGGACGGGGGTGTCCTTCTTGAGGGCCTTCTTCTGGCGCAGCACATCGAGCACGTGCCAGGAAATGGCTTCGCCTTCGCGATCCGGATCGGTTGCGAGGATCAGTTCGTCGGCGCCCTTGAGGGCGTTGGCAATGTCGGCAATGCGCTTCTTGGAGGCGGTGTCGACCTCCCATGACATGGCGAAATCTTCGTCGGGACGGACCGAACCGTCCTTGGCCGGCAGATCGCGGACATGGCCGAACGAGGCCAGGACTTCGTATCCTGAACCCAAATATTTGTTGATTGTCTTGGCTTTAGCCGGACTCTCAACGACCACGACCTTCATGAATTACCCAATCCGCACACGTCTTCTGGAAGTGGCGCAACATGGTGAAGCCGAGCGGCGGTGTCAACGGGATGAAATGAAGGGGATCGGGGCTCTCTCTTAGAGAGAGGAAAATTGTGAAGCTTTTTACTTGTACCGCAGCGCCACGAGTTGCCCGCTGGACCATTCGATCTCACCGGACAGGTCCAACTCCAGCAGCAATAATTGAGCCGCCGAAACCGACAGCCCAGTCTGGCGGATGATTTCGTCGACTTCGACCGGTGTGGTGCTCAGCGATGACAGCAGGCGGGACTTATCGCTGTCGGTCGGCGATTCGGCGGGGTGGGTTTCGTTGAAATCGGGTTCCCAATCGGGATCGAACAGGGCGTTGCGGGCGGGATCGGCGCTGCCGAGGGAATCGATGATGTCCTGCGCATTGGTGATCAGCTTGGCGCCTTGCTGGATCAAGGCGTTGCCGCCTTCGGCGCGTGGATCGAGCGGAGAGCCGGGGACGGCGAAAACGTCGCGGTTTTGCTCAAGGGCAAGGCGGGCGGTGATCAGGGAGCCGCTGCGCTTGGCGGCTTCAACGACGACGATGCCGAGGGAGAGGCCGGACACTAGCCGGTTGCGGCGGGGGAAATCGCGAGCGCGCGGTTCCCAGCCCAGTGGCATTTCGGTGAGCAGGGCGCCGCCATTGTCGAGAATGTCGTGGGCAAGGGGGATATTCTCGTCGGGGTAGATTTTGTCGAAGCCGCCAGCGAGGACGGCGATGGTGCCGGTGGTCAGGCTCGCCCGATGGGCCGCAGTGTCGATGCCGCGGGCGAGGCCGGAGACAATTGTGTACCCACGCTCGCCGAGATCCAGCGCCAGCATGCGCGTCATTTTGATACCGGCGGAGGACGCGTTGCGCGCGCCGACCATGCCGACAGTGCGGGCCCAGTCGAGACTCTCGCCGCCAGCCATGGTGATGAGCGGCGGCGAGGCGGGGATATAGTTGAGCAGGTCGGGATATTCGGCCTCGCCGGTGGCGACCAGCTTGGCGCCGTAGCGTTCGAGGCCGGCCAACTCATCCTCGGCTTGCATCTGGGTGGTGATGCGCGGGGCCTTGCCGGTGCGTTTGAGCAGCCCGGGCAGGGCGTCGATGGCGGCTTCGGCCGAGCCGAAGCGGTTCAGCAATTGGCTGAAGGTGACCGGCCCGACATTTTCGGTGCGGATGAGGCGAAGCCAGGCCGTGCGCTGCGAACGCGTCAGGACCAGGCCTGGCGCGACGAGACTCACGC
>NZ_JAQGJV010000060.1 GCF_028290435.1 Devosia sp. | reverse complement strand
TTAAAGGAAGCTGCGGCCGTGGCGGCCGGGCGCCAGGCCCAGCCAGTGCGCAATGCTTTCGCCAATATCGGCGAACGTAGAGCGAATGCCAATCTCGCCCCGCGCAAGGGCTGGGGAAAACATCAGGATGGGGATCTGTTCGCGGGTGTGATCGGTCCCTTTCCAGGTCGGATCGTTGCCGTGGTCCGCCGTCAGAATCAAAAGATCGTCGTACCTGAGCTTGGCGATCAGTTCGGGCAGGCGCCCATCGAACAGTTCGAGCGCCGCCGCATAGCCAGGCACGTCGCGGCGATGGCCATATTCGCTGTCGAAATCGACGAAATTGGTCATGACGAACGCGCCGTCAGCCGCCATTTCCAGCGCCTCCAGCGTCTTGTCGAACAACTGCAGCAGCCCGGTGCCCTTGAGTTTGTGGGTCACGCCATGGCCGGCATAAATGTCGGAAATCTTGCCGATGGCGAACACCTGCCGTCCGGCCGCCTTGTTGCGGTCGAGCAAAGTCGGCTCAGGCGGCGAAATGGCAAAATCGCGCCTGTTGCCGGTGCGTTTGAAACTGGTTGCATCCTCACCGATAAACGGCCGCGCGATGACCCGGCCGATCATCAGCGGCGCGGTCAATTCGAACGCGATCTGGCAAATTTCATACAACCGTTCGAGCCCGAAATGGGTCTCATGCGCGGCGATCTGGAACACGCTGTCGATCGACGTATAAACGATCGGCTTGCCGGTGCGGATGCTCTTCTCGCCCAGCTCGGCGATGATATCGGTGCCCGAGGCGTGTTTGTCGCCCAGAATGCCCGGCAGTTTTGCGCGCGCGATAAATTCCGCAATCACCTCGGTCGGAAAGGTCGGCTCAGTTTGCGGGAAATAGCCCCAGTCGAACGGCACCGGCACCCCGGCAATCTCCCAGTGCCCGGACGGCGTATCCTTGCCGCGCGACACTTCGCGACCAACCCCGAAGCGTCCACCTTTTGGCGTGGCCGACAGGTTCGGCGGTAGCGAACCGGTCGATAGCTTGATCGCCGCACCCAAGCCCATTGCATCCATATTGGGCACATTGAGCGGCCCGCTGCGCAAGCCCTGCCGGTCGGCTTTGCCGGCAGCGGCATATTCGGCGATATGGCCCACCGTATTGGAGCCGACATCACCATAGGCGTCCGCGTCCGGCGCGCCGCCAATGCCGACGCTATCGAGGATGAGGAGGATCGCGCGGGGCATAAAAATATCCTCAGCTCGTCGGGGCGATACGGTCGGCAATCAGCGGATTGGCGGGAGCGTGTTCGCCCAACCGATAGGCGGATTTGAGGCGGCTTTCCGCATCGGCGGCCGACGCCTCGTCGCGGGCATGAATGCGCGCGATGGGCATAGAGGAATCGACAAGCGCGCCAAGGCCCAGCAGGCGATCAAACCCCACCCGGTGATCGATCGCATCGGTCGGCGTCGCGCGCCCGCCTCCTAGCGCAACCACCGCCATGCCGACACCACGCGTATCGATCTCGGCAATCACCCCCTGCTCGCTCGCAAACACATCGCGGACAATCGGCGCGGGCGCCAGATGGGCATCCATGTTCTCGACGAAATCGGCCGGCCCACCTAGCGCTATCACCATGCGGGCAAAGCGCTCGGTGGCCCGCCCGCTGTTGAGCGCGTCCTCCACCATGCCGCGACCCTGCTCCGGCGTCTTGGCCACGCCGGTCATTTCCGCCACCACCGCACACAGAGCCAGCGTCACCTCTTTGAGCCGCGCATCCTGATGCCGCCCGGTCAGGAAATCGACGGCATTGCGAACTTCCAGTCCATTGCCGGCTGCAGTCGCCAGCGGCTCGTTCATGTCGGTGATCAGAGCCCCGGTCTTGAGGCCGGCGCCATTGGCGACCTCGACCAGGCTGGCCGCCAGATCGCGCGACTTCTCCAGCGTCGGCATGAAGGCGCCCGAGCCCGTCTTGACGTCGAGCACCAGCGCGCCGAGGCCCGCCGCCAGCTTCTTGCTGAGGATCGAGGCGGTGATCAACGCGATGGATTCCACCGTGCCGGTCACGTCGCGGATGGAATAAAGCGTCTTGTCGGCCGGGGCGAGGTCGGCAGTCTGCCCGATAATGGCGCAGCCGGCAGATTTCACCACGCTGCGAAACAGCGCGTTATCGGGGCTGGTCGTATAGCCCGGAATGGCATCGAACTTGTCGAGCGTCCCACCGGTATGACCCAGCCCGCGCCCCGAAATCATCGGCACGTAGATGCCGATCGCCGCCAGGATCGGCGCCAGCATCAGGCTGACATTATCCCCCACCCCTCCGGTGGAATGCTTATCGGCAACGGGGCCATCCAGATCGGACCAATCGAGTACGGTCCCCGAATCCCGCATGGCCAGCGTCAGCGCTACGCGTTCGGGCATGCTCATATCTTGAAAATAGACCGCCATAGCAAAGGCTGCCGCCTGGGCGTGGGAGACACTACCGGAGGCGAAACCCGTGATGAACTGGGCGATTTCCTCGGATGCCAGCGGTTCGCCGTTGCGCTTCTTGAGGATGACTTCTTGGGGGAGGAAGACCATTTTTGGCTTTCTTTCAGGGGACACCCCACCTGACCCTTCCCCTGGCAGGGGAAGAAACAGATCGAGTATTGAGCACAATATCGCCTAACCCACCGCGCGGATTCCTCCCTCTACCAGGGGGAGGTTAGGTGGGGGTACTCGCCTCATGCCCCGTAGGGGATCCAGACGTTCTTGACCTGCGTGGCTTTGCTCAAGAAGTAATCCCCCTCGAACAGGCGGTCGGCGAGGTCATAGTACAGCCCCCTGCTGGTCCAGGTCTGCTTGAGATTTGTGATGGAGGCCTTTTCCACCATGGTGGAGGCATCGAGGGACCCAGCAAACCACAGCCCATCGACACCGTCGTGTTCGGCCAACGTCTTGGCCAAAGCCACGCTGTCGCCGGTGACAATGTTGATGACGCCGGAGGGCACGTCCGACGTTTCGATGACCTGATAGAGGTCGGTGATCGACAACGGCCACTGGCTCGAGGGCACCAGCACCACGGGATTACCCATGGCCAAAGCCGGGGCGATCAGGGCGATGGAGCCAAGCAGCGGGCGGCTCGGTGGCGCCACAATGCCAATCACCCCCAGCGCTTCGACCATGGCCACGGCCACGGTGCGCTGCGGCGGATTGTGCACCGCCCCATCATATTTATCGGCCCAACCGGCAAAGGCGAACAGCCGCTCAACGGATAGTGCGACCTCGGTCGCCCCATCCTCGCCAGTCTGCGCCTTGATGCGCGCAGCAAACTCGTCACGGCGATAATCGAGATTTTCCGCCAGGAAATAGAGGATTTGCGCCCGCGAATGCGCCGCGGTCGTCGCCCAGCCGAGCGCACCACGCGCCGCCTCGACAGCGTTGCGGATATCCTTGCGATTGCCGTCGCCGACTTCGCCGATCAGCGTGCCATCGGCCCCATGCACCGGGCGGTTGTATCCGCTATCCGGCCGCGCCTGCTTGCCGCCCATATACATTTTGGCGGTCTGGTCGAGATGGCCGCCATCGAGGGGATTGGCGGCCTTTGCCGGAGCCGCCGCGGCGACGGGCGCAGGCTTCAGCGCCTTCTCCCATTTCGGCTTGAGGTAAGCACTCATGCCCTCGCGGCCACCTTCGCGGCCAAAACCGCTTTCCTTGTAGCCCCCGAAGCCAACGGCGGCGTCAAAGTTGTTGGTGCCGTTGATCCACACCACGCCCGCCTTGATCTTGGGAGCGATATCGAGCGCCAGATTGATGTTCTCGCTCCAGATCGTCGCGGCGAGGCCGTATTTGGTATTGTTGGCGAGCTGTACCGCCTCCTCGGGCGTGCGGAAGCTCATGGCCACCAGCACCGGCCCGAAGATTTCCTCGGCGACCAGGGTATTGGCCGGCGACACATTGGTCACCAGCGCTGGCTTGAGAAAACACCCCGCGCCCGGCAGCGTCATCCCATCGGGCTCATAGATCACCGCGCCTTCAGCAGCGCCGCGCTTCATCAGCTCGCGAATGCGCTCGACCTGTACCGGCGCCACCAGCGCGCCGATATCCACCGACTTGTCCAGCGGATCGCCGACGCGCAGCGTGCTCATGCGCAGCTTGAGCTTGGTGATGAAGCGCTCCTCGATGCTCTCTTGCACCAGCAGCCGCGAGCCGGCGCAACACACCTGCCCCTGGTTGAACCAGATGGCGTCAACCAGGCCCTCGATGGCGCTGTCGATATCGGCGTCCTCGAAGACGATGTAGGGCGACTTGCCGCCCAACTCGAGGCTCAGCCCCTTGCCGGTGCCTGCCGTCGCCGCACGGATGGCCTTGCCCACTTCGGTCGAGCCGGTAAAGGCGATCTTGTCGATACCGGCGTGGGCCACGATGGCGGCGCCGGTGTCACCTTCGCCGGTCACAATGTTGACCACGCCCTTGGGCAGGCCGACGCGTTCGCAGATCTCGGCGAACAGCAGCGCCGTCAGCGAGGTGAACTCGGCCGGCTTGAGAATAACGGTGTTACCGGCGGCGAGTGCCGGAGCAATCTTCCACGCCAGCATCAACAGCGGAAAATTCCACGGAATGATCTGCCCGCACACGCCATACGGCACCGCATTGGGGAACTCGCGGCTCAGATGCTGAGCCCAGCCGGCATGGTGATAGAAGTGGCGCGCCACCAGCGGGATATCGATATCGCGAGACTCCCGGATCGGCTTGCCATTGTCCATGGTTTCCAGCACCGCGAACAGGCGCGCATGTTTCTGGATGGCGCGGGCGATGGCATAAAGATATTTGCCGCGCTCGTACCCCGACAGTCCCGACCATGCCGGGAACGCCGCGCGGGCGGCCTTCACCGCCGCGTCCACATCCTCCGCCGTGCCATCGGTGATCTGCGCCAGCGGCTTGCCGGTCGCCGGATTATCCGAGGCAAAAGTCTTGCCCGGCTTGGTCCATTTTCCATCGATGAAATGGCCGAACTTGCGGCCATGGCTATCCAGCCAGGCATTAGCCTG
>NZ_JAQGJV010000054.1 GCF_028290435.1 Devosia sp. | reverse complement strand
CGTGGCCTCCCTTCACGTCTGGGATGACGAACGTAGCGCTGGCCCAGGGATCGCGCGACCGCATTCCCCTCCCACCAAACTCCCCACGGCCGTTCGTCGCGAACCCGCAGCCATTGTGGAGATATCGAGGGAGATTATGCGGGAGTCTTTGGGGATGGGGATTAGTTGGGTAAGGGGCACATGGCGTCCCCAATCTCGGTGTCACCCCGGCGCAGGCCGGGGCCCATCCCGAGATGCGGACGCACGCCGCCAGATCGAGAGTAGCACGACAACCACCTTGCGGCTGGGGGTGACGTCTCAGGATGGGTACCGGCCTGCGCCGGTATGACACCGAGTGGGTGGGACGACTCGAGCTGACGACTTGAGCTAAGGCGATTTCCTGGCAGGTGATCGTGTCACAATCCCTTCCGCCGCCGCCCCCTCGCGGCCACAACCGAAATCACCAACCCCAGCCCCAGCGCTATCAGCAGTGGCCAATACCGCACTTGGGCAAACACCGTGGTCGCCAGCCGCTCACGCGGGCTGACATCGAGCACGGCCATTTCCTGCGGCGCCAGTTGCGCGGTGATGCGCCCCCACGGATCGGTGGCAAAAGTCAGCCCCGAATTGGCGGCGCGGATCAGGCTCATGCCTTCCTCAACCGCGCGCAGCCTGGCGTGGTGAGCATGCTGGGCCGGCCCGATCGAGCCATCGAACCAGGCGTCATTGGTGACGTTGAACAGGTAGGCCGCGTTGGCGGCATCACCCAGATCACCCGAAAACAGGATTTCGTAGCAGATCAGCGCCAGGAACGACGGTGCGCCGGGCAGGCTCATCAGCCGGCGCTTGGCATCTCCGTGGGCCCAGCCATTGGCACCGGGCACGAACTGCTTGATGCCCAGCTTGGAGAAAAACGCCTGGAACGGCAAAAATTCGCCAAACGGCACCAGATGCGACTTGTCATAGCTGGTCACCACTTCGCCATTGGTGTCGATGGCCAGGATCGCGTTGAACGGCGGCGCCTGGCTGCCATCGGGCTGGTACTGCTCGCGCGGAGCGCCGGCCAGCAGCGTCGTGGTGTCGGGCAACATGCGGGCAATCCGCGCCAGCGCGTCCGGATACTGGCTCAAAAAGAACGGCAGCGATGATTCGGGCCACACCAATTGGGTGATATCGGCCAGCCCCTTGTCGTCCGGCCCGGTCTGCATTTCCGAGAGCATCAGCAGCTTGTCGATCAGCGCCACCGGATCGACATGGCTCCAGTCGGCATGATCATAGATTAGCGGCTGCACCAGCCGCATCGCCACATCGGTGCGCTCCGGCGTTTCCGGCTCGCGCAGCCGGTTAAAACCATAGCCCAGCTGCGCCGCCAAAATGGCGATGGAGAGGAAAAACGGGAACAGGCGGCGGCTGAGGGTCCGTCCGTCAGCCGGCCAGATGAGCGCCGGCGTCATCGCCAGCAGCGCCGCCAACAGCGTCAGCCCATAGACGCCGATCACCGAGGCGAGCTGCATCAGCTCATCGGTACCGGTCAGCGAATAGCCCAGCAGATCAAACGGAAACCCGGTCAGCACATGGCCCCGTGCCCATTCGGCGATGGTGACGAAGGTCGCGAGCGTCACGATGCGCCAGGCGCCATTGGACCAAAACAGATGCGCCGCCGCGCTCGCCAGGCCCCAGAAAAACGCGATCAGCGCTGCCAGCGCCAGGATGGCGAACGGCATCAACGCGATCATCACCCCGCCTTCGACGAAGAAAGCAGCGCCCAGCCAGTGGAAGGCCACGGTGAAATAGCCCCAGCCGAAAGCGAAGCCGATATTGAATGCCGGCCCGAAGACTAGGCGCCAGCCGCGCCGGCGCTCGGCGCCGTCAAGGCACCACACCCAGATCGGGAAGGTGATGAAGATCGCGGGCAGGATGAACCAGGGCGCGATCGATAGCGCCGCGATCGCGCCGGCAATCACCAGCAGCAGGAAACGCCGCCAGCCATGGCTGAGCATGGCGGTTTCAGCCAGCCAGGTCATGGCGCGGAAGCCCAAAGCGAATCAGAATGCATCTTGGCAAACTCGCTGTCGGGGGCAGGGGCGTCAAGGCGGCCCTTCACCTCTCCTTTTGGGGGAGAGGTCGACCCACTTGGGTCGGGTGAGGGGGCCTTTACTGGGTGATGTGCGAGGGGAAGGCCCCCTCACCCGTCGCTGCGCGCCGACCTCTCCCCCAAAGGGAGAGGTGAACGGGCCCCAAATCGACCGCTCCGGCTCGACTCCGCGCGGCACTCGGGCTAGAGCGGTGCCATGTCCTTGCCCATCACGCTCGCCATCGACACCGCCGCGCCGCGCCTGCAACTGGCCGTGCTGCGTGCCGATGGAACCACCGATATCTCCATCGATGACATCGCCACCGGCCACGCCGAGTTGATCTTCGACCGCATCGCGACGCTCCTCGGGCGTAACGATCTAACCTATCCCGACCTCGCCCGCGTCGCCGTCACCACCGGCCCCGGTTCCTTCACCGGCCTGCGCATCGGCCTCTCCGCCGCCCGCGGCATCGCGTTGGCCCGCAACATTCCTGCCGTCGGCATTCCGAGCCTGCTGGCCCTGTCGCTCTCCGTCAATGGCCCCTCGACCGTGCTGCTCGATGCGCGGCGCGACGAAGCCTATTTCCAGATGTTTGCCGGGCCGGGGCAGCCGACCAGCAAAGCCGACATCGTGCCGATGATGATTGCCCAAGCCGCGATCGTGCCCGGAACCACGCTGATCTCATCGCCTTTTGTCGATATCGCTCTGGTGGCGCGCTATGGCGCTGCCGCCGACCCGGCCCTCCATCCACCCGAACCCGATTATGTGCGCGATGCCGATGCCAAGCCGCAATCGGCGGCGCGGATTGCAAGGCTGACGCCATGATGAAGCTCTGGATGGCTCCCGGCGGGCTGCATATCGAACCCGGCCAGTCCAATGATGCCGGCGAGCTGGCGCGCATCCATGCCAAGGGCTTCTATCGCGGCTGGCCGCGTGAGGAATTCATCGGCTTTCTCACCGAGCCGTCGACGCCGCTCTACGTGGCCTGCGACGCCAAGCGCCGCATCGCGGGTTTCGCGCTGATCCGCCACGCCGCCGACGAGGCCGAATTGCTGACCATAGCGGTCGATCCGAAATGGCGCGGCAAGCGTGTCGGCCAGGCGCTGCTGCGCGCCGCCTTCGACGATCTGCTGCTGACCCCGGCCCGCCGCATGTTCCTTGAGGTGGATGAGCAGAACGCCGCTGCGATCCGCCTTTACACCGGTCAAGGCTTTGCCCGCGTCGGCACCCGCAACGGCTATTACCCGCGCCCGGACGGATCGGCCGCCACCGCGCTTGTCATGGCGCGCGATCTTGGATAACCCGTTCATGGGTTCGCATTTTGGGGCAATCGCGTGAGCAAGAGCCAGACCGATCCGACGCTCGAAGAAGCCTGCGTCGCCAAGGGCATGCGCATGACCGACCAGCGCCGCGTCATCGCCCGCGTCATCGAGGCTGCCTCCGATCATCCCGATGTCGAAGAACTCTATCGCCGCGCCTCCGACATCGATGACCGCATTTCGCTGTCGACCGTCTACCGCACGGTCAACCTGTTCGAAGAGGCGGGCCTGGTCACCAAGCACGACTTCAAGGACGGCCGCGCCCGCTTCGAGCTGATTCCCGATGAACACCACGATCACCTGATCGATATTCGCAGCGGCAAGGTCATCGAGTTCCGCAACGAGGAAATCGAGGCCATCCAGGACGTCATCGCCCGCAAGCTGGGCTATCGCCTGGTCGATCACCGCCTCGAGCTTTATGCCGTGCCGCTGGAGGTAAAAGACAAGGACGGCAAGCCATGATGCTGTTGCGCTCGCTGTTTTTCGTCTTCGTCTACATCCCGGTGCTCATCGTCGTCATCCCGGCGCAAGCGCTGGTCAATGCGCTGCACCTGCCGTTCTGGAACGTCATTCCCCGCTTTTTCCACCGCGTCGGCTGCGTCTTCCTCGGCCTGCGCGTTCGGGTCATCGGCCAGCCGGCGACCGGGCGGGCGACGCTGCTCGTCTCCAACCACATCTCCTGGACCGATATCGTCGCCATCGGCTCGGTGGCCGATGTCACCTTCGTGGCCAAGCGCGAAGTGGGCGAGTGGTTCTTCGTCGGCATGATGGCGCGGCTGCAAAAAACCATCTTCGTCGATCGCACCCGCCGCAGCGATGCCGGCCGCACCAGCCGCGAAATGGGCAAGCACATGGCCGGCGGCAATGCGGTGCTGCTGTTTGCCGAGGGCCAGTCCGATATCGGCACCCACGTGCTGCCGTTTCGCTCGGCGCTGGTGGGCGCCGCCCAGATCGCCATGATCGAGGCCGGCGCCACCGACGTGCTGATCCAGCCGCTGACCATCGCTTATACGCGCCTGCAGGGACTGCCGGTCAGCCGCAATGAGCGGTCTTTGATTGCCTGGGTCAAATCCAAGTCGCTCAAGCAGAATATCCGTGAAATCCTCTCGGGCGGGGTCAAGGACGTCACCGTGGCCTTCGGCACGCCGATGGCGCTGGGCGAGGGCGCCGACCGCAAGGCGGTCAGCAAGGCGGCCGAAAACGAGGTGCGGCGCACCCTGGTGGCGCTCAATCGCGGCCGCGATATTCCCGACATCGCTGCCTGAATTCCGAAAGATAAAACCCCACCGGTTAAGCCTAACAACGGCCTCCGCTTGGGCGTTAAGCTTTGATTAGCTATATCCTCCGCACGAGTTCAGGAGGCGGCGATGATGGTAATCGGACAGATATTGGCGATGTGGCTGATCGTCGGCTGGACCATCACCTGGTTCGTGCGCGACGAGAAGCGCCGCTACGAAGCCGTCCTCAACGCCAAGGCCATGCGTTTCGCCAAGGCTCCGCATTACCGCTATTCCGAGCCCGAAGAGCCGCAGATCTTTGGGCTTTAGCCCAGGCTGGCCTTGAGCCGCGCCACGATACTGGCGGCCTTGAGCATCAGCGCCATGTCCACGTCGCCCTCGCTCTTGGGCTCGGCGAATTGCGCCCAGACCGGGATGAACAATTCGTGGTTGGCGTCGTGTCCATCGATACTTTCGCGCAATACCACACGCACCTTCCCCGTCACCCGCCCCTTGAGGTGGGGGTGATCATGTTTTTCGGTGACGGCGATATCGATCAATTCATGCGGCAAGGCTTCGGCTCCTGTGGGAGCCCCCGCGTTGAAAACTAGTCGCGGATGGTTCACGCTCCCTTAACGGGGGATGCCGGCCACAAGTTCTCCACAGCGGAACATATTGTCGTCCTGTGCTCGCCGCGTCACACCTTGACGGCGTGTTCCACCCTGCCGGCATCGCCGAAAAGCCGCAGATAGCGGGCGATTTCTTCAGGCGTACCAGTGGCCTTGGCCGGATTGTCGCTCAGCTTGACCGCCGGATGGCCATTCGCCTGGCTGACCTTGATGACGATCGAAATTGGATCGAGGCGGGTATTAAGGTCTGGCGAGCAGCCTTCGAAATCATTGGTCAGGTTGGTGCCCCAGCCAAAGGCCATGCGCACCTTGCCGTCGAAATGCAGGTACGCTTCCTCGATCATGTCGACGTCCAGCCCATCGGAGAAAATCAGCAGTTTCTCGCGCGGATCGCGCCCGCGTTGCTTCCACCAGGCGATGATGCGCTCGCCGCCCTCAATGGCCGGGGCACTGTCGGGCCGGAACCCGGTCCAGTCGGCCACCCAGTCGGGTGCGTGCTTGAGGAACGAATCGGTGCCAAAGGCATCGGGCAGCACGATCTTGAGATTGCCGCCATAGTAGCTCTCCCAGTCCTGCAGCACCTGATAGGGCGAGGCGATGAGCTGTTCGTCGGTTTTGGACAGGGCCGCGAGCACCATCGGCAATTCATGCGCATTGGTACCCAGCGCCTCAAGGTCATTGTCCATCGCCAGCTTGACGTTGGAGGTGCCGGTGAAGGCCTCGCCAATGCCTTCCTTGAGCGCCTCGACGCACCAGCGCTGCCACAGGAACGAATGGCGCCGGCGCGTGCCGAAGTCGGAAATGCGCAGGTCCGGCAGCTTTTGCAGCCGCTCGACCTTTTCCCACATCTTCGCTTTGGCGCGAGCATAAAGCACGTCGAGCGCGAACGGCCCGTAATGTTTCATCGCCGCGCGAGAACGCAGTTCATTGATGATCGCCAGCGCCGGAATTTCCCACATCGAGGTTTCCAGCCACGAGCCGGCGAATTCCAGCACGAACTGCCCGTCGCGCTTTTCCAGATGGTATTCGGGCAGGCTGAAAGTCTCGAGCCATTTGAGAAACCCCGGCTCGAAAATCTGCTGGGAGCCATAAAAACTGTTGCCCGCCAACCAGATCATTTCCTTTTTGGAAAATCGCACGGTCCGGGCGTGATCGAGCTGCGCACGCAATTCGTGCTCGTCGATTTCCTCGGCCAGAAGCACGCTTTTGGTACGATTGATCAGCGAGAACGTGGCGTTGACCTTGGGATACAGCCCCCAGATCATCTGCAGCATCAGCAGCTTGTAGAAGTCCGTATCGAGCAGGCTGCGCACGATCGGATCGAGCTTCCAGGTGTGGTTGTAAACCCGCCGGGCAATATCGGTATACGTCGCCATCGGCACTCACCCGCTTAAAAATGCGCCACGCTTTTAGCGTGCTGAAGCCATGATGGAAAGGTGCGGAAGGGGTAGAACCGTTCGGTTGGGATTCAGGGGTTCAAGGTTTTGCGGCTGATGAGTTGCAGTCGTCTCTCTCCCCTTCGCGGGGAGGGATCAAAGGTATGGGGGATGTTAGTCCGAGTATGGTGGCTAAACCGTCACCCCCTCCCTGCCTCCCCCATCAAGGGGGAGGTGTCTGCCGGTGGTTGGGGCACAATCGAGTTCACGGAGTGGAGAGAAACCTCCCCTTGATGGGGGAGGTAGGAGGGGGTGTTCTCGGAAGCCGGAGGATTACTCCCGACCCAACTGAAACCGCTCGAACCGTCCCAGCTCGTCCTCGATCGCCGCTTTCACCTCCGCGCTCTCGTCCTCCAGCCACGTCCACTTCTGCACCAGCAGCTTGCCCGCTGCCCGATCCGTCTTCAAATCCAGCGCCGCGACGATGCGATCACCCACCAGCACCGGCAGGGCGAAATAGCCCAGTTTGCGCTTGGCCGCCGGCACATAGGCCTCGAAAATATGGTCATAGCCGAAAAATGCAGCGAGCCGCTTGCGCTGGATGATCAGGGGATCGAACGGCGAAAGGATATGCACCAGTTCCGCCGGCGCATGCACCGCCTCCAGAACCTCTGGCGCCACCCAATGCTGCACTTTTGGCGCAGACTCCAGATGAGTGGGCACCAGCAGCTTGCGCCGCACCCGGCTGTCGATCAGCGCCTTGACCGCGCCCTTGCTCGGCGCATCGAGATGGCAGATCGAATCCAACGACACCACGCCCTGCGATGTCAGCGCCCGCTCCAGCAGATACTCGGCCACCTGTTTGGCGCTCGGCGGCTTGGGCGCCTTGTCCCAGCCGAAATGGCGCTCCATCAGCTCGTAGCTCTTGAGCATGCCCTGACGGGCACTGATCGCCACCAGCCCCTGATAGAACGCCAGTTGCAGCGCCCGCTTGGATGGCTTGCGGCTGGCCCAGGGATGATCCTTTTCCACCAGTTCGTCGTCGTCGATATCGCGAATGGACAGCGCCCCGTCGGTCTTGATGCGCTTGAGCACCTTCTTGATTTCGGCCGGGGTGACGCTGCCATACCAGCCGCCGTCCTTGGCCCGATAGGCCTTCATCGCCGGCAGGAAAAACCGCAGGTCGCGCGTCGGCACATAGGCCAGCGCATGGGTCCAGTATTCGAACACCGATTTGTCCACCGACTGCGCCTGGCTCAGGTGCACGCGCCGATAGTCCGGAATGCGGGAATAAAGGATGTGATGATGGCAGCGCTCGATCACATTGATGGTATCGATCTGCACATAACCCAGATGCTCGACCGCCAGCCGCGTCGCCTCCGGCCCCTGGCCGAACGGCGCGGAGGCATCCAGCCGCTGCGCCCGCAGCCAGATGGCGCGGGCCACAGCGGGGTCGATGGCGTGGGATTTTTTGGTACTGGCCAAGACGCGACTCGGATTGAGGATTGCCGGCACGATGTTTGTCCGACAATGCGCCGGCCGGTCAAATTGCAAATCGAGCGCGCCCTATGCCACAGGGCAGGCAGTTTTCACCGGCCCGCGCAGCGGCTATGACAGTCTCATGAACCGAATCGTCATTCTCGCCGCCTGGCTGGCCCTTATCGTCATCGCCATCGTCACCGTGGGGCCGATCGACCTGCGCCCGGTCAGCGGCGCCCCGCCGCAATTTGAACGCGCCGTGGCGTTCCTGATTGTGGGCTACCTGTTTGCCCTGGCCTATCCCAAACACATCTGGTGGGCCGTGCTGGTAGTGGTCTGCGCCACCTTTGGGCTGGAACTGCTGCAAAACCTTCGCCCCGACCGCCACGGCCGCGAAGCCGACGCCCTCGCCAAATTCGCCGGCGCCGCCGTCGGCCTGGCCCTCGGCTGGCTCAGCGCCAGGATCATGGCCCGCCGCGCGGGGTAATCTCAACACAACAGGACGCTGCACCAGGCAGTGCCCGTTGTCATCGCGATCTCAGGGTGAGAAGGAATTGGTGGAGCCTAGCGGGATCGAACCGCTGACCTCTTGCATGCCATGCAAGCGCTCTCCCAGCTGAGCTAAGGCCCCATTCCAGAGTAAGGTGCGAAAAGGTGGTAAACCGGCTTTTCGCGATAACCTTGCGGCGTTCTAGTGCGTCTTCGGGGGAAGTTTCCCTGCCGAAGCGTGGCGCAACCTAGTGTAGGCTTCCCGCACACGCAAGTGCCTATTTGACACTTTTTTATTTCCCCGGTTTGAGCCTCAAACCGGGGAAATATCGTTATGAATCAGCGGTCGTCGTCGCCGCCAACGTCGAAGGCGAGGTCGTCGTCATCGTCTTCTTCCTCGAGGAACACGTCTTCCTCGTCGTCGGCCAGCTCTTCGTCGACTTCGACATCGACATCCTCGGTATCGGGAATTTCTTCCTCGCCCGATTCTTCGGCATCGGCGTCTTCCAGCGACACGATCTCGGGCGCTGCGACGTCTTCGACTTCCTCTTCTTCTTCCGTCTCGTCTTCCTCGTCAGCGACCTTGCGGACGATGGCGGGGGCGGGCTTGGCGGCTGCTACCGTCTCGAAATACGAGCGCGGATAGGATTTGCCGGTATAGGGGGAAACGATAGGGTCGTTCCCCAGGTCATAAAATTTCTTACCCGTCTCAGGGTCTGTGCGTTTGGTGCCGCGGTCGGAACTGGCCATCGAGGTTCCTTATATCGTAGATTTCATGGCGGGCGGGGCCCGCTTCGGTCAGTCCGGTTAGGGGGAAACCAGAACCCTGTCAAACCGAAAATGCCCGGCGCCATCCCGGCAACGCTGCCTTGCACCAAACTGGGGAGTGGCGTTAGCGCACGGCTCCGTGATAGGTCCGCCCCAAATGTGATGGAGGCCACGCGATGATCATCGCTGTCGATGGACCCGCCGCGTCGGGCAAGGGCACGCTGGCCAGCGGACTGGCCCGGCACTATCGCCTGCCCTATCTCGATACCGGCCTGCTCTACCGCGCCGTCGGCCGGGCGGTGGAAGCCTATGAGGACAGCGAACAATTCGAGGAGCGCGCCATCGCGGCGGCGCAGACGCTCGACGAAGGCGATATCGATCCCGAATTCCTGCTCAGCGCCAAGATTGGCACCCTGGCCTCCAAGGTCGCGGTCATTGGCGCCGTGCGGCGCGCGCTATTCGACTATCAGCGCGAATTCGCCACGCAGGACAACGGCGCTGTGCTCGACGGGCGCGATATCGGAACGACCATCTGTCCCGAGGCCGACGTCAAACTGTTCATCCAGGCCGATAGCAAATCGCGCATGGAACGCCGCGCCCGTCAGCTCGAAGCGCGCGGCGTTGCCGTTGACAGATACGCCCTCTATCACCAGATAGAAGAGCGGGACGCCCGTGACATGGCCAATCCCAATGGCGGCTTTTATAAAGCGGATGACGCGCACTTGCTCGACACCACGCTTCTCGATATAGAAGCCGCACTCCGTGCCGCCATCGCGATTGTCGATGGGACCATGGCGCGCAAGGCAGAGGCTAGCCTCTAATTTCCTCCTTGCGGCTTTCGTTCCTCGCGGTCACCCAGCGACCAGGCCGGACCTAGACCCAATTCCATTGCCGTTCTGAACGGTTTGCTCGTGCGCCGGCTGCTGGAAAAATCCAGCAGGCGGGCGCCGTTTCTGGCAATGGCTCAACCCCAAACCACCGGCGCTCTGGAGAACTGAATTTGGCACAGCAAACTGTGAGCAAAGAAGATTTTGAATCGCTGTTGATGGACTCTTTCATCGACAATGAGCCTTTGGAAGGTGCCGTGGTCAAGGGGACCGTGGTTGCCATCGAAAAGGATCTGGCGATCATCGACGTCGGTCTCAAGACCGAAGGGCGCATCGCGCTCAAGGAATTCGGCCAGGCTGGCCGTGATGGCACCATCAAGGTGGGCTCGATCGTCGAGGTCTATGTCGACCGCGTCGAGAACTCGCTGGGCGAAGCCGTCCTCAGCCGTGAAAAGGCCCGTCGTGAAGAGAGCTGGGTCAAGCTCGAAGTCATGTACAACAACAACGAACGCGTTGAAGGCGTCATCTTCAATCAGGTCAAGGGCGGCTTCACGGTCGACCTCGAAGGCGCCATCGCCTTCCTGCCGCGCTCGCAGGTGGACATTCGTCCGATCCGCGATATCGCTCCGCTGATGAATGTGCCGCAGCCGTTCCAGATTCTGAAGATGGACAAGCGTCGCGGCAATATCGTCGTGTCGCGTCGTGCTATCCTGGAAGAATCGCGTGCCGAACAGCGTTCGGAAATCGTCCAGCAGCTCGAAGAGGGCCAGGTTGTCGATGGCGTGGTCAAGAACATCACCGATTACGGTGCGTTCGTTGATCTCGGCGGCATTGACGGCCTGCTGCACGTCACCGATATCGCTTGGCGCCGGGTCAATCACCCGACCGAAGTGCTCACGATCGGCGAGACCATCAAGGTCCAGATCGTGCGTATCAACCACGAGAGCCACCGTATCTCGCTCGGCATGAAGCAGCTTCAGGCCGATCCGTGGGATGGCATCGAGGCCAAGTACCCGATCAACTCCAAGTTCACCGGTCGCGTCACCAACATCACCGACTACGGTGCTTTTGTTGAACTCGAGCCCGGCATTGAAGGGCTGATCCACGTCTCCGAAATGAGCTGGACCAAGAAGAACGTCCACCCCGGCAAGATCGTCTCGACCTCCCAGGAAGTCGAAGTCGTCGTGCTCGAGGTCGATCCCGACAAGCGCCGTATCTCGCTCGGTCTCAAGCAGACCCTGGCCAACCCATGGGAAAGCTTCGCCGAGAAGTTCCCCGTCGGCTCCACCATTGAAGGCGAAGTCAAGAACAAGACCGAATTCGGCCTGTTCATCGGCCTCGACGGCGATGTGGACGGCATGGTTCACCTCAGCGATCTCGATTGGCAGAAGTCGGGCGAAATCGCGCTCGAGGACTACAATCGCGGCGACATGGTCACCGCCAAGGTGCTCGACGTCGATGTCGAGAAGGAACGTATCTCGCTGGGCATCAAGCAGCTGTCGACTGGGGAAAATACCTCGTCGGCTCCCGCTTCGTCCTCGGGTGAGTCCACTGCTGACGCCGGCGGCATCCGCAAGGGTTCTGTCGTCACCGGCACCGTGACCGAAGTCAACGAAGGCGGCATCGAAGTGCGCATCGCCGACTCGGACATGACCGCCTTCATCCGCCGGGCCGACCTGTCGCGCGATCGTAATGATCAGCGTCCGGAACGCTTCTCCAAGGGTGAAAAGGTCGACGCCCGCGTCGTCCAGTACGATCGCAAGACCAGCCGCATCTCCCTCTCCATCAAGGCGCTCGAAATCGCCGAGGAAAAGGAAGCGGTCGCCAACTACGGTTCGTCCGATTCGGGCGCATCGCTGGGCGACATCCTGGGCGCCGCCCTCAAGGATCGCGACCAGAAGTAATCCTGGTTGCCGATCATGTGAATCGAGCCCGCGCTGTTCAGCGCGGGCTTTTTTGTAGAAGCTGGGGCATATGGATCATCGCGGCATTCACTGGCGGGCTCTGAGCACGCTCGACCTGCCCGCGGTCGAAGCGATCGCTGCCGTCGTGCATCCAGCTTTCCCCGAAGACACCGCCATTTTCGCCGAACGCCAGCGCCTCTACCCCGATGGCGCGCGGTTTCTGGAGCTAGGCGGCGTCCCTTCCGGGTACATCATCAGCCATCCCTGGACGTTCAAATCTCTGCCGGCGCTCAATGCCCGCCTCGGCGCCATTCCGCCCCACGCCTCAACCTATTACCTGCACGACCTAGCTCTGCTCAACAAAGCCCGCGGCACCGGCGCCGCCGCCATGATCGTGGGCGACATCATCAACCACGCCCGCGCCCAAGGCTTCCCCAATCTCAGCCTCGTCGCCGTCAACAGCTCCCAGCCGTTCTGGCACAAACACGGTTTTCGCGTGGTCGATGTGCCCGAGTTGAAGGAGAAGCTGGCGAGCTATGAGGCGGCAGCCCGCTTCATGGTAAAGCCGCTTGTGTAGCTACAGTTTTGTAGTTACATTTGGGGTCTGACGCGGAGGGGGCAACGCGTGAAATTTGGCTGGGATCCGAATAAGGCCGCAAGTAATTTGCGTAAGCACGGCGTTGCGTTCGAGGACGCTGCCCGCGTTTTTCTGGATCCGCTAGCCATTCGTGAACAGGATAGGATCGTAGATGGCGAAGAGCGCTGGCAAATCATTGGCACCTTTGACCACTTCAGGCTCCTTGTCGTCGCGCACACCACGGCGGACGAGGAAAGCGGCGAAGAGTTCATCCGTATCATCTCTGCCCGGAAAGCGGAGCGATACGAAGGCTCCTGAGATGGTTTATTACGAACTGGACCTCCTCAATCCACCCCCCCTCACGGACGAACAAATTGAGCGTCTGAAAGCGCTGGCCAACATGCGCGACGAGGACATCGACACGTCCGATATTCCAGTGCTGAGTGAGGAGGCCTGGAAAAACGGTATCCGCAACCCCTATTATGCCCGTGCCCTCAAGGAACAACTGACCATCCGGCTCGACGCCGATATCCTCGACTGGTTCAAGCGCCATGCCAAGGACGGCAAGGGCTATCAGACCGACATCAACAAGGCGCTGCGGGCTTATGTGGTGACCCAGGAGCGCCGGGCGGCCAAGAAGGCGCCCTGACGCCGCCTTGCAAAACCGCTGAGGCGGGGCTACCTCCAGCACACCTAGTTCCGCGAGGCGCCCGTGACCGATCAGCCCGACCCTGCTCGCCCTATTGACGCCCATGGCGTCGTCGCCGCCGAAACCTATCGCCGCTCGCGCGGTTTCTGGCGCGTGCTGGCCTTCGTCGCGCTCGCTATCGCGGTCCTGGCGCTGCTCGGTCGCTTCGCCTTCTCCAATACCCCCGTGGGCGACCACATTGCCCGCCTCGTCGTCGATGGCACCATCTCCACCGATCCCGCCCGGCTGGCCGCCATCAATGACCTCGCCGAGGACGACAGCGTCAAGGCCGTCATAGTCGCCATCAATTCGCCCGGCGGCACCACGGCCGGCGGCGAGGAGCTCTACGAAGCCCTCGGCCAGCTCCGCGCCAAAAAGCCCGTCGTCGCGGTGATCAAGGAACTCGGCGCTTCGGCCGCCTATGTGACTGCCATCGCCACCGACCAGATTTTTGCCCGCCGCCTGTCCATCGTCGCCTCGATCGGCGTGCTCTACCAGCATGTCAATGCCGGCAAGCTGCTCGACACCATCGGGGTGGATTTCGACAAGGTCGCTTCCGGCCCGCTCAAGGCCGAGCCCGATTTCGACGAGCCGATGGAGGGCGCCCCCCGCGCCTCGATCGCCGCCCTGGTCGATGACAGCTTCCAGTGGTTCGTCGATGTGGTGGCCGAACGGCGTGGCCTGACCCGTCCCGAAGCGCTGGCGCTCGCCGATGGCCGCATCATGACCGGCCGCATGGGCCTGGCGACAAAATTGATCGACCAGATCGGCGGCGAGCTTGAGGCTGTCGCCTGGCTCGAGGCGGATCGCCAGGTTCCGGCCGATCTCAAAGTGATCACGGTTTATCCTGAGCCGGCGCAAGGTTTTGGCTGGTTGGCCAATTTTGCCAACGGACAGGCCCGTTCGGTGCTCGGATTACCCGCTGCGGGCCCCATCACGCTTGACGGGCTGGTTTCGCTTTGGCAGGTTGGCTCGGCGTTCTGAGCGAGGGGCTCTATACGTATGCGACCGGAGTAGGCGATGATCAAATCCGAACTCGTCGAAAAGCTGGCGGCCGAAAATCCGCATTTGTTTCAGCGCGACATCGAAAACATCGTCAATGCGATCCTCGATGAGGTCGGCGATGCCATGGCGCGCGGCGACCGCGTGGAACTGCGCGGCTTCGGCGCCTTCTCGGTCAAGAACCGTCCGGCCCGCGTCGGCCGCAATCCGCGCACCGGCGAGCAGGTCGATGTTGGCGAAAAATACGTCCCCCAGTTCAAGGCCGGCAAAGAAATCCGCGAGCGGCTGAACCGCGAATAGCGGCGCTCGGCGATTAAGGCACTGTAACGAATGGTCAAGCGCATCGTCGGCTGGTTGGTCCTGGTGCCCCTGTGCGCGCTGCTGATCGTCTTTGCCCTGGCGAACCGCCAGTTCGTGGCGCTCAATTTCAATCCCTTCGTGGCGCCCGAAGCGCTGCAGCAACCCGGCTACGGGGTGCCGCTGTTCCTCGTGCTCTATGTGGTGCTGCTGGTCGGCGTGCTGCTGGGCGGCACTGCCACCTGGTTCGCCCAGAGCCTGCATCGCCAGCGCGAGCGCCATTGGCGGCGCGAGGCGCAGATGCTCAATGGCGAACTCGAAGCCCTGCGCCGCAGCCAGTCGCAGCCCGCCGGCGGCTCGCTGAGCGAAGTCGACGACCTGCTGGAACTGCGATGATCCCCCATTCTCCAACCCCACGAGCCTGACCTCCCCATGGCCGAACCTCTGATTATCAAAATCTGCGGGATCAAAACGCCGGACATGCTGGAGGCCGCGATCGAAGCGGGCGCCGATATGGTGGGGTTCATGCACTTCGTGCGTTCCCCCCGCCACGTCACCATCGAGGAGGTGGCCAGCCTCATCTCCGAAGCGCGCGGCCGGGTGCAAACCTGCGTGGTGCTGGTCAATCCCGACAATTCCTGCGTTGCCGAGATCGCGGCGCTCGGGCCCGACTGGATCCAGTTACACGGCCCCGAAACACCCCACCGCGTCGAGGCCATCCGGGCCGAAGCCGGCGTCGAGATCATGAAGGCCCTGCCGATCGGCGGGGCCGAGGATGTCGCCCATGTGGCCGATTTCGCCGAGATTGCCGACCGCATCCTGCTCGATGCCAAGCCGCCCAAGGGCGCCGATCGGCCCGGCGGGCTGGGGGAAAGCTTTGACTGGTCGCTGCTCAAGGCGCTTGACCCCGCTCTCGACTTCATGCTTTCCGGGGGCCTGACGCCCGATAACGTCGCCGAAGCGGTCCGCACCGTCCGTCCCTTCGGGATCGATGTGTCCTCGGGCGTGGAAACGGCGCCGGGCGTCAAGGACAGGCGGCTGATCGAAGCCTTCATCCGCAACGCGCGGGCGGCTCAATAGCGCAGTCCGTTCCTGGCCTCGTGGCCGGAAGCGGCCGCAATCAAGGTTAGGCTAAGCATATGGACGGCACCAATTCCCTGCGCAACGGCCCCGATGAGGCCGGCAATTTCGGCCAGTTCGGCGGCCGCTTCGTCGCCGAAACGCTGATGCCGCTGATCCTGGATCTCGAAGCCCATTATCGCGCCGCCAAGCTCGATCCGGAATTCAAGGCCGAGCTCAGCGACCTGTCGATCAACTATGCCGGCCGCCCCAGCCCGCTTTACTACGCCAAGCGCATCACCGAGCAGCTCGGTGGCGCCAAGGTCTGGTTCAAGCGCGAGGAGCTGAACCACACCGGCAGCCACAAGATCAACAATTGCCTGGGCCAGATCCTGCTCGCCAAGCGCATGGGCAAGACCCGCGTTATCGCCGAGACCGGCGCCGGCCAGCATGGCGTGGCCACGGCCACCGTCTGCGCCAAGTTCGACCTGCCCTGCACCATCTTCATGGGCGCCACCGACGTCGAACGGCAGATGCCCAATGTGCTGCGCATGAAGATGCTGGGCGCCGAAGTGCGCCCCGTTACCGCGGGCGCCGGCACGCTCAAGGACGCCATGAACGAGGCGCTGCGCGACTGGGTCACCAATGTCGACACCACCTATTACCTGATCGGCACCGCGGCCGGCCCGCATCCCTATCCGGAAATGGTGCGCGATTTTCAGTCGGTCATCGGCACCGAGTTGAAGGAACAGTTCCACAAGGCAGAGGGCAAGCTGCCCGACGCGGTGGTTGCCTGCGTCGGCGGTGGCTCCAATGCCATCGGCACCTTCCATGCCTTCCTCGATGATGCTTCGGTTGCCATTTATGGCGCGGAAGCGGGTGGGCACGGCATCGATGTCGAAAACGGCCACGCCGCCTCCATGACCGGCGGTCGTCCCGGCGTGCTGCATGGCAACCGCACCTATCTGCTGCAGGACAAGGACGGTCAGATCCTCGAAGGCCATTCGATTTCGGCGGGTCTGGATTATCCCGGCGTCGGCCCCGAGCATTCGTTCCTGCACGATACCAAGCGCGTCACCTATGCGCCGATCACCGATAACGAGGCGCTGGAAGCGTTCCAGCTCTGCACCAAGCTCGAGGGCATCATTCCGGCGCTGGAATCGGCGCATGGCCTGGCGCTGCTGATGAAGGTCGCCAAGACCATGGGCAAGGACCAGTCGATCGTGCTGTGCCTGTCGGGTCGCGGCGACAAGGATGTCGAAAGTGTTGGCAAGTATTTGGGATTGTTGAAGTAATGAGTACCCGTATCGCCACCCGTTTTGCTGCGCTCAAAGCCCAGAACCGTCCCGCGCTCGTCGCCTATGTGATGGCCGGCGATCCGGATCAAGCCACCGGCCAGGCCATTCTCGATATGCTGCCGCAGGCCGGGGCCGATATCATCGAATTGGGCATGCCCTTTTCCGATCCCATGGCCGACGGCGTCTCGGTCCAGCGTGCTGGCCAGCGCGCGCTCGCGGCCGGGCAGACGCTGCGCGGCGTGCTCGCCATGGTCGAGGATTTCCGCCGCAAGGACACCACGACCCCCATCGTGCTGATGGGCTATTACAACCCGATCTATTCCATGGGAGTCGACGCCTTCCTGACGGCTGCAGTGCAGGCCGGCGTCGATGGCCTGATCGTGGTCGATCTGCCGCCCGAGGAAGATGACGAGCTGTGCCTGCCCGCCATGGCGGTCGGCATCAACTTCATCCGTCTCGCTACACCCACCACTGATGATCAGCGCCTGCCGGTCGTGCTCAACAACACGTCGGGCTTTGTCTATTACGTGTCGATGAATGGCGTCACCGGCGCTGCGATCAAGTCGCGCGGCGCGGTGGGTGATGCCGTTGCGCGCATCAAGGGTCATACCGATCTGCCCATCGTGGTGGGTTTCGGCATCAAGACCGCCGATGACGCCGCCGATATCGGCCGCCATGCCGATGGCATCGCGGTGGGTTCGGTCCTGGTCGATACGGTGGGCAATTCGCTGCTCGACGGCAAGCCGACGGACAAGACGGTCGGCGCTCTGCGCGACCTGGTCGCCGATCTGGCGGCGGGCGTGAAGCGGGCGCGGGCGTAAGTCCGGCCACCGCATTACCCCCTCCTACCTCCCCCATCAAGGGGGAGGTTCTCTCCACTCTTGGGACTCAATCGAGTTCAATTTGCTCTGTCTGAACTCGGGCGAGCCTTATCCACCGGCAGACACCTCCCCCCTTGATGGGGAGGCCGGGAGGGGGTGACCTGTGTGCAAACAGTTGCCCACTTTGCCATCCCCGCCGCACCCTGATAAGATTTGCCACAATCGACGCTTAGCTGAAGCGTAACTGCCTATTGCGAGGCCCGCCATGAACTGGATCGATAACTTCGTCCGCCCCAAAATCCGCTCGTTCCTCTCCAACAAGCGCGAGACGCCGGAAAACCTTTGGGTCAAGGACCCCGAGTCTGGCGAGATGGTGTTTTATCGCGATCTGGAAGCCAATCAGTGGGTGGTGCCCAATTCGGGCTACCACATGAAGATCAAGCCGGCCGACCGGCTGGAAACCTTCTTCGACGATGGCAAATATAGCCTGGTGCCGATCGCGGCCGTGCCAGTCGATCCGCTAAAATTCCGCGACCAGAAGCGCTATGTCGACCGCCTCAAGGAAGGGCGCGTCAAGACCGGGTTCGATGACAGCGTCATCGTCGCTTCGGGCAAGCTCTATGGTCGCGACACCACGGTGGCGGTGCAGGATTTCGATTTCATCGGCGGCTCGCTCGGCATGGCTGCCGGGCAAGGCATCATCACCGGTCTCGAAACCGCGGCCAGCCGCAAGACCCCCTTCGTGCTATTCGTCGCCTCGGGCGGCGCGCGCATGCAGGAAGGCATTTTTTCCTTGATGCAGATGCCGCGCACCACCGTCGCAGTATTGCGCCTGCGTGAAGCCGGCCTGCCCTTCTTCGTGGTGTTCACCGATCCCACCACCGGCGGCGTCACCGCCTCCTATGCCATGCTGGGCGATATCCACATTGCCGAGCCCGGCGCGCGTATCGGCTTCGCCGGCGCCCGCATCATCGAGCAGACCATTCGCGAAAAGCTGCCCAAGGGGTTCCAGCGCTCCGAATACCTGTTCGAGCACGGCATGGTCGATATGGTGGTGCATCGCCACAAGCTGCGCTCCACCATCGGCTCGCTCGCCGGCATCCTGATGCGCAACGAGGCGGTGGATGAATTGGCCTCCTCGGCCATGACCACCACCACCCGGGTTAGCCTGCGCGATGCCGCCGCCGCCGCCGAAAGCGACGACGACCTGGCGCTAATGCCGCCGGCGGCGCATGCCGAATAATTAGAGCATGATCGGGAAAAGCGGGTGCCGCTTTTCCGAACAGATTGTGGGCCGATAGAAACGCGGGGTTGATGACGCCTTGACCAGAAGTCATCAAGCTCCAACCGTCCGAACTTCCTTTACCGCCACTTAATATCGTTTCAGGTACTATTGCGCGCTGCCAAAGAGCTCAGCGCGCATTCTCTTGCGTCGCCGCCAGCCAGCGGCATTCGCGAGGGGGAACTGCATGTTCAAATTCCGTTCGATGTCGATTGCCCGTAAGCTGCCATTGGCGCTGATCGGCTCGGCCCTGCTGGTCAGTATCGGCGTCGGCAGCGCCAGCTACCTGATCGGCTCGAACGCGCTGCGCAGTTCGGCCGAAAGCCGGCTGCTCACGCTGGCCTCCGAACGCGCCACCCAGGTGTCGACCTATCTCAAATCGGTCGAGGATGACCTGACGGCCACCTCGCGCTCCGAGGCCACCGTGCAGGCCCTGCGCGATTTCGGCGGCGCCTGGCTGCAGTTCAAGGTCAACCCGACCGAGGAAGTGCGCACCCTCTACGTCACCAACAATCCCAAAAAAGATGATCTGGCGGCTTTGGATACTCTGGGCACCACCGGCGCCTATGACGTCACCCACACCCGCTTCCATCCCGGCTTCCGCAGCCAGATCGCGGCACGCGGCTATCGCGATCTGTATCTGTTCGATCTCAAGGGCTCGCTGGTCTATTCCGTCGACAAGGGCCAGGACTTCGGCACCAATTTCGTCACCGGCCCGCTAGCCTCTTCGGCCTTGGGACAGGTGTTTGCCAAGGCCGTCGCCATCGAAACCCCCGACGACCTGGTGTTTGCCGATTTCGCCCCCTATGCGGCGGCCAACAACCTGCCCGCCAGTTTCTTCGCCAAGCCGGTGTTCAATGCCACCGGCCGCAAGGTCGGCGTGCTGGCCATCCAGCTCCCCTCCGAACGGCTCGATGCCGTCATCGGCAACCGCACCGGCTTCGGCGAAACCGGCGAGGCGCTGGTCGTCGGTCCCGACGGGCTGCTGCGCTCCAACTCGATTTTTACCGAAGCCAATGACGCGCTGGTCACCAGCTTCGCCGCGCCCGCACTCGATTCTGCGATTGCCGGCAACACTGGCGAAGGCACCTCCACCGCCTATCGCGGCACCGAAATGCTGGTCGCCGCCGCGCCCGTCACTACTCGCGCCGGCAATTGGGCCGTCGTCGCCGTGATGGCCACCGGCGAAGTGCTCGCTCCCATCGTCGACATGCGCAACATGATGCTCGCCATCGGTGCAGCGCTCTTGGCCGTCGTGGCTTTGGCCGGCTGGCTGTTCTCGCGCAGCGTCACGCGGCCGATCACGCTGTTGACCGGCGCCATGCAGGAGCTGGCCCAGGGTAACCTCAACATTCGCATCAAAGGCGCCGGCCGCACCGACGAATTGGGCGCCATGTCGCGCGCCGTCGAAGTGTTCCGTCAAAACGGCCAGAAGGTCACCGAGCTGACCGAGGCCGAAGCCGCCCAGTCGATCGCCCGCCGCGCTGATCGTGCCTCGATGATGCAGAGCCTGCAGCGCTCCTTCGGCGATGTGGTCGATGCTGCCATCGCGGGCGATTTTAGTAAGCGCGTCGATGCTCAATTCCCCGATGCCGAACTCAATGGCCTCGCCAAGAGCGTCAATGCCCTGGTCGAAACCGTCGACCGTGGCCTGGGTGAAACCGGCGAAGTGCTGGCGGCTCTCGCCGAAACAGACCTGACTCTGCGCGTGCGCGGCGATTACGAAGGCGCCTTCGCGCGTCTCAAGACCGATACCAATGCGGTGGCGGAAAAGCTCGGCGACATTGTCGGCCAGCTCCGCGACACCTCTGGCGCCCTTAAACGTGCCACTGGCGAAATCCTCTCCGGCGCCAATGACCTGAGCGAACGCACCACCAAGCAGGCCGCCACCATCGAAGAGACTTCGGCCGCCATCGAACAACTCGCCAACACCGTCGCAGAGAACGCCAAGAAGGCCGAATCGGCCAGCGTGCAGGCCCAGGCCGTCACCAAAACCGCCGAAGCCGGCGGCGCCGTGATGGCCGAGGCCAACGACGCCATGGAGCGCATCACGCAATCGTCGGCCAAGATTTCCAACATCATTGGCCTGATCGACGACATCGCCTTCCAGACCAATCTTCTGGCGCTCAACGCCTCGGTCGAGGCCGCCCGGGCCGGCGATGCTGGCAAGGGCTTTGCCGTGGTCGCCGTCGAAGTGCGCCGGCTGGCCCAATCGGCCGCCAGCGCCTCGTCGGACGTCAAGGCGCTGATCGAGCAGTCGGCTAATGAAGTGCGCGGTGGATCGCGCCTCGTCTCCGATGCTGCCTCCAAGATTTCCAGCATGCTGGGCGCCATCCGCGACAATACCGCCGCGCTTGAAGCCATTTCGCGCGACAGCCGCAAGCAGGCGCTCTCGATCGAAGAGGTCAGCACCGCCGTTCAGGTGCTCGACGAAATGACCCAGCACAACGCGGCTTTGGTCGAGGAAACCAACGCCGCCATCGAGCAGACCGAGGCGCAAGCGAGCGAACTCGACCGTATCGTCGACATCTTCACCCTTGCCGAAGCTCCGGCCCGGGCGCCGTCTCGACAGGCTCCCACCCCGCAACCGGCGGGCGCCCGTGGTATCCAGCAGAAACTCAAAGCCGTCGCCGGCACCTATCTGCGCCGGGGCAATACGGCGACTGCGGTGGATAAGGACTGGAGCGAGTTCTGATAGCTTTCGATCCGCTGCAAGGCCCCCTCACCCGGCCTGCGGCCGACCTCTCCCCCAAAGGGAGAGGTGCGCTGCGCGCGATCCTTTCTTCACCTCTCCCTCTGGGGGAGAGGTCGCCGCACAGCGGCGGGTGAGGGGGCCTTCCTTGGCTTGGAGACTCATCCCCATTGAGCCCGCCGCGATTGCGCGCTACCAGATCGCTTCCCTGATCCGGACCTGCTCATGTCGCGAACCGATGCCATTCTCAAGCGCCTTTCGGGCCTCCACCCCAAGCTGATCGATCTGGGCCTGGAACGGCTCGAACGGCTGTTGGCCGATCTCGGCAACCCCGAAGACCGCATCCCCCCGGTGATCCATGTCGCCGGCACTAACGGCAAGGGGTCCACGGTCGCGTTCCTGCGCGCCATGCTGGAGGCGTCTGGCAAGAGCGTGCATGTCTATACCTCGCCCCATCTCGTACGCTTCAACGAGCGTATTCGCCTCGCCGGCAAGCTGGTCACCAGCCGCCGCCTCAACGCCGTGCTGGAGCGGCTGGAGACGGTGAACGCCGGGCAAAACATCACCTATTTCGAAATCACCACCGCCGCCGCCTTCGTGCTGTTTGCCGAAACCCCTGCCGATTACGTGCTGCTCGAAGTGGGCATGGGCGGCACCTATGACACCACCAATGTGGTCAAGCATCCGCTCGGCACCATCATCACCCCGGTCGATCTCGACCACATGGCGTTCCTCGGCAATACCATCGGCAAGATCGCCGTCGAAAAAGCCGGCATTCTCAAGCGCGGCAGTCCCGCCGTGATCGCCCGTCAAGCCGATGAGGGGCTGGCCAGTATCGACAGGGTTGCCCGCCGCCTCGGCGTTACGCCCTTCGTCGCTGGCCAGGATTTCGATGCTTACGAACAGGATGGCCGCCTGGTTTATCAGGACGAAGCCGGGCTCCTCGATCTACCACGCCCCAAACTGATCGGGGCGCACCAGTTCGACAATGCCGGCACCGCCATTGCGGCCGTGCGCCATTTCAACCTGCCGGTCGATAGCGCTTCGATTGAAAAGGGCCTGCAGACGGTGGTTTGGCCGGCGAGGCTATCGTCGCTGCAGGGCCCGCTGCGCGACCTGCTCGGCCCCGGTGCCGAACTCTGGCTCGATGGTGGTCACAATGCCCACGGCACGCGCGCCTTGGCCCGGGCGCTGGCCGATATGAACCTATCCCGTCCGGCGCCGCTGGTGCTGATCATGGGTATGATGAACACCCGCGTCCCCGCCGACGTGCTGGCCCCGTTTGCCAACATGGCCGAGCGCATCCTGACGCTGACCATTCCGGGCGAGCCCAACGCCCACAAGGCCGCCTTCATCGCCGATGCCTTGCGCGGTGCCGGCTTCCCCGCCACCGCCAGCCGCTCGATCGACGCGGCCCTGCGGTCGGCGGCCGAAGTCCGCAATGCCCGGGTGGTGATTTCCGGCTCGCTCTACCTCGCGGGCCAGGTCCTGCACCGCAACGGCACGATTCCCGACTAGGCGGCTCGGACCTAGTCCGAACCCACCAGAATCTCGCGCTTGCCGGCATGGTTGGCCTGGGAGATGACGCCTTCGCGTTCCATGCGCTCGATCAGCGTCGCCGCCTTGTTGTAACCGATGGCCAGGCGGCGCTGGATATAGGAGGTCGAGGCCTTCTTGTCGGTCAGAACGATATGGACGGCCTTGTCGTAAAGCTCGTCGCCCGAGCCGGCATAATCGTCGCCACCGCCGCTGTCGCCCATGTCGCCGCCGCCCTCGTCCTCATCGGCCACGATGCTATCGAGGTAATCCGGCGAGCCTTGGGTCTTCAAATGCGCGACCACGGCTTCCACTTCGCTATCGGCGACGAACGGCCCGTGCAGGCGCTTGATGCGGCCGCCGCCCGCCATATACAGCATGTCGCCATTGCCCAGCAGCTGCTCGGCGCCCTGTTCGCCCAAAATGGTGCGGCTGTCGATCTTTGAGGTCACCTGGAAGCTGACGCGGGTAGGGAAGTTGGCCTTGATCGTGCCGGTGATGACGTCCACCGACGGGCGCTGCGTGGCGGTGATGATGTGGATGCCGGCGGCGCGGGCCATCTGGGCGAGCCGCTGGATGGCGCCTTCGATGTCCTTGCCGGCTACCATCATCAGGTCGGCCATTTCGTCGACGATGATCACGATATAGGGCAGCGGCTCGAGGTTGAATTCCTCGCTCTCGAAGATCGCCTCGCCGGTTTCGCGGTCGAACCCGGTCTGCACCGTGCGGGTGATGACCCGGCCCTCGGCCTTGGATTCGTTTACGCGCTGGTTGAAGCCGTCGATATTGCGCACGCCGATCTTGCTCATCTTGCGATAGCGGTCTTCCATCTCGCGGACGGCCCATTTGAGCGCCACCACCGCCTTTTGCGGGTCGGTGACGACGGGGGTCAGCAGATGTGGAATGCCGTCATAGATTGAGAGTTCGAGCATTTTCGGATCGATCATGATCATGCGGCACTGCTCGGGCGTCATCTGGTAGAGCAGGCTCAGGATCATGGTGTTGATGCCGACGGACTTGCCCGAACCGGTGGTGCCTGCGATCAGCAGATGCGGCATGCGGGCGAGATCGGCGATCACCGGCTCGCCACCAATGGTCTTGCCCAGGCAGATGGGCAGCTTGCCCTTCATTTTCTCGAAATCGGTCGAGGCCAGCATTTCGCGGAAATACACCATTTCGCGATTGTGATTGGGCAGCTCGATGCCGATGGCATTGCGGCCCGGCACCACGGCGACGCGAGCGGAAATCGCGCTCATCGAGCGGGCGATATCGTCGGCCAGCGAGATCACGCGGGACGATTTGATGCCCGGAGCCGGCTCCAGTTCGAACAGCGTCACCACCGGGCCGGGGCGCACATTGATGATGTCGCCCTTGACGCCGAAATCCTCCAGCACGCCTTCGAGCTGACGCGCCATGGCTTCCAGCCGCTCGGGATTGTGCTCTTCGGAGGGGCCTTTGTGCTTGGGTTCGGCCAAGAGGCTCAGGGGCGGCAGCTCAAAACCAAGCGGCGCGTCGAGGAACGAGCCCTGGGCTTCGCGGGCAATACGCTGGCCCTGCACGGGGCGGGCAGGGGGGGCGGACACGCGCGGCGAGATGCCGCTTGGTGGCGGAGCCGGATGAAAGCGCGAATCGCCGCGCTGGTGATGGTTGACCACGGCCGGTGCCGGCACGTCGGGCACGAAGGGCAGGTCGTCATCTTCAGGCTCGGCCGGATAGTCGAGCTCGGTATCGTCATAGTCGCTGGGCGCGTTGATGCGCGGCTCGGCGCGGGGCTGCTCGAACGCCGGCTCGGCCGGCGCGTGAATGCGGCGCTGCGTCGGGGCCATCGAGGGCTCCTGGCGGCCGACGACAGGCTCGACAGCCACGTCCATGCCCGGCTCGCGGTCACTATCGCGGAACGCGGCTTCATCCTCGCGGCGCTGCGCATGGCTTTCGCGAGCGCGGCGGAAGGCGGTGCGCAAGGAGTAGCCGGTATGCACCATGGCGCCGAGCACGATATCGACCAGTGGGTTGGTTTCGGGCTCATCGTCCGCAACCGCCGGCTGCCCACGACGCGCTGCCGCGGCAGATACCTTCTGCGGCGCGGCCGAAATGGTATGGCCCAGCCCCATGCCGATCCAGAACAGCGCCAAAGTCGGAATGGCGATGATGATAGCGAACAGCGTGCCCATCAGCCCGCTGACCGGCGCCCCGGCGATCGAAGCCGCGGTGTTGCTGAACAGGCCGCCCACAAGGCCGCCCAGACCCGTCGGCAGCGGCCAGGTGGCCGGCATGGCGATGAAGGACAGCACGCCGGCCGCCAAAAAGGTCGAGCCGATCCACGCCAGGGCGCGCAGCCCCATGCCGGTGACGACGCGCTTGCGCGCCAGCGCCCAGCCCCACAGGGCCGGAGAAACGACCAGCACCAAAGCCGCCAACCCCAGCGTCTGGAACGCGATGTCGGCGATAGCCGCGCCCGGAAAGCCCAGCCAATTGGCCGGCGCCTTGCTGGTCGCATAGGAAAAACTGGGATCATCCACCGACCACGATGCCAGTGCCGCCAGGCATATCCCCACCACCGCCAGCACGATCAACCCGACCAGTCGCAGCGGAATATGGATGGCAATCGCCTTGGGCGCCACGGGTGCAGCAATCTTGGCCCGGGGCTTGGGACCACGCGCGGGCATGGAACGCACTTCGTCGAGCATGGGGGTGGGATGTGTCGGCATGGGCGGGCAACAGTCTCTACCGGGCGCGGACGATCCTTGCCCAATGTTGCCTCATGCTAGAAGGCTGGGGTTAATCTCATGCTAACCATCGGTCGCCGGTCCAAGAAAAAGGGCCCGCCGGTCCGGCAGGCCCTTGTCGTCCGCATTGCCCTCGGGGAGGACTGGCAGTGCGGCACTTTGTTCAGCCAATTGATCGTGGTGTGCAGCCCGTGCGGTTTTGCGAGTGGGAAGCCTCTGTGGCGGGCCAAGAGGAACACGAGCTGCACGCGGCGATCAATTCTTTTGGCGTTCGCATGATCCCGAAAAGTGGAAGCCGGTTTTCGGACCAGATCATGCGCAGACGGGGGAGCCGGGCGGCGAGTCTCGCCGCCCGGAAAATTGCACTTAGCTGTTGTAGGCGTGCTCGCCATGAGTGGCGATATCCAGGCCATCGCTTTCGGCGCTTTCCGCAACCCGCAGGCCGCCGAACACCACCTTGACGATCATCAGCGCGACGAAGGCCACGACGCCTGACCACACCACGGCGATCGCCACGGCTTCGAGCTGGATCATGAACTGGCTGGTCCACGAATAGGCCGCCGCCTCGCCGAGGGCGTAACCGCCCAGCGACGGGGTGGCGACGATGGCGGTGCCCAGGGCGCCGACGATACCGCCAACACCATGCACGCCGAACACGTCCAGGCTGTCGTCATACTTGAACATCTGCTTGAGCGACACGACCGCCCAGAAGCAGACCACGCTGGCGACGCCGCCCAGCACCATGGCGCCCGCCACACCGGCAAAACCGGCAGCCGGGGTGATGGCGACGAGACCCGCAACCGCACCCGTCACGGCGCCCAGGGCCGAAGCATGGCCACGGCTGATCTTTTCGCAAAGGATCCAGACCAGGGCTGCGGCAGCAGGAGCAGTGATGGTATTGAGCAGGGCGATGGCGGTGAGGCCGTTGGCTTCGAGATTGGAGCCGGCATTGAAGCCGAACCAGCCGAACCAGAGGAGACCGGCGCCGATATAGGTCAGCACCAGATTGTGCGGAGCGATCGGCTCCTTGAGGTAGCCGATACGCGGCCCCAGAACCAGACAGGCGACGAGGGCGGCCACACCGGAATTGATATGAACCACGGTGCCGCCAGCAAAGTCATAGGCGCCCAGCTTGAACAGCAGACCGCCCGAATACCAGACCATGTGGGCGATCGGGATATAGGAGAAGGTGAACCAGATGGCCAGGAACGCCAGCAAGGCGCCGAACTTCATGCGTTCGGCAATGGCGCCGACGATGAGGGTGGCGGTGATGGCCGCGAAGGTGAGCTGGAAGATCACGAACACCATTTCGGGCAGCAGGAAGGCCGCCGAGAAGGTCGTGGTGGTCGAGTCGGGGCCGATACCCACGAGGAAGAACTTCGAGAAGTCGCCGACGAAGTTGGACAGGCCGCTGCCATCGGTCGCGCCGTTGAAGGCCAGCGTATAGCCATAAGCCACCCAGAGCAGGGCGATCATGGCGAAGCCGGCAAACACCTGCGTCAGCACGGAGAGCACGTTCTTGGAGCGCACGAGGCCACCATAGAACAGAGCCAGGCCCGGCACCGTCATGACGATGACCGCCATGGTGGACACCAGCATCCAGGCGGTATCGCCCTTGTCGACATGGGGGGCGACTTCGGCGACGACGGCGGCGGCTGCATCAGCGGCGGGAGCGGCCGCGTCTTGGGCGAAAGCGGCGACGCTCATCGCCAGGGAAGCGAGCAGTGACCCCCCGAGTAGTTTTGACGTCTTGAGACCTGTCATTTCTGTTTCTCTCCGAATGACGCTTAAAGGGCGGCCGCGCCGGTTTCGCCGGTGCGAATGCGGGTGACAGCGAGCAGATCGAGGACGAAGATCTTGCCATCGCCGATCCGGCCGGTCTGGGCGCTGTCGCGGATAGCCGTGGACACGGCATCGGCGAGGGCATCATCGACCGCGATCTCGACCTTGAGCTTGGGCAGGAAGTGCACGGCGTATTCGGTGCCGCGATAGATTTCGGAATGCCCCTTTTGGCGGCCGTATCCCTTCACTTCGGTCACGGTCATGCCGTGGACGTCGAGTGAGTTGAGAGCCTGGCGAACCTCTTCGAGGCGTGATGGCTTGATAATCGCTATCACCAGTTTCATGAGAGCCCCTTTGCAATTTGGCGTCAGTCTGGAATAGCCCTATAGACTCAAGACCCGTGCCAAGTCGGCTGACGACCGAAATACGCCTTGAAAACAAGGGGTTACCAAATCCATAATGCAGATTTGCCCGAGCAGGATGAAAAGATGCCTGATTTTTGTGCAGAACCTGGCCAATTTGGGCAATATTACGGCACAGTGCCCGCGGCGCTGACGCGTCTTGCATCGCCATGTCTGGGCGGCGAAACTGTGGTCTTCAAACGAGGCGGATGACGATGCAGAGCGAGCGGTTCGATGTGCTGATCGTGGGCGGCGGGCCGGTCGGGCTGACGCTAGCCTTGGCGCTGGCCCGTTCCGCCAGGGGCATTCGCATTGGCCTGGTCGATCGCCGCCCGCTGGCCGTGCCGCGCGATAATCGCGCCTCGGCCGTTGGGGCAGGCGTGCGCCGGGTGTTTGAGGCACTGGGCGTCTGGTCCCCAATGGTCGAGGCCGCGCAACCCATCACGGCGATGCGCATCACCGATTCGGGTACCGGCGACCTGTCGCGGCCGCTCTTCCTCAGCTTTGCGGGCGATGTCGCGCCGGGCGAGCCCTTTGCCCATATGGTGCCCAACAGCATCATGGGGCAGGTCCTGCTCGATGCCGCCGCCGCCAGCATTACCGTGATCGCCCCTGTTGAGATCGAACACTTTGCCGCCGACGGCATGGCGGGCGTGCTAACGCTGGCCGACGGACGCCTGCTCAGCGCCCCTCTCGTCGTCGGAGCCGATGGCGGCCAGTCAAAACTGCGCACCATGGCGGGCATCACCACCGTCGCCCACGACTATAAGCAATCGGGCCTCGTGACGACGATCAGTCACGAGCTTCCCCATGATGGCGCCGCCTACGAGCATTTCCGGCCTGCCGGCCCCTTTGCCAGCCTGCCGCTCAAGGGCAATCGCTCCTCTCTGGTCTGGACCGAGGCCAGCGCCGACGCTCCGAAATTCCTCGCCATGGGCCCGGACGAGCTCAACGCTACCATCGAATCGGTCATGGGTTCGACGCTGGGCGCCGTAATTGCCCAAGACAAATTGCAGGCTTTCCCCCTCCACATGAGGATCGCCCGCGATTTCGTCGCGCCCCGCCTGGCCTTGGTCGGCGACGCCGTCCATGTGGTGCACCCCATCGCCGGCCAGGGCCTGAACCTGGGCCTCAAGGACGTCGCCGCCCTGGCCGAAGTCGTCGTGGAGGCCCTCCGCCTCGGCCTCGACCACGGCAGCGACGATGTGCTTGCCCGCTACCAAGGCTGGCGCCGCCTCGACACCTCCGCCATGGCCATGGTCACCGACACCATGAACCGCCTGTTCTCCAACGAAATCGCCCCCGTTCGCGCCCTCCGTGATTTCGGCCTCGGCCTCGTCGACCGTTCCGAACCGGTCAAATCCGCCATGATCCGCGCCGCCGCGGGGGTGGGGTCGAATGGGCCAAGGTTGTTATCGGGGCTACCGATCTAGGCATAGTGCCTCGCCCCCGTGGTTCGAGGCGCCGAAGAGGCACCTCACCACGAGGGCTACTGGGAGAATGGCGATCTGAGAGTAGCCCTCACGGTGAGGTGCGAGCCCTTCGCGAGCCTCGAACCACGACGGCGTGGCACGGTTCCACTCCTCCACACTTGAACCCACCGCGCCGTTCCCCATATCTTGGCATGGGCGCCGGATGCCACTTTGCTACGGGTCCGGCCCAGACGTTGCTTGCTATCAAGGACGCCCCTGATGTCGCGTATTTCTGTGTTCTCTGCCCCGTTCCTATTGGGCTTCGATGCGTTCGAAGAGCGGGTCGATCGGCTGGCAAAATCCGCCGACGGCTACCCGCCCTATAATATCGAGCGAACCGTCCTGCCCGACGGCACCGAGAAATTCCTGGTCTCGATCGCGGTGGCGGGCTTTGCCGCCAACGAACTCGAAGTCATGGCCGAGGATAACCAGATCATGGTGCGCGGACGCCAGAAGGATGAACCCGGCAAGGAGTATCTGCACCGCGGTATCGCGGCGCGGCAATTCCAGCGCTCGTTCCTCCTGGCCGATGGGATGATCGTGAAAGATGCAACTTTAGGGCATGGTATGCTCGTTGTTGCATTAGAGCGCCCGCAAGCGCTGAAGGTCGCCCGCCGTATCGAAATTCGCTCATTATGAGGAAAGGGCCTGAAAATGTATGAAAAACGCAATGACGAGGCCAATGTCGGTAACGTTATCCACCCGCTCAAGGATCTGACGAGCGCCCAGTTTGCTGCCCTTGGGGGCAATGCCGTGGCCTATGTGCGCGCCATTGGCGGCGATGCGCTCTCGCAGATGATTACCGACGCGCAATTCGACACCGACGGGCTTTACCAACTGGTGATGTCGGCCGACGGCACCCCACTGCTGGTTACCGACACCGAAGACGCGGTCACCGACTGGCTTGGTGACAAGAATCTGGGTCTGGCGACGCTGCACTGATCGCCGCTGCCATCGGGGCCCAAAGTGCTCCACCCCCGCCGTTATGCCCGCGGACTTGATCCGCGGGTCTCCAAGGGCCAAAGCCAGCGGCAGCACATGCGGCGAGTGGCCCGCGGATCAAGTCCGCGGGAAGGCGGTGGGTGGGATAGCGTGAGCATCAAAACCAAAAAACCCTCGGGCTTCCCCGAGGGTTTTGCGTTTTTGAGGATCGAGCGGAACTCAAGCCGCCTTGGTGGAAGCCACCGGAGCGGTCAGCAGGCCATAGATCGCGTCGCACGTATCGAGCCGGCGCAGTTCGTCCAAAACATGCTCGTTGCGCAGCACACGCGCCACGCGCGACAGGGCCTTGAGATGGTCCGCGCCGGCCCCGGTGGGGGCCAGCAGCATCATCACGATATCGACGGGCAGGTCGTCGAGCGCGTCGAATTCGATGGCCTCGTCCAGGCGCGCAAAAACCGCACACACCCGGTTGAGCCCCGCCACCTTGCCATGGGGAATCGCAATGCCATTGCCCAAGCCGGTCGAGCCAAGCTCTTCGCGGCTTTCGATAGCCTCGAAGAGTTCAGTCTTGGAGCGTCCGGTGAGTTCAGCAGCCTTGTTGGCCAGTTGTTCGAACAGTTGGCGCTTGGTTTTGACGCCCGTGCAAGTCAGCACGGCGCGCTCAGCCAGGATATCGGCCAATTCCATGAATTCAGTCCCGCAATAGTTCTTCTGGTCTGTACTGGTGGGGACCTAATTTGCCCCCAGCGCTGGATCAATCCAGCCTATATTGCCATCGGAGCGGCGGTAGACCACATTCAGCCCGCCATGTCCAGCATGGCGGAATACCACTACACCCGATTGTGTCAGGTCCAGTTCCATCACCGCCTCCCCTACGCTGAGCGAACGCAGGTTCTTGGTGGTCTCGGCAATCACGGGTGGTGCATAGTCTTCGTCTAGCTCGTCGAGTTCGTCGGACGCGCCCAGCACGGTATATTGGGCCAACGTGTCGTCGCCATTGGCCTTGATACCCTTACCGTGGCTCTTGAGTTTCCGCTTGTAGCGGCGCAGCCGCTTTTCGATGTTGAGCGCCATCACCTCATAGGCCGATGTCGCGTCCCCGCCCTGGGCGCTCGATTGCAGCATGGCGCCGCTGTCGAGATGCACGATGCAATCGGCCCTAAAGCCGATGCCATCAGGGGTTAGCGTCAAATGCCCGTCATAGCCGCCATCGAAATACTTGGCGACAACGGCGTCAAAGTGATCCTCCGCCTTGCCGCGCAAGGCATCGCCAACATCCATGTTCTTGCCGGAAACTCGTAAGGTCATGGGTTCCTCTTTCGCTGTTTTTGTCGTCGAAAACCGACGCTTGAGTAGCCGAAAGCCGGGTTCCCGTCCTTCGGGATCACGTCACGCTCATACCTGTTGGATATGGGTGTGCCGTTCCCCCGATGCTAGACCCGCTCGGCTAAGGGAGGCAATGCGCAACACCCCGCAAGAGTTCGTTTAAAAGCGTGACATGAGGGGGCAAGGGCTTTAGCCTTCCGTCCGAAAGCGGACAGTGCCCGTCGCCGCGCCCTTTGACGCCCATATAGCAAAAAACGGCCGACGAATGGGTTCCCGCTTGCGCGGGAATGACGTCGTGGTTGTGGTGAGCTCGCATGAGGAGCCGCAAACGCGGCTCTGCCTAGGCCTGTTCCAGATTCTTCTTCTGCCGCCGCCGGATCACCGATGAGGGAATGTTCATGCCCTCGCGATATTTCGCCACAGTGCGGCGCGCCACGTCGATTCCCTGTTCGCGCTTGAGCACTTCGGCGATGGTGTCGTCGCTCAGCACGTCGCTGGTCGCTTCCGCATCGATCAACTGCCGGATGCGATGGCGCACCGCCTCGGCCGAATGATCCACCCCGCCATCGCTGGACGCAATCGCGGTGGTGAAGAAGTATTTCATCTCGAACAGCCCGCGCGGGGTCGACAGGTATTTGTTCGAGGTCACCCGGCTGACCGTCGATTCGTGCATCTCGATGGTTTCGGCCACCATTTTCAGCGTCATCGGCCGCAAATGGGCAATGCCATGCAGCAAAAACCCGTCCTGCTGCCGCACGATTTCGGCCGCCACCTTCAAAATGGTCTGCGCCCGCTGGTCGAGACTCTTGGTCAGCCAATTCGCCGTCTGCAGGCAGTCGCTCAGAAACGCCTTCTCGCTGCTGTCGCGGGCCTTCTTGGTCACCGTCGCATAGTAGACCCGGTTGACCAGAACCTTGGGCAGCACTTCGGTATTGAGCTCAATCTGCCAGTCGCCCGCCGGCCCCGGCCGCACGAACACATCGGGCACCACCGCTTCCACCGGCCCCACGTCGAAGGCGCGGCCCGGCTTGGGGTCGAGCTGGCGCAGTTCGGCCAGCATTTCGTTGATGTCCTCGCGGTCGCAGCCGACCGCCCGCATCAGCGCCGGCATATTGTGGTCTGCCAGCATTTCCAGATTATCTAAGAGCCGCATCATGATCGGGTCGAGCCGATCCTTCTCGCGCAACTGCATGGCGAGGCATTCCTTGACCGAGCGCGCAAATACCCCGAGCGGATCGCAGCCCTGCACCGCCTGCAACACCGCCTCGACATCGGCCAGCTCGGCTCCAAGCTGGTCGGCAATGGCCTGCGGCTCGACCGCCAGATACCCGGCCTCATTGAGGTTATCGATCAGATAGCGTGCGATCAGCCGGTCGGCCGGCGTGCGCAGGATCATGTTGGTCTGGTTTTCCAGATGATCGCTCAGGCGCGGCCGGGCCGCCACGAACTGGTCGATATCGGGAGCTTCCCCGCCTTCGCTGGCGCCATTGCGATCCAGTCGGCTCTGCGGATTGAGCTGATCCTGCCCCGGCTGGTCGGGAAATACATTCTCGACGGACGTATCATAGCCATCTGCGATGGTGTCGGCGCTCTGGATGCGGTCGCCATGCTCGACCGTGTCTTCGTAGGATTGGCCCTCGGGCGCGCGCTCCGGCGCTTCGGGCGCGTCGGTGTCGCCGCCATCCTCGCGCTCCAGCAACGGGTTGCGCAGCAGCTCGGCATCGACGAAATCGTTGAGTTCGAGGTGGCTCAGTTGCAGCAGCCTTATCGACTGCATCAACTGCGGCGTCAGCGTCAGGCTTTGGGCCTGGCGAAACTCCAGCCGCGGCGAAAGCGCCATGAATGAATGGTCCCTGAGGCAAAACTTTTGGCCGTTGCCAGCCACTTCCCGGCCGGACCATGACTCAATTCGGCGCGAGGGGCAAGCGCGAGGGCAAGTTCCGTGCCAAGTGGCCAGGTGTCGGCCGGTTGCAAGGCTCTTACCCGTCGCCGCAGATGCAACGCTGCGCATCCCCAGCCGGCACAATGCCTTCCACCAACTGCAGCTAGTGCGACGCTATGCACCGTCAGTCGGCACGATCCCTCCCAACCACCGTCCTTTCCGCGGACTTGATCCGCGGGCCTCTCGTCGCGCATGCCGTATTGAGGGTGGCCCGCGGATCAAGTCCGCGGGAAGGGAGTGGGTGGAGCGGCATCAGGGAGCAGCGAGATTGCAAGTCGCGCTGGATTCAGGCAGAGCGCGCGAGATCCCAAGGCAGGGCGCTATTGCGCCCAATGCCGCCTCTCAAATCTCGAAATTCTCGCCCAGATACACCCGCCGCGCATCCGGATCGGCGCTGATGGTTTCGGGCTTGCCCTGGATCATCACCTTGCCGCCATGAATCACATAGGCCCGGTCGACCAGCCCCAGTGTCTCGCGTACCGCATGGTCGGTGACCAGCACGCCGATGCCGCGCCGCGTCAACTGCTTGACCAGTCCCTTGACCTCAGCCACCGCGATCGGATCGACGCCGGCAAACGGCTCGTCCAGCAGCATGAACACCGGGTCCGCCGCCAGCGCCCGGGCGATTTCCACGCGGCGCCGCTCGCCACCCGACAGCGATAGCGCATTGGCGCTGGCCAGGTGGCTGATGGAGAATTCTTCCAGCAGCGACTCCAGCCGCGCCTTGCGGTCGGCCTTGCTGCGCACATGGCTTTCCAGCACCGCCATGATATTGCCGCGCACCGTCATGCCGCGAAAAATCGAGGGCTCCTGCGGCAGATAGCCAATGCCCAGCCGCCCGCGCTGGAACAGCGGCAGATGCGTGATCGCCTGCCCATCGAGGTTGATACTGCCGCTATCGGGCTTTACCAGCCCCATGATCATGGTGAAAACCGTGGTCTTGCCGGCGCCATTAGGGCCCAAAAGCCCCACGGCCTCGCCCCGCCGCACCGCGATCGACACGTCGCGCACCACGGCGCGCTTGCCAAAACTCTTGGCCAGGCTATGCGCCACCAGCCAGCCGGTCTGGTCGATCCTGGCCTTGCTTACGCTATCGGTCATTGCGAGGTGAACACCCCGGTCACCCGCTTGCCGCTGCTGCCGCCCGTAAAGGTCGACACATTGGTCGCAAGGTTCACCACCAGCTCGCCCGAGCCCACCGTGCCGCCCGAATTGGTCACCAGCACATTGCCGGTCAGGCGCAACAACTGGTCGCTCGGCGTGAACACGGCCTTCTCGCCGGTAGCGTTTTGGTCGCTGGTCTTGAGCTCCACATGGCCCGTGGCCACGAAGGTCTTGATATCGGTCGTGCCGCCTTCCCCATAGGTGGCCACCACCTTGTCGGCATGCACCAGGACGGTTGGATGATTGACCACCACATTGCCGGTGAACACCGCCTCATGGCTGGTCTCGGTCACCGTGAAGGTGTCGGCGGTGATCTGCACCTTGTCGGCCGCCGTGGCGGTTCCCGCCAGCAACAGGCTCAATCCGACGCCGAACACTTTGGATAACATTCTCATGGTGCTTCGGCTCCGGGCGTATCGGGCAGGGTGACTGTCGCGGCGGTGAAAGTCCAGACTGCGGTCTTGGCATTATAGAGCAGACCCTTGGCCACCAGATGGGTGCCGTCGGCATAGTCCACAACCACCGGCCCCTTGCCGGTCAGCTCCTGCTTCTGCCAATCGAAGACTGAATTGGCAAACGTGCTGGTGGTTCCCGTGCTTTCCACCACATGCGTGTCGCCGGCGATAATCACCAGCTCCCGCGTGGTGTCGAGCCGCGCCATGTTGGCGCTCAAATCCATGGTCACCCCATCGGTGCGCACGATGTTGATGCTGGCAGTCATCAAATCCATCACGTCGGTGGCGTTCAGCGCCGCAGCGGCCGATGTGGCCGACACGCGATAGACCGAGCCGTCATCCAGCACGCCGGAATATTGGGGCGCATCGATGGTGACCCGGTCGCGCGTCACCGAAATCTGTCCGACGCCGAACCGGTTGCCCAGGCTCGACAGATAGATCTGCCCCACCAGCAGCACCAGCACCACCACGCCCAGCAGGGGCACCGCCAGCCGCAACACGCCCACGACCCGATTGCGCAGCACCAGGCGCTGATAGGTTCGCAGGCGCGGGGCGGTGTCGGCATGCGCGGTCATGGGCACTCAGCTATGGGCAAAAATATCGGTCTCATCCCAGCCCAACAGGTCCAGTTCGCACCGCGTTTTGAGGAAGGCGAAGCATTCCTGCGCGATCTCCATGCGGTTTTCGCGCTTCAGCATACGGTCGAGATGGCGCTTCAGATCATGCAGATAAAGCACGTCGGAAGCCGCATATTCGAGCTGCGCGTCGCTTATTTTCTCGGCGCCCCAGTCCGAACTCTGCTGCTGCTTGGAGAGGTCGATATTGAGCAGCTCGCGCACGATGTCCTTGAGCCCGTGCCGGTCCGTATAGGTGCGCACCAGCTTGCTCGCGATCTTGGTGCAATAGACCGGCCCCGTCACCACGCCAAAACGGTTCTGCAGCGCCGCCACGTCGAAGCGCGCATAATGGAAAATCTTGGTCACATCGGGATCGGTCAATAGCTTGACCAGGTTCGGCGCCTCGTTGACGCCCTGGGGCAATTGCACCACGTCGGCGCTGCCATCGCCCGGCGACAGCTGGATCACGCAGAGCCGGTCGCGATGCGGATGCAGCCCCATGGTCTCGGTATCGATCGCCACTTCCCGACCGGTATAATTATGAAGGTTCGGCAAGTCCCCGCGATGCAGTCTGATAGCCATGTCGGTCTCGGTGTTGCGTTTGAGACGTGATGGCACAGCATGAAGGCATTGGGAAGGCGGGAGCACGCTGGTGTGACGCCAGCCGTCATGCCCGAAAACCAGAACGCCGACCGGGCGAGTTGCGCGGTCGGCGTACTGAATGAACCTTGCGGTTCAAGATATTGGTGCCCAGAAGAGGACTCGAACCTCCACACCTTGCGGTACACGGACCTGAACCGTGCGCGTCTACCAATTCCGCCATCTGGGCAAGCGCGGTGTAACTAGGTTGCCCCGGCGCCGATGTCAACACGCTTTCGCGCGCTATGTGTCAGGGCGGTGACGCGAGCCCGCTCAGGCATTGGCGCCGTCCCAATGCGTAATGCTGTTGCGGTCGATCGCCGGGGCGTCGTCGAGGCAATTGACGTTGAGCATGACCAGATCATTGCCCTGCCGGTCCTTGCCGCGCGCAAATGATTCGATGCCGCAGACGCCACAGAATAGATGCTCGATCTTGTCGGTGTTGAAGCGATACTCGACGAGGCTGTCCGCCCCGCCGAGCAGGATAAACTCCGCCGCCGGCACCGATTTCAAAATCCAGCCCAGCCGCTTGCAGCGCGAGCAATTGCAATCCATCAGTCCTTCGAGATCGGTATGGGCGGTGTAGCGCACCGCGCCGCAATGGCATTGCCCGTGATAAAGTCTTGCTTCGGCCATGGCCTGCTCCTTTGTTGTTCGAACAAAACAAGAACAAACGAGCCAATGAGTCAAGGTCAATTCCGCCACGGCCCTCGACAGCGCGCCCGCCCTTGCGCTAGAAGCAGGCCAACCCTTGCGCCTGCCGGAGCCTTGTCATGGATCGTTTTGAACCGCAACTCGTCACCATTTTTGGCGGCGCCGGGTTCGTGGGCACGCAAGTGATCCAGTTGCTGGCCCGTCAAGGTTATCGCATTCGCGTCGCCACCCGCCGCCCCGACCTCGCCGGCCACACCAAGACGCTGGGCACGGTCGGCCAGATCCTGCCGATCCAGGCCAATGTGCGCAATCTTGCATCGGTGCAACGCGCCGTCAAAGGCGCCGATATCGTCATCAACCTGGTCGCCATCGGCTTCGAGCGCGGCGCGCAGAAGTTTTCGGCGATCAACACGGAAGGCGCGGCCAACGTCGCCACCGCCGCGCGCGACGCCAGGGTCACTTCCTTGGTGCATATGTCCGCCCTCGGCGTCGATATCGCCACCAACAGCCTTTACGCCCAGTCCAAGCTGGCCGGTGAAGCCGCCGTGCTCGCGGCCTTCCCGCAGGCCGTGATCCTGCGCCCCTCGCTGATGTTCGGCCGCGACGACGGCTTCTTCAACATGATGGGTGGCCTCGCCCGCATGCTCCCCATAATGCCGCTGATTTCCGGCGCGACGCGCTTTCAGCCGGTCTATGTCGGCGACGTCGCCGAGGCCATCGCCATGGCGGCGCTAGGCCAGGTCAAGACTGGCCGCATTTACGAGATCGGCGGCCCCGAAATCGAAACCCACAAGGATCTGCTGATCCGCATCCTGCGCGAAGCCGGCCGCACCCCGGCGCTGCTGCCATTGCCATCGGCGGTTGCCCGTCTGCTGGCGCTGCCTCTCGCCATCCTGCCGTTCAAGCCGCTGATCACCGCCGACCAGGTCGAACTGCTGGGCACCGACAATGTCGTCTCCGAAGCCGCGATGCGCGACAAGCGCACCCTCGCGGCCTTCGGCATCACGCCCACCGCGATGGACACTATCCTGCCCACCTATATGTGGCGCTTCCGCAAGCACGGCCAGTTCGACCGCGTCGAAGCAAGCCATAGCGAAATCTAGGCGGCTCTGCCCCAACTCATCGCGACGCTGAATCGACCCCCGGCCTTGCCCGGGGGTTTTCTTTTTGCGTCCACTCATCATCTAAAAACAATCGTAAGATATATCTTGAAATCGCCAAAACTGGCGCCCATCTTGGATTTCAACGCAACCAAGATATATCGGAGACCCATCATGGGACAATATTTTAGGGACGGAGAACCCAATTGGCGTCGGCTTGAAGCCATGGCGCGCCGTGGCTGGGGCCGCTTCGCGCAGGGCGGCGGCGATGGGGAGGGTTTTGGCAATATGGGCGGCAATTTCCGCATTGGCCGCATGCTCGCCTCGGGCGACCTGCGTCTCGTCGCGCTGTTCCTGATCGAGCAGCAGCCGCGCCACGGCTATGACCTGATCAAGGCGATCGAGGAACAATCGGTGGGCTTTTATTCGCCCAGCCCCGGCATCGTCTATCCGGCGCTGACCTATCTCGAAGAGGCCGGCTACGTCACCAGCCAGGTCGATGGCAACAAAAAGCTTTATACCATCACCGACGAAGGTCGTGCCCACCTGGCCGACAATCGCGAAGCCATCGAATCGACGCTAAACTTCCTGGCGAAAGCCGGCGAACAGATGAACCGCTTCCGCGATTTCGCCAAAAGCGACTGGCCGTTCAATCGCGGCGAAGGCGAGCCCGGCGGCCCCGATCGCCGTGGTGGTCCCGGCCATCGTCATGGCCCCGGACCCGGTTGGCCCTTCGGCCCCGATCGCGACATGGCCGATGTGCTGCCTGAGGTCAACGACGCTCGCCGTGACCTCAAGGCCGCCATCAAAACCGCCAGCGGCAAAAGCGAAGACACTCAACGCCGCCTCGCCGAAATCCTGCGCAAGGCGGCCGTCGAGATCAACGGCCTCGCCGATACCCCGCGCGAAGACGACGTGGATATCTGAGAGCGCTCTAATCGAACGAGGACGCCTCCCCAAAAACGGTGTCATCCCGGCGCAGGCCGGGACCCAACTCGAGATTCCCCCACAGCCGCAAGGTGGTCATGCTTTGCGACCTTGCGGTGGGTTGAATAATCTCGGGATGGGCCCCGGCCTGCCCCGGGATGACACCGAGTTTGCTATTGCTTCAAGCCCGCCCCCGCATTGCCACCCCTCAAAATTCCCGCCATGTTCTCCTCCTTGCCACTGGCAACTCGTTGAGGGAGAAGCTGCATGAGCCTTTCGGATCGCGCCAAGGCGCTGGGCATGGATCGGGCTATTACCCGCCGCGATTTTCTCAATGGCGTCGCCCTCACCGTCGCTGGCGCTGCGGCCACGACGTTGCTGCCCGGTATCGCCCATGCCGTCACTCCGGTGCCCTATCCACCAGCGCTGACCGGCCTGCGCGGCCATAGCCCCAAGGCCATGGACATCATGCACGCCGTACGCGACGGCACCTTCTGGGACACCGCCCCCAAGCCCGAAGACTCCGGCGAGCACTACGACCTCGTCGTGGTCGGCGGCGGCATTTCGGGCCTCGCCGCGGCCGTGCTGTGGCGCCAGCAGCAGCCAGACGCCAAAATCCTCATCCTCGAAAACAACGATGATTTCGGCGGCCATGCCCGCCGCAACGAATTCACCGCCTCCAACGGCAAAAAACTGATCGGCTATGGCGGTTCGGAATCGCTGCAGACGCCGAGCTACTTTTCCCCGCTGGTCAAACAGCTCTTGGTCGACATCGGCATCGATACCGAAAAGTTCAACGACTATTACGACCAGTCCTGGTCCGAAGACCGCAGCCTCGGGGAATCGGTGTTCTTCCGCAAGGAAGTGTTCGGCGCCGACACCCTGGTCAAAACCACCGAGCTGGCCGCCGATTGGGTGCCCCAGACGCCGCTCAACGATAAAGCCAAAACGAACCTCATCGAGCTGATTGATTCCCCGCCCGATTATCTCCCCGGCAAATCACGCGATGAAAAATTCGAGGTTCTGTCCAAGACCACCTATGCCGATTTCCTGACCAAGACCTGCGGCTACGATCCGCAACTCATCGCCTATTTCCAGGCCTCCACCGGCGCCTATTTCGGCGTCGGTGTCGAAGCCACCACGGCGCTCGATGCCTGGGGCAATGGCAATCCCGGCTTCGACGGCATGGACCTTGGGGAAGTGCCCTATAAAACCATGAGCCCCTCCGGCCGCCTCGTGCTGACCGATCCGGACGACTACATCTATCATTTCCCCGACGGCAATGGCGGCGTCGCCCGTGCGCTGGTCCGTGCTTTGGTGCCTGCTGCCGTGCCCGGCACCACGATGGAGGACCTCGTCACCGCCCAGCTCGATTACGGCGCTCTCGATAATCCCGAAAATCCCACCCGCCTGCGCCTCAACGCCTCGGTGGTCCGCGTCGCCCATGATGGCCCGCCAACTGAGGCCACCAATGTCATCCTGACCTATGTCGATAACGGCGCGCTCAAAACCGTCACCGGCGCCAATGTGGTGTTGGCCTGCTGGCACCGCGTCATTCCCCACATCACCAGCGAATTGCCGGCCGCGCAGGTCGAGGCCCTCAACGATCAGGTCAAGGTGCCGCTGATCTATACCAATGTGCAGCTCAAGAACTGGCAGGCTTTCGCCAAGCTGGGCATCGACAGTTTTGAATGCCCCTCGGGCTTCTGGGATGGCGCCAATATCGATATGCCGGTCACCATGGGCGATTACGCCTTCGCCGATAAGCCCGACGATCCGGTGCTGCTGCACATCTCCAAGGTCGTCGTCACCCCCGATCCGGCCCTGGGCGCCCGTGATCAGGCCACCGCCGGCCGCTATAGCCTGATGGACCTGACTTTCGAGCAGATGGAATTTGAAATCCGCGACATGCTGGATCGCGCCCTCAAGGCGGGCGGTTTCGATGCCGCTACCGATATCGAGGCCATCACCTGCAATCGCTGGAGCCACGGCTACGCCCTCGAATATATGCGCCCTTGGGACCAGTATTGGCCCGATGGCCCCCTCCCCATCGAGGCGTCACGAAAGGGCTGGGGCCGCATCGCCATCGCCAATTCCGATGCCGGCGCTTACGCCTATGCTCATTCCGCCATGGACCAGGCCGCCCGCGCCGTCAGCGAACTCCTGGGCGATAAGGCCAAGCTTGCCGAATTCTCGAAATTCCCCGGCCCGCCCCTCGATATGATCGGTCTTTAGTGACGCAGTAACGCATTCAGCTTGGCGTCGGGCCAACTAACATGTTAGTACCGACGCCATGCAAGACACCATCGAAATCGCGCCGCCCCAGCTTCTCGACCGCCAGGCCGCCGGCGAACGCCTCGTCGCCCGGCTCAAGGGCGTCATCGCCGCCAATAAGATGATGACTGACCCGCTGATGACCTATGCCTGGTCCGGCGATGCGTCATCCTACCGGCTGATTCCAGCCGCGGTGGTGTTCATCAATTCCGAGGACGATGTGCGCGCCGTCATGGCTGCCGCCCGCGCCGAAAAGCTGCCGATCACCTTCCGGGCAGCCGGCACGTCCCTGTCGGGGCAGGCCGTCACCGATGGCGTCCTCGCTGTGCTGGGCGATGGCTGGCGCACCATGCGCATCCATCCCGGCGCCGATCAGATCACGCTGGGGCCGGCGATCATCGTCGCCAACGCCAATGCGGCGCTGAAAAAATTCGACCGCAAGATCGGGCCCGATCCCGCGTCGCAGGCCACTTGCAAGATCGGCGGCGTGGTCAACAACAATTCGTCCGGCATGTGTTGCGGCGTCGCCCAGAACACCTATCACACCATGGCCCGCCTGCGGATCGTCCTCACCGACGGCACCATGCTGGATAGTGGCGACGAGGCCTCGCGCGCAGAGTTCCGCGCCACGCACGCCGCCATGCTCGAGGGCCTCCATACCCTCCATCACGAGGTGATGGCCGATCCCGACCTGGTCGCGCTGATCCGCAAAAAGTACAAGATCAAGAACACCGTCGGCTATTCGCTCAATGCGCTGGTCGATTATCACGACCCTCTCGATATCCTGATCCACCTCATGGTCGGTTCCGAAGGCACCCTCGGCTTCGTCTCCGAGGTCACCTACAACACCGTCCCCGAGCACCCCTTCAAGTCCACCGCCTTGGTGCCGTTCCCCGATCCGCAATCGGCCGGTCGCGCCATCATCAAGCTGGCCAATAACGGCGTTCACGTCACCACCGGCGTTACTGCCGCCGAATATATCGAACGCCGCGCCCTGGCCACGGTGGAACACCTCGATCCGCTCGCGCCGCTGCGCCCCTACCTCACCGACAATTCCCCCGCCGTGCTCATCGACGTCACCGCGCCCGACGCCACGACGCTCGAGGCCGAAGTCGCCAAGGCCGTTGCGCTCCTGGCCTCAGAGGGCGCCACCCACATCGATTTCTCCACCGACGAGCACCGCTCCCACGCGCTCTGGGATATCCGCAAAGGCTTCTTCGCCTCGGGTGGCGCCGCTCGCCCTAAGGGCACCTCGATGCTGACCGAAGACGTCGCCGCGCCGATCGAGCGGCTGGCAGAATTCGTGCTCGACATGCGCGCTCTGCTCGACGATCACGGTTATGACGACGCCATCATCTTCGGCCACGCTCTCGCCGGAAACCTGCATTTCCAGATGAGCGACGATTTCTCGAAACCCGACGCTGCCCACAAATTTGATATGTTCTCCAAGGCCTTGTCGGACCTGGTCTCGATTCGCTATGGCGGCAGTCTCAAGGCCGAACACGGCACCGGCCGCGCCATCGCCCCCTTCGTCGAAGCCGAATGGGGAAGCAAGGCCTATGGGCTGATGCATCGCATCAAGGCTCTGTTCGATCCCGAAAACCTGCTCAATCCCGGCGTGCTGCTGAACGCCGATGACAAAATTCACATCAAGCATCTCAAGGTCATGCCGCTGGCCGACGACCTGGTCGATCTGTGCATCGAATGCGGCTTCTGCGAGCCGGCCTGCCCCAGCCACCAGATGACCCTCTCGCCCCGTCAGCGCATCGCCGTCACCCGCGAACGGGCTCGCTTGCGCCGCAGCGGCGAAGATCCCACCTTGCTCAAGCGGCTCGACGACGATTTTCAATATGCCGGCCTCGATACCTGCGCCGCGTGCAATCTCTGTTCCCTGCGCTGCCCCGTCGGCATCGAAACCGGCACCATGATCATCGGCCAGCGCACCGAACGTCGCGGCGATTTTGCGCGCGGCGTCGCCGGCTTTGCCGCCAAACATACAGGCAGTATCGAAAGCGCGATGCGCGGCGGCGTTGGCCTCGCCAACATGGCCAAGTCCGTGGTTTCCGCTCCCGTGGTCGAATCTGTCACCGAAACCGCCCGCCGTCTCACCGGCAAGCGTGTTCCGCGCATTTATAAGGCCCTGAAGCCTGGCCCGGGCGCGCCGACGCTTCCAGTGGATCGCCAAGACCCCAAGACCACCGGCTTCCCCGTGCCGGTCGCGTTGTCGGGCCGGCCACGCATTGTCTATTTCCCCTCCTGTGCCACCCGCATGTTCGGTGCGACCAAGTCGGACTACGATCTGTTGTCGGTTCCCGACGCCATGCTGGCTCTGCTGGAGCGCGCCGGTTTCGACGCCGTCATGCCCGAGCATCTGAATGGCCAATGCTGCGGCCAGCCCTTCCAGTCCAAGGGTTTTCCCGAGCAGGCCGCCAGCGTCGGTACTGCGCTCAAGACCCAGCTCGATGCGCTCTCCGGCGATGGCAGCGTCCCCGTCGTCACCGATGCCTCGACCTGCGCCAAGCACCTGCGCGAATTTCCCGGCACCGCCCCGGTGCTGGATTCCGCCGAATTCCTCGTCACCCACATCCTGCCGCGCTTGACCATCACCCAGCCGCTAGCGGTGGTCGCTGTGCATCACAACTGTTCGGCGCAGCGCCTCAAGGAACAGCCCGCCACCGAAACCATCGCCCGTGCCTGCGCCACCGAAATCGCCGTGCTCTCCTCCGTCACCTGCTGCGGTTACGCGGGTGACAAGGGCCTGTTCATTCCCGAACTGAATGAGCACGCCACAAGATTCGTCCGGCAGGACATACCTGCATCCTGTACGCTTGGTGTGTCGACGGTATCCACATGCGCGTCGGGGCTGAGCGAACAGGCCGGCATCCCCTTTGTGGGGCTAGCGAGCCTGCTGGAATATGTGAGCCGCCCGGTCGCCTGACGGCGGCCGGTTGCCCTCTACCCTTGCCCCATCGGCCCCGTCCGGCTACTGAACCCCTTCAGCAAGCCCCGGATCCTCATGACCTTCACCGCCACCATCACCAGCCTTGGCCAAAAGGGCGAGGGTGTCGCCGAGATTGACGGCCGGAAGGTCTATGTGCCGCTGGCCCTGCCGGGCGAGGTCATTGAACTCGATGCGGAAGGCGGTCGCGGGACACTCGTGTCCTTGACCACGCCGTCTCCCAATCGCATTGAGCCATTCTGCCCCCATTTTGGGGCCTGCGGCGGCTGCCAGTTGCAGCACATGGATCGCCCCAGCTACGAGGCGTTCAAGACCGCACTGGTCGAAACCCCGCTGCACTTCGCCGGGATCGACGCCAAGGTCGGGCGCTTTATCGACGCTTCCGGCAATGGCCGTCGCCGCGCCACCATGCACGCGCGCAAGGAGGGCTCGGGCTATATGCGCCTGCGCAGCCATCAGGTTCATGACCTCGATGCCTGCCCCATCCTCGTGCCCGGCCTCGCGCGCGCGCCGGAAATCGCTCGTGCCGTCATGCTGGCCATCGGCGAGGCCGATATTGCCTTCACCGCGACCCTGACCGGGCTTGACGTTGCCGTGCGCACCGAAAAGAAGCAGGCCCGCGCCGAGCGGCTGATGCCCTTGATGGGTCGTTTCAAGCTGGCCCGGCTGGCCCTAAACGGCGAAATGGTGCTGCAGGCGCAGCAGCCGATCGTGGAAATGGGCCGCGCCCGCGTCGAACTGCCGATCGGCAGTTTTTTGCAGGCCACCGCCGCTGCCGAAACCATCCTGGCCGATTACGTCGCCGAGGCCGCCGGCAAATCCAAGGCCGTGGCCGACCTGTTCTGCGGCGTCGGGCCCTTTGCGCTACGGCTTGCCGAAACGCGCCCGGTCTATGCCGCTGACAACGACAAGGCCGGCATTCTGGCGCTCGACAAGGCCCGCCGCTTCACTAAAAACCTGCGCGAAATCACCGCCAGGCCGCGCGATCTGTTCCGCGAACCTTTAACCCGCTACGAACTCGACGCTTTCGACGCCGTGGTGCTCGATCCGCCCCGGGCCGGGGCGCAGGCCCAGGTCGAACAGCTCTCCATGTCCAAGGTCAAGACCATCATCATGGTCGCCTGCGATGCCAAGACCTTTGCCCGCGATGCCGCAATTTTGATCGGCGGCGGCTATGGAATGGAAAACCTCGTTGCGGTGGACCAATTTGTCCATTCCACGCATATCGAGATCGCTGCCACGTTCCGCCGTTGACGACAGTTTGTCGCGCCGACGCAACCGCATCGGGAGAAGGCGCGTTTGGCTCCGTCAATAATCAAAACGACTGCGTGGGGCGGGCGTTGTTACAGAATGGAGCATCCCATGCATACCCTTACCAAGACTTTGTCTATCGGCCTGCTGTTTGCGGCCACGGCTTTGCCGACCTATGCTCAGGACGCCGCGGCGCCTGCGCCAGCCGCTCCCGCAGCCGAAGCTCCTGCCGCCGCACAGGCAGCCGGTCCCACTGGCACGTTTGTCGACGAGTTCGGTACGTCGTTTGAATTTTCACTCTGCGGTGATTCCGGCACCGACCTTTGCGCCGTGCTGGCCACTCTGAAGGGCGAATCGGCCACGGAAGAAAACCTTGCCTTTGTCGGCAAGCAGGTGATGCAGGCAAAACAGACCGGCCCCAGTGAATGGAAGGGCTCGCTAACCGCCGGTGGCATCAGTGCCGACGCGACCGTGACCCAGACCGGTCCCGACACTGTCGATATTCAGGGGTGCCGCGCCGCGGTGCTGTGCAAGACCCTGGCCTATAACCGCGCGTCGTAGACGCTCGGTTCCGTATTGCCAAAAGGACCCCCGGAGCTGTCCGGGGGTCCTTTTTTTGCTCTGCGTCGTGTGCCGTTCAGCAGACGCTCGCCACGCGCTCCTTGATGACGGCCAAAACCTCGTCACCCGGCCGCTTCCACCAATTGTCCTTGGAGAAAATCTCCACTTCCTGCGGCCCGGAATAGCCGGCCGCTTCGATCATGGCGCGAATGGCAGGCAGGTCGATCACCCCATCACCCATCATGCCGCGATCCAGCAGCATATCGGTGGTAGGCACCAGCCAGTCGCAGATATGATGCGCGAAAATCCGGTTCAACCGGCCGGCCCGCGCAATCGCGGCGGCCAGGTATGGGTCCCACCACACGTGATAGACGTCGATGGCGACGCCCACATTGGGCCCCAGCAACTCGCAGATATCCAGCGCCTGATCGATCGTGTTCACACAGGCACGGTCAGCCGCATACATCGGATGCAGCGGCTCGATGGCAATCTTGATGCCCGAGGCCTGCGCATGCGGCAGCATGGCCGCAATGCCGTCGGTCACCATGCGCCGTGCCCCCACGATATCCTTGGATGAGCCCGGCAGGCCGCCCACCACCAGGACCAGGCAATCGGCATTCAGCGCCGCCGCCTCGTCGATGGCGCGCAGATTGTCGTCGATCTGCTTTTGGCGACCCTCGGTCGTCTCGGCGGGAAACATGCCGCCGCGGCAGAGGCCCGTGACGCGCAGATTATTGGCCGCAACGATTCTCGCCGCCTCGTCCAAGCCGATGGCGGCGACCTGATCGCGCCACGGCGAAATCGCCGTGATGCCAGCGCGGAGGCACCCGTCCACCGCGTCCTTAAACCCCCAGACTTCGCGCGTCGTCGCCAGATTGAGCGAAATCTGGGTCATGCCGTTACCCCATGTACAGCCAGGACCGCCTTCATGCGAGCCACCGCAAGGTCCGGATCGGCCAGCACCCGCGCCTTGTCGGCCAGCCGGAACAATTCGGCCAGGTGCTGTAACGAGCGGGTCGATTGCTGCCCGCCGATCATCGAAAAGTGGCCCTGCAGGCCATTGAGATAGGCCAGAAACACCACGCCGGTTTTGTAGAACCGTGTCGGTGCCGCGAAAATATGCCGGCTCAGTGGCACGGTGGGTTCGAGCAGGTCGAAGAATTCGTTGTTATTGCCCTTGCCGAGCGCCGCGAGGCCCGCCGATGCTGCCGGCGCGATGGCGTCGAAAATGCCAAGCAGGGCATGGGAATAGCCCTGGTCGTCCCCGGCAATCAGCTCGGCATAGTTGAAGTCGTCGCCGGTATACATTTTGACCGATGCCAGCAGCCGCCGCCGCATGGCGATCTCTTTCTCTGCCGACAGCAGGGAAATCTTGATCCCGTCCACCTTGTCCGCATTGGCGGCGATCACGTCGAGGCAGACATCCATGGCCTTGTCGTGATCCGCATCGCCCCAATAGCCGGCCAGCGCCGGATCGAACATTTCGCCCAGCCAGTGCATCACCACGGGCTGCTTCACCTGGCTCAGGATGCGGCCATAGACCTTGGCATAGTCGTCGGGGGACTTCGCCGCCACAGCCAGCGCGCGGCTGGCCATAAGGATGACGCGGCCGCCTTCGCCCTCGACGAACCCGACCTGCTCTTCATAGGCGCGGATAATCTGGTCGATGGTGACGTCGGGTCCCGGCGCCAAATGGTCGGTGCCCGCCCCATAGGCGATCAACGCGTCATCGCGAGTGCGCGCTTCGGCCTGGGCGCGGCGGATCAACTCCTGCGCGTCGGTCCAGGTCAGGCCCATGCCGCGCTGGGCGGTATCCATGGCTTCGGCGACGCCGAGGCCGAGGTCCCAGAGCCGGTGGCGGAATGCCAGGGTCGTGTCCCAATCGATGGCGGGGGTCAGCCAGGGATCGTTGTTTGCCAGCGGGTCGGCAACAACGTGGGCCGCCGCATAGGCGATGCGATTGAAGTCGCTGGCCTTGTGCTGGACGAAAGGGATGGGCGTGCCGGACAGTTTATAAGACGAGATCGTACGGTCGGGATTGGGCAGGTTGATGGTCGGCATGGTGCGCCTCCGAAAGGCCCCCTCACCCGGCGCTACGCGCCGACCTCTCCCCCAAGGGAGAGGTGAAAAAGGGCACATTGACTGGTCTTGCGACACCTCTCCCTTGGGGGAGAGGTCGGCCATTGGGCCGGGTGAGGGGGCCTTTCGGCCCCACTCAGAATTCCAGCTTGGGCACATCCAGCCAGCGCCGCTCGGCCCAGCTCTTGAGCCCGAGTTCCGCCAGTTGCACGCCCTTGGCGCCCGCTTCCAGCCCGTAAGGCCAGGGCGCGTCCTCGGCGATGTGCTTGAGGAACATTTCCCACTGCGCCTTGAAACCGTTCTGCGCCGGCCAATTGTCCGGCACTTCTTCCCAATCGGCGAAGAAGTTCATGGTCTGCGGCTGGTCGGGGTTCCACACCGGCTTGGGCGTGTTGACCCGGTGCTGGGTCCAGCATTTGTGCAGGCCCGCGACGGCCGAGCCATGCGTGCCATCGACATGGAAGGTCACGAGATCGTCGCGCCGCACTCGGGTGGTCCAGCTCGAATTGATCTGGGCGATCACGCCGCCTTCAAGTTCGAACGTCGCATAGGCGGCGTCATCGGTATCGGCCTTGAAGCGATTACCTTTTTCGTCGACGCGCTCGGGAATGTGGGTGGCGCCGAGGCAGGAAACGGCCTTGACCTCGCCGAACAGATTATCGAGCACATAGCGCCAGTGGCACAGCATATCCAGGATAATGCCGCCGCCGTCGCCCTTGCGATAATTCCAGCTCGGGCGCTGCGACGCCTGCCAATCGCCCTCGAAGACCCAATAGCCAAACTCGCCGCGCACCGACAAAATCTTGCCGAAAAAGCCGCTATCGGCCAACATCTTGATCTTGAGGAGGCCGGGCAGGAACAGCTTGTCCTGCACAACGCCATGCTTGAGCCCCGAACTGCGAGCCTTCTTGGCGAGAGCGACCGCGACGTCGAGATCGTCCGAAATCGGCTTTTCGCAATAGACATGCTTGCCGGCGTCGAGCGCCCGTTCCAGCAGCGACGCGCGCATCAGCGTCGTGCCGGCGTCGAAGAAAACGGTATCCTCGGGATTGGCCAGGGCCGCATCGATATCGGTGCCCCAGCGGGCGATATTGTGCTTTTTGGCCAGCCTTTCGATCTTGTCGCCATCGCGCCCGACGATGATCGGGTCGATCACCAGCCGGTCGCCATTAGCGAGCGCGATGCCGCCCTGGTCGCGGATCGCCAGGATCGAGCGCACCAAGTGCTGGTTGTAGCCCATGCGGCCGGTCACACCATGCATGATCAGGCCTAGCCGTTGTTCCGCCACTGCGTGTCTCCCTTCTTGTAACTAGTTAGTTACTTAGATACACTCGACGCAAGCAGAGCGTCAAGACCCGTGCTTAACCCAACGTCCAGGATTGCCGTCGGCCGGGTTGAATTGGTAGGGGATAAGAGATTGACCTGCGAGCAGGGGACACCGTATCGCCATGGACAAACGCGACAATTTAGACCTGCCAGAACCTGACGCGGTAGGGATAAGTGCGCCGCGCGGTCCGGAGACAGTGGTGCGGCCACGCGATCCGGAGCGGACCAAGGCGGCGATTCTGAAGGCCGCGCGGGACGAATTTTGTGCCGAGGGGTTTAACGGCGCCCGGGTCGACGCCATCGCGGCGCGGGCGAAGGCCAACAAGCGGCTGCTCTATCATTACTGGGGGAACAAGGAGGCGCTGTATTCGGCGGTGCTGTTCGATGCCTATAGCGAAATCCGGCGGGGTGAGCGGGAACTGTCGCTGGGGCAGTTCGATCCGGTCGAGGCGGTGGGGCGCATGGTGCGGTTCACCTTCCGGCATTATCTGGCAAACCCTTGGTTTCCAAGGCTTTTGGCGGTTGAGAACCTGCAGAATGCGCGGTTTCTCAAACAGCTGAAGGACATTCCGCAGCTGCATTCCCCCTTGGTGGCGGAACTACAGGCGATCGTCGAGCGCGGCAGCGCGGCGGGCGTTTTTCGCTCCGATGTCGATCCGGTGCAGCTCTATATCTCCATAGCGGGCCTCGGCTATTTCTATGTGTCCAACATGAATACGCTGTCGGTGATCTTCGGGCGCGACCTCTCGGGCTTTGCCATGGTGCAGGAGCGCGAGGCCCAGGCGGTGCAGATGGTGCTCGATTATCTGCGCACCAAGCCGGCATGAATTGCGCCGCTGTTCATCCAGCATGCTGGATTTCTTGCTGGCTCGAACTGGGGTGTTAACGAGTCCGTAACAGCTACCCTTTACCTGCACCCCTCAGCCGCGCTACACTTCCATACAAGATTGCGTCACGACGGGTTGACACAGCGCCCACACTGACCCAAAGTTGTAACCAGTTGGTTATTTAGCGACGGGGAGGTCGCTGGCCACATGCCTGTCCGCTCTGTTGGACGGCGAAATTCACCGGGAGGAAACTATATGAGCATCTCTATCGACCGTCGCCAATTCCTGATGGGCAGCACCGCGCTGCTCGCCGCCGCTGCTGCCGGCGTGGGTCCCGCAATGTCGCAGGAAACCCGCATGCGACTGATCTTCTGGGGCGGCCAGGCCCGCGCCGATCGCACCTACGGGGTGACCGATCTTTATACCAAGGCCAGTCCGGGCACGACATTCGACGGCGAGTTCCTCGCCTTTGCCGATTACTGGCCCAAGCTCGCCACCCAGACCGCCGGCGGCAATTCGCCCGACGTGATCCAGATGGATTATCGCTATATCGTTGAATACGCCAAGCGCAACGCCATCGCCCCGCTCGACGAATTCATCGGCAATGGCCTGAACCTGGATGATTTCGACAAGGACCAGCTCGACGGCGGCAAGGTCGACGGCAAGCTCTATGGCATCAGCCTGGGCGCCAATTCGACGGCCATCATGGTCAACACCACCGCCTTCGAAGAAGCCGGCATCGAGCTGCCGACGCGCGACCTGAGCTATGCCGACTTGCCCGCAATGGCCGAAAAGTGGAACTCGTCCAACAAGCGCGCCGGCATGAAGCTGTGGAGCGACTATTCGGGTGGCGAGCCGGGCCTCGAAAACTGGCTGCGCCAGCAGGGCAAGGCACTTTATACCGCTGATGGTCTCGCCGGCTTCACCGCCGAAGACATCACTGCTTGGTTCCAGCTCTGGGCCGACCTGCGGGCTGCCGACGTTATCGTGTCGCCAGACGACCAGGCGCTCGACGCTACGGACGCTATCGAAAACACCATGATCACCCTGGGCAAGGCCCCGGTGACCTATGCCAATTCGAACCAGCTGATCGCCTTCCAGGCGGTGAACAAGGACAAGCTGACCATGACCAACTATCCGCGCATCAAGGCGGGTAGCGGTGGCGGTCACTATCGCAAGCCCTCGATGTTCTTCTCGCTCGGTGCCAGCTCCAAGCAGCAGGCCGAAGGCGCCAAGTTCATCGACTACTTCATCTCCAATCCCGACGCCGCCACCATTCTGGGCGTCGAGCGCGGCATTCCGTGCAAGTCTTCCACCCGCGACGCCATCAAGCCATCGCTCGACGAGCAGAGCCTGGTCGCGCTGAATTTCGTGTCCAATCTTGGCGATCTGCTGGGTGCCTTGCCGCCATCTCCACCGTCCAATGCCGGTGAAGTGGGCGTGGCGCTCAAGACCAAGAGCCAGGAAGTTGCGTTCGGCCAGCAGTCCCCGCAGGACGCCGGCCCGGCCTTCTTCGCCCAGGCGACCGAAATCCTCGCCCGCGCAAAGAAGTGACCCTATGACCGCGCGCTCCATTCAAGACGCCAATCGCGCTCCGACAACGGAGCGTGCGGTCTCTCCCTCGGTCTGGTCCCAGTTATGGAGCCGCAATGCAGGCGGCTACCTGTTCCTGCTGCCCTGGTTTCTGGGGTTTTTCGGGCTGACGCTCGGGCCCATGATTTCCTCGCTCTATCTGAGCTTCACCAATTTCGACCTCTTGACCGCGCCCGACTGGGTGGGGCCAGCCAATTACGTGCGCATCTTCACCGCCGATCCGAAATTCTCCACCTCGATGCGGGTCACCCTGTTTTTCGTGGTGTTCTCGGTGCCGCTCAAGCTGGCCTTTGCGCTGGGCGTGGCGCTGCTGCTCAATCGCGGCATGAAGGGCCTGCCGCTCTATCGCGCCGTGTTCTACCTGCCTAGCCTGCTTGGCGCTTCGGTGGCCATCGCGGTGCTGTGGCGGCAATTGTTTGCCGGCGACGGCGTGGTCAACGACGCGCTGGCGATCTTCGGCATCAAGGGCCCGGCCTGGATTTCCAACCCGAACTATTCGCTGTGGACGCTGGTGGTGCTGTCGGTCTGGCAGTTCGGCTCGCCGATGATCATTTTCCTGGCTGGTCTGCGCCAGATCCCGGTCGACATGTATGAGGCCGCAAGTCTCGACGGCGCCAGCAAGTGGCGCCAGTTCTGGAAGATCACGCTGCCGCTGCTGACGCCCGTGGTGTTCTTCAACTTCATCATCCAGACCATCGAGGCCTTCAAGAGCTTCACGCCGGCCTTCATCATCTCGGGCGGCACCGGCAATCCGATCAATTCGACGCTGTTCTATACGCTCTATCTCTATCAGGAGGCGTTCAGCTTCTTCCGCATGGGCTATGCGTCGGCCCTGGCCTGGATCCTGTTGGCGATCGTCGGCTTCTTCACCGCCTTCTCCTTCCTGACCTCGAAATACTGGGTGCACTATGACGACTGATGTTCAGCGTCTGACAGTTGTCACCGAAAAGCAGACCGCGGCCGTCAAAACCCGCAAGCGCCTGCTGTCGATCCTGGCGCATGTACTGCTGATCGGCGCTTCGATCCTGATGCTCTATCCGCTGCTGTGGATGCTCTCGGCGTCGCTGCGCCCGGAAAACGAGATTTTCACCTCGACCTCGCTATGGCCCAGCGCCATCAGCCTCGACTCCTATTTCCGCGGCTGGAACGGTTTGCGGCTGGGCTTTGGCACCTTCTTCATCAACTCCTTCACCATCGCGATCCTGGCGATCATCGGCAATCTGGCGACCTGTTCGCTGGCCGCCTTTGCGTTTGCCCGGCTGGAATTCTGGGGCCGTGGGTTCTGGTTTGCCATGATGCTGGCGACCCTGATGCTGCCCTATCAGGTGACCCTCATTCCCCAATATGTGCTGTTCCACAACCTGGGCTGGGTGAACACGTTCTTGCCTCTCGTGGTGCCGAAGTTTTTGGCCGCCGATGGCTTCTTTATCTTCCTGATGGTGCAGTTCTTCCGCGGCATTCCCAAGGAGCTGAACGAAGCCGCGATGATGGACGGCTGCTCGCCGTGGCGCATTTATTGGAAGATCCTCTTGCCGCTCTCGACCCCGGTGCTGGCGACCGCCGCCATCTTCACCTTCATCTGGACCTGGGACGACTTCTTCGGGCCGCTGATCTACCTGAGCGATATCCGCACCTATACGGTGATGCTTGGCCTGCGCACCTTCGTGGACAGCTCGGCACAATCGGATTGGGGTGGCCTGTTCGCCATGTCCATCCTGTCGCTGTTACCGATCTTCCTGTTCTTCCTCTTCTTCCAGCGCCTGCTCATCGAGGGCATCGCCACGACCGGTATGAAACGCTAAAAAATGTCAGATTTGAAATTCGCCGCTATCGGCATCAATCACAGCCATATCTATGGCCAGGTCGATTGCCTCAAGACTGCCGGTGCGCAGTTCGTCGCCTTCTATGCGCTCGAGGATGACCTTGCGGATGCTTTCGGGGCAAAATTCCCCGAAGCCAAGCGCGTCGCTGATCCCAAGGCGATCCTTGAAGACGCCTCGATCGCCATCGTGGTGACGGCGGCCATCCCTGCTGACCGTGCCGCTATTTCGATCGCCGCCATGAAGCATGGCAAGGACGTACTCTCCGACAAGCCGGGCATGACCACGTTTGCCCAGCTTGAGGAGATCAAGCAGGTCCAAAAAGAGACCGGCCGCATCTATAGCGTGATGTATTCCGAGCATTTCGAAGTGCGCGCCACCGTCGAAGCCGGCAACCTGATTGCCCAAGGCGCCATCGGCAAGGTGATCAACACCGTCGGCCTAGGCCCCCACGCCATCCGCAACAACCAGCGGCCCGACTGGTTCTTCGAGCGTGCCCGCTACGGCGGCATCCTCACCGATATCGGCAGCCACCAGTTCGAGCAGTATCTGTTCTTCTCGGGCGCCATGGACGCCGAAGTGGTTTCCGCCAGCGTGGCCAACCGCGCCAATCCGGACAAGCCGGGCCTCCAGGATGTCGGCGACGTGCATCTGAAAACGGAAAATACCTCGGGCTATATCCGCGTCGACTGGTTTACTCCGTCCGGCCTGCCCGCCTGGGGCGACGGCCGCCTGACCATTCTGGGTACCGAAGGCTATATCGAGCTGCGTAAGTATATCGACATTGCCGGCCAGCCCGGCCAGGACCACCTGTTCATCGTCAACAAGGAAGGCCCGCGCCACATCGATTGCAGTAAGACCGTGTTGCCTTACGGCCCGGCATTCCTCGATGACGTACGCAACCGCACCGAAACCGCCATGCCGCAGGAGCGCTGCTACAATGCCATGAAGCTGGCGCTGACGGCGCAGCAGATGGCAGAACGCGGCACGGAGTGGGCGCAATGAGCGATATCAAGACAGTCGCGATCATCGGCGTCGGCATCGGCCGCTCGCACATCGTTGAGGGCTACATCACCAATCCCGACAAGTTCAAGGTTGTGGTGCTGTGCGATCTCAATGTCGAGCGCATGACCCCGATCGCCGACGAGTTCGGCATCGAGCGTCGCGTCACCAGTTTCGACGACGTGCTGGCGATGAACGATATCGACATCATCGACATCTGCACCCCGCCCATGCTGCATTACCCCATGGTGATGGCGGCGCTGCAGGCCGGCAAGCATGTGATCTGCGAAAAGCCGCTGGTCGGCTCGCTGGAGCAGGTCGATGCCGTGATTGCCCAGGAGAAGGTCTCCAAGGGCAAGCTGATGCCGGTGTTCCAGTATCGCTTCGGCGATGGCATCGAGCAGGCCAAGGCCATCATCGATGCCGGTATTGCCGGCAAGCCCTATGTCGGCACCGTGGAAACGCTGTGGACGCGCGGGGCGGACTATTATGCCGTGCCGTGGCGCGGCAAATGGGCCACCGAGTTGGGCGGCGTGCTGATGACGCACGCCATCCACCAGCATGACCTGTTCACCTACCTGATGGGCGACATCAAGCGCCTGTTCGGCCGCGTCGCCACCCGCGTCAACGACATCGAAGTCGAGGATTGCGTCACCGCATCGCTCGAACTCGAAAGCGGCGCGCTGGGCAGCTTCACTGCCACTCTGGGCTCGGCCGACGAGATTACCCGGCTGCGGTTTGCGTTCGAGAACGTCACCTTCGAAAGCGACCACGAGGCCTATAATCCGGGCGACAAGGTGTGGAAGATCCTGCCGCGTAATCCCGAGACGAAGGCCAAGATCGACGCGCTGCTCAAGGATTGGGTACATGTGCCCAGCCGCTTCCAGACGCAGATGGCCCGGTTCCATGATGCGCTGACCGGCAAGGCCGAGCTGCCCGTCACCAGCCAGGACTCGCGCCGGGCGCTGGAACTGGTCACCGCCTTCTATACGTCCTCGACGACCCATCAAGACGTCGAACTGCCTATCGCCGCCGATCATCCCAAATACAAAAGTTGGGTGCCCGCCGAGTTTTTGGCCCGCACCTAGGAGACCGCCATGGCGACCAGCGTCACGCTCAACAAGATCGTCAAGGCCTATGGGGACATCGAGGTCATCCACGGCATCGACCTGACCATCGAGCCGGGTGAATTCACCGTCTTCGTCGGCCCCTCGGGCTGCGGCAAGTCCACCCTGCTGCGCATGATCGCCGGCTTGGAGCCGATCACCGGGGGCGACCTCGTGATCGACAACCAGCGCATGAACGACATCCCGGCGGCCAAGCGCGGCATCGCCATGGTGTTCCAGAGCTATGCTCTGTATCCGCATATGAATGTGTACCAGAACCTGGCCTTCGGGCTGGAGACGGCGCGGGTGCCGAAAGCCGAGATCGAGCAGCGCGTGACCCGGGCGGCGGAAATTCTGCAGATTGTGCCGCTGCTCAAGCGCAAGCCCAAGCAGTTGTCCGGCGGCCAGCGCCAGCGCGTCGCCATCGGCCGTGCCATCGTGCGCGAACCCAAAGCCTTCCTGTTCGATGAACCCTTGTCGAACCTCGACGCCGCCCTGCGCGTCAACATGCGCCTCGAGATCTCGGAGCTGCACCAGCAGCTCAAGACCACCATGGTCTACGTCACCCACGACCAGGTCGAGGCCATGACCATGGCCGATCGAATCGTCGTGCTCAACGCGGGCAATGTCGAACAGTTCGGCACGCCGATGGAGCTCTACCGCACGCCCGCCAACCGGTTCGTCGCCGGGTTCATCGGTTCTCCGAAGATGAATTTCGTCGACGGAGCGGAAGCGGCGAAGTACGGGGCGGCAGCCATCGGGGCCCGGCCGGAGCATATTGCG
>NZ_JAQGJV010000010.1 GCF_028290435.1 Devosia sp. | reverse complement strand
TCGATAAGATCGCCTATATTCCCCAAGGCGCGATGAACTCGCTCAATCCCGTGATGCGCATCGGCGCGCAAATGATTGATGCGATCAAATCCCATATGCCGCGCGAGGGGCGCTCGGCGATTCTGGATCGCTGCATGCACGCGCTGCGCTCCGTCGATCTGGATTCTGGCGTGTTCCGTATGTACGCTCATGAACTCTCCGGCGGCATGAAGCAGCGCGTCTGCATCGCCATCGGTATTTTGCTCGAGCCCAAGGTCATTATCGCCGACGAGCCGACCAGCGCGCTCGACGTGGTGACCCAGCGGCAAGTGATGGAAACCATCGACCGTGTGCAGGACCAGATCAACGCCGCCGTCATCCTGATCGGCCACGATATGGGGCTGATGGCCCAGTTCGTCGATAAAGTGGCGGTGATGTATGCGGGCCGCCTCGTCGAGGTCGCCAGCGTGCGCGAGATGTTCACCGACCCTAAGCATCCCTATTCGCAGGCGCTGATTTCGAGCCTGCCGAACCTCGACAATAAGGGCGTGTTCCAAGGCATTCCCGGCCTCGCGCCCTCGCTGCTGCGCTTGCCGAGCGGCTGCGCTTTCCATCCGCGCTGTCCCTATGCTGAAGAATTGCAGCGCACGGTGCGTCCAGAATCCGTGACCCTGGCTGGCGGGCGAACCGTCACCTGCCACCTCTATGCGGAGGAGGGCCAGCGCCATGGCTAACCTGCTCGAACTCAAGAACGTTTCGAAAGTCTATCAGCGCGGCATCATCAGCCCCCACGCCAATATCGCTCTGCGCGACATCTCGTTGACCCTCAAGGAAGACGAGCCGACCATCATGACGGTGGCCGGCGAGAGCGGCAGCGGCAAGACCACGCTCGCCATGCTGCTGCTGGGTTTCATCACCTCTACGACCGGGGAAATCCTCTACCGCGGCAAGAACATTGCCGGCCTCACCGGCAAGGACCGCATGGCCTATCGCCGCGAAGTGCAGGCGGTGTTTCAGGACCCCTTTGCCGTCTTCAATCCCTTTTATACCGTCGATCATCTGCTGACCGTGCCGATCAAGCGGTTCAAACTGGCCCGCAACAAGACCGATGCGCGCAATCGCATGGAGGAGGCGCTGACCGCTGTCGGCCTGCGCCCCGAGGACATTCTGGGCCGCTTCCCGCACCAGCTTTCGGGCGGCCAGCGTCAGCGTATCAATGTCGCGCGGGCGCTGCTGCTCAAGCCGCGCCTCTTGATCGCCGATGAACCGGTCTCCATGGTGGATGCGTCGCTGCGCGCCAACATTCTGGAAACCCTGCGCAATTTGCAGCGCGACCATGGCGTCTCGATCATCTACATCACCCATGACCTGACCACGGCCTATCACATCGCCAAGTCGATCATCGTGCTCTATCGCGGCGGGGTGATGGAGGCGGGTGACGTCGATGCGGTCATCAAGTCGCCGCAGCATCCCTATACGCAACTGCTCGTGGACTCGATCCCGTGGCCCAATCTGAACCAGCGGTGGGGCGAACACCCGATCATGGCGCGCGAGGCCGATAGCGTCAGCACCGGATGCCCGTTCCGTGCCCGTTGCCCCAAGGCGATGGAAATCTGCAAGACGCGTCCGCCGCTGTTTCAAATCAATCCCAGCCAGGCCGCTGCGTGCTATCTGCACGATAAGCAGCCGCAGATCGTGGCCGAGCGGCTTTCCGAACTGCTGCCGGCCTGATCTGGTCATCCTAACTTATGCATGGCCGTCTGCGGCCATGCGCGAGTCTTTACTGAGTGAGGTTTTATGCTCGAAATTGCCGAATTCATTTCACCGGCACCGTCCCCGGTGTGGAAACTTGCCCAGCAGGCGGGCGTTAATCTGGCGGTCGGCGGCCTACCCTTCGATACGCTGCGGCCGGGCGAGACAGTTGGCGATCTGGCTCCGCTGCAGCGCATGAAGCAGGTCTATGAGGACGCCGGTTTTGAGTTGCGTGTCATCGAATCCCGCCCGCCGCTCAACAAGGCCAAGCGCGGCCTGCCAGGACGGGACGAAGAGATCGCGGTGGTCTGCAACCTGCTCGAAAGCATGGGCAAGCTCGGCGTTCCGGTGTGGTGCTACGAGTGGATGACCGACTTCAACTGGGTCCGCACCAATATGGCGACACCATCGCGCGGGGGCTCCGTCGTCACCAGCTTCGACATCAACGACGTGCCCGCCGATCTGACCAAGGAGCCGCCGATCGACGAGGAGGCGCTGTGGACCAATCTGGACTATTTCCTGCGCAAGGTGCTGCCAGTCGCCGAGCGGGCAGGGGTCAAACTGTCCATGCATCCGGACGATCCCCCGTTGTCGCCGATCCGCGGGGTGGGGCGCATTATGCGCTCGATCGAAAACTACCAGCGACTGATTGAACTGGTCCCCAGCCCGATGAACACCATCACGCTGTGCCAGGGCAATTTCACCCTGATGACCGACGATCTGCCGCGCGAAATTCGCAAGTTCGGCAAGAAGATTTCGTTCATCCACTTCCGCGACGTGCGCGGCGTGCCGACCAAATTCGAGGAAACCTGGCACGACGCCGGCAAGACCGACATGCTGGCCTGCATGAAGGCCTATAGGGACATCGAATTCGACGGCGTTTTGCGCCCCGATCACGTGCCGACCGTCGAGGGCGACAGCAATGCCAATGCCGGTTATTCGGCATTCGGCCGGCTCTATGCCATCGGCTACATCCGCGGCCTGCAGGAAGCGGTTTACAGCGGGAGTGCGCAATGAAGATTGCGTTGACCGGAGCCAGCGGCCGGGTCGGCCGCGGCATCGCCGCGCTTGCCGTGGCGCAGGGCCACAGCATTGTCGGTATCGATCGCGTCCCCAAGCACGAGGAATTGGCGGATTCCGTCAGCTTTATCCAGGGCGAAATGGATGATTATGACGCCCTGGTTGCGGCCTTCGACGGCTGCGACGCGCTGATCCACATGGCGGCTATTCCCTCGCCCGGCCGGCATCCCGACCATGTCGTGCACAACAACAATGTCGTCGGCAGCTATAACGCCCTGCGCGCCGCCGCCGAAAACGGCATCATGCGGATTTGCCAGGCCTCCAGCGTCAATGCCATCGGTCATGCCTATAGCCGCCACCCGCGCTATGACTTCTTCCCGCTTGACGAGACCCACGCCAACTACAGCGAAGACCCCTATAGCCTGTCGAAATGGATCTGCGAGCAGCAGGCCGACAGCTTCGCGCGTCGCCATGAGGGCATGACCATTGCCAGCATGCGGTTCCACTACGTGGTGCCGGAGCGTGCCATGGCCGCACGGGTCTATCCCGCCGATGGCCCGAACGTCGACAAGCACCTGTGGGCCTGGACCAACCTCAACGCTGCCGCCGACGCGTGCCTCCGCAGCCTGAATGGCACGTTTACCGGCCACGAAGTGTTCTACATCGTCTCTCCCACGACGACCGTGGAAGTGCCGAGCCTGGAACTCGCGGCGCGCTACTTCCCCGACATCCCCGTCACCGGGGACCTCTCCGGCCTGCGCAGCTTCTTCAGCTCGGCCAAGGCGGAACGCCTGCTCGGTTGGGACCACGACGCGGCGATGGCGCAGGCACAATAAGGCCTCGGCCAGTGCTGATATGAACCTGTCGCGCTGGCGCACCCTTCGGGTGGCCAGCGCGATGCGTTTGTTAGGTGAGTTGAACCACAATGGCGTCACGCGGGGGAATGGTGACGCCATCGGCAGTCGACGCGTCGGGATTGCCCCAGTAGGTTTTGCCGAATGTCGCTTGGCCGCTATCCAGCACGATGGTGGTCTGCTGGGCTTCCCGGGTCGGGTTGAGCAGCCACAGCACGCGACCGTCAGGGCCATCGTGCAGGCGTCCCTGCAATGTCGAGTTGGACAGTTTCAACTGTTGGGTCCTGCCGGTCCAGGCGAGTGCGTCGGCGAAGAAGGCCAGGTTTTCGGCGTTGCTCTGCTTGAAATAGGCGATGCCGGGATTGGTGCCGACCAGCAGGGTGCGGCCTTCACCGAAGGTGTTCTCGACCACCGCTTTCCTGCCATCAACAAAGCTGCCGCGCACCGTTCCGGTCGTTGGCGTGTACGATTGCAGGAAACCACCGCCTTTGACCGGCTTGCCGTCGAAATCGAAGGCAATGCGGTCGCCGATATCGGGCATGAACTCGACCTCGTCTTCGCGGGCGCCGAACACCGCGTCGAGGCCGTTATTGGGTTGGACCGTGCCGACCTTGCCGCGATCGCCGAAATAGCCGGGCGTGGCCTCCGAAATCAGGGTGCCGCCGTTCTCGACCCAGCTCGCCAGTGCCTTGGCGTGCTCGGCGGTCAGCATGATGGGGTAGGGCGCGTAGATGGTGTCATAGTCGGCAATGTGGTCGATGTGGACCCAATCGGCCTGGATACCATTGTCGAAGAAGCCGCGATAAGCGCCCCACATCGCCTCGCGATAGGTCTCGGGCTTGTGGTTATGGTTGAGCAGGTAGTCCCAGGCCTGCGCCTCGGGAATGACCAGGATGGCAATGTCGCCCTTAACGGGCTTGGCTGCGAACAGCGGCTTCTGCTCGGGGGCATTGGCCCATTTGCCAATGTCGCTGGCCATGTCCGAGCGCGGGGTGCGCGAGCCATCCATGCCGTATGACCCAAAGGCACCGAACAGCGGGCCATCGAGCAGAGGACGATAGCGCAGGTTCAGCACGCCGGTGGCGCCGGCGGCGAACGAGGTCATGGTCAGGGTGCGAATGTCCTCTGGGTCCATGACGCGACCGTCATCCTTGTCGCGGCCGAGCACCTGCGGCTGCAGCCAGAGCGGACCGCCCGGACGTTCGGCATGCCACCATGGCTTGCCGCGCGCAGCGGCGCGGGTCAGGTCGGGGCCGAAGAAGTTCTGCCACGGCTTGAAACCGCGCCGGCTGGGCACCCAGGTGAGGCCATAAAGCTCGACCTTGGAGGCGGCCAGCCAGTCGTCCGAGCCATTGGCGGCCATGTTGGGAATGGCGCCACCGACACCGTGCGCGGCGATCAGGCAGTCCTGATCCACGGCCCGGATGGTATCGATCTTGAACTGCATCTGGCCGTAGTAATTCTGCCGCTTAAACTCGAGCCAGTCGAGGTTTTCGGGGTAGGCGGCAACTTCGGCGGGGGGCTCGATATCCTCCCATTCAGCGTAGGAATAGCGATACCAGGCGTTGGCGAGGGTTTCGAGATCGCCATATTTCGCCTTCAGCCAAACCCGGAAGTCGGCCTTCATATACGAGGAATAGTCGACGTCGGCGGCGTAGTTGACCTCGTTCCAGACGTCATAGCCCAGTAGACCCGGATGGCCTTTATAGCGGGTTGCCATGGCCTTGAGGAATGCGGCGACCGCCTCCTTCACCTCGGGTGCATTCATGGTGAGGGCGCCAGCGCCGCCACCATTGTTGGAAAAGCCGCCGGTCGAGGAGCTGACGCCCATGTTTGAGGTCATCGGCCGCCCGTCGGCACGGATCTGGCGGGCATGGCCGAACTGGCGATAGGCCCAGTCGGGGACGGTATGGGTCAATTCGGCGATGATGGTCTTCATGCCGTTCTTGGCGGCAAGGTCCATCTGGCGGTCGTAGTCCTCCCAGTCATAGAGGCCCGGCTTGCGCTCGATCGAGGCCCACATGAACCAGTGGCGGAAGACGTTGAGCCCATCTTCGGCGGCGACGCCGTAGTCGCGGTCCCAATCCTCGCGGGGGGGATTGGACTTGCGGAAATAGACCGCGCCGAACGGCACTTGGGGGAGCTTGTCGATTGGCATTTTGCGTTCCTTAAGCAATGGGATAGCGCGCGGCGCCAAGGCGCCGTTGCAAAAATGGGATGAGAGAGGGGCTGGTTTAGCGGTCGATGCCGGCCAGCGCCTCCAGGGTCAGGATCAGCGCGGAATGGTCTTTGTCGCCATCGCCGCGGGCGATGGCTGCGTTCATCAATTGCTGCGTCGCCGCGGCGTTGGGTAACGCAATGTCCAGCGCTTTGGCGGCGTCGACGGCCAGCGAGAGATCCTTGCGGTGCAGCCGGATGCGGAAGCCGGGGTCGAACGTGCGCTTGACCATGCGGTCGCCATGCACTTCGAGCACGCGGGAGGCGGCAAACCCGCCCATCAGCGCTTCGCGCACTTTGGCGGGGTCGGCGCCGGCACGCTTGGCGAACAGCAGGGCCTCGGCAACGGCCGCGATATTGAGGCCGACGATGATCTGGTTGGCGACCTTGGCGGTCTGGCCATCGCCATTGCCGCCGACGAGGGTGATGTTCTTGCCCATGGTCTGGAACAGCGGCAGCGCCTTGTTGAATACCGCCTGCGGTCCACCGACCATGATGGTGAGCGCGGCGTTCTTGGCGCCGACCTCGCCACCCGAAACGGGGGCGTCGAGGTAGTCACACCCTAATGCCTCGATGCGTTTGGCAAAGTCCTTGGTGGCGACCGGGGAAATCGAGCTCATATCGATGACGAGCTTGCCGGCTGACAGTCCTGCCGCGACACCGTCGGCACCGAACAGCACCGCCTCGACATCGGGGGTGTCAGGCAGCATCAGGATGATGATGTCGCTGGCTTGGGCGACGGCCTTGGCGGACTCCAGCGCCTTGCCACCGTTGTCGACGAGACGCTGCGACGCATCCTTGACGCGATGCAGGGCAACGCTGTGACCGGCGGCGATCAGATGTTCCGCCATCGGGCGCCCCATGACGCCGAGGCCGATAAAACCGATATTCATGGACGCTCCTCAAAGATAGGGTTTCATCCAGCCCAGGCCAGCACTCGTGCCGGCCTTTGGCTTGTATTCGCAGCCGACCCAGCCGTCGTAGCCAAGCCGGTCGATCTCGGAGAGCACGAAACCGTAATTGATTTCGCCGGTGCTGGGCTCGTTGCGGCCGGGATTGTCGGCGATCTGGATGTGGCCGATGCGGTCCTTGAGGCGCGCATAGGTGGGGACCAGATCGCCCTGCATGACCTGGGTATGGTAGACGTCGTACTGGATGAAAAGATTGTCGGACCCCACAGCGTCGAGCAGGCGCTCGGCATGGTGCGTGGTCGAGACGTGAAACCCGGGAATGTCGCGCAGGTTGATCGGCTCGAGCAGCAGCTTGATCCCGGCGTCGGCGAGGCGCGGGGCGGCGTATTTGAGGTTGGCAATCAGCACGGCGTCGCGCTGTTCGGCACTGGCGCCGGCCGGGGCGATACCCGCGAGGCAGTTGACCTTGTCGCAACCCAGCGCCTGGGCATAGCGAATGGCCGTCATCACCCCGGCCTGAAATTCCACCACGCGATCGGCATGGCAACCAATGCCGCGTTCGCCGCCGTCCCAGTCGCCCGCCGGCAGATTGAACAGCGCCTGCGTCAGGCCGTTAGCCTTGAGTGCTGCGGTGACATCCTCGACGGGGAACGCGTAGGGGCCGACATATTCGACGGCCTTGAAGCCATCTTTGGCCGCCGCCGCGAAGCGGTCGAGAAAGGGCAGGTCGGCGTAGAGGAACGAGAGATTCGCGGAGAATTTGGGCACGGAACGATCCTTCAAGCGGTAAAGCGGGTGCGGTGCATCATCCGCTTGTGGCGCGGGTCGGGGTTGGGAACGGCGGAGATCAGGCTCTTGGTGTAGGGTTCCTGCGGATCGGTGCAGATTTGCTCGGCGGTGCCCATTTCCACCAGCTTGCCGCGATGCATTACGGCGACCCGATCGCAGAAGTAGCGAACCACCGAAATGTCGTGCGAGATGAAAACGAAGCTGAGATCGAGCCGCTTTTGCAGGTCGAGCAGCAGATCGAGGATCTGGGCGCGGATCGACACGTCGAGCGCCGCCGTCGCCTCATCGGCGATGATGATCTTGGGATCGAGCGCTAGGGCACGGGCAATGCCGATGCGCTGGCGCTGGCCGCCGGAAAACGCATGCGGATAGCGCTCCATGGCCATGGGGTCGAGCCCGACCAGTTCGAGCAGTTCGCCGACGCGCTTTTCCAGTGCCGCACCCTTGGCCTTGCCGGACACGACCAGCGGATCGCCGATCACTTCCTTGACCGTCATGCGCGGGTTGAGCGAGGCGAAGGGGTCCTGGAACACCAGGCGGACATCCCGATGGAAGGTCTTGAGCTGGCGCTTGTTCAGCGCCGTCACGTCCACCGGCTCCCCCTGGCCGAAATAGGTGACGGTGCCGGAAGTCGGCTCGACCGTGCGCAGGATCAGCCGGCCAAGCGTCGTCTTGCCGGAGCCGCTCTCGCCCACAATGCCGAGATTCTCGCCCGGATAGAGATCGAAGCTGACATCGTCCACGGCCTTGATCGCGTGACTGCCGCCGCCGAACCATCCGGCCGATGCGCCGTAAAGCTTGGAGAGGTTGCGCACGCTCAGCACCGGCTCGCGCGTGGTGGCGGCGGGCTCGGCATGGGTCGTGGCGCGCTGGTTCTGCTCAAGCTTGACGGTCGAACCGAGCAGGCGCCGGGTATAGTCGTGCTTGGCATCGTGGAAAATGGCGTCGGCGCTGCCGGCCTCCACGATACGGCCAAAGTGCATTACTGCGACGGCATCGGCGACTTCGGCCACCACGCCCATGTCGTGGGTGATCAGCAGCATGGCCATGCCGCGGCTGACTTGCAGGCGCTTGATCAGGTCGAGGATTTCGGCCTGCGTCGTCACGTCGAGGGCGGTGGTCGGCTCGTCGGCAATGAGGATTTCCGGGTCCGCTGCGAGGGCCATCGCGATCATGGCGCGCTGGCGCATGCCGCCGGAAAACTCGAACGTATAGCGGTCGATCATCTTGTCGGGATTGGGGATTTCCACCTGCCGCAGCAGCTCGATGGTTTCGGCGCGCGCTTGCTTCTTGTCCATGCGGCGGTGGAGGCGCAGCGCCTCGACGATCTGGCTGCCGATGGTGTGGACCGGGGAGAGCGAACTCATCGGCTCCTGAAAGATCAGCCCAATCCGGCCGCCACGGATCTTGAGCAGTTCAGGGCTTCGCTCGTTGAGGGTGGCAATGTCGATATCGCCATGCTTGCCGCTCAAGAGCACGCGGCCGGACGCAATCGCGCCGTTCTTGTCGAGGATGCGCAGCAGGGCGCGGGCGGTAACCGACTTGCCCGAGCCACTTTCGCCGACAAGGCAGAGCGTCTCGCCACGGCGCAGCTCGAAGCTGACATCGCGCACGGCATGCAGCACCTGGGTGCGCAAGCGGAAGTCGAGACTGAGGTTTTGAACCTTGAGCACGACGTCGCCGGCGGCGGCATCGGACTGTCGTTCGGTGATGACGTCTTGCGTTTGCATGGCGTCAGCTTTCGTACGGATCGGCAGCGTCGCGCATGCCATCGCCAAGGAAATTATAGGCCAGCACGGTCAGCACCACGGCGCCGGCCGGCCAGATCAACAGCCATGAGGCATTGGCGATGGTGCGCACGTTCTGCGCGTCCTGCAGCAGCACGCCCCAACTGACGACGGGCGCCTTGAGGCCGATGCCGAGAAAACTTAGCGCGGTTTCGGCGACGATCATGGTGGGCAGGGCCAGGGTGACCACCGCGAGGATGTGACTGGTGAGCGAAGGGAGGATATGCCGGAAAATCAGCCGGCGCTCGCTCGACCCGTCCAGCCTCGCGGCGGTAACGAAGTCTTCGCTGCGCAGGGCAAAGAACCGGCCGCGCACTTCGCGCGCCAATCCCGTCCAGCCGAACAGCGAGACGATGAGGGTAATGACGAAATAGACGGTGAGCGGCGACCAGGTCAGCGGGATCGCCGCCGCGAGGCCCAGCCAGAGCGGGATGGTGGGCATCGAGGAAATCACCTCGATAACGCGCTGGATGATCATATCCACCCACCCGCCGTAAAAGCCCGAGATGGAGCCCAGAACGACGCCGAGCAGTAGACTGATGCTAACACCGATCAGGCCGATGGACATGGAAATGCGGGTGCCGTGGATCAGCCGGCTGAGCAGGTCGCGCCCCAGCTTGTCGGTGCCCAGCAGATACATGGTGTCGCTGGTCTTGAGCGGTCCAATCAGGTGGACATCGGCGGGAAACAGGCCCCACATCTTGTAGGGCGCGCCTTTGACGAACAGGCCAATCGGGACGACCTGGCTCTCGTCGATGACATAGGAGCGGCGCAGCGATGCCTGGTCTACGCTCATCGTATAGCCGGTAACGTGCAGCAGGAACTGCTGGCTGCCATCTGGCTGGGTGGCGAACAGGCGCAGTTCCTGCGGCGGTGCATTGGTGAATTGCGGGCGCGAAGTGTCCGGCAGGGCAGGGGCCAGGAACTCGGCGAACAGGCCGATCAGGTACAGCATCAGGATAATGATGCCGGCCACGACCGCGACCTTGTTGCGCACGATTTTGGCCCACATCAGCCGCCATGGACCGGCTGCGGCGGTCTCCACCGGCTTGCCGGCTTTGAGCGCAGAAACGGCCGGGCCGGTTTCAGGCGCCTCGTCGATGAAACTATGAGCGATCATCAGTTGAACCTGATCCGTGGGTCTAGAAGGGCAAGAAGGATGTCCGAGATCAGCATGCCAACAAGGGTCAGCACCCCCATCAGGAGGATGAAGCTGCCTGCCAGATACATGTCCTGGCTGATCAGCGCCCGCAGCAGCAGCGGGCCGGCGGTGGGCAGATTGAGCACGATGGCGGTGATGGTGACGCCCGAGATCAATTCCGGCAGCACCCAGCCAATGGCTGAGACGAACGGGTTGAGCGCGATGCGCACCGGATATTTCAGCACGGCCTTGTATTCGGGCAGGCCCTTGGCCTTGGCCGTCACCACATAGGGCTTGTTGAGCTCATCGGTGAGGTTGGCGCGCAGGATGCGGATCAAGGCCGCCGTCCCATTGGTGCCGATGACGATGATCGGAATCCACAGATGCGCCAGCAGATCGACGAACTTGCCCCAGCTCCACGAGGCCTCTGCATATTCGGGCGAGAACAGGCCGCCCACGCTCTGACCGAAATATTTGTAGCTGAAGTACATCAGCACCAGCGCCATGATGAAATTGGGCACGGCGAGGCCGATGAAGCCGAGCAAGGTGAAGGCATAATCGCCGACCGAATGGCGGCGCATCGCCGAGTAAATGCCGATCGGCAGCGATACCGCCCAGACGAAGAGCAGCGAGGCCAGGGAGATGCCCAGGGTCGAGCCCATACGCTCCCAGATCAGGTCCGCCACCGGCCGGTTCCATTCGAACGAATAGCCGAAGTCGCCCCGAAACAGGATGCCGCTGATCCACTTCCAGTATTGCTCCCACATTGGCGCATCAAGGCCATAGATCTGGCGATAGCGCTCGATCTGGCCGGGGTCCACATTGGCGCCGCTGTCCGCCATTGAGGCGAGCATCGAGGTCAGGTAGTCGCCCGGCGGCAGTTGGATGATCGTGAAGGCGATGATCGACATCCCGATGAGGGTCGGGATCATGTAGACCAGTCGCTTAATCACATAGTTCAGCATGGCGGTTCCGCTCAGGCCCAGGTCACGTGGACGACTTCGATGGTGTCGATGGACGGCACAGCGATGGTGACCCGGCCATCGGCGAGCGTGGCCTCCACATCACCACCCGCGACCAGCAGTTTGGCCCGGCCAAACGTCTTGCCGGATGGAATGGCGATGGAAACTTCGATGCGGCCGGCCGGATAGACCTCGCGGATCGGCCCCTTCATCATCATGGGGTTGGACAGGTTGTTGAGCACGATCGCCAGGCCGGAGCGGTCCTCGCGCACCGATAGGTCGAGCACGGCGCGACCGCTGATTTCCACGTCGGGCCGCTTGTTGAGCGCCCAGTGCACGGCATTGCCGATCAGCCGCGAATGATCGCCCGCCATAACTTCCCAGAGGATGCCGCCGATATTCCAGGGGATGTAAACCGTGCGGCCGCCCGAGGCGTGTTCGCGGGTGACGACCGCGGCGCCCTTGGGGTCTTCGCGCGGATAGACCTCTTCCATCGGCAAATCGGGGAAGTCGGGCACGTAGAGGAAGGGCCGTTCGGCATCGGCGACTGCGTCGACCGCCAGAAGCTTCGTGCCGCCCATGATACGATTGGCGCCCTCGAAGCCTTTGGAAATCGGATGGTCGCCGTTGATGGCGACGTAGGTGTTCTTGACGGGACCGCGTGCGGCCTTGGTCAGGCTGACACCCAGCAGAGGCCCCAGCGCGATGGCGTTGCGCGGCTTGTTGCTCTCGGTCCGGGTCGAGCTTTCATGGGCCGCGACCACCGAGCCGCCACGCGCCACGTAGTCTTCGAGCGTCTTGACCTGCGCGTCGGACAGGCAGGTGGAGTTGGCGAGGATGATGACCTTGAACTTGTCGAGCGTCTCGGGCGTCATCGCCTGGTCCGACACCATCTCGAACGGCAGCTTGGCTTCGATCAGAGCCATGTAGAAGCCCAGATCGTCCGCCTCCGCCGCGCGGCGCGTATCCTGGCCATGGTGACGCAATGTCGTCGCGGGATCGAGAATGGCGATCTCGGCAATCGGCGTCATGGTGCTGACCACTGGCTCGAGGTCAGCGTGCAGGCCAAAACTGTCGGCGACCGGCTCGACCCAGCGCGTGTCCGGCACGACGCCGTTGAACTTGGTGAACCAGGGCAACAGCCCCTGGGTGGTGCCGTCGTCGATCCAGGCCTGAATTTCGGGTCCGGTGGTGACCGAGTCTTTCCAGCGGTATTCTTCTTCCGGCCCAATCGAGGTGATGAGGATGGCCGGGCGATCCCGGAACGTGGCGCGCATGCGCTTGCCGTTGCGGCCGCTCATCCACACCGGCTCGGTGCCACGGCGGCCCTGATCGTCGACGCAGAGGAACGGGCAGTATTTCTCGATGATGTCGAGGTCGAACTCGGTCAGCGAGACGGAGCCCATATTGGGAATGAAGCTCGTATGCGGCTTGATGGCCTTCATCACCTCGTCCCATTCGACCACGAGGCGGCTCAACACATTGCGGCGCCAGGCGGTCCAGGCCAGCCATGCGGGGTTTTCCAGGCTCGAGTCCATCGGCAGTTCGTGGCCGGATGCGGCGCGGAAATTGGTCTTGCAACTGTCGCAATAGCACACGCCATGACCCTGCCAGCGGTTGGCGAAGATGGCGTCGATATCGTAATTGGTGGTGATCTCCTTGAGCACCTCGGGCATGAACTTGAAGTTGTAGTCCGAATAGGCGCAGGTCACCCATACTTCCTGAAAAGCCCAGTGGCGGCGCTTGTTGCCTTCCTTGTCCACCGCGATCCATTCGGGATGGGCGTCCGCCGCGTCCTGGTGGATGGCATGCGGATCGACGCGCGCCATGACGTGCATGCCCAGCTTGCGGGCACCGGCGACGAGGTCGCCAAACGGATCGCTGTCGCCCAGGAATTTGGAGACGTAATGCAGCGGCACCTTGGAAGGGTAGTAGGCCACATAGCCGCCGGCGCTAAGGCAGGTGGCGTTGGAGCGCGTGCGCTTGAACACGTCGACCCAGAAGGCCGGATCGTATTTGATCGGGTCATCCTCGGCCAGGGTGAGCTGGGTCCAGCGCGTCGCCGACCGATACCAGTCGGGCTTGCGCAGATGATCAGTGGTCTTTGCCTGGGTGTCGAGCATCACGGGTTCCATTGGGTATGATTGTGCCGTCGCCGGTCCACGAGGGACCGGCGCAGGTCAGTTGTTGCGGTGTGGGCCTTAGGCCTTGAAGAACTGCTCCGGACGCGCCGGCCCGGGCGTGGGCCAGCCGAACGAGTTGGGCATGCTGTCGAGCAGGTTGACGACGTCGTTCTTGACGACCCCATAGCCATCGGCCGGCAGGCTGACGCCAAAGGTGAGGAACAAATCGGCTGCGCCCTGCAGCACCTGGGCCATCAATTCGGTCTGCTTGACCGGATCAGCTGTGCCAACCAGCGTGCGATACAGGTCCTGCTGGGCCTTGACCGCAGCGGGTGGCTCAACGGCCGCTTCATTGTCGGGCTGGGTGAAGTAGAGCGACCAGCCTGGAGCGTAGAAGCAGTTATTGTTGATCGGGACGTAAAAGCGGGCGTCGAGCATTGCGGCAATGCCCGAATTGGCGCCGAACTGGTGTGCGGTGGCATCGTATTCGCGGCCACGGCGCACCCGTTCTTCCCAGAGCGAGCGGTCCATGGTGCGCATCTGCGCATCAATGCCGACCGCCTGGAACATCGGAATAGCCAGCTCGAACATGTCGAGGAAGGTCGTGCGGGTCTGGTCGATCTCGAAAATGATCGAGACGCGCCGGCCTTGTTCATCCTGGCGATAGCCCTCGCCATCCTTGGTGGGGATGAGCGCATCGAGAAGTGCGTTGGCCTTGGCCACATCGAACTCGATGAACTGCTTAGCCAACTGCTCGTTGTAGAGCGGATCGCCTTCGCGCATCGAAGGCTGGGCAGGGGCACCCTGGCCGACGAACACGGCGTCGATCAGCGCCTGCCGGTCGATCGCATGGGACAGTGCCTGGCGGAATTCGATGGTGTTGAACAGCTTGTTCTTGACCGGGTCGAGATGGTTGAGATTGAGCTGGAAGGCCATGACATTGGCCGCGGTTTCCTTGAGCGTATAGAAACCGTAGCCGCCGCTTTCCTGCCCATCGAACAGCACCGGCTTGTTGGCCGGGGTGCAGATGTACTGGTCCATGATGTCGATTTCGCCCTGCAGCGTCTTGAGCAGCAGCACTTCGGGATCGGCGACCATCTGATAGACGACGCGGTCGAAGTAGGGCAGTTGCGTGCCCTTGTCGTCGACCTTGAAATAATACGGATTGCGGGTGGCGACAGCACGTTCGGTATTTTCGCCGGGAGCGCCATCGGTGAACACCCAGGCGTTTAGCGTCGGCCGCTTGCCGTTCTGATAGAACGTATTGTCGTCCAGCATGCCGATCTCGCGCTGGAACAGGGCGATCCAGCTCTCCAGCCCCTGCGCTTTGGCCAGCGTATCTGCGTCCGGATTGTACTTGATGTGGAATTGTTCGAGGTAATGCTTGGGCGTGCGCGTCATCTGGTCCTGCTGGGCCCAGGCGAGCTGCTGCACGAAAAGGCCGTTGGGGCCGGGGAAGATGACCTTGAAGGTCTGCTCGTCCACCACTTCGAGCTTGGCCACCTCGCCATCGACAGACCACCAGGAATTGCCACCGAGGCTGGCTTCCGCGTCAGTGAAATAGGCCTCGTACCAGAACTGGATATCGGCGGTGGTGAAGGGCACGCCGTCCGACCATTTGTGGCCCTTGCGCAGGGTAAAGGTGTATTCGGTCGCCTCGGGATTGACCAACCATGACTCGGCCGTGTTTTCGACGAGGCCCGACCAATCCGGGTTGAAACGGACCAGAGGCTCATAGCCCTGGTAGCGCACCAGCATCGACAGCGAACCGCCACCGACCAGGGCATGGTTCCAGTCACCACCCTGCTGGCCGGTCCGTTCGAACGGCGTGATGACCAGTGGATTGGCGGGCAGGCGCTCGGCGACCGCTGGCAATGTGCCGGCATCGACCTGGGCCTTTAGAAAAGCTGATTCCTGAGCCCGAACCCAGCTTGGTACGGCCAATGCTCCGGCAAAAGCGGAACTCGCGACGATAAAAGCCCGACGGCTGATGCTTACCATTTGATCTCCTCCTGGCTAACCGCCTATGGACGTTGTTAGCGATGGTGAGCCTGCGGCCGTAATTTTGTTAGGTAAAGCGTTATGTTGAAATTGATGTCATTCTGGGGATAGAGTGAGCTATTGCCGGACGTCGCCCGAAATGGTGGGTATCGGTGGGGAGCTCCAATGGCACGCGTCACGTTGTCGACAATCGCCGAAATGACCGGCCTATCGAAGTTCGCCGTGTCCAGATCCCTGTCCGGCAAGGATGGCGTCAGCGACGAGACGCGTCTTCGCGTGCAACAGGTCGCCGCTGAGCTGGGATACACCCGCGCGGTCGTCGAGGTTGAGGAGACGGTGCTTGGCGTGGTGTTCCACGATACCGACCTCATCAATTCCGAACTTCATCTGCTGATCCAGAGCGGCTTTCAGGCGCAAGCGCAGCGCTGTGGCTATCAGGTGCGCATGTGCTGGACGCATCTGCCGCAGGAAATCGAGGCATTCGCGCGCGGCTGCTCCGGCGTCGCTCTGGTTGGCCCGCACCCTATGTCGACCATGCAGCGCATTCGCGATTTGGGTGTGCACGTCGTGCGCAATGGTTGGATGGATCCCTTCGATCCGTTCGATATTGTCTCCGGCACTGACCATGAGGGCGGCTCGGCCGTCGCCAATTACCTGCTCGAACTGGGGCACCGCACCATCGCCTACGTCCACGGCACGCCCGGCTATCGCGGTCGTGTCGAGCGCTTTTACGGTGTGCGCGAGGTGTTCGAACGATACGATGATGTCAGCTTTCGCGAGATGAAGTTCCAGGCCGAGATGCGCTTCACCGAGCATCTGCAAGCGGCCCATGCCGACGGGTTTTTCCCGACGGCCTTCTTTTGCGCCCACGACGGCATGGCGCTGACCGTCGTTTCCGAACTGCTCCGGCTGGGGTATAAAATCCCCGAGGATGCGTCGGTCATCGGATTTGGCGATTACTCTGCCGCAACCCAGATATCGCCCCAGCTGACCACGGTTAAAGTGCAGGGGCGCGAGATCGGCGCCGGCCTGGTGCGTGTTCTGGATGACCGCATCAATGAACGCATGTCCCCCGAAATCCCCCTGCGCCTGCTGTTCTCGGGGCACCTGGTTATCCGTGCCTCGGCCGGGCCGGTCGCCGACGCTCTCCCGAAGTCGATCGCGTTGTGAGGGATGACTGCCGTTGCTACCGAGCGGCTGTTATGGCGGCGACGGATGCTCGCATACTCGCAGGCGTCGCCCCGGTGACGATGACGCCAAGCAGCGGCGCGGCGATCCCGGCGGCGCGGAGGGCGGGCATGTCGGTGGGGGTGAATTTCTTCTGGCTTGGGGCGATGACCGGCACGCCGGCAAGCGCCGTGATGTGGGCATAGCGAGCCAGATCGGCCGCGGTCAGCGGCGTGCCGTAGCCGGCGAAGTCCATGATGGAGGCTTCGATCATCGCACCGGGAATGGCGGCAAGGCGGGCGATGTCAGCATCGGTGCTGGTGGCGGAAAGGGCCGGCATTGGGCGTAACCGCGACTGCAGCAGGTGCGGTTTCAAGTGATCGATGTAGACGTTGAACCCTTCGAAGCCGAGATCGGCAAGGGCGTCCATTTCGGCAAGGGTCGGCACCGTTTCCTGGCCTGCCATCACCAGCATCGGCGCGCCGAGCTTGGCGAGGGATTCGAGGAACGGCCGTTCCTCCGTGAAGCTGCCGAAGGTAGTTCCGGAGGCGCGATGATAGGCGTTGAGGTGGACCTTTATGGCGGTAGCGCCGCCGTCGAGTGCGGCCTGCGCCAAAGCGAGGTCGTGGCGCGGTAGCGATACGATCACCGGAAACTGGCCCGTTGTAATGGCGCGGTAGAGCGGGGTTTCGAGATAGGTGGGCATCAGTTGATCCGCGCGCCGGTGGTGGCGTCGAACAGGTGGACACTGGCCGGATCGGGACGGACCATGATGGTTTCTCCGGGCTTGGCTTTGACGCGCTCGCGGAACACGCCGATGACTTGGTGTTCGCCCAACGTCATGGTGACCTGGGTTTCCGAGCCCATCGGCTCGACCAGCAGGACCGTGGCGGCGACCCCGGCGGGCGAGAGTTCGAAATGTTCGGGGCGGATGCCGTAGACGGCGTCGCCGATTGCGAGGCCAGGCGGCAGGGGCAAAACAATGCCGGCGGCAGCGAAGCCATCCGCGGTGATCTTGCCACCGATGAAATTCATCGAGGGGGAGCCGATGAAGCCGGCGACGAACTGGTTGACTGGGCGGTCGTAGAGATCGAGCGGCGCGCCGATCTGCTCGACCTTGCCGGCATTGAGCACCACGATCTTGTCGGCCATCGTCATAGCTTCGACCTGATCATGCGTGACGTAGATAGTGGTAACGCCCAGCCGCTGGTGCAAGCTCTTGATCTCGCCCCGCATGACGACGCGCAACTTAGCATCGAGGTTGCTGAGCGGCTCGTCGAACAGGAAGACCTGTGGATTGCGCACGATGGCACGGCCCATGGCGACGCGCTGGCGCTGGCCGCCGGAGAGCTGGCGCGGGTAGCGCTTGAGCAGGGGCACGAGGCCGAGGATATCGGCTGCCCAGTTCACGCGCTCGGCGATTTCGGCTTTGCTGGCGCCGCGGTGTTCGAGCGAAAAGCCCATATTGGTTTCGACAGTCATATGCGGGTAGAGCGCATAATTCTGGAACACCATGGCGATGTCCCGGTCCTTGGGATCGAGGTCGTTGACCACGCGAGGCCCGATGGAGACCTCACCATCGGTGATGGTTTCGAGGCCAGCGACCATGCGGAGCAAAGTGGACTTGCCGCAGCCGGATGGGCCGACCAGAACGACGAATTCGCCATCGGCAATGTCGATATCGACGCCGTGGATGACGGGGGCATCGCCATAGCTTTTCTTGACGGCGCGGAGGGTAACGGGAGCCATTTTTTAGTCCTTAGCCTTTGAGGCCGGTATGGGCGAGGCCTTCGACGAACTGCTTCTGGGCGACTATGAAGACCAGCAGCACCGGCAGCGCGGTCATGGTTGCGGCGGCCATCTGGATGTTCCACATGGCGCCGCCGTACGCGTCGGTGAACTGGGTCAGCGCCTGGGGCAGGGTGAACATGTTTTTCGCCGAGATGAAGACGATGGGTTCGAGATAGAGGTTCCAGCTATGCAGGAACGTGAAGATCGCCACGGCGCCGAGTGCGGGCTTGGCCAGCGGCAGCGCGATGATCCAGAAGATCTTGAAACGACCAAGGCCATCGACGCGGGCGGCTTCCTCCAATTCGCCAGGCAGGGCGATGAAGAACTGGCGCATGACGAAGGTGGCGAACACCGAGGGCGCGCCAAAGATGGGCACCAGGATCAGCGGCCAATGCGTGTTGATCATCCCCCATTTGAGGAAGATCTGGAACAGGGGCACGATGGTGACTTCGGACGGGATCAGCAGCCCCAGCAGCACGATGGTGAAGAGGAAATCGGCGCCGGGGAACTTGATGCGGGCGAAGGCATAGCCGGCCATCGACGAGAACGCCATGGTGCCCACGGTGACGATGGCGGCGATATAGGCCGAGTTCCAGTATTGCTGCGCGAAGGGCTGCAGCTCGAACACCTTGCCATAGGTGGTGAAATCGAAGCGGCGCGGCCACAGGTCCGGCGGGAAGGCGAAGATGTCGCTGATAGGCTTCACCGACGAGGTGATCATCCACCATGTCGGGAACACGAACGGGATGAGCAGCACGCACATCAGCCCATAGAGCGCGGTTTTGATGGTGGGCGAGAGATCAGTTTTCATAGAACACGATCCGCTTGCGCAACTGCCACTGGGCAAAGGTGAGAATGGCCACAATGACGAACAGCAGGATCGACAGGGTCGAGCCATACCCGAAGAAGTGGAACTGGAAGGCCTGCTGGTAGAGGTAGTAGACCAGCACGGTCGTAGAGAAGCCGGGGCCGCCCTGGGTCAGCACGGCGATCTGCGCGAAGACCTGCAGCGAGCCGACAATGGTGATGATCGAGGTGAGCAGGATCGTCGGCGAAATCATCGGCAGCGTGATGCGGCGGAACTGCTTGAACGGCGAGGCGCCGTCGACGCGGGCGGCCTCATAGAGCTCCTTGGGCACGCCCTGCAGCGCGGCGAGGAACAGGATCATGTTGAGCCCGACATTCTTGAACACCTGGACGACGACCACGGAAATCATCGCGGTGGTCGAGTTGCGCAGCCAGTTGGGGCCGGTAATGCCGAACATCTGGAGGAAGCCGTTGATGCCGCCATTGTTCTGCAACAGGAAGCCCCAGACGATGGTCCAGGCGACCAGCGAAACCACGACAGGCGAGAAGAACAGCGTGCGGAACACGGTGATGCCGCGCAGTTTTTGATCCAGCAGCACGGCGAGTAGGATCGCCAGCGTCATGTTGAGCACGACGAGGCAGGCCGAGAAAATGGCTGAAGCGACGAGGACCTGGGGCAGGGCAGGATCGTTCAGCAGGTGCTGGTAGTTGGCGGCGCCCTTGAAGGTGAAGGTATTGGCGAGGACGTTCCACTCGTGGAGCGAATACCAGAACACGAGGCCAAGCGGGATGAGGACGAAGACGATGGTGCCGATGAGCTGCGGGGCGATGAACGTGTAGCCCGCCACGGCATCGCGGCGTTCGATGGTCCAGAACGGATGAGGTCGCGGTGGGGTTGTCATTACTCTTCCTTCTCCCTCCCCCTTGTGGGGAGGGCCGGGGTGGGGGTGTTCTTGGCGACGAAGCCGAAGGACCCCCACCCTTGATCCTCCCCACAAGGGGGAGGGCGACGACTGTTAGTTCAGGCCGCAGATTACATCGCCAACATCGGCGTGACGCTGTCGCACACCGACTTCAGCACCGCCGGCACATCCGCATCCGGCACCCACAGCGCGTCAAGCCCGGCGCGAACCGTCTGCTGGATCTGGGCGAAGTTGGTGTGGCCGGGGAGAACCTTGCCGGTGGCTATGCCCTTGATGACGACGTTTTCGATCTGGTCGGCCGAGAGCAGCTTATTGGTGGCGGCCAGGGTCGTCGAGTTCAGGAGGCTCGCGCGGGCGGGCGGGAAGAACTGGGCGAGCTTCTGGCTGTTGGCCGGGTTGGTCATGTAGGCGAGGAAGGCGACGGCGGTTTCGGCATTCTTGCCGGCGGCAAAGGCGCCAACGCCAGCCTGGCCGACCACGGCATAATCACCGGCCGGGCCCTTGGGCAGCGGCACAAGGTCCCAATCGAACGCGTTTTCCTTAGGCAGCAGGGAGGCGCGGGAAATCTGGGTGATGGTCATGGCGGTGTCGCCGGCGAAGAAGTCGATGTCCTCGCCCGGGCCAGGCATGGCCTTGTCGGTGAAGATGGCCTTGTGGATGGCGGTCATGGCGTCGACCATGGCGGGATCGGCGAAGGTGCAGGTCTTGCCATCGGCGCTCCAGGGCGTCGCGCCCCACGCGTCCCAGATCGAGGCCATGTTCTGCCAGACCTGATATTTGAAATCGCGCAGCACGAGGCCGGTCTTGCCCGATTTTCCGACCGTCGACGCGGTTGTGAAGGCATTGTCCCAGGTCCACTGATCGGCGGCGATCAGCTCGGCCGGGGTCTTGGCGCCAGCGGCCTTGATGACGTCGTTGTTGACGAAGAGCGCAAAGGGCGAGGTGGAGAAGGGATAGGCGTAAAGCTGGCCATCCTTGGTCCACAGCGCAGTCGCCTGCTGAGTGACGTCGGCCATGTCATAGCCTTCGGTCTTGGTGAAGGCATCGGTCAGCGGCGCCAGGGCGCCCGAATTGACGAAATCGGCGGCGGTGGCTTCCAGAATCCAGGCCAGGTCCGGCGGATTGCCACCGGCGATCTGCGTGGTCAACGTCGTGGTGTAGCTTTCGAACGGCAGCGGCTCGAAGGTCACGGTGACGTTGGGATGGGTTTCCTTGAAGCCGGCGGCGATCTCGTTGAGCATGGCCAGATGCGCCTCATTGGCGCTCCAGGTGGTCATGCGCAGGTTGATCGCGTCCTGCGCCCAGGTGGTGCCGCTCCAGGCGAGCGGCACGAGAATGCCGGCCATGGCGGCGGCGGATTTGAGTGACGTTAGCTTTGACAATTATTCCTCCTGTTGTCTTTTCTTGGTCGATTAATAGCCGCGCACGTCCGGCCAGCGGATTTCGATCCCCTCGCCATGCAGCCGGGTCTGGAAGTCGGAAAGTTGGGCGTCGTTTTCCTGCACCTGATGCGGTGTGAGCCCATTATTGAGACAATGCGCGGCGAGCAGGCCGGCGACTTCGCCGACATTCCACTCCACCGGATGCAGCCGGTAGCAGCCATTGGTGATGTGGGTGGTGCCGATGTTCTTGCCGGCCGGCAGCAGGTTTTTCACCCGCTGCGGCAAGAGCGCGCCGAGCGGAATTTCGAACGGGGCGGACTCCACGTCGACATAGTTGTCGCCGCCGGTCGAGGGATGCAGGTCGATGCGATACATGCCGACGCCGATGCTGTCGCGATACTGTTTGGACAGCGCATTGCCGTGGATGGCCATCGACACATCCTGCTCGACGATGGTCGTTATCGCCTTGATGCGGCGGCTTTCGCGGATATAGGGCGCCATGGCCAGGCCATGATCGGTGCCGGTGACATCACCACGCAGGCGCAGGCCGCGGAAACCCTGGCCGCCATCCACGCGGGGGGCCTCGGTCTGCAGCCAGTAGAACACCGAATAGGACAGGTCGGCGGCGGCCTTGAGGTGGCGGGCCTTTTCGTCCTCGGAAACGTCGATGATCGAGGCTTCCATGTAGTCGATCATCGGCCAGTTCACGAGGCAGATGTCCGAGCCATAGGCGCCGGGCACGAAATTGCGCTGCGCTGCGATGCGGCGGAAAGTCCACAGATTACCGTCGCCGGGATTACGACGTTGGTCGGCATCGACCAGCAGCGGATCGTCATTGGGATTGGGCGTGAAGGAGCGCTCGGTGATTTCGAGCGTACGCGGATGCGGCGCCTTGAAGCCGAGCAACGGACCGCCCCAGAAGCTGGGCTGATACTTGCGCCAGAAATCATAGTTGGCCGGCTTGTCGATGGTCTGGTCACCATCGACGTGATCGATGGCAAAGCACACCGAGACAGCCTGGACGTTATCGGGCTGTGCCACGTCGGGCGCGCTGGGCTCGCCGGTATCGTGGCGGCTTTCGAAGCCGGTGACATATTCGGTGCCGGTCATCGGCAGCAGGTCGCCGAGTTCGGTGGCGTCGATGATGTAGGGCGCGGAGACGGTGACTTCGGCGCCGGTGTCGCGATGGCGCAGGGTGATCGAGCGGACGGTGTCGCCGGCCACGTCGGCCGCGACAGGGCGGTAAGGCTGGAGCAGGCGCAGCTTGCCGCCGCCGATATAGGGCATCAGCATGGCGTTGATGACGGCGACGCCGACGCGCGGCTCGGCGCAGAGGCGGCTGACAAAGCCGGCGCCCGGATTGAGATCGCCCCAGGCGCGGCTGGCGGCGGTCAGCGGATAATGGTCGCGGTAATATTGGCGGATGCCATTGCGGAGTTGGCGATAGGAGCGGGTGACGCCGAACTGCTCGACCCAGGAGTGCTCATCGGGCGGTACGGCCTGGCTGGTGAGCTGGCCGCCGAGCCAGTCGAATTCCTCGCTCATGATGACGCTGCGGCCGTTGCGCAGGGCGCCAAGGGCTGCGGCGACGCCGCCGAGGCCGCCACCGACGACGAGAATATCTGCGCTGAGTTCTTTTATGGTCATGGTCCGGTCTTAGGCTTGGTCAAAGGGGCAGGGCCGAGGGTGTCGCCCTCGAGCGGTTCGCAAGGCAGCAGGATCTGCTGGATGGGTTCATCGTGCTCGACACGGCGCACCAGCATTTGCGTGGCGGCGCGGGCCATGGCCTCGCGCGGGATCGAGAACGAGGTGAAGCGGCGGCCGGTCTGTTCGGCGCGAATGTGGTTGCCGAGCACGACGATGGAGAGCTGTTCTGGCACCGCAATGCCGCGCTGGCGGGCCAAGGTCTCCACCTGGATGGCATCGGCCAGTTCGATGAAGAACACGGCGGTGGCGCCGCTAGCGACAAGGCCGTCGAGGGTTTCGTTGGCGGGTTGCGCAACGTCGGGCATGTGCGCGACGAGGTGCAGGCCCGCAATGGCGCCGGAGAAGCCAGCCCAGCGGTCAAAGGTGGATTCGGCGCCGCTGGCGGGGCCGACATAGGCGATGCGCGTATGGCCTAAGGCGCGGACGCGGTCGACCAGGGCGGCAGTGCCCGAGGCGTAGTCGCCACCCACATAGGGCACGGGCCCACCAGCGTCATCGCGGCGGCCGACGGCGACAAACGGGTAGTCCCCGGCCACCAGTCGCGTGAGTTCATCGCGATCGAATTGCCGGCCGAGGACGAGGCAACCATCGGCGAGGCGCAGGCGGGTATTGTTGCCAAAAATTTTGCGCTGGGCGCCAGCGGCGGCACCGGTCAGCAGCAGCAGGTCATAGCCGAGTTCCTGAGCAGCCTCCTCGATACCGAGCAGGAATGGCGTGAAAAAGTCGGCTTGGGCGGAGGGGAAGGCGGGCTCGTAGGTGAAGACGCCCAGAATGCGGTTGAGGCCCTTGGCCATGCGGCGGGCGACGGGATCGGCGACATAGCCGGTTTCGCGGATCGCCTTGTTCACCCGTTCGCGGGTTTCCTGGGGGATGCGGCCCTCGGCGCTGACCGCACCATTGAGCACGAGCGAAACCGTTGCCTGGCTGACGCCGGCAAGGCGGGCAATGTCGCGCTGGGTCAGGCGTTTGGTCGCGGCCAAAACAGTCTCCCGGATCGGGTCTTGACTGCTAATGCGTATTAGCAGCTAATGCGTATTAACAGGATTGAGGCTCTGGCTGTCAAGCTGGATTCGGAGGTAGGATTTTGATGTTTGCGGAAGCACTGCGGGGAGCCGGAGTTCAGTCTCTGGCGGTGTTCGGAGACAGCATAACGGTTGGCCTGAACGCTTCGGCGCCGCAGAAGGCCTGGCCGCTGCAACTGGCGGACGCCACGAATGTTGAGGTTGTGCGCAACCGCGCCGTTTCCGGCACGATCCTGCAAGGCGGCATGATGGCCGACGGTCTGCACCGGCCTGACAACGGCATTGGCCGCTATCGCGAGGCACTGCTCGGGCCCGATCGGGCCGACGCGCTGGCTATCCTTTATGGCTATAACGATGCCCGGTATGTCGGCGCTCCCGAGAGCCTCAATGCTGAGCGCTTTCGGCGTGACTATGCCCTCATGCTTGACGGGCTGCTGGAGGGTGGCTTCGAACCCAATCTGATCGCCATCGGCAGTCCGCCGTTTCCCTCCGATCGCGGCTTCGCCATCGGCAGCCCAGGTTTTGCTGGGCAAACGAGGGCAGGGTTTGAACTCTATGTTGAAATCGTGATGGCGCTGGCCAGTGAATTTTCAGTCCATTACGCGCCCGTCTACGAGGCGATGTCCCGCTACCCGGACGGTGCGCTCAGCTCAGACGATGTCACGCATCCCAACGATGAGGGTCACTGGGTCATAGCGGGGGCGTTTGTGTCTGCCGCGGTCCCTAGCGCAGGCGCCGCGTATAGGAACTGGTCGACACGGCAAGGATGATGATGCCGCCCACAAGGATTTGGCGAACATTGCTGTCGACGCTCATCTGGGTCAGGCCGTTGTCGAGTACGCCCAGCACCAACACACCAACGATCGAGTAAAGCAGTCGCGGTTCGCCGTGTTCGCTGAGCGTAGAACCAAGGAACACGGCGGCGATGGCATTGAGCATCAGCCCGCTCCCCTGGGTCGGGTTGGCTGATGCCACGCGGCTGGCATACATCACGCCGGCCAGCGCGGCGCTTCCCCCGGTTAGAGCGAAGGCGATCAGCTTGAGCTTGCGCACGGCGACGCCACTCAGATGAGCCGCCTCGCTATTGCCGCCGATGGCGTAAAGGCGGCGGCCAAACGTGGTCTGTTCCAGTAGCACCCACACCAGAACGGCGACGATCAACGCCACGATGGTGAGATTGGGCAGGCTGACGGCGACCCCACCCCAATTGCCCAACGAGATGCCTTCGCGGGCGAAGTTGCCGAAAGCCTCGGGGATCACGCGCCCCGAAATTGTCTTGCCGCCGCTGACCACGAACGCGGCGCCGGACAGCATGGTGAGCGTTGCCAGCGTGGCGACAAAGGGCAGGATGCCGACGAAACTGATCAGCAGCCCGTTCACCGCGCCCCCGGCCAAACCGACGATCAACGCGATCGAGACGGCGGCCCAGATCGGATAATCGAAGCTGAAGAGAATTGCCGCGACGATGCCGGCCAGGCTTGCCATCGAGCCGATGCTGAGATCGAAATCGCCCATCACCATGACAATGGTCATGCCGGCGGCGGCGACGATCAGCATGGACATCTGCTGGGAAATGTTGAGCCAGTTGCGGGCCGTCATGAACGTGTCGGGCAGGCTGATCCAGAAGAAGATCAGGATGGCGGCAAAGCCGATCAGGGTGCCGTAACGTCGCAAAACCGTCAGCATTCGTTTTCCTATCAGCGCCCGTAGCAGAGGTTGAGCAGGCGTTCTTCGTTGAGTCCGGCCGCAGCGACGATATCGGTGATAGCGCCATCGCGCATCACGGCGATGCGGTCGGCCATGCCGATGAGTTCGGGCAGGTCGGACGACACCAGCACCACGCCCATGCCGCCCGCCGCCATGTCGCGGATGATCGAATAGATATCGAACTTGGCGCCGACATCGACCCCCCGAGTGGGCTCGTCCAGCAGCAAGAGACGCGGCTTGCCCAGCAGGGCTTTGGCGAACACCACCTTTTGCTGGTTGCCGCCGCTGAGTTCGCGCACCCGCTGCCCGGGACCGGACGCCTTGAGGCGAACCAGTTCGCCCTGTTGGCTGGTCACGCGCTTTTCGCGGCGGGGCGTCAGCCAGATGCGCCAGCGGCTTTGCGCGGCGAGATGGGGCAGGGTGGTGTTCTCGAAGATCGGCCGCGACAGCACTAGACCCTCCGAGCGCCGCTCGCGCGGAATGTAGCCAATGCCCGCGCGCCAGGCATCGGCCGGGCTACGGGGGCGATAGGCCTGGCCGGCGAGCACCATGCTGCCACCTGTGGCGGCCAGGTCGCCAAACAGCGTGCGCAGCAGATTGCGCTGACCGGCATTGGCGATGCCTGCAATGCCCAGCACTTCGCCGGCGCGGACCTGGAACGAGACGTTGCGGCCGCCGCGAATGCCTAATTCTTGCGCCGCCAGCACGGTTTCGCCGCGAGGGGCGGCGATGGCCGGGGGATAGGCTTCCTCGACGCGCCGACCGATCATCAGGGTCACCAGGTCGTCATGGGTAATGTCCGCGATCTTGCCGGTGTCGATGCTGCGGCCATCGCGCACCACAGTTGCCATGTCGCAGATGGCCATCACCTCATCGAGCCGATGGGACACGTAGAGCACCGAAGCCCCGATGGCCCGCAATTCGCGCAGCACGGTGAACAGGCGTTCGGACTCGCCACGGCTGAGGGCGGCGGTTGGCTCGTCCAGCACGTAGAGCCGCGCTGGGGCACCGTCATCGCCGATGAAGGCGCTGGAAATCCGGACCAACATCTGATCGCCGAGCGATAGGCTACCCAGCGGGCGGGCTGGATCGATATGGGAAATGCCCAGCTTTTGCAGGGTGTCGCGCGCGGCCTGGTTCAGCTTGCGCCAATCCACGAATAGGCCGCCACGCTTGGGATATTGGCGGCCCATGAAGATGTTTTCGGCCACCGACAGCGCCGGGACGACGTTGAATTCCTGGTGGATGAAGCGGAAGCCGAGGCTATGGGCTTGTCGCGGACTGCCGATCTCCACCGGCTGGCCATCGAGCTGGATATCGGCGTGGTCGGGCGCCACCACACCCGCGAGTATCTTGATCAGCGTGGATTTCCCGGCGCCGTTCTCGCCCATCAGTGCATGAATTTCCCCCGGCGCGACGGAGAGATCGACGCCCTTGAGCGCCGGCACGCCGCCATAGGCCTTGGTCACATCTTTGAGGGAAAGCAGGGTCATGGCTGTTTGCAAATTCGAGTACGCGCGGGGCTCTTTCCAAACGCGATGTCATACCGGCGAAGGCCGGTATGACATCCCGATATATGAGAGCGGCCGCAAGGTGGTCGTGCTGTCGGCGCGGTCTGGCGGCGTGTGAAGCGATCTCGGGATGGGCCCCGGCCTTCGCCGGGGTGACGCCGAGTGTGGGATGGTAGCAGCGCCGAACCGGCCTTATTCAGCCGCGTTGGAGGCGGTGATCAACTGGGTCGGCACATAGATCGAACCCTGCTTGATGTCTTCGGCGGCCAGAACGCGCGTGACCACGTCGGCAGTGGTGGTGCCGATACCCTTGAAATCCTGCGCCACGGTGGCCTCGAAATTGCCGCCGGTGGCGATGGCTTCGCGGGCCTGCGGATTGGCGTCGATGCCGGTGATGACGATGCCTTCATTCTGGCGCCCCGCCGCTTCGATGGCCTGCAACGCGCCTAGCGCCGGCTGGTCCCAGGCGGCCCATACGGCCTTGATGCTGCCGGGCTCCGGATTGGCGGCGAGGATGGCTTCCATCTTGGCGCGCGAGTCGGCAATGCCGCCGTCCGAAACGTCGGGAGTCACGTGATCGAGTATCTTGATGTCGGGGAAATTGCCGAACACGGCATCGGCCACCACGCCACGAACCTGCACCGGCGGGAAGGCCTCGAACACGAACATCACCACATTGCCGGCGCCATGGATGCGGTCTGCCACATAGGTCGCGGTTTCGGCGGCCATGGCATAGCCGTTTGAGGTGACGTTGGTGACCAGCAGCGGATCGGCGCCGGCATCCATGCCGATCACCGGAATACCGGCATCCTTGGCGGCTTGCAGGCCGGCGGTGACCTGGGTCGGATCGACATTGATGACGATGGCGTCGACGTTCTGGTTGACCATGTCTTCGATACGGCTGATCACGGCGGCGACGTCGCCGGCGGTGTCGATGACGTTGACGTCCCAATCCTTGCCCTTCGCCGCGGCCTGGAAGGCCTCGACGTAAAACTGCGTCCCCGGCTGCGCCAGATAGGGCGTGATCACGGCAATCTTGGACGCCGCCATGGCGCTAGAAGCGGTCAGCGCGAGGGCAGCCAAGGTGGTGCCAGCGAGAAGGGCGCGAATGGCCCGGTTGTGAAGCGTCATTTGGTGCTGTCCCCTGCGAGCGGCGCGGTGCAAAGCCTGCCACTGGTTTTCTTTTTCCGCTTGGCACCATATGGGAGTGGTCAGGGGACGACCAGAGATTTTGGGAGCATGGGCGTGGCAAAAATCACCCTGATCGGCATCGACGTGGGCACCACCGCGACCAAGGCCGTGCTGATCGACGAGCAGGGTGCACGCCTGGCTGGATTTGCGCTGCCTCATCCGACCCAGCGGCCACAGGCTGGTCACGCCGAGCAGAATCCCGATGACTGGATGAGGGGCGTGCTGGGCGCCTTGCAGACCTTTGCCGCGAGCCACGATCTGAGCGGCCTGCAGGCGATCGGCATCTGCAGCCAGGTCAATACCCACGTCTTCGTCGACGCCGCGGGAGCCCCGCTGTTGCCCGCCATCATCTGGCAGGACAGCCGCTCCGCGCCGGATGCCGCTGCGCTTGAGGCACAGACAAATGCTGCGCAGAAAACCGCCTGGTTTGGCGCCCCGATCCCGATCGATGCCAGCCACGCCATGTCCCGCATGGCCTATGTCCGGCGTGTTCATCCCGACCTTTATGCGCGCACGGCCCACGTCCTGCTGCCCAAGGATTATTGCGTGCTGCAATTGACCGGCGCCGTCGTGAGCGATCCGATCTCGGCGGTGGGACTAGTGGACGCGACCGGCTATGTCGCCGATCTTTTGGCATTAGTGTCGCGCGCTGCCGATGTGCTGCCGCCGTTGGCCAGCTTTACCACGGTGGCCGGCCGCATCAAGCCGGGCCTGCCTTGCGCCGGGACCCCGGTGGTGGTCGGCGCCATGGATGCCTGGGGCGGCATGTTCGGCGTTGGCGTCGTGGCGAATGGCGATGCCATGTATCAGAGCGGCACCAGCGAAATCGCCGGCATCGTCTCGTCCACCATCGTGCCGACGCCGGGCGTCATCCTGTTTCCCGCCTATGAGGGCATCACCATGCATGCCGCGCCAACCCAGACCGGGGGCGCGGCCCTGGGCTGGTTCGCCCAGGTGTTGGGCCGCACGCCGGGCGAAACCGCCGCCTTGGCATCCACGGCGCAGGGCAGCGTCCCATTCTTCCTGCCGCATCTGCAGGGCGAGCGCGCGCCGCTATGGGATAGCGCCTCGCGCGGGGTGTTCGCCCGGCTCGATCCAAGTGCAGGCGCCGCCGAAATGGCCCTAGCGGTTCTCGAAGGCGTGGCATTCTCCGTTCGGCTGGCCTTTGACGCGCTCAGGGCTTCGGCGTCGGTCAATCCGGCGATCATCAATATTGGCGGCGGCGGTGCCACTTCCGACTTCTGGTGCCAGGTCCGGGCCGATATCCTCGGCAAGCCCCTTCGCCGTTGCGCCGCTCCAGAATCAGCGGCGCTCGGCGCGGCCATCCTTGCCGGCCAGTCGCAGGACGCGGCGTCGCCCCTTGCCGATGTTGTCCGCCGTCTCGTCCGTTTTGATCGCGAGTTCGAGCCCGACACCAGCAAGTCCAGTTCCTACCAGGATCGCTTCGGCAAATACGTGGAACTCTACGAAAGCCTTCGTGCCTTCAATGCAGGCTTCTAACCGGCAGAAGGGAAAAGGCCATTCCCTGCGCGCAGCGTTGCTGTGGAGCCTGTGCGCGACGCGAGTTGGTAAGTCGGAGATCAGCGTGCGAAGGCGTTGGCGAAGCGGCCGCGCGACCGCTCGATGTGATGACGCATCGCGGTTTCGGCAGCTTGCGGGTCGCGAAGTGTCAGGGCCTCGATGATCTGCTGGTGTTCCTGAATAGCATCGGCGGTGACCCGAGCGTGATAGAACAGCCTGAACAGGTGGACGTGGGTGTGCAGGTTTGTCAGCGTCTCCTGCACAAGTTCATTGCCACTCGCGCGGGCGATCAGGTCGTGGAACTCGCTATCGAGTTGCGCAAAGCGGCTATAGGCCTCCACCTGTGGTGCCGCTTCCCCGGCTTGCATTTCGGCGGCGAGCTTGATCAGGGCGCCGTGCGTCTCTTCGGTCATGCTCATGGCCGCCCGGCCCGCCGCGAACGGTTCCAACAGCAGGCGCAGTTCGTAGAGCTGATGCAGCCGCGCGCTGTCCAATTGATCCGCGGCGCTGTAGCCGATGAGGTGGGCCTTGACCACCAGGCCCTGGGCCTCAAGCCGCGACAGAGCCTCCCGTATGGGAGTCTGCGAAACGCCGAGTTCACGAACCAAGCGGTCCACTGAAATGCGGCCACCGGGCGCAATCTGGCGCGACATCAATTGCGAATATATCGCGTTGTAGACTTCATCGCCAAGTCGCGTGGGACGCTTGAGCTGCGTCGACGGCACCATTCGCTTCTCACTGATGACCAAGATCGCTTCTTCCATACCAGCTATTGACGTGTCTTTGCGATAGCACCATAGTCCGCCCGGTTCAATCAGATATCCGATCGGATTTTATATCTTGCCGGTTCTTGCCGCCGCCAAAATTCGTCAAACCGCCGAATGCGCCCTGGTCATGGCGGGCGTGCCTGCGCCCAGCGCAGCGGTCCAGGTTGATCTCTGGCTCGACGCGGAACTGCGCGGCGTGCCCTCGCATGGCCTGCTGCGGCTCGAACGTATCGTGCAGCGGATCGAGGCCGGACTGGCGGACCCGCACGCCACGGGTATCCACACTTGGCAGGGCAGCAGCTATCTGACGGTCGAGGGCCAGAATGGCCTGGGCCCGATCGTCGCCAATGCGGCGCTGGCTCAGATTCAGGAACGGGCGCGCCATTCGGGCATCGCCATAGCGGCGGTCGCCAATGCGCAGCATATCGGCATGCTCGCCTGGTATGCAGAGCGGGTAGCGCGCGAGGGCCAGGCGGCCATCGTGCTATCGACCAGGGCGCGGCTCCAGCACCTCGCCGACAGCCCCATTCAACAACAGCAGTACGTGCGATCATGACCCCCATTTTTGCCGCATCGCGCTTGCCGCGCAATCTCGTGTTCGGCGCCGGCCAGCGCGCCGCATTGGCCGGTTATGTGGCGCCGCTCGGCAAGCGTGCACTGCTGGTAACCGACGAGCGGTTTGCCGGCGCGGTCGAGTTCAGCACCATGGTCGATCAGTTGCGCCAGGCGGGTATTGCCGTGGATGTTTATGACCGCACGGTCGCAGAGCTGCCGGCTTCCTGCATTGCCGACGGTCTCGAGCAGGGCAAGGGCTTTGGTGCCGATGTCATCGTGGGCATTGGCGGGGGCAGTTGCCTGGACGCCGCCAAGATGATTGCCCTGCTGCTCAGTCATGGCGGACAACCGTCCGATTACTACGGCGAGTTCAAGGTTCCGGGACCAATCCTGCCATTGGTGGCGGTGCCGACAACGGCAGGCACGGGATCGGAAGTCACCCCTGTCGCGGTCATCTCCGATCCGGAGCGCGCCGTCAAAGTGGGGATCGCCAGCCCTCATCTCATTTCACATACGGCGATCTGCGATCCGGAACTGACCTACACGTGTCCCCCCGGACTGACTGCGGTGTCCGGTGCCGATGCGTTGACCCATGCCATCGAGGCGTTCACCACGTTGCGCCGCGCCGCAGATGCCCAGACCGTCCACGAGCACGTCTTTGTCGGCAAAAATGCGTTCTCCGATCAGTATGCGCTGCAGGCGATCCGGCTCATCTCGGGAAGCCTCAAGGCCGCTTACGATAACGGGGCAGACTATGGCGCCCGTGAGCGGCTGATGATGGGCGCGACCATGGCCGGTCTCGCCTTTGGGACGGCCGGCACCGCCGCCGCTCATGCCGTTCAATATCCGGTCGGGGCGCTGACCCATACGCCGCATGGGGCGGGCGTAGCGGTCATGATGCCCTATGTCATGGAGTTCAACCGCTCCCACGCCGAGGCGGAGATGGCCGAGATCGCCGATGCCATGGGCGTCGTGAGCACGGGCATGGACCAGGCCGCCAAGGCTTCCGCAGCGATCGATGCGGTGGCCGACCTGTTTGCCGCAGTGGGCATACCCAGAACTTTGAAAGACCTCGGCCTCGGCGAAGACAAGCTGGATTGGACCGTCGAGGCCGCGCTGGGTGCGGTGCGTCTCGTCAAGAACAACCCGCGTCCGCTCGACACCGCGTCGATCACGCAACTCGTCAATGCCGCCTTCACCGGCGATCGCACCGCGCTGCGCGGCACAGTCAGGGAACTCTCATGAACACGCACCCATCATTCAACGGACTGAGTTTCGATCCTACCACGCTGCCATCGGACTTGTGGATCGACGGGCAGTGGCGGCCCGGCTCCACCAAGGCCCGGATCGATGTCCTCGATCCCTCGACCGGCAAGACCATCACCTCTATCGCAGATGCCAGCATCGACGACGCGATGGCGGCGGTGACCGCCGCTCATAAAGCCGGCCCCAACTGGGCCGCCACTGCACCGCGCCAGCGTGGCGAAATCCTGCGCCGCTGTTTCGAGCTGATGATCGCCCGCCGCGACATGCTGGCCGAATTGATCAGCCTCGAAAACGGCAAATCGCTGAGCGACGCCAGAGGCGAGGTCACCTATGCGGCGGAGTTTTTCCGCTGGTTCTCCGAAGAGGCCGTTCGTCTCAATGGCGATATCTATACGGCGCCCAGCGGCGCTAACAAGATCGTGGTCGAGCATCAGCCCATCGGCGTCTCGGTGTTGATCACGCCGTGGAATTTTCCCGCAGCCATGGCCACCCGCAAGATCGCCCCGGCGCTGGCGGCCGGCTGCACCGTGGTGCTCAAGCCTGCGACGGAAACGCCGCTGACGGCCTATGTGCTAGCCCAAATCTATGCCGAAGCCGGCGTTCCGGCGGGCGTCGTCAACGTGCTGACCACCTCGCATGCGGGTGCCACTGTCAGTGCCATGCTGCATGATAGCCGCGTGCGCAAGCTGTCCTTCACCGGCTCGACCGAAGTCGGGCGCAAGCTGCTGCGCGAAGCCGCCGACACGGTGATTTCCTGCTCGATGGAACTGGGCGGCAATGCCCCGTTCATCGTCTTCGATGACGCGGACCTCGATGCAGCGCTCGACGGCGCCATGATCGCCAAGATGCGCAATGGCGGCGAGGCGTGCACGGCCGCCAATCGCTTTTACGTGCAGAACGGTATTCTCGAGGCCTTCTCCGCCGGGCTGGTACAGCGCATGGCGGCGCTCAAGGTGGGTGCCGGTTATGACGCCCAAACCCAGTGTGGGCCGCTGATCAACCAGGATGCTGTAGATCGTATCGGCGGGCTGGTCGATGATGCCGTGGGGCAGGGCGCGACCGTGCTGACCGGGGGCAAGGCTTCAGGCGGCGACGGCTTTTACTTTCCGCCCACCGTGATCAGCAACGTGCCGGGCACGGCCAGCATCAGCCGCGAGGAAATCTTCGGGCCGGTAGCCGCCATCACCAGCTTCGCCAGCGAGGACGAAGCGGTCGCGGCCGCCAACGACACCGAATATGGGCTCATCGCCTACGTCTATACCTGCGACGTGGGACGCGGCATGCGCGTCTCCGAACGCCTCGAAAGCGGCATGATCGGTGTCAATCGAGGCCTCGTGTCCGATCCCGCGGCCCCGTTCGGTGGGGTCAAGCAAAGCGGGCTGGGACGGGAGGGCGCCCATCATGGGATCATGGAATTCTGTGAAACAAAATATATCGCCGTGAGCTGGTAGCCAGCATCCCGGCGCGGAGAAGGACGTGCAGTGAAGATTACTAAGGTTGAGACATTCAGTTAGTTTTTGACGAAACCAAGCCGAATAACGCTCCGCTTTTGTGCGGATCGAAACCGAGGATGGCCAGTTCGGCATGGGGGAAGCGTCCCCGATGCAGGGTGGGCGTGCTTCCCTCGTCATCATTGCCGCCGATATGGCCCCGCTCCTCATCGGTAAGGACATATTGGACCACGCCGTATTGCTGGATACGCTCTATCACACATGCATTAAGCTGGGGCCGGAAGGGGCAACCACCGCTGCGCTTGCGGCGCTCGATATCGCGCTCTGGGACCTCAAGGGCAAGCTGCTCGGTCAGCCAAGCTGCAAGCTGCCGATCCACTTATCTTTTTGCCCTACCATAGTGCTCCTATTTTGCACCCAGCGAAGCCGGGCGCTCGGCCGACGGGCCTCTTCTGGGACGGACCAGCTTGCGCTGGTCTAAGTGAACGGGCGGCCTGCCGCCCGGTGGATGAGAAAGAGCCCGCGGAGATAGGCTGCTTAAATTATTCTGGCCCAGGGCCGCGTTCGTAGTTAGGCGGCGGCGTCCGCTCGAAATCTGCGGTGCCATCGAGCAAGCCAGCTAGTGCAACCGGAGGCGCAGTCGGCATTTGGGTCGGGCAGGTACCAGCTAGTTTCAAGTTTTCTGTCGCACGAATACGCCAGCAGCAGCGGGGTCAGCGCTCTTCGGTCGCTGTGCTGCTCGGCCGGCGGCGCTACGGCGAAAAACATCGGCCCAGCTTACTGACGTCGCGGTGCGAATGGCGAGCTGTCCGGGCTCAATCGTCAGCAAGATTGCCGACACCGCCTACTCCGACGAACCTTGTACAGGCTTGATAGGAGTAGACATCGACTGCTCAAGAAGCCCCTGCTTCCAGGGCAATACAATGTCGCGTTTATGTCGCGTGGCATGGCGGTGCGCAGATGGACTTGCATGTCCTTACAATGACTTAGCTGTATGTGACATCTGCGACATGTCCACTCGCTCACGAGGTGCTGAAGAACGCTAAGTCTCTAATTTCATTTCACAATTAGATGGCTGGGGAACCTGGATTCGAACCAAGATCGACGGAGTCAGAGTCCGCTGTTCTACCGTTGAACTATTCCCCAAAAGCGCAGGGCGCTTGGGAAGCGGGCGAAAGCGGTGCTTTCGCGGGCGGTCGGTGTGCCGGCCCAGTTGCTTCGGAGCGGCTTTTAGCACATTCGGCGCTCTGTTCAAGGGCTCAGGACGCATTGCCCAACTATTTCGTCATGGCAAATCCGGCGAATGCCCATTCCACCGCAAACCCGCATCCACCCCCTGCAAAGCCAGCGATTGCGCAAAACGGCCCCTTGCTTTACCGTCGATCCTGACACGCAATAAATGTGCGTCGGGCGCGGCCGCCTTATCGGTCGGCGACCGTGCACGCAGGAGACTATCGTGACCGATTCAGATCGGTCCGCTGCCGCGCCATCGTCTGCGAACGATGCGGCATTTCCGTCCCGGGATGGCGAGAGCCAGCCTGGGCGAGGGTCTGGGGCAATCGACGCCCCAAGTCCATCGCCGGAACAGCGGACGCCACCAGCGCCCCATCCCCACCGCAAGCATCGCGGCCCCGTTTACGCGGCGCTCGATCTTGGAACCAACAATTGTCGCCTGCTGATCGCGCGCCCGCACGATCACGGCTTTCGTGTGCTCGATGGTTTTACCCGTATCGTGCGGCTGGGGGAGGGCGTCTCCACCAGCGGCCGCCTGGGCGAGGCCGCCATGGAACGCACCATGGAAGCCCTGCGTCAGTGCCGAAACAAGCTGCGCGAGCACCAGCCAGCCCGCATGCGCCTGATCGCCACCGAAGCCTGTCGCGCCGCCGAGAACGGTCCGGCGTTTCTGCAGCGCGTCAGCACCGAAATCGGGCTGGATCTGGAGATCGTCGATCGGCGCACCGAGGCCGAGCTGGCAGTGACCGGCTGTGCCGATCTTATCGATGCCAACGCCGCGGGCGCCCTGATGTTCGATATCGGCGGCGGATCGTCTGAACTGGCCTGGCTCGATTTTCGCGGCGGCCGACCCAAAAGCCAGGGTCGTATGCCTGCTTCGATCCGCTCCTGGCAATCCCTGCCGGTCGGCGTTGTCTCTATTGCCGAAAAATTCGGCGGCATCGATGTCACGCCGCAGGTGTTCGAGGCCATGGTCGCCCATGTGTCGGACCATCTGCGTCAGTTCCGCGGTCGCGAAAAGCTGCGCCAGATGATCGCCAGCCATCCGGTGCACCTGATCGGCACCTCGGGCACGGTGACGACGCTGGCGGGCCTGCATCTGGGCCTCGAACGCTATGAACGCCAGAAGGTCGATGGCCTGTGGATGAAGCGCGCCGAGGTCGATGAGACCATGAAGATCCTGCTCGCCATGCCCTTCGATCGCCGTGTCGCTCATCCCTGCATCGGTCGCGACCGGGCCGATCTGGTGCTGCCCGGCTGTGCCATTTTCGAGGCCATCCGCCGCGAATGGCCTACCGATCGCGTCCGCGTTGCCGACCGGGGCCTGCGCGAGGGCATTCTGATATCGCTGATGGACGCCGACCGTGTCCAGAGCCGGTCGACACGCTACCCGCTGCGGAGAAGCGCCAATGGCTGAAAAATCCCTCGGGACTGGTGGACGCAAGTCCGACAAAGACCTCAAGATCCGCGTCAAATCGGCCAAGGGCCGCAAGGTGTCGTCCACCATGTGGCTGGAGCGCCAGCTCAACGATCCCTACGTGGCTCGCGCTCGCGCGGAAGGCCTGCGCTCGCGCGCGGCGTTCAAAATCCGCGAAATGGATGAAAAGCACCACCTGTTCCGCAAGGGCATGCGCATCGTCGATCTGGGCGCGGCGCCCGGCGGCTGGTCGCAGGTCGCCGCCAAGGCCATCGGCTCGACCGAAGCCAATCCGCTGATCGTCGCCATCGATTACCTATTCGTCGATCCGATTCCCGGCGTCATCCTGCTACAAAAGGATTTCACCGATCCCGACGCGCCGCAGGTTCTGATTGACGCTATGGGCGGCAAGAAAGTCGATCTGGTCATGTCCGACATGGCCTGGCCCACCACTGGCCATCGCCCCACCGACCATTTGCGCATTGTCCATCTGATCGAGATCGCCGCCGAATTCGCCATCGACGTGCTGGCCGAAAATGGCATGTTCGTCGCAAAAGTGTTCCAAGGCGGCACCGAGCATGAGCTGCTGCACATGCTCAAGCGTCATTTCCGCACCACCGTCCACGCTAAGCCCAAATCCAGCCGCCAGGACTCCGCCGAGGCCTATCTGATTGCCAAGGGTTTCAGAGGGAATGTGGATCGGGAAGAGGCGGCGGAGGACGAGGAATAGGGCGCCGCGCCAAGAACGGAGCGTCGCCCCCTCCTACCTCCAGGGAGGTTTGTCTCCACTCGTTAAACTGGATTGCGCCCCACCCACCGGCAGACACCTCCCCTTTGATGGGGGAGGCTGGGAGGGGGTGTTCTACGATCCGGCCGGCCCTTCCAGGCAAGTCGCCTCAATGCCCGTGCGGCCCCGACGTCAATTGATATCCCGCATTCTTGGGTAGCCGCGCAAACATCACGGTCGAAATCGCGGTTAGCGCCGCAACCACGAAGAACGCCAAGTGGAAATCCGCCAGTACCAGTTCGCCGCCGCGGATGGCGTTGCTCGCTTCCAGAATGCCGCCACCCAGCGCAACGCCCAGCGCGATCGTCAGCTGCGCGCTCACTTGGCTCATGACATTGGCCTGGCCGGCATCCTTGTCGTCGATATCGGCGAACACGAAAGCATTGCTGCCGGTCCAGAAAATGGACTGCCAGAAGCCAACGAAAACCAGGATCGAAATGATCAGCGGCACTGGCGTGGATGGATCGTACAGCCCCATCGCCACCAGCCCAAGGGCCGAAATGGCGGTCGAAACGACTAGCGCATTGCGAAAGCCCCACTTGATGAACAGCCGGTTGGCCACGAACTTGGCGACGATCGCGCCCACCGCGCCGGCAAAAGTCACCATGCCCGATTGAAACGGGCTCAGCCCGAACGTCAGTTGCAGCATCAGCGGAAACAGAAACGGGACCGCGCCCTGGCCCAGCCGGAAAAAGCTGCCCGCCACGATCGAGCTGCGAAAGAACGGAAACCGCAGCAGCCGCAGGTCGAACAGTGGATATTCCGTCGACAGCGCATGGCGCGCATAAAAGTAGCCCGCGCCGATGCCGATTGCCGTTGCCACCACGCCGACCAGCGGGGGCAGGGCCGGCAGGCTGATCACCGAGGTGCCGAAGGCGAACAAGGCGAACGCCGTCCCGGCGAGCAAAAATCCCTTCATGTCGATTTTGCGCGGCGCATTGCGAATGGTCTCGGGCAGGAACTTGCTGACCAGCACTACGCCCAAAACGCCGATCGGCACGTTGATGAGAAAAATCCAGTGCCAGCTGAGATATGTCGTCAGGAATCCGCCGAATGGGGGCCCGACGATTGGCCCGATCAGGCCGGGAATGGTCAGCCACGCCATGGCATTGACCAAGTCGTGCCGGGGCGTTGCCCGCACGAGCACCAGGCGAGCCACCGGCGTCATCATCGCACCGCCCATGCCCTGCAGGAACCGGGCGCCCACAAACGCAAATAGCGAGTTGGAAAAGGCGCAGGCCAGCGAGCCCAGCACGAAGACGATCATCGCCACCCGGAACACATTGCGCGATCCGAAGCGGTCGGCCATCCACGAGCTGATCGGGATGAAGATTGCCAGCGCCACCAGATACGCCGTCAGCGCCAGTTTCAGCGAAATCGGATCGGTATGGATGTCCTTGGCGATGGCATTGAGCGATGTGGCGATCACCGTCGAATCCATGTTTTCCATGAATAGGGCTGTGGCGAGGATCAGCGGCGTCAGCCGTAGAGCGAGCCTAGAGGGGCGCTTGGCCGTCCCGTCATTTGTGCCCTCTGCCAGCTCTGGCGTGGTGATGGACATGACTTCACGGCTCCTTCGGCACGACGACTGCGCTTGGCGTTACGATGGCTTTGTGGCCCGAAACATTGCTGCCCGCGTCGGCCGGCAGCAGCAGATAGAGGATGCCGGCGCAAGCGCTCAATCCGCCGACCACAAAGAACGCCACCTGGAAATCGATCAGCGCCAAGTTGCCGCCATGAGTCAGGCCGCTGATTTCCAGAATGGCACCAGCGATCGCCACGCCCAGCGCGATGCTGATCTGCTGGGCCACCGCCACGATCGCGGTCGCCTGGCTGGCCTCGTCATTGTCGACATCGGCATAGCCCAGCGCGTTGGAGCCAGTGAAAAAGACCGAACGCAAGATGCCGCCGAGCAGCAGCACCGTCATCATCACCGGGATCGAAGTTTGCGCAGTGAACAGACCCTGCACGCCGATCAGCAGTCCGCCGAAAATGGCCGCAAAGCCCAGGACACGCGGAAAACCGATCCGGCCATAGAGAAACTGCGAAATGAATTTGGAAGCGATGGCGCCGATCGCCGATACGAAGGTGATCCCGCCCGATTGCAGCGGCGTCAGCCCAAACCCCAATTGTAGCATCAGCGGCAGCAAAAACGGCACCGCGCCCACGCCGATACGGAACAGCGATCCGCCGGTAATCGATGACCGGAACAGCCGGTGGCGCAGCAAGGACGGATCGAGCAAGGGATGCTCGGTACGCACTGCGTGCAGATAATAGAGGATTGCCGACGTTACCCCCACCGCCAGGGTCAGATAGCCATAGATCAGCGGCAATGCCGGCAGGCTCACCACCGACAGGCCGAACACCACGCCCGCAAAGGCGATGCTGGCCAGGATGAAGCCGACCACGTCGATGGGGCGCGGATTGCGAACGTCCACGACCTTGAGGAAAATGCTCGCCATGATGATGCCGAGAATGCCGATCGGGATATTGATCCAGAAAATCCAGTGCCAGCTCAGATAGGTGGTGAGGAACCCGCCCAGCAGTGGGCCCGAGACCGGCCCCAGCAGGGCAGGTACGGTGAGCCAGGCCATCGCATTGACCAGTTCGTTGCGCGGGGTCGAGCGCACCAGCAGCAGTCGGCCGACCGGCGTCATCATGGAGGCGCCCAGCCCCTGGAAGAACCGGGAGAATACGAACGTTTCCAGCGAATAGGAGAATGAGCAGGCCAGCGAGCCGAGCATGAACACGAAGATGGCCAGCCGGAAAATGTTCTTGGAGCCGAAACGGTCCGCCATCCAGCCGCTGAGCGGGATAAAGATCGCCAGCGACACGAAATAGGACGTCAGTGCCAGTTTCAGCGAAATCGGCTCGGTGCCGATGTCCCGCGCTATGGCCGGCAGGGACGTGGCAATGACCGTGGAGTCCATCTGCTCCATGAACAGAGCGACCGCCAAAATGAGGGGAGTAACGCGGATCACGAAAATACCGGGGAATCGAGACAATGGCTGAGGGGAAAACCAAAAAGACTATGAACCTAACTATCGCGGCTGCAAACCCGGAAAGGCGGCTTGTATGGTAGATTTTCCGTGTGGTGGAAGCAGTTTTGGCCGTTTTTCGCCGTGCAACCCAGCTACGCGCTGGCGCAACTGCGCGACGGCTATGCAAAGCCGGGTCGCGGTGCTAATGACCCTCGCCAACCTGAACCCGGCGATGCGTCCTCCGCCCGGTTCTTGCATCCAACATTTCTGTTTCTGACAGAAGGCACGGAAGGGTCTGGCCTTGGCAAAGATTATCACCACCATCACTGGCGACTACGCACTGACGTTTGACGATGTGCTGCTGCAGCCGGCGCGTTCCGACGTGCTGCCAGGCGAAACCGATATCGCCACTTACGTGACCAAGGATATCGCGCTCAATCTGCCCATCCTGTCCTCGGCGATGGACACCGTCACCGAAAGCGCCATGGCCATCGCCATGGCCCAGGCCGGCGGCCTCGGCGTCATCCACAAAAACCTCACCGCCAGCGAGCAGGCCGAACAGGTCCGCATGGTCAAGAGCTTCGAAAGCGGCATGGTGGTCAACCCCATCACCATCGGTCCTGACGCAACTCTCGCCGATGCCCTCTCCCTGATGCAGCTCAACCGCATTTCAGGCATTCCAGTGGTTGAAAACGGCGGCACCGGCGGCCGCGCCATCGGCAAGCTGGTCGGCATTCTCACCAATCGCGACGTCCGCTTCGCTTCCAATCCCGGCCAGCGCATTGCCGAGCTGATGACCCACGAAAATCTCGTCACCGTGCGCGACGGCGTCTCCAAGGACGAAGCCAAGGTGCTGCTGCACACGCATCGCATCGAAAAGCTGCTGGTCGTCGACAACGATTATCGCTGCGTCGGCCTCATCACCGTCAAGGACATCGAAAAGGCCCAGCTCAACCCCAATGCCGTCAAGGATGCCCAGGGACGCCTGCGCGTTGCTGCCGCTTCCACCGTCGGCGATAACGGTTTCGAGCGCTCGCTGGCGCTTATCGATGCCGGCGTCGATCTCCTCGTCATCGACACTGCCCACGGTCACTCCGTTCGCGTCGCCGAAGCCGTCGAGCGCATCAAGCGCGAAAGCAATTCCACCCGCATCGTCGCCGGCAATGTCGCCACCGCCGAAGCCGTCAAGGCGCTGATCGATGCCGGCGCGGACAGCATCAAGGTGGGTATCGGCCCCGGTTCGATCTGCACCACACGCATCGTCGCTGGTGTCGGCGTGCCTCAGCTCGCCGCCGTCATGGCCTGCGCGGAGGAGGGCGCCAAGCAGGGCGTTCCCGTCATCGCCGATGGCGGAATCAAATTCTCCGGCGACATGGCTAAGGCCTTGGCCGGCGGTGCTTCTTGCGTCATGGTCGGCTCGCTCCTGGCCGGCACCGACGAAGCCCCCGGCGAGGTCTATCTCCACCAGGGCCGCTCCTACAAATCCTACCGCGGCATGGGCTCCGTCGGCGCCATGGGCTCCGGCTCCGCCGACCGCTACTTCCAGCAGGATGTCCGCGACCAGCTCAAACTGGTCCCCGAAGGCATCGAAGGCCAGGTGCCCTACAAGGGTGCCGCCGGCGCCGTCCTCCACCAGCTCGCCGGAGGCCTCCGCGCCGCCATGGGGTACACAGGCGCCCACAACCTGCAGGATTTCCGCGACAACTCGGTTTTCGTGAAGATTTCCGGCGCCGCCCTCAGCGAAAGCCATGTCCACGACGTCACCATCACCCGCGAGGCGCCCAACTATCGCAGCGGGCGCTAAGCGGACTCTGCCACCATGATTCAGTCGACACCCTCCCCCTTGCGGGGAGGGATCAAGGGTGGGGGATGTTTAGCCCCCATTTGAAATCGGGCCTCCGAGGGGAATGATTGCCCCGTAGCTCGACGCGGCGGACGTGCTATTCTGCCTCAATGTCCAATAATCATTCTCATCTTTGGCCTGGTGTCCCGCTCGCACTCGGCTCGGCGATCCTGTTCGGTGTATCGGCGCCCCTGTCCAAGCTGCTGATCGGTTCTATCGATCCATGGCTGTTGGCGGGCATTCTCTACCTCGGTGCAGGCGCCGGCCTCGCCATCGTGCACTGGGGACGGCCGCTGATCGGGCTGCCAAAGGTCGAGGCGCAGTTGCAGCGCAAAGACCTGCCGTGGCTTGCGGCCGTGATCGTCTTCGGCGGCATGCTGGGACCGTTGTTCCTCATGCTCGGCCTGTCTCGGACGACTGCCGCATCAGGCTCGCTGTTGCTGAACCTGGAAGGGTTAGCAACCATGGCCATCGCCTGGACCATTTTCCGGGAGAACGTCGACAGGCGCTTGCTGATCGGCGCAGCAGCCATCCTCGCCGGAGCGATATTGCTGTCCTGGAATGGGCAAGCCCTGCGGCTTGATACCGGCGGTCTGTTCATCGCCGCCGCCTGCATGTGCTGGGGCATCGACAATAATCTGACGCGTAAGCTGTCATCTGCCGATCCCGTGCAGATTGCCATGATCAAGGGCCTCGTGGCCGGATGCACCAACGTCGTATTGGCTCTATCCCTTGGCGCCACGCTGCCAGGCCTGGGCATGATCGGTGCTGGGGCCACAGTCGGCTTCCTGGGGATCGGCGTAAGCCTCGTGATGTTCATGCTGGGCCTGCGGCATCTGGGAGCGGCGCGGACAGGCGCCTATTTCTCGCTCGCGCCGTTCATTGGCGCCGTGCTGGCCGTGGTCATCTTCCGGGACGCCATCACGGTCCAGCTTTTGCTCGCCGGCCTGCTGATGGGCCTCGGCCTTTGGCTACATCTGTCGGAGCGGCATGATCATGAGCACGTCCACGACGCCATGGAACACGACCATGTCCATACCCACGACGATCACCATCGGCATGACCATGACGGGCCGGTCAGCGAACCCCATTCCCATTGGCATCGCCACGAGCCGATGCGCCACACACATCCGCACTATCCCGACCTGCATCACCGGCATAGCCACAACTGAATCTGCGGCAGGCCGCGTGCTCGCCGGAACTGATTCCGTTCCAATGCCTTAGCCCCATATCCCGACTCTCTGCCGGAGCTTCACCATGCCGCTGACCGCCAAGCTCCTGATCCTATCCATCGCCGCCCAGGTCCTCCTGACCATCGGCATCCTGCTCCTGATGGGCCGCGAGCGTGTCCCCCGCGTCATGTCCGGCGAAATCAGCTGGCAGGACATCGCCGTCGACCGCTCCGCCTATCCGCTGCGCGCCCGGCTGCTCTCTAACAATTTCGACAACCAGTTCCAGCTCCCCGTCCTGTTCTACGTCGTCGCGCTCCTCGCGCTTTGGTCCGGCAGCATTGGCTGGGTCGAGGTCATCCTGGCCTGGCTCTTCGTTATCCTGCGCTATGTCCACGCCGTGATCCACACCACCAGCAACAGCTTGCTCCCGCGCTTTTCCGCCTATACCGCCGGCATGGTGGTTCTCTGTGTCTTCTGGGTTTGGGTCGTTGGCCGCGTGCTGCTTTTGCCGTAAGGCTAGCGCAAATCTTTTCCCCGGTGCCCCGACCATGAAGCCGATCCTGCGTATCGACACCATTTTCGTCCCCGCCATCGATACCGCCGCAGCCGCCGCCTGGTATGCCCGCGTTTTCGACATGGTCGAAGTCTTCCGCTCCGGCCGGCACATCGGCCTGCGTGTCGCTGGCGCACCGCGTAACAGCACCGCCCTGACGCTGAACCCGGTCGAGCGCATCGAGCCCTTGCCCCACGCCGCCTTCAACTTTTACACCCAGGACCCCGAGGCCCTGCGCGACCGCCTGCTCGCCGAGAGCGCTGAAGTCACCCCGATTACTGACGAGGAAGGCATGCGCTGGTTCGATTTCGTCGATTTCAGCGGCAACCGCGTCAATATCTGTCATTTCGCCGGAGGCGAATAATGCGTCTGCCCGGTCGTCTCTCCGCCGCAATCGATGTTCTCACCGAAGTCGAAACCCGCAAGCGCCCCGTCTCCGAAGCCCTCAAGTCCTGGGGCCTGGCTAATCGCTTCGCCGGGGCCGGCGACCGCGCCGCCATCGGCAATCTGGTCTATGACGCGCTGCGCCGCCGCGCCTCCCATGCCGCGCTGATGGGCGAAGACACGCCGCGCGCGCTGATCCTGGCGGTCGCCGTCCGCGATTGGGACGAAGACACCGTGGCCCTCAATGCCAGCTTCACCGCCGATGCCCACGGGCCGACGCCGATGACCGACGAGGAAATCGCCCGCGTCACCGGCCAGCTCGACGACGACACGCCCGGCCATATCCTGGCCGATATCCCCGAATGGCTTGCGCCCTCACTGGAGCGCGCCTTTGGCGACAACTGGATCGCCGAGGGCCAAGCCATGACCGGCCGTCCATCGCTCGATCTGCGCGTCAACACGCTCAAATCTCAGCCCGAGCGCGTCCTCAAATCCCTCGCCCGTTTCACCCCGCGGGTCACCGCCATTGCCCCTAATGGCGTCACCATGCAAGCCGGTCCCGGCGATGCCCGCACCCCCAATGTCACCACCGACGAGGGCTATCTCAAGGGCTGGTTCGAAGTGCAGGACCAGGGCAGCCAGATCGTCGCCGCTTTGGCCGGCGCTAAACCGGGCGAACAGGTGCTCGATCTGTGCGCCGGGGCAGGGGGCAAGACCCTCGCCCTCGCCGCCGCCATGGCCAACAAGGGCCAGATTTTCGCCTATGACAGCGACCGCAATCGCCTCGCGCCAATCTACGATCGCCTCAAGCGCAACGGCGCCCGCAATGTCCAGACCCGCGCTCCCGCGCCCGGCGCGCTGGACGATCTGGTCGGAAAAATGGATCGTGTCCTCATCGACGCCCCCTGCACCGGCACCGGCACCTGGCGCCGCCGTCCCGATACCAAGTGGAAGCTGACCCCCGAACTGCTGGCCACCCGCACGGCCGAACAGTCCGCCATCCTCGAAGAGGGCGCGCGTTTCCTCAAGCCCGGCGGCGTGCTGGTCTACATCACCTGCTCAATCCTGCCCGAGGAAAACGACGACCGCATCGCCGCCTTCCTCGCCGCTCACCCCGAGTTTTCGCCTCTATCGCCCGAAGCCCTCTGGCAAACAGCCTTTGGCAAAGAGCTCCCCGAGGACCTCGCCACGGCTGGCTCCGGCATCGCCCTGACCCCGCGCCTGACCGGCACGGATGGATTCTATTTCAACGCGTTATCCCGCAGTGCTTAAAGCTGCGCAATAATGTGAACCGAGGCGACCCATCCTGCGTTCAATCGGGGCAATCCTCTGAACGCAGGCCGTGATCATGTCTCTCGCTTCCCTCGCCGACTACAGGACGCCCCGTCCGTGGCTTATCCTGGTCGCTTTCATCATCGTCGTCGTCGGCGTCGGCGGAGTGATCGGCACTCAGTCGCTGCCTGGCACCTGGTACGAGGGGCTGAACAAGCCGCCGTTCAATCCGCCCAACTGGGTCTTCGGCCCAGCCTGGTTCACGCTCTACGTGCTGATCGCCATCGCCGGCTGGCGCATTTTCATGATCGACGCGCGCAGCACCGCCATGAAGCTCTGGTATGCGCAGATGGTGCTGAATTTTGCCTGGTCGCCGGTCTGGTTCACCGCGCACCAGATTTGGCCCGCTTACGCCCTGATCATGGCCATCTGGCTGCTGATTATCGCCTTCATGCTGACCGCCCCCAGGCTCGACAAACCCGCCGCCTGGCTATTCGCGCCCTACCTGCTCTGGGTCACCTTCGCCAGCATGCTCAACCTGTCGATTGGCTTGCTGAACTAGCCTTTCTCACCCCGCCCCTCCGGAGAGACTTCGGCGCTTAGCGCCGGGTGAAGGGGCTTCTTGCTCCAGCCCTCTTGCCCAGTTTATCACCGGCCGCTCCAGCCTGCGGTAGGATTGGTCGGCGATGAGGATAGCGATGGCGATAACTGCCAACCCTCCGGGGATGAACAACTGCAGCCCATGGGCGCCCTGCGCCAGTTGAGGAAACCAGAACTTCGCGATCAGCTCGATCACCAGATAATGCCAGACGTAAATCCCGAACGAAATCTGTGCCAGATACTGCACAATCCGGTTGTCGAGCAGGCGTCCCAGCCACAGCGTCGATGGCGTCACTGCCAGTACAACCCCCAGCGCAAGCGGCAACCATGGAAAGGCGTAGGGCACATCGAGAAAGGCAAAGCTCTCGACGCTTCCACTTAGAAACACCTGCCAGATCGTGCAGCCAGTCGCCAGCAGCGCTAACGCCGATAGAGCGTCAAACAATCCATGCCGATACTGTCCCAGCCGCACCTGCAGCCCGCCCGCCAGCGCCCCAATTGCAAAAATGGCAAACATCGAGAACGGATTGATCCGCGGCATCCAAGCCTTGGCGCCGCCCTGCATGCCATGGTCCCAGCCGGCATCGACTTGATCCACCTGCACCAAGTTGGCGAACAGCCAATGCGCTCCCAGCGCCAGCCCGATTACCCCAAGCCAAAGGGCCAGTTGCACCAAGCCATTACGGACCCGGCGCGCTGCGCGAAACACCAACCAAAATCCCAGCGGCATCAGCACATAGGCCGTTACCTCGAACCCTATCGACCAAAGCGGCCCATTGAGCTCCACCGGAAACAGCGTCGTCCAATGCCAGTCGCTCACCAGCAGCAGCCCGGCGCCATAACGCAGCCACAGCCAGCCATCGAGGGGAAACCCGAACACGGCGAAGCTCAGCACGAACGTCACCGTCAGCGCCAGCCAAAACCCCGGAATAATCCTCGCTCCCCGGCGCAGCGCATACACCTTCAGCGACGGCATCGGCTCGCCCCGCTCCAGGGCCTGCCAGAACGGCCGCGCCAGCAGGAACCCTGAAAGGACGAAAAACATCGCCACTCCCAGCCCGCCGATGACGCCGAAAATCCGCATCCATCCGAGATAGGTGAAGTCGGCCGAAAACCCCATGCGCTGCACCAAGTGATGAAACACCACCACCAGGCACGCGCACGCCCGCACGAAATCGGCACCCAGCAAACGGCGGTCGACGTCCATATGGCTTCCTTCGGATCAGCGCGCGCGACGCTAGGCGAACGGGCGACAAAGTCAAATGCCGCAACCCCGCAATGCACCGCAGCGCTTGCGCAAAAACGCCTCCAGCGCTAAAGCCTCGCCATGACAGCACATGACGAATCTGCCCACGCGGCCCCCGATAGCATCCTGATCGTCGATTTCGGTTCCCAGGTCACCCAGCTCATCGCCCGGCGCGTCCGCGAGACGGGCGTCTATTGCGAAATCCACCCGTTCAACAAGGCCAGCGAGGCCTTTGCCTCCATGCGTCCCAAGGGCGTCATCTTCTCCGGCGGCCCCGCCTCGGTCACTGAGCCTGGCAGCCCGCGCGCCCCGCAGGAAATCATCGATTCCGGCCTGCCGATCCTCGCTATCTGCTACGGCCAGCAGACCTTCTGCCTCCAGCTCGGCGGTAAGGTCGAGGGCGGCCACCACCGCGAATTCGGCCGCGCCGATATCGAGATCCTCGAACCCAGCGCGCTTTACGAGGGCATCTGGGAGGTCGGTGGCAAATACCCCGTCTGGATGAGCCACGGCGACCGCGTCACCGAGCTTCCCGAAGGCTTCAAGGTCGCCGCCACCTCGCCCAACGCCCCTTTTGCCATCGCCACCGACGAAGCGCGCAAGCGCTACACCACCATGTTCCACCCCGAGGTGGTGCACACTCCCGATGGCGGTCGGCTATTGGCCAATTTCGTGCACAACATCGTCGGCCTCGAAGCCGACTGGAACATGGCCGCCTATCGCCAGAAAATGGTCGAGAAAATCCGCGACCAGGTCGGCTCCGAACGCGTCATCTGCGGCCTCTCCGGCGGCGTCGATTCCTCCGTCGCGGCTGTGCTGATCCACGAAGCCATCGGCTCCCAGCTCACCTGCATTTATGTCGACCACGGCCTGATGCGTCTGAACGAGAGCGAACAGGTCGTCACCATGTTCCGCGACCAGTACAATATCCCGCTGGTCCACGTGGACGCATCCGAGGTCTTCCTGCGCGAGCTCGACGGCCAGGCCGACCCCGAAACCAAGCGCAAGATCATTGGCCGCCTGTTCATCGAGACTTTCGAGGCCGAAGCCAAAAAGCTCGGCGGCGCCAAGTTCCTCGCCCAGGGCACGCTCTATCCCGACGTGATCGAGAGCGTCTCCTTCACCGGCGGCCCCTCGGTCACCATCAAGTCGCACCACAATGTCGGCGGACTTCCCGAACGCATGAATATGCAACTGGTCGAGCCGCTGCGCGAGCTGTTCAAGGACGAAGTGCGTGCCCTCGGCCGCGAACTGGGCCTGCCTGAAAGCTTCATCGGCCGCCACCCGTTCCCGGGTCCCGGTCTCGCCATCCGCTGCCCCGGCGGCATCACCCCGGAAAAGCTCGATATCCTGCGCCGCGCCGATGCCATCTATCTCGACGAAATCCGCAAGTCCGGCCAATATGACAAAATCTGGCAGGCCTTCGCCGTGCTGTTGCCGGTCCAGACCGTCGGCGTCATGGGCGATGGCCGCACCTACGAATTCGTCTGTGCCCTGCGCGCCGTCACGTCCGTGGATGGCATGACCGCCGATTTCTACCAGTTTGACATGAACTTCCTCGGCAAAACCGCTACCCGCATCATCAACGAAGTCCGGGGTATCAACCGTGTCGTCTACGACGTCACCAGCAAGCCCCCCGGCACCATCGAGTGGGAATAAGGATCAACTTGACCGGAGAACGTCGAATGGGCGATCTCCGGTCTGTGGCTCGGGCCCCCCAACCCAGCCCTATAAACAGCACTCGACACATGTTGACTCACTGGTTTCGTTCGCTATGTTCATAGAACAAATAGGGAACGAAGACCAGTGCGACATGACCCGCGCCAGCTCTGTCTCTTCGGCGCTCCGGCCAGCATGCCGGTGCGCCTGCGGGAAAAGGCGCGCCAGTTGCCGCACAAATTCTTCTTCGCTTTCCAGCCACGCGCCGATGAGGCGCTTGCCATATCGCAGCTCGCCGCGACGATGGCATCACAACACGGCGGCGTTCCGATACGAGCCGATAACCTGCATGTCTCACTGAACGGCGTCGGCGCGTACACGACTGTCCCAGCCGATATTGTTGATCGTGCAATCACCGCCGCCGCCGCCGTCGACTTTGCGCCGTTCGACGTCGTCTTCGATCGCTTCCTGACTTGGAACAACGGCCCCAAGCGGGCCACCGTAGTGCGCTGCAGCACCGGCGAGGCGGAACTGACCGCGCTTTACACGGCGATTTGCACAGCCATGATGCAAAGCGGCCTTCCCGCCGAAGAGGCGCCCGGCACCCCGCACATGACGCTATTCTACGGTGGCGCGGTTCTGCCCGAGCAGCATCTGCCGCAGCCATTCGGTTGGCGCGTCGGCCGGTTCTGCCTGATCCACAGCATTCACGGGACAGGGCGCCACAAAGTGCGCGGCGAATGGCTCCTCCGAGGCACACAAGCCGCGCTCGACCCTGACCGGCCGGGCACAACCCGCCTGCTGTTCTGACTCCACCATGGCTCGAACAGCGCGCTTTAGCGTGTATGCCGCCCCAACTCTGCAAACACCGGGAACCGCTGCATTTGCAATATGGAAGCCACGTGCTAAACGTGCGCGCAATTCGGCTCAAGACCATCAGGCACGCCATGTCTCAGGATAATATTTTTCGCGAAGTCGACGAGGAACTGCGCTCCGACCGGATGCGCAATTTCTGGCGTCGGTTCGCGCCCTATATCATTGGGGCCGCGGTCCTGGTCGTGGTCGGCGTCGCCGCCAATGAAGGCTGGACCTGGTATCACGCCAACAATGCCGCCAAGTCGTCGGACGAGCTTTATGCTGCGTTCGACCTGGCCGATGGCGGCGATATCGCCGCGGCGCAGACCCAGCTCGATACCCTGATCGCCGATGGCTCGGGCAGTTATCCGATGCTGGCCCAGTTCAAGCAGGCCGGCCTGCTCGCCAAGGATGGCAAGGTCACCGACGCGGTCGCCGCCTATGACGCACTGGCCGTCAGCCTCTCCAATCAGCGCCTGCGCGAACTCGCTCTTGTTCTCGGCGGCACGCTGATGGTCGACGCCGGCACCCTGGCCGATGTGCAGCAGCGCGTCGAAACCATCGCCACCGAAGGCAATCCGCTGCGCAACGCCGCCCGCGAAGCGATGGGCCTCGCCCAATACAAGGCCGGCAAGTTCACCGATGCCCAGGCCAGCTTCCAGGCCGTCATCGATGATCCGATGAGCCAGAGCACCGTGCGCAACCGCGTGGGCTACTATATCGCGGCCCTCACCTCGGCCGGCGATATCGCTCCAGCGCCGGTCGATCAGGCTGCCAAGGACGCTGCCGCTGCCGTCCAGAATATCGTCGGCGATGACATCACCGTCACCCCGGCGCCGGCACCCGCTCCCGAACCTGCTGTGACCCCGGCTCCCGCCGTGCCCGCGCCAGTTGCACCCGCGCCCGTTCCTGCGGCGCCGTCTATCGATCCTTCGGCATCGGCGCCGGCTGCTCCCGCCGCCACGCCGGCGCCTGCCACTCCGTCTGCGCCTGCCGCCGACGCCACCAAGCCTGCTGCCCCTGCGGAGGCTGAGCCGACCCTCGAATAGGGCCGGCCGCCTTCCCTCTGATCGGATATCTCTGCCATGACCGTCACCGTTGCTATTGTCGGTCGCCCCAATGTCGGCAAGTCCACGCTGTTCAATCGCCTCGTCGGCCGCAAGATCGCCCTGGTGGATGACACCCCCGGCGTCACCCGTGACCGCCGCGAGGCCGAGGGCCACATTGCCGACCTGACCTTCCGCATTCTCGATACTGCGGGCTATGAGGACGTCACCGACGGCAGCCTCGAAGACCGCATGCGCCAGCAGACCGAGCTGGCCATCAAGGAAGCCGACGTCATCCTGTTCATGATCGATGCCCGCGCCGGCGTGGTGCCGCTCGATCAGCGCTTCGCCCAGGTGCTGCGCAAGGCCGGCAAGGTCGTGCACCTCGTCGGCAACAAGTCCGAAAGCAAGGCCGCCGAATCGGGCCTGGTCGAAGCCTTCAAGCTTGGCTTTGGCGAGCCCATCGCCCTGTCGGCCGAACACGGCCTGGGCATGTCCGAGCTCTATTCCATCGTATCCCAGGCCATCGACGCCGCCGCCCTGGTGCAGGATGCCAAGGCCATTGCCGATCTTGAGGACATGCCCGAGACCGATGTCGACATCACCGAGGACATGCTGGAAGGTGAGGGCGACGAGGCAACTTTACGCTGGAATCCCAAGCGCTACCTCAACGTCGCCATCGTCGGCCGTCCTAATGCCGGGAAGTCCACCCTGATCAATCGCATGGTCGGCGAAGACCGCGTGCTGGTCGGCCCCGAAGCCGGCATCACCCGCGACAGCATTCTGGTGCCGTGGGAATGGGAAGGCCGCGTCATCAACCTGGTCGACACCGCCGGCATCCGCCGCCGCGCGCGCGTCCAGGAAAAGCTGGAAAAGCTCGCCGTCGGCGATAGCCTGCGCTCTATTCAATATGCCGAAGTCGTCGTGCTGATGCTCGATGCCACCATCCCGTTCGAGAAGCAGGATTTGGCGCTGGCGGATCTGGTCGAACGCGAGGGCAGGGCGCTCGTCATCGCCGTCAATAAATGGGACCTGATCGAGGACAAGAACGCCGCCTTGGCCGCCCTCAAGGAAGCCTGCACGCGGCTGCTGCCACAGATCCGCGGCGTCCCGCTGGTCACGTTGTCCGGCCTCACCGGCAAGAATATCGACAAGCTGATGGACGCGATCTTCAAGATCGAGCGTTCGTGGAACTCCCACGTCTCGACCGCGCGGCTCAATCGCTGGCTCGCCGGCATGGTCGAGGGGCATCCGCCTCCGGCCGTCTCGGGGCGTCGCCTCAAGATCCGCTACATGACCCAGGCCAAGACGCGGCCACCCAGCTTCATCCTGTTCGCCTCGCGTCCCGACGCCCTGCCGACGGCTTACCTGCGCTATCTCACCAATGGCCTGCGCGAAGCCTTCGACATCCAGGGCGCCCCCATCCGCCTCTGGGTCCGCGCCGGCAGCAAAAACCCCTACGACGACGTCTCCAAGCGCAAGCTGGGCTAACGTCCGCTCTGCTATGCCTTCCGGCCCTCTTATACTTCTCCCCGACTGGGAGAAGTATAAGAGGGCGCTGAGCTATCAGAATTCCTCTCCCCATCGGGGAGAGGGTGACCGAGCGAAGCGGAGGCGGGTGAGGGGGCCGGCGCCGCAAACAAGATGCGCCAAGCAGGGGCTTCACCTTTCAACCCCCACCGTCCCCGACATTTTTCTCCCCGCTATAGTGCAATCGCCCGATTTGCCCCTATAACTACAGCGTCCTAAGCGACCCGATGCTGAGTGCGGGGCCGCATATCGTGAAAACACCTTGTTCGTAGAAATCCTGATTGTCGTCGTTCTGACCATCATCAACGGTGCGTTGTCGATGTCCGAATTGGCGGTCGTGTCTGCCCGCCCCGCGCGCCTGCGCGTCTTTGCCGATCAAGGCAATAAGGGCGCCGCCATCGCCATCCGTCTCGCCGAAGACCCCGGCAAGTTCCTCTCGTCCGTGCAGATCGGCATCACGCTGGTCGGCGTGCTCTCGGGCGCCTTCTCCGGCGCCACGCTGGGCCTCCGGCTCACCGATTGGCTCGAAACCGTCGGTGTCGCCCCCAATGTCGCGGACGTGCTGGGCGTTGTCGTCGTTGTCGTCATCATCACCTATCTGTCGCTGATCCTGGGCGAACTGGTGCCCAAGCAGATCGCCCTGCGCGATCCAGAGCGCGTCGCCGCGCGCGTCGCGCCCGCAATGCAATTGCTGGCCCAGGTCGGCTCGCCCATCGTCTGGGTCCTCGATATTTCCGGCAAGGCCGTGCTGACCATTCTGGGCCAGCGCGGCGAAAGCGAGGAGACGGTGACCGAAGAAGAGGTCAAGACCATCATCGCCGAGGCCACCACCGCCGGCGTCATCGAAAGCGATGAGCATTCGATGATTTCCGGCGTCATGCGCCTGGCCGACCGCTCCGCTCGCGGTCTGATGACCCCGCGTCTCGATGTCGAGGTGATCGACCTCGCCGACGCTCCCGATGAAATCCGCCGCACCATCGTCGGCACCCATCGCTCGCGCCTGCTGGTGCAGGATGGCGATGCCGACTCCATCATTGGCGTCGTTGCCATCACCGACTTGATCTCTACTTTCGCCAATGGCCAGCCGTTGGAAATCCGCAAATTCGTGCGCCCGGTTCCCGTCGTGATGGACCACGCCGACGCGCTCGACGTCGTCCGCGCCATCCGCAATTCCACCGTCCACATGGCGCTGGTGGTGGATGAATATGGCCACTTCGAAGGTATCGTCACCTCGGGCGATATCCTCGAAGTCATCACCGGCGTGTTTCAGGAAGAGACCGGCGACGATCCGGCCGTAGTTCGCCGTGAAGATGGCTCCTATCTCGTCGCCGGTTGGATGCCCGTCGACGAATTCGCCGACCGTCTCGGCGTCGCCATCCCCAAGGACGCCAAGTTCGAAACCGTTGCCGGCTATGTGTTGTCCATCATCAACCGTCTGCCCGCCGAAGGCGAAACCTTCGAACATGGCGGTTGGAAATTCGAAGTCGTCGACCTCGACGGTCGCCGTATCGACAAGATGATGATGACGCGGATCGAATAAGAGTTAGGCTGGGTTGATCTTTTGGCCCAGCCATATCGCCTTGCCCGGCAGGGTGATCCGTTCAAAGCCCATCGCCTGCCAAAAGCCCATACCGCGCGCATTGGTGGGGCTGACGCCGACATGCACGCCGGGAACGCCCAGTACCCGCGCCTTCGCCATCCAGCGCTCGAACAGCTTGCGCCCCATACCGGTCCCCTGCAGCCGGGGCAGCAGGTTCATATGCATATGCGCGGGGAAGGGGCCGACGACCTCATCAGGTGTCTTGCCGGGGTGATGAATGGCGAAACTGCGCTTCTGGTCGGCATTCCAGCTTTCCGGCGTCGAGCCCGATGGATCGGCATATTGCCCGCGTAGCGCCGGCCACCAGTCCCGTTCGAGCTGCCGGTCGAACGCCCGCGTATCCGCCACGCCGACCACATAGCCGGCCAAACCCGCGTCGTCCTCGGCCACGAATGCCAGGTCCGGCGCTAGCATCGCATAGGGTGCCGAATAGATATGCCCGATCAACCGCCCGTCCTGATGCAGGGGCGACGCATCGCGGCCGGCATCGCCGGTGGCCAGCGAAATTGCATAAAGGCTGTCGAGGTCAGCCGTGGCAAATGGACGAACCAGGCTCATTCAATATCTCCGCAACGACTCAAAGCGCCACGAAGCCCTTTTGCGCCACGTCGTAAATCTGCCCGTTCTGCGTCAGGTTCGGCGAGACCATATCCACCAGCGCACCGGCAATTTCGCGCGGTTGTGGCAGCGTATCGGGATTTTCCCCCGGCATCGCCTTGGCCCGCATCGCCGTGCGCACGGCGCCCGGATAGAACACATTGGCCCGCACGCTGGTCTGCTCGACTTCGCCCGCATAGGCCTTGACCATGGCGTCCACCGCCGCCTTGCTGGCGGCATAAAGACCCCAATAAGGCCGCGCCGACTTGGCCGAAGACGACGACACGAATACCGCGCGCCCGGCATCGGCCTGACGCAACAGCAGGTCGGTCGAACGCAACAGGCGATAATTAGCCGTCACATTGACCGCCATGACCTTCTCGAACTCTTCCGGCGCAACATGGGGCAGGGGCGACAGCGTGCCCAGCATGCCCGCATTGGCAATCAACCCGTCGAGCGCGCCCCAGCGCTCGAAGATTGCCGCACCCAGCCGGTCGATAGCGTCGCCATCGCGCAGGTCGAGCGGCACCAGCGTCGCCGACGAGCCCAGGTCCTGGATTTCGTCGTCGAGTTCCTCAAGGCCCCCGACCGTGCGTGCGACCGCCACCACATGGGCCCCGCGACGCGCGGCCTCCCTGGCGCTGGCATAGCCAATTCCGCGCGAGGCGCCGGTGACGAGGACGACTTTGCCGGCAAGATCTTGCGTATCAGCCACTAACCGGCCTCTCGAAGCAGGGAAATTTGTTTCGGCTCGTTCTTGGCCCGACCGTTGAGATCGGTCAACTGCGTCGGATAGTCGCCGGTGAAATAATGATCGGTGAACTGCGGCGCGAGGTTATTGCGCGGCTCGCCGCCAACGGCGTCGTAGAGCCCGTCGATGGACAGGAAGGCCAGCGAGTCGGCGCCGATAAAGCGGCACATCGCTTCCAGGTCCTTGTATTGATTGGCCAGCAGCTTCTCTGGATCGGGCGTATCGATGCCGTAATAATCCGAATACCGGATCATCGGGCTGGCGACGCGGATATGCACCTCGGTAGCGCCCGCGTCGCGCATCATCTGCACGATCTTGACCGACGTCGTCCCGCGTACGATCGAATCGTCGATCAGCACGACCCGCTTGCCATCGATTTCGGCACGATTGGCCGAATGCTTGAGCTTCACCCCAAACGCGCGAATGGACTGCGTCGGCTCGATGAAGGTGCGCCCTACATAATGGTTGCGGATGATGCCCAGTTCGAACGGAATGCCGCTGGCCTGCGCATAGCCGATAGCTGCCGGCGTGCCACCATCGGGCACTGGCACCACCACGTCGGCCTCGACCGGCGCTTCCTTGGCCAGATTAATGCCCATGCGCTTGCGTGCCGTATAGACGCTGCGGCCGGCCACCACCGAATCGGGGCGCGCGAAATACACATATTCAAACAGGCATGGCCGTTCCGGCTCGGGCCGCACCGGCTTGCGGGCTTCGATGGTGATCGAGCCATCAGGCTGCAACTCGCAGATCACGACCTCGCCGTTCTCGACGTCCCGCACATATTTGGCGCCGATAATGTCCAGCGCGCAGGTCTCCGAACAGAAAATCGGCTTGCCATCGAGTTCGCCCATCACCAGCGGCCTGATGCCGATCGGGTCGCGTGCGGCAATCAGCTTGGTGCGGGTCACTGCCAGCATGGCGTAGCCGCCTTCCATCTGCCGCAGCGCGTCGATGAAGCGATCCGTGGTCGAGGTGTGCCGCGAGCGCGCGATCAGGTGCAGCACCACCTCGGTATCAGAGGTCGATTGGCAGATGGCGCCCGTGGCGATGATCTGCCGGCGCAGCGTCAGGCCATTGGTGAAATTGCCATTATGCGCGATGGCAATACCGCCCGCTTCCAGTTCCGCGAACAGCGGCTGCACATTGCGCAGCGCCACTTCGCCGGTGGTGGAATAGCGCGTATGGCCGATGGCCATGGTGCCAGGCAGCTTGGCCAGCAGGGCCGGGTCGGTATAGTGGTCGCCGACCAGCCCCATGCGCTTTTCGGTATAAAACTGTCGGCCGTCAAAACTGACGATGCCGGCCGCTTCCTGGCCGCGATGCTGCAGCGCATGCAGGCCCAGCGCCGTCAGCGTCGAGGCGTCGCTATGCCCCAAAATGCCAAACACGCCGCACTCTTCATGCAGCGTGTCGCCATCGATATCGAAAGTGTCGTCGCTCGGATGGTTCACCGGGCTCTCCATTCCAATGCTGCCTCAACCGCAGAAACTGGCGCGCCGCCAGCGGCGGCGCCATGATCAGGCATCCCCATGCATTGCTGGGTCGCCTAATCGTCAAGCCCATCATAGTGGGCTTCTGGTTCATCGTGTGGCGAGTGACGCACACTCACCGCAATATGATCAAAGATTGGTCGCCGGTGCGACTGGCGCTGCCGGAGCGGGAACGGTGGTACCGGCCTCGGGAACGCTGGAATCTTCGGTTTCGTCGGTGCCTTCGGCAGCCGCGCCGGTGGGATCAGTTGGATCCTCGGTCAGCCCCGTGCCACCCTTGAGGATTTCCGTAACCTGCTTCTCCAGGTCCGGCGGCAGCATGGCGATTAGCGAATTGCCCATCTGGGTCAGGTGCGGCAGCGACTGCGATTCCTTCGCCCACGGGGGCAGGTTCGAACCCAGCAGCCAGGTGCCGAAAATAGTGACGACGATGGCGATCAGCAGGCCGCGCAACACGCCGAATACGAAGCCCAGCGTGCGGTCGATCGGGCCGATCTTGCTGTCCACCACGAAATCGGCGATCCGCATGGTCAGCAGATGCAGCACAATCAGCGCGACGATGAAGCTGACCACCACGGTGGCGATATCGGCAACGGTCGGATCGGCAATGTAGCCCTGCGCGATCTCCGGATGGTACTTCCACATATAGATGGCGATGGCGGCCGAGCCTGCCCATGTTACCAGCGAGAGCACTTCGCGCGTCAGTCCCCGCGCCGTGGCGAGGATCGCCGAGATCAGCACAAGCACTCCGATACCAACGTCGAACGCAGTCAGCATGATGGTTTCGCCAGCTCCAGAAGAGGCCCAGAGCCCCATATGGCGCTTCGTTTAGCCGCTTTAGCCGCCGCTGCCAAGGGCGCGCGGGCCCTGCACGGCCAATGTTCCCAGAAAGCATGCTGAGGAGTTACGCTCAGGCCCATTCGTCCACCTTCGCCGCCGGCTTCTGCCCCTTGGCGGCGATCCGGCCCACCAGGTCCGCCAGGTTGGTGAACTCCGACACCTCCAGCCCGCTATTACGGTCCGCCGCGCTGAGCCGTCCGGTCGACACCGATTTGAACCCCAGCTTATGCGCCTCGCGTAGCCGCAATGACCCATGCACCACCGGGCGAATGCCGCCCGCCAGCGAGATCTCGCCGAAATACACCGACTCCGACGGCAGGGGCGAACCGGTCAGCGAGGAAATCAACGCCGCCGCCACTGCCAGGTCCGCCGCGGGCTCATTGATCTTCAAGCCGCCAGCGACATTGAGGTAGATGTCATTGGCGCCGATACGCACACCGCAGCGCGTCTCCAGCACCGCCAGCACCATCGAAAGCCGCGAAGAATCCCAGCCCACGACAGCTCGTCGCGGCGTGCCGAGCGGGGAGGGCGCCACCAGCGCCTGGATTTCGATCAGCAGGGGCCGCGTACCCTCCATGCCGGCAAACACCGCCGAGCCGGCCGCGCCTTCGTCGCGCTGGTCGAGGAACAGCGCCGATGGATTGGCGACCTGGGCCAGGCCCAAAGCCGTCATTTCGAACACGCCGATCTCGTCCGTAGCGCCATAGCGATTTTTGACACCGCGTAAAATCCGGAACGTGTGGCTCGAATCGCCCTCGAAATACAGCACCGCATCCACCATGTGCTCGACGACGCGGGGCCCGGCGATCTGCCCGTCCTTGGTCACATGCCCGACCAGCACCACTGCCGCGCCGCTCTTTTTGGCGAACCGCGTCAGGGCCTGCGCCGAAGTGCGCACCTGCGTCACCGTCCCCGGCGCGCTGTCCACCCTGTCAGTCCACAGCGTCTGGATCGAATCGATGATCACGAGGTCCGGCGGCGCGCCGTTCTCCAGCGTCGCCAGAATGATCTCCACATTGGTCTCGGCAGCCAGCAGCACTTCGGCTTCACTTAGCCCCAGCCGCTGGGCTCGCAGCCGTACCTGCGCGACGGCCTCTTCGCCCGACACATAGACCACGCGCTTGCCGCGATTGGCCAAAGCCGCCGCAGCCTGAAGAAGCAGCGTCGATTTGCCGATGCCCGGATCGCCCGCAAAGAGCAGCGCCGACCCCATCACGAAGCCACCACCGGTCACCCGGTCCAGCTCGGCAATGCCGCTGACTACCCGCGCCGCGCTCTCGGTTTCCCCCGACAGCGGCACCAGATTGGCCGCCTTGCCACCCGCCTTGGCCGATTTCGGACCCGCGCCGACCCCGCTATCGGTCAGTTCCTCGACAATGGTGTTCCAGTCCCCGCACGCATCGCAACGGCCCTGCCAGCGCGACGTGACGGCGCCGCAGGCCTGGCAGATGAAGGACGAGCGGGATTTGGCCAATTGTCTTCCTGACGCATGCAGCGAGAAGGCGCGGGTGCTGGTGCCATTCCCGCAAAGGCTGAAATCCGTCCACCGCTGGCGCCGCGAGTGGATGTCCGCCTATGCGGGAATGACAGCAGCGATTATGCACATAGCGTTCGGCGTATCAAGAACAAATAGCGAACACTAGCCGAGATTGCCGTCGCCGACATAATTGCGGGTGTACCGCCCTTTGAGCGAGGTCAGGATTTCGTAGCCGATGGTACCCGCCGAATCGGCCTGGTCGTCCACGCCGAGCGTGGGGCCCAGCACTTCGACGCCCTCGCCGGGCTTGGGCAGGTTGTCGCCCAGTTCGGTCACGTCAACGATGCTGGTATCCATCGATATCCGCCCCAGCACCGGGCAAAGCCGCCCGTTGACCACCACTTTAGCGCCCGGCCGAGTATTGGAGCCCGAGGCCGACCGCAGGAAACCGTCGGCATAACCATAGGCAATGATGGCCAGCCGGCTATCGCGCGCCAGCGTATAGTTGGCGCCGTAACCTACGGTTTCACCGGTGCGCGCTTCCTTGACCTGCAGGATCGGCACATGCAGCGTCACAACCGGCGCCATTGGGTTCTTGCGTCCGACGACCGCGCGGCCGCCATAAAGTGCGATACCCGGCCGCACCATCTGGAAATGATAATCGCGCCCGGTCATCAGTCCAGCCGAATTGGCCAGCGAGGCCGGAATGCCGGGAAACTGCGCCATCACTGAGCCGAACAGCGCCAATTGCGTGCGGTTCTTTTCGTGATTGGGCTGATCCGCACACGCCAGGTGGCTCATGATCATCTGCGGCGCATAGCCCAGCGTTTCGATGCGCTGTTTGACCAGACTCGCCTCGTTGAGGCGGAAACCCAGCCGGTTCATGCCGGTGTCGAAATGGAAGGCGGACGCATAGGCCTCGTTGCGTTCGAGGCACTTGGCCAGCCATTCCTCCAGCATCGGCATCGAGCCGATGACGGGCATCAGATTCTGCCGCACATAGAGGTTGGCCGCGCCGGGATAGAGCCCGCCCAGCACGAAAATATGCGCGTCGGGCAGGGCACTGCGCACCGCGATGGCCTCGTCCGGCGTGGCGACAAAGAAAAACCGCGCCCCCGCCGCATAGAGCGCCTTACTCGACGGCGCGATGCCGGTGCCATAGGCGTCGGCCTTGACCACCGCGCCCGTGAGCGCGCCTGCGCTGACCTTGTCGAGCGCACGCCAATTGCGGGCCAATGCCCCCAGATCGATGCTGAGCAGGCCCCCCAGGCCAGACGTGACGCTCATATTACTCCATGCGCTCAGGCAGATAGTCGGTGCGTGCCAGATTGCCGAAGCGCGTGAATTGCGCCTCGAACGATAGCTGCACCGTACCGGTAGGACCGTGGCGCTGTTTGCCGATGATCACTTCGGCCTTGCCGTGCACCTTGTCCATTTCCCCTTGCCACGTCAAATGTTCGGGCGAGCCCTCCTTGGGCTCCTTGTTCTTGAGATAATACTCTTCCCGGTAAACAAACATCACCACGTCGGCGTCCTGCTCGATAGAGCCCGATTCGCGCAGATCCGCCAGTTGTGGATGCTTGTCGTCGCGATTTTCGACCTGACGCGAGAGCTGGCTCAGCGCAATGATCGGCACTTCCAGCTCCTTGGCCAATGCCTTGAGCGTGGTGGTGATTTCGGTCAGTTCCTGAACGCGGTTCTGGCTGGAGGCTTTGGACGACCCCGACAGCAATTGCAGATAGTCTACCACCAGCAGGTCCAGCCCCTTCTGCCGCTTCAGCCGCCGCGCCCGCGCCGCGAGCTGCGCCACGCTGATACCGCCGGTGTCGTCGATATAGAGCGGCATTTGCGCCATCAGGTTGGACGTGTCCACCAGCTTGGCGAACTGGCTTTCGTGGATATTGCCGCGCCGAATGTCGGACGATGAAATCTGCGCCTGCTCGGCCAGAATACGCGTGGCGAGCTGTTCGGAACTCATTTCCAGGCTGAAGAAGCCAACGATCCCGCCATCAACGGTCTTGCGATGCCCATCCGGCGTCACGTCGCCCTTCCACGCCTTGGCGACATGGAAGGCGATATTGGTCACGAGCGCCGTCTTGCCCATTGCAGGGCGTGCCGCCAGAATGATCAAATCGCTGCGCTGCAAGCCGCCCATCAACCGGTCGAGATCGGTCAACCCGGTTGAGGTTCCCGAGAGCGAGCCGTCGCGCCCATAGGCTTCGCCGGCCATCTGGATCGCATCTTTCAGCGCGGCATTGAACGGCTGGAAGCCGCCGTCGTAACGCCCTTTTTCCGCTAGTTGAAACAGGGCGCCTTCGACCTCCTCGATCTGCTTTTCCGGCGTGACGTCGACCTCGGACTCGTATGCCGTCGACACCATCTCCTCGCCGATCAGAATCAGCGAGCGCCGCAGCGCCAGGTCGTGGATCATGCGGCCATAGTCGGCGGCGTTCAGAACCGTCGTGGCCTCAGCCGCCAGGCGCGCCAGATACTGCGCCATGGTCATGTCGGCGAGCAGGTTTTCGGGCAGGTGCGTCTTGATGGTAATCGGATCGGCCGATTTGCCGGCGCGCACGAACTTGCCGATCACCTCATAGATTTCACGGTGAATCGGCTCGTAGAAATGGATGGGTTCGAGAAAATCTGAGACCCGGTAAAACGCTTCGTTATTGACGAGAACGGCGCCCAGCAGCGCCTGCTCAGCCTCAACGTTGTGCGGAGCGAGGCGGAAGGACTTGTCCTCCGCGGGATGAAGCCGTGCGATTTCAGCCATCATGTGCCTCGGGGTGAAAGTTAACGTTTCTTAACCACGGGGGTTGATCACGAGTCTCGACCTACCTGCCGCACGGTTAACGTTGTGCGAATGGCCCCTGTGAACTGTGTGGACAACGGGGAATGTTCGCATTTTGTTTTGCATATGCTCAAGGCAGCAAAATGACCGAGTCGCGCCTGTTTCCCAAGACCGGGCAGGGCGCCTTTCCCGCGGGGCGGTGGACAGGCGACCGCCGAACGCCGATGATGTGGCGCCCGCAACTGGGATAGCGCGCCGACCATGCCCATTGTAACGCATGCCACAGGCCTCGTGTCGCCCCTGGTTCGCGACGTCAGCCTCACCACCTTTACCGAAGCCAGCCAGATGGCGATCCTGCCCGACGGCTGCTGGGACATTGCGGTCCTCAAACGCCGCGATCGGCTCATGGTCCTCCGCACGGGGATGACCACCAGGCCAGTGACCTATATCGCCGACCCTGGCGATGAAATTCTCTCCATCTCCTTCAACCCGGATAGTTTCATGCCTTTGATGCCGGGGGAGCGGATGCGCGACGAGGGCGTGCTGATGCCAATGATCGGCCAGGACCGCTTCTGGATCGGCACCGACGTGGTGGAAATTCCCAATTTCGCCAATGTGGATGGCTTTATCCAGCGGCTGGCCCGCGCCGAGATCGTCGAAACCAATGCGGCGGTCTCGTCGGTCGTGCAAGGCAAGCCGATGGCCATGTCGGAGCGGACCTTGCAGCGTCATTTCCTGCGCACCACCGGCCTGACCTACAAGGGCTTCACCCAGATCGAGCGCGCCCGCAAGGCCATGTCTCTGCTGCAGGCTGGCGGCCTCGCCGCCGATGTCGCTTTCGCGCTCGGCTATTCCGACCAGCCCCACATGATCCGCTCGCTCAAGGCCTTCATGGGCCAGACTCCGCGCGCCATCGCCACGGGCGCGCCACCCTGAAACTGTCGGATTTCTTCAATCCTGATCCGGCCGCGCTGGCTAGAACAAGGGGGCCCGGTGAGCTCGATCTCACCTAAACCCAATCAGGAGAACGAGAATGTCCACCATTACCCCGTTCAAAATTGCCGTCGCGGATGCTGCCCTCGATGATCTCAAGGCGCGTTTGGCCCAGACGGTTCTTCCCTCCGTCACCACCGATGGGTGGGAGCAGGGGCCCGCGCTCTCCTATGTCGAGACCATGCTCGCACGCCTGCGCACCGGGTTCGATTGGCGCGCCCAGGAAGCCGCGATCAATCGGCACCCCCAATTCACCACCACCATCGATGGCCAGAACCTGCATTTCATCCACGTCAAATCGGCCGAGGCGAATGCTACCCCGCTGCTGCTGATCCATGGCTGGCCGGGCTCGTTCGTCGAATTCCTCGGCGTCATCGGCCCATTGACCGATCCTGTCTCCCATGGCGGCAAAGCCGAGAATGCCTTCGACGTCGTAATCCCATCCTTGCCTGGCTTTGGTTTTTCCGGCCCCACCAAGGAAGCCGGCTGGAACAATGGCCGCATCGCTCGCGCGCTGATCGAGCTGATGAGCCGTCTGGATTACGCCCGCTTCGGCGTGCAGGGCGGCGACGCCGGGGCCATCATCGGCCCTGAAATCGGCCGCATCGCGCCCGAAAAGGTGATCGGCATCCAGCTGAACGCCGCGACCATGGGCTTCATCCCGATGGGGCCAATCGAACCGGAGGTCATCGCCACGTTCAACGAGCGCGAACTGGCCCGCGTGCAGCGGCTGCAACGCTTCATGGCCGAGCATTTCGGCTTCAACGCCGTCCAGTCCAGTCGTCCACAGTCCCTGGCCTATGCCGTCTCCGACTCGCCTATCGGCCTTTTGGCCTGGATCAGCGACCTGTTCACTAGCTTTGGCGATCGGCCCAATGCGGTTGATGCCGACGCCTTCCTTACCAATGCGCTGGTTTACTGGTTCACCGGAACGGCGGCTTCCTCGATGCGGCTCTACTACGAAAATGCCCATGATCCCGAGGCCTGGAGCCCCAAGGCGAATTCGGGTGTTCCCACCGGCGTGGCCGTGTTCGGCTATGACGAAGTGCCGATCCGTCGCTTTGGCGAACAGTCCAACACCATCGTGCGCTGGACCGAACTGGACGAAGGCGGCCATTATGCCGTGCTGGAAGTGCCCGGCATCTGGATTGGTGAAGTGCGCGAATTCTTTGCCGGCCTCTAAGGCCTGGCACAAACGAAAAGGGCCGGGCTTGCGCCCGGCCTCTCAGTCGATAAGTCCCAAAAAATCAGACTTCGTCGTCGAAGCGGTCGTCCTGCTGGGCGTCCTTCTGGCCGGCGGCGAAATCGCTGGCTTCGTCTTGTTCGTACTGGATCACGGTGATGTCTTCGCCGGCATCCTGGCGCGATGCTTCGTCGGTGGAACGGGCAACGTTGACCTTGATGGTCACGGCCACTTCCGAGTGCAGGTTCAGCGACACTGTGTGCACGCCGACCGACTTGATCGGGTCTGCGAGGTCGACCTGCGAACGCTGGATCGTGAAGCCATCAGCCTGCAGTGCTTCCACGATATCGCGCGATGCGACCGAACCGTAGAGCTGGCCGGTTTCGCCGGCCTGGCGGATGATGACGACGGTCTTGCCGTTGAGGCCTTCGGCAATGCCGGCGGCTGCGTTGCGGCGTTCGTCGTTGCGCTTTTCGATATTGACGCGTTCGACGGCAAACTTGGCGCGATTGCCTTCCGTAGCGCGGAGTGCCTTGCCCTGGGGCAAGAGGAAGTTACGGGCAAAGCCGTCCTTGACGGTGACTTCGTCGCCGATCGAACCGGTGCGCGCGATGCGCTCGAGCAGAATAACTTTCATAGCAATATTCCTTTGGCTGTCCCACCCTCGGGTGGTTAGGGGCCTCGGACCATCCGAAACCCCAACGATGTGCCCCTGAGAGCACTGGCCACTGCCGTGGGGCAGTAGGCCGAACAGAAAGTCGTTGGGCTGGATAAGATAGTGCTGGTTCGCGAGAACCGGAGCGGAGCTTACTGAAGTACGTGAGCACCGGAAGCGCAGCGAACCGCCGCTAGATCGCCAGCCCAGCGAACTTACTGGATGGCATACGGCATGATGCCGATGAAGCGGGCACGCTTGATCGCGCGAGCCAGTTCACGCTGCTTCAGCGCCGAAACGGCAGTGATGCGGCTTGGCACAATCTTGCCGCGCTCGGAGACGTAGCGGCTCAGCAGGCGCACGTCCTTGTAGTCGATCTTTGGTGCGCCTTCGCCCGAGAACGGGCAGGTCTTGCGCCGGCGCTGGAACGGACGGCGGGCCTGGGCGGTAGTTAGGTCACGAATTGCCATAGCTTTGGGTCCTTATCTTAGAAACGGCGCGGACGGCGTTCGCCGCCGCCAAAACGGTCGCCACCACGATCGGGACGGCCACCGCCATCGCGGTCGTCGCGATCGCGCTTCTGCATCATTGCCGACGGGCCTTCTTCCAGCTCGTCCACGCGCACGGTCATGAAGCGCAGGATGTCTTCATTGATGCGCATCAGGCGTTCCATTTCGGCCACGGCCGAATGCGGAGCGTCGATGTTCAGCAGCGAATAATGCGCCTTGCGGTTCTTGCGAATGCGGTAAGCGAGCGTCTTGACGCCCCAGTATTCATTCTTGGTAACCTTGCCGCCGCCGTTGACGAGCATCTCGGTCAGCTGGTTGGTCAATTCCTCGACCTGCTGGGCGGAAACATCCTGCCGCGCCAGAAAGATATGTTCATAGAGGGCCATGAAGCGCCTTTCTATTCCAGAGTTACAACTCGCAAACATTGGCGCGGAGCCCCTTTGAAGCCTGGAAAGGCGTCAAAGAATTCTTGCAAAGAGCGGGAACACGGGAGGACGGGATTGCAACCCTGCCGGCCATTTTCACAAATAGCCAA
>NZ_JAQGJV010000070.1 GCF_028290435.1 Devosia sp. | reverse complement strand
GGATCGACGAAGCGGAAATTGTCGCCGCCGCCATAGCCGGCAATGGTCTGGCGGGCATGCCGCGCCAGCGCCTGGGAGAAGGCCTTTTCCGGGCCATCGGCCAACGGCGCGAACAAGCCGTCGACCTGCTCGCCGGTCATGTTGTGGGTGACGCAGGGCTCCCACGGCACCACGACAATTTCGATATCGGCGGAGAACACGATCGCGGCGGCTTCGGGATCGGCATAGATGTTGAACTCGGCCGCCGGCGTGGTGTTGCCGCGCCCGTAGAGCGTGCCGCCCATGATGGTGAGCTGGCCGATGCCCTTGATGATCGCCGGCTCCAGCCGCAGCGCCAGCGCCAGATTTGTCAGCGGCCCGATCATCAGAATGTCGATTTTCTCGCCGCGCGCCCCGGCCTCGCGGAAGCTCGTCCGCAGGAAGCCGATGGCGTCATCGCTGACCATGGCATCGGTCTCAAGCGGACGCGGTGCGCCGCCGAGACCGTCCTCGCCGTGGATATATTTGGCGTCGATGACCGGTTGAGTCAGCGGCCGACCGGCGCCAGTGTGAACCGGAATCTTTGCCCCGGCCACCGCCAGAGTGGCGAGGATATTGCGCGTCGCGGTCTCCAGTCCGACATTGCCGAACACCGTGGTGATCGCATCGGGCGCACGGCCGCCGGCGATCAGCATCAACAGGGCTTGGGCGTCGTCAACGCCGCCGTCGGTATCGAGGATCAGCGTGTTGCGGCCCATCTCACGCCACCTCGCGGGCCAGTTCGACCCGCGACCAGAAATCGCGATAGGTCCGTGAATAGGTCGCGCGAATTTCGGCAAAGTCCTGCCGTTGCAGCATGCGGTCGCGCACCAGTTGCTCGCCGGCAACCCAGACATGAACGACATCGCGCCCGCTGCCGGAATAGACCAGCACGGTCTCAAAATCGGGCGTTTCCGAATAGCCGGGACCGCGCATGTCGATAGCGATGATATCGGCGGCCTTGCCCACTTCGAGCGAGCCGGTTTCGTGGTCGAGGCCAAGCGCCCTGGCGCCGTCGATGGTGGCCATGCGGATCAGCTCGGCGCTAGAAATCGGCTGGGCCACGCCTTCGCGATGCGAAGCGACGAGACCGGCAACCCGCATTTCGGCGATCATGTCATAGGAATTGTTGGCCGCGACATTGTCGGTGCCCAGCGCCACGACGACGCCGGCCGCCTTGAGCTTGACCACGGGGCAAATGCCCTCGCGACCGGAGCGCAGGCCGGCGGTGGCATTGTGGGAGATCGATGCATTGGGCGCGGCCGCGAAGATAGCAATGTCTTCGTCGGTGAGTTCGAGGCAGTGGGCGGCGTGGACACGGCCGGCGAAGAAGCCGTCGCGCGACAGCGCTTGCGTCGCGGTCATGCCATAGCGGGCCATGGTCTCTGCATTGTCCTCGGGACCGCAGGCCATGTGCAGGTGCAAGCCGACGCCATATTTGACCGCCATGGCCACTTCGGCGCGCAGCAGGTCCTCGGAATTATCGACATAGGGCGCATGCGGGCCGAACCAGGGGATCACGCGGCCATCGGCAGAACGTTGCTGCTCGATGAAAGCGGCGGCCTTGGCCAGTTCCTCCTCGCCCCGCGCTTCGTCGCCAAGCTGCACGATGCCATAGGCGACGACCGCGCGCAGGCCACTTTGGCCCGCTGCGGCGGCGATTTCTTCGGCGAAGAAATACTGGTCGCAAAATGTCGTGGTGCCAGACAGCACCATTTCGGCGCAGGACAGCGCGACCGCCGGTCCGATGTCGGATGCCACCAGCGACAGTTCCGGCTCGCGGATGGAATTGTACCAGCCGTCCATGGTCAGCAGGCTTTGGCCTTCCGAGCGGCCGCGGAACAGCACCATGGCCGAATGGGTATGGGCGTTGATCAGGCCCGGCATCACTAGATGGCCGGGCAGGGCGATGGCTTCGTCGAAGTCGCTGGGGTTCGGCATGGTGGCTTTGGGGCCTGTGCCGGTGATCCGGCCATCGTCAAAAGACACCCAGCCGCCGTCAAAAACGGTGTTCTGCGCATCGACGGTCAGCACCGTCACATCAAAAATTAAAACAGAACTCATTTGACCAAGGGCTAGTAAAGCGGTTTACATAGCGATCTAACGCCAAATGTCGCGGGATTGTCAAATGCTATCGCAGCGTCAATGCTCAAACCATAGGCTTGTGGAAAAAATGCACAAGACAGCAGCAGTCATAGCCAGCCTGCGCTTTGCGAGGGTCGTGCCGTGAGCGTCAATCCGTTTCAGGCCGACCCGCATATTGTCGAACGGCTGGCGCGCATTGCGCCAGAGGTCGTGCAGACGATTGGCCATCGTGCCGCTGCGGCGATCGCCGCGAATAACGATGCCCTTGGCGCCAATATGGGCGGCGTGCTCAGTGCTGCCGATGCGGCGTCGCTGGTGGCCGAATTCGGTCTCGATGGCGTTCGCGAACTGATGTTGCTGCTGCTTGAGCCGGCCAAGGCCTATGCCCGTCCGCCGATTTCCAATTTCTTCGTCGGTGCAGTGGGCCTTGAGGCGCAGACCGGTAATCTGATCCTGGGCGGCAATGTCGAATTTCCCGGCACCCATCTCGGCACGACCCTGCATGGCGAAGGCTTCGTTGCCACCCGCGCTTTCAGCCGCGGTACCGATCTGGCCGCCATTGCCATCGGCGAGGCGCATCCCTGTGCCCATTGTCGGCAATACCTCTCCGAATTCGCTGCCAGCCGGGACCTGGAGCTGATCGATCCGCTCGGCCATGTCCTCACTATGGCGCAGCTTTACCCCTGGCCGTTCGATCCCGACTATCTGGGCGAGCGCGGCGCGGTTGCCGGCCTTTCCAACTGGCCCGGCCTGCAACTGGCGCGCAGCGACCTCGCGGTAGATGTCGTGCCGGCACTGCTGCAGGCGGGAGCCCGCGCCTACGCGCCCTATAGTCAATGCCCCGGCGCCGTGGTGCTGGATCTGGCCGACGGCAAGCGGATCACTGGCGCGTCGATCGAGAGTGTGTCGTTCAATCCTACAATTCCGCCGCTACAGGCCGCCCTGATCGACTTGTTGGCGCATGGCTATGGCTATGACGACATTCGGGAGGTGACGCTCGGAACGGTGCTGGCTGGCCATGTCGATTATGCCCGCAGCACTGCTGAACTGCTCGACCGTGTCGCGCCCGACGCCGACCTGACCATCAGTGGATGGACGCCATGACCGGCGATATGGCTGATACGGCCTGGCCAGACATAGCGGTGCTGGTGGACCAGGGCGCGCTAGCCGTATTGGCGATCGGCGCCTGCGAGCAGCATGGCGCGCATCTGCCGCTGACCACCGATACCGATATGGCCCTGGGCATGGCGCGACGAATTGCCGGAGAGCTCGGAGCCTTGGTCCTGCCGCCGATTGCCTATGGAGACGCCTGGAACAACGAGGCCTTTCCGGGCACGCTTTCCCTGTCTCCGACGACCTTGCGCGCGGTGATCGAAGATGTCGGCCACGGCCTGCGGCGGATGAACGTGCGGGGGCTGGTGATCGTCAACGGTCATTTCGGCAACCGCGAGCCTATTGCGCTGGCCGCGCGGACGTTGGTGGCTGCCGGCCTGCCGGTCATGCATCTGGACTATCCGGGCATGGAAAAGCTGGCTGGCGAAATCTGTGACAGCGAGCCGGCGGGGCCCGGTTTTTATCATGCCGATGAAGTTGAGACCGCCATGATGCTGGCAATCCGGCCCGAGGCGGTCGATCTGGCGCGCGCAGCGCCGGAATATCCACAATTTCCGCCCACTTTCGGGCTGGAGCCCCTGCAATTGCGCAGCTTCAACGCCAGCGGCGTATTCGGCGATCCGCGCCCCGCAACCGCCGAGAAGGGCGAGGCCCTTATGGCCGGTATTGCCGCTGAAAGCCTTCGGATGATCACGCTGTGGAGGGCTCGCCATGCCATCTGAGGGCTTGCAATGGCAACGCTGAGCGACGTGGCCGAAGCGGCGGGCGTGTCTCCGACCGCCGTATCGCGCTATCTCAATAACCGGATCGAGCTGCCGCTGGCGACGCGCGAGCGCATCGACGCGGCGATCGCCAAGCTCGACTACCGTCCCAACCTGATGGCCAAGCGCCTCTCCACCGGCAAGACCGAGGCCATCAGCCTGGTGACCCCGGAAATCGCCAATCCGTTTTTTGCCGAGCTGGCCGCCGCCGTCGAGGCCGAGGCGCAAAGCCACGGTTACGCGGTCTACATCTCGTCCACCGGCGGCGACCGTGACCGCGAGATCGACGCCATCAGGCGCCTGCATGACCAGCATGTCGATGGCCTGATCATGATGACCAACCAGCCCGACGATGGCACGCTGGCCGAACTGCTCAACGAGCACGACCATGTCGTCCTGCTCGATGAGGACATTCCCGGCGTCAGCGTGCCCCGCGTTTTCGTCGAGAACGAGCAGGGCGCCTATCTCGGTACGCGCCATCTCATCGAGGCCGGGCATCGCGAGATCGCCCTGATCGGTGGGCCCGGCGATCTCATGAGCGTGCGCGAGCGCTTGGCCGGCTTCGAACGCGCCATGACCGAGGCGGGACTGCCAGTGCGCCCCGATTGGGTGCTGCTCGGCGATTATTCGCGTGCCTTCGGCCATGCTGCCACCCAGCGCCTGCTGGCATCGCCGCCGCGGCCCACGGCGATCCTGGCCTGTTCGGATTATCTCGCGATCGGCGTGCTGCTGGCCTTGCAGCAGGCCGGGCTGTCGGTGCCCCACGATATGTCGCTGGTCGGCTTCGACGACATGCCCTTTGCCGAGCTGGTCAATCCGCCGCTGACGACCATAAGGCAGCCCGTCGCCGAGATGGGCCGACTGGCCTTTGAACTGCTGCTTGCATTGCTCAACAAAGCCGAGCCTGCACCACTCACCCGCCTTCCAGTGGAACTGGTGGTGCGCCGCTCGGTGGCTCAATTTCAAGGAAAGACATCGCGATGACCAAACCCCGCGTCCTGATTGCCGGGGAGTCCTGGACCGTCCACTCGATCCACCAGAAGGGCTTCGACAGCTTCACCACCACCGAATATGCCGAAGGCGTGCGCTGGTTGCGCAGCGCCCTGGAAGGCGCGGGCTGGGAGGTGACGTACCAGCCTTCCCATGTCGCCGCTCGGGATTTCCCGCACACCGCCGAGACTTTGGCCGCTTTCGATTGCGTGATCCTGTCCGATATCGGTGCCAATACGCTGCTGCTGCATCCCGATACCTTCACGCGCTCCGCCGTGCTGCCCAATCGTCTGCATGCCATTCGCGACTATGTCGCGGCCGGTGGCGGCTTGGTCATGGTGGGCGGTTACCTGACCTTCCAGGGCATCGAGGCCAAGGGCCAATATGCCGGCACGGCGATCGAAGAAGCCCTGCCGGTCACCCTGTTCCACCGCGATGACCGCATCGAGTGCCCGCAGGGTGTCGCGCCCAGGGTTGTTGATGCCACCCATCCTATCGTTGCCGGGCTAGAGGGCGATTGGCCGGTGCTGCTTGGCTATAACCAGCTTGCCGCCAAGCCGGATACGGCCCTGGTCGCAATCGTGGGTGACGATCCGCTGATCGTGGCCGCCGGCTTCGGCAAGGGCCGGGCGGTGGCCTTCGCTTCCGATTGCGGACCGCATTGGGCGCCGCCACCCTTCGTCGAATGGAGCGGCTACGACAAGCTCTGGGCGCAGATCGTTGGCTGGGCAGCGGGCGATCTGTGACGGTCATCTCGTCTTTTCCGGTAACGCGGAAACGGTCCAAGACGGGCGGTCATATCTGGACCGAAGCTGAAGCCGTCGATCAGGTTCAGTGACGAGCGTGGCCTGTGCGGCCCTTAAGGGTCGGTGTCGTCCAGTTCCTCATGAATGCTTGCCAGCACGTCCGCGCGTTGGCTGGCCGACTTCCCGGCGCGCGCGGCATAGGTGACGGCGAGCAGGCGAATGGCGCTGCTGATGGCGGTGTGCGACGGTCCCATTCCGAAGCTGGCGACATGGCAGGGCAGCACGACATCCGAATAGCGCTGCGCCTCAAGCGCGGAATTGCGGTCGGTGATGGTGATAACGCTCATGCGCGTCGTCTTGGCATAGTTGATGATGGGATCGAGAATGGTTGCCCGCGGTGGCAACGTGATCAGTAACAGCGTGTCCTTCGGGCCGGTCATGGCCAGATCCTCGGCCCAGGAGCCCTGGTTGATCCCCAGGATCATCACCGAATGGCGCAGTCTGGCCAAGAGCAGGCGCGCGTAGCGGGCAAAGCCTTCCTCCGAGCCGAGCCCCAGGACCCACACTCGGGGCGCGGCGTGCAGCAGTTCGGCGGCGGCGCGAATGCGGTCGGAACGCAACTCCTCAAAGGTCTTGGTCAGGTTGCGCAATTCGAGTTCGAGATGGGTGCTGACGGCTTTGCCGAGCACGATCTGGTCGGAACTGCCGACCGAATAGCCGTAGGGCTCCGTACTGTTGCGCTCCTCGCGGGCCTGCAGTTTGACCTCATTGAAATCGGCATAGCCCAGGTGCTGGAAGAACCGTGCCGCAGTGGCTTTGGATACGCCAGCCATATCGGCGATTTCAGTCGCCGAGTGCGTCAGAATATCGTCCTGACGGTCAAGCACCAACTGGGCAAGCTTCTGCTCGCCCGCGGTCAGGCGGGAAAATCGCTCCTGAATTCTCAGGACCAGGCGAGACGCCAAAGTGCTCTCCACACGTACGAACAGGTCACGAAAAAACTTTAGCAGGACGCTTGCCAGAATGAAACATGTGTTTCATGATTATGAAACAATGAAACTAAAGGCAGCGGAATGACGACGTCCAAGCTCATTCGCCAACGTATCTGGGAAAGGCTCGCCGCTGTCGCGTTGCCCGATACGCGCTTCCACATGAATTTTTCCGAGTTTATTCCCGATTTCGTCGATAGCGTGCTGGCCACAGATCGTATCTGCGCCCTCCCAGCCTATCAAAACTCCAAGTTCGCGTTCATCGCACCGGACAATTCGTTGGTCGATCTCCGGCGCCGGTTGATCGAGGCAGGCAGGCCTTTCGTCATGTCCTCGTTCCGTATCCATCGCGGTTTCGTGCTGCTTGACCCGGCCGATGTGCCGCCGGGCGCTGCCCAATATGCGGCCTGGCTGGATGGCATGGAACATTTCGGCAAGCCCGTGACGCTGGAGGACATTGCCCGACGGGGACGCTTCGACCTGATGGTCACCGGCGCCTCGGCGGTGTCGGTGGATGGCGTACGCTTCGGCAAGGGGCACGGCTATTTCGATCTCGAATGGGGCATGTTCACCGATCTTGGTGTCGCCGATGACAGCACCGCGGTGATCGCTGCCGTGCATGACGTCGGGGTGGTCGAGGACAAGCTACATCCGAGCGAAACCGACATCCTGGCCGATCTGATCGTTACCCCGACCCGCCTGATCGATACTCACCGGCGGATGCGCAGGCCGCGCGGCATCAAGTGGGACCTGCTGAGCAAGGAGCAGATCGCAGCCATGCCGCCGCTGGCCGAACTCGCCCACCTGCGCGGCATTGCCTGAACCCTTTCCCTGAACACCAAACCTCGGAGCTTCCAATGAGCCTGAACATGCAAAGACGCCACTTTCTCAGCCTGATGGGCGCAGCCGCCACTCTGCCGCTGACCAGCCGTCTCGCCTATGCGGCAACACCACTGACGTTCCAGGCGTCATGGATCAACGATGCCGAATTCGCCGGCTATTTCGCGGCCATGGATAAGGGCTATTACACCGAGCAGGGACTGGACCTGACCTATCTCAGCGGCGGCCCGGACGTGATCCCGGAGTCAGCGCTGATCGCCGGCAAGGCCGACGTTACGCTGACCACGCCCGACACCACCATCAAGGCGATCGTGGAGCAGGGCGCCCCGTTCAAGATCATTGGCGCGCAATACCAGAAGAACCCGATCGGCATCGTTTCGCTGGCGTCCAACCCGATCAAGACGCCGCAGGATCTGGTCGGCAAGACGCTCGCCGTGCCCCCGGTTAACGTCATCTCTGTCGAGGCCATGCTCAAGATTTCCGGCGTGGACCGTGCCTCAGTCAACATCGTGCCCTATGCCTATGATCCGACGCCGCTGATCAAGGGCGAGATCGATGCCTCGCTCGATTTCACCACCAATGTGCCGTTCAGCATCAAGCAGGCCGGTCCGGACGCGACCTCGTTCCTGCTCTATGATTTTGGCTTCACCACCTTCAACGACACGGTCGTCGTCACCACCGATGTGCTGGCGTCCAAGCGCAGGGAATTGGTCGCGTTCCTGCGGGCTTCACGCCAGGGTTGGGACGACAACCTGGCCGACCCCGCCGCGTTGCCGCCGACCTTCGCCGAGACCTGGTTCAAGGGGACCGGTCGCTCGATCGAGAATGAGGTCTATTTCAATACCGCGCAGAAGCCGCTGATCGAAGCGAGCGGAGGCATCTTCTCGATGAGCGAAGACTCCATCGCCGCCAATATCGAGGCATTGGCCGCCGTCGGCATCAACGCCACCCGCGAGATGTTCGACACCACCTTGCTCGAAGAAATCTGATGAGCACCGCATCTGGAATACGGGTCGAGACTGTGTCGCGCGTGTTCGCCGCGCGCGGCACTACGGTCGAAGCTCTGCGGGACGTGTCGCTGGATTGTCCGGCGGGCTCGTTCACGGCGCTGATCGGCCCATCCGGATGCGGTAAGTCTACCATATTGCGACTGGCGCTGGGCCTCGATCGTGCCGACACGGGCACGATCGAGGTTGGCGGCCTTGCCCCGAGCGACGCTACCAAGAGCGGTATCACCGGCGTGGCGTTTCAGGACGCGGCGCTGCTGCCTTGGCGGTCGGTGGAGGACAATATCGCGCTGCCGCTCGACGTGCTGGGGCGGCCGCGGGCTGCCCACAGCGCCAAGATTGCCGAGCTGATTGCTCTGGTCGGCCTCAAGGGTTTTGAGAATGCGCTGCCGTCCGAATTGTCTGGGGGCATGCGCCAGCGCGTTGCTATCGCCCGTTCGCTGGTGACCGATCCGCAGGTGTTGTTTCTCGATGAGCCCTTTGGTGCGCTTGACCAGATCCTGCGCAAGCAGATGAATATCGAACTGCAGCGCATCTGGATGGAAAGCCAGGCCACGACGCTGCTGGTGACCCATGGCATCGACGAAGCCGTATTTTTGGCCGATCGGGTCGTGGTGATGCAAAGCCGCCCCGGACGTATCAGCAAGATCATCGATATCGATCTGCCCCGGCCACGGCGCGCCGAGCTGTTCGCGGACCCGGCCTTTCACAAGCTGGAAGCCGAAGTTGCGAGCGCTCTCGATGGGCATTGATTTGAGACGGATCTACGGGTCAATCCGGAACCTGGCGATCATCGTGATCGTGTGGGAAATCCTAGGCCGGCTACAACTCGTCGCCAGCGGCGCCTTGCCACCGCCGAGCGCGGTCGTCCTGCGCCTGATCAAGGACTGGGGCGATTATCCCGGCCATATCGGCGCCACCATCTTTGGCGCCGGCGTCGGCTTCATCATTGGCAATGCCGTCGCCATCGCAGCCGGCGTGCTGTTTGCCCTCTATCCGCTGACCTCACGAGTAGCCCGCGGCCTGAATATCGCGATTTTCGCGCTGCCGGCGATCGCTATTTCACCAATTCTGGTGCTGACGCTGTCCGATCCGGTGCCGCGGATCGTCCTTGCCGCCATCGGCTGCTATTTCGTCACCATGACCGCGACCGTGGTGGGCCTGACCCAGGTCGATGCCCGCTCAGTCGACGTGGTGCGGGCCTATGGCGGCGGCAAATGGAAGGCGCTGTGGCTGGTGCAATGGCGCAGTGCCTTGCCGGTAATCCTTTCCGGACTGCGCGTGGCCGCGCCGAATGCGGTATTGGGCTCGATTCTAGCCGAATTCGGCGGCGGTGGCCGCTGGGGCTTGGGCGTCTATCTACTGGGTTCGCTTGGACGGGCAGAGCCGGATCGGCTCTGGGGCATCGGCTTGGTCGCGACACTCATCGCGGCTGCGGCTTATGCGGTGTTCGCGCTGATCGCCAATTCCATCACCGGCTCGTCTCAGTCGGTCACCGTGCCAACGTCTTTGCTGCGCAGCGACGAGGAGGGCAGGGTGCGTCCGCTGTGGCAGCGCGGGGCGCTGATCGCCAGTTCGATCGCCCTGCCATTCGCGCTCTGGTGGGTGCTGCTCCTGGCCTTGCGCGTGCCGGCGATGATCGCCAAGACGCCCGCGGGCCTGCTGGATTATCTGGTGCTGCTGCCGAGCGCGCCCATTGCGCAGGGCAAGCTCGTCGCCGCGCTGGCGCAAACCCTGCCGATGACCTTTATCGGCATGGCCGCCGGGCTGGCGCTCGCCTTCGCCCTGGCGCTGTGCTCGCAGCTCTGGCCGGCGGTCGTCCGCGCGTTCATGCCGGTTGCGCTGGTTACCCAGACCATGCCGCTGGTGGCGCTGACGCCGCTGCTGGTGCTGATGCTCGGCCGCGGCACCGCGGTGATCCTCGCCATCACGATCTCGGTCACCTTCTTTCCCGCCTTCGTCACCATGGCGCAGGGCCTGCTGATGGTGCCGCGCGCCGCCCTCGAAGTGCCCAAGGCGTATGGCGCGAGCCTGTTCACCCAGCTCCGCCTGGTCTCGATTCCGTCCTCGTTGCCTTATCTGTTCGCCGCTACGAGGCTGACCGCGCCGCGTGCTTTGCTTGGCGTCATGATCGCCGAATGGCTGGCGACCGGCACCGGGCTCGGCAACCTGCTCAATCAATCGCGCGGCTATCTCGACTACGGGATGATCTGGTCGGTGGCCTTCGTCTCAGTCGTGCTCTCCGTCCTGTTCTACCAGGTCGTGGTGGTCGTCGAGCGGCGCGTGCTGGGCCGCTTCGGCATGGCGAGCGCCCAATGAACACAATCACAGGAGTTATCGACATGGACCACAAGGCATCGGTACGCGAGCGCGTCTGGAGCGAGTTGCGCAAGGTTGCGGTGCCCGACAGCCGTTTTCATTTCGACTTTGGCGAGTTCATCGCCGATTTCGAAGGTGGCGACGCGGCGGTCGCCCGACTGGTGGATCATCGCTACTACCAGCAGGCCAGCTTTGTTTTCATCACGCCCGACAATTGCCTCGATCGGCTCCGCCTCAAGGCGCTGCAGGATGGCAAGACCATTCTCATGACCACCTATTCCATCAAGCGGGGCTTCTTTCTGCTCGATCCGAGTAAGATCGACCCGGAGCTCTATCTTTATGCATCGACACTTGATGGCATGGAGCGTGTTGCGCAGCACGTTGCCCTCAGCGATATCGCCAAGATGCCAACCGTCGAATACATGGTCACCGGCACCGGCGCGATCAATCACGCGGGCGTCCGCTTCGGCAAAGGGCACGGCTTTTTCGATGCCGAATGGGGCATGCTGTATCAGCTCGGCCGCATCAGCACGGCCACACCGTCCGCCGCCGTGGTGCATGACTGCCAGGTGCTCGACGAAACGCTGACTCCCGAGGTCTTCGACACCGTCGCCGACGTCATCTTCACGCCGACCCGCACCATTGAGGTCGACGCCCCGCACAAGCCGACCTGCGGCATCATCTGGGATCGCATGGACGCCCACATGTACGACACCATCCCCCCCTTGCAGGAACTCAAAGCGATGGGGCTTTAGCTTAGGCTTGGGAAGTGGCAACCTGCATCACGTTGCTTCGCTTGGTTGCTCGATGGCCCGGGCCAGGGGCTGGCGGGACAGGATGACGAGCAGTCCGGCCAGCGCCACGACACCCCCGGCGAGCATGCGCAGGTCGAACGTCTCGTGGAGGATCACTACGCCCATGGCGATGCTCATCAGCGGCATCATGAGGCCCAGTGGGGCGATCAGGCTGGCCGGATAGCGTTGCAGCACGCCGAAATATAGCGTGTGCGCGATGATGGTCACGACGAAGGCAGAGAACGCAAGCCCCGCCCAGAATGGCCAGCCAGCGGCGAGGCTGGTCTCGATCTGGTGGTGTGCGGCCAGCAGTGAATAAGCCGTCAGTGGCGGGAACGACGCCAGCGCCACCCAGGCCTGCAGCCGGAGTGGCCGGATCGGCCCATAGCGCTTCAGCAGAATGGAGCCGAGCGCCAAGGATGCCGCCGACGCGAAGGCAAAGATAAGCCCGAACGTGATCGACTGGCCCGACGGCTCCCACATCACGATCATGACGCCGGTGAACGCGAGCGCTATGCCGGCCGAACGC
>NZ_JAQGJV010000048.1 GCF_028290435.1 Devosia sp. | reverse complement strand
GACGCTGAGCCAGTCATTGGCCATGAGTGGGGTGATTTCGTTGCGCTGCCATTGGGCATCGAGCTGGGCCACGATGGCCTTGGCGCGGCGCTTGACGTTGAGGCCGCTTGCATCGACCGAGGCCTCGACCAATCGGGCATCATGCCCGGCGGCCTCAACGTCAAGCGCCGCGCCAAGGCCATCGTGGCCCAGCTCGATGCCCAATGGCAGCGCAACGAAATCACCCCACTCATGGCCAATGACTGGCTCAGCGTCTACGCCATGGCCGTCAACGAGGAGAACGCCGCCGGCGGCCGCGTCGTTACCGCGCCCACCAACGGCGCCGCCGGGGTCATCCCCGCCGTGCTGCGCTATTTCATCAAGTTCGATGCCCGCGCCAATAGCTCGACCATTCGCGACTATCTGCTGACCGCCGCCGCCATTGGCGGCATTATCAAGCACAATGCCTCGATTTCGGGCGCCGAAGTGGGCTGCCAGGGCGAGGTGGGCTCCGCCTCGGCGATGGCCGCCGCGGGGCTCTGCGCCGTCATGGGCGGCACCCCGACCCAGGTCGAAAACGCTGCCGAAATCGCGCTGGAGCACCATCTGGGCATGACCTGCGATCCGGTCGCCGGCCTTGTGCAAATCCCCTGCATCGAGCGCAACGCCTTTGGCGCCGTCAAGGCCGTCACCGCAGCTTCGCTGGCCCTCAAGGGCGACGGCACCCATGCGGTGCCGCTCGACGCCTGTATCGAGACCATGCGCCAGACCGGCATGGACATGTCCGAGCGCTATAAGGAAACCAGCCTTGCCGGCCTCGCCGTCAACGTGGTGGCGTGCTGAGACTATCCGTGTTGCGGCGCAGCGCGATCAGGTAACCGAGCAGCAGGGCGAACAACACCGTCTGGGGAAGGACCCCGAACATCGCATTGGTCAGGCCGAGGAAGAGATAGCCCGTGGCCAGCAGCGCACTGCCCAAGGCGACGACGCGGTCGGTGGACCTGGCCTTGCCGAAGCGCAAATTTGCCAGCGGGGCAGCAATGATCAGCCCATAGGCCAGCAGGCCCAACAGCCCGCCCAGCGCCGCGAAATCGGCGATATCGCTGTGCATGTGCTCGAGGGTTGCTAGTTCCGGCAAGTCAGGATGGGCCACGCGGACCGTTTCCATGATCTGCCCGAACCCCTGTCCAAAAATCGGCGACGCCAGAAACTGTTGCAGGGCGGATTGATACATCGCGGTGCGATACACATCCGGGGTTGGCGATGGGCCGCCAGCACCCAGCGCTTGCGTCATCTCGCCGAACACCGATAGCGCCCGCATCGAGGACCCCGATGTCAGGCCAAAGGCCAAGGCGCCCAACGCCAGAACCACCACGGTCAGCACCAATGCCAGATCGCGGCGATACCAGAACAGCAGGATCGGCATGCCGACCACCGCCATCGCCACGCCGCCCAGCAGTGGCCCGCGCGACCCCGACAGGATCGCGGCCAGCATTCCGGCGATCGGTCCCAGCAAGAACAGCACCCGCCACGGCGAGCGCCCGACACAGATGCCCGTCAGCGCCATGAAGCCCAGCACGATCGCGATGCCGCCATAATGGATGGGATTGTTTCCCACCTCGACGCGCGCAATCCCGGTGGCCAGATATTCCGACAGGCCGAGCAGCGCCGCCGCGATGGCCCCGAACAGGCACAGCAGCGGCAGTGAGAACGGCCGCAACAGGGGCTGGTTCTGCGCCAAGAGGAACGCGACGCCGGGCACGACGAGGAACGGCGCCAGCGCCAGGATCGGCACCAGATCCGTCGAACCGCGATAGACGAAGGGCAGAGTCAGCCCCAGGCAGACCAGCGCCAGCAGCAACATCCACCACGGCCGTACCGCCAATATCGCGTCGCGATGCACGATGGCGGCGACGAGGCCAGCCGCTCCGGCGATCAGCACGATATAGTCGGCCACATGCGGCGCGATATCGGCAAACACCAGCCCCGAAACCGCCAGCACGCTGGCGAGCAGCGCGAGAATACCGTAGCCCTGCCGTTCCATCGTAGATTACGCCAGCTTGACCGAAATTGTGCCGAGTGCGCCCAGGTTGGCGCTCATCGCCTCGCCCGCCTGCCCCAGCGTCTCCTTGAGGCGCGATCCGGTGATGATGATCTGGCCCTTGCGCAGCCCGCCCTGGCGCAGGGACGCCTCATTGGCGAGCCAGACGATGGAGTCGATGATCACATCCAGCGTGGCGCCAGTATCGGTTTCCAGCACCTTGCCGCCGATCGTCAGGCTCATCTTGAGATCGCCCAGGCTCAGGCCCTGCCAATCAGTCACCAGGGCGCCGCTGACCACGGCGGCATTGACCTGAAGGTCGCCGATATTCAGCATCTTGGGCAGCTCGTATTCGGGCGCGAAGCGCGTTCCAATGATTTCAAAGGCCGGCAGGAACCCTTCGATCGCCGCGATCACTTCGTCGCGCGAATAGCCGCCGGGCCGCGCGGTGAGGTCGGCCCCAAGCTTGAGGCCCACTTCCACTTCGACCAGCGTGGCCATCAGGTCGGCGATATTGAGCGTGGTGCCGGAGTTGAAAAACGAATGCGCCAGGATCGGGGAGACAACCGGCACCGCCTCCATCCCCGAGCCGATCTTCCAGCCGCCCACTTCGCCTTCGAGCGCAATGATTTCGTCCTGGATCGCATAGGCGGCGGCGCGATCCTGGGGGATCAGGGCTTCGGGAAAGGTCACGAGCTGTTCGCCGGTCCGGCGCACGCGCGACAGCAGGAGGGCGGCCTGGGCGGCGCTGGCATTGGTCATGGCATGTCCTTCTTGAATTCTGGCGGTCGGCTGACGCCGTTGTGACGCCATGCAGCCCTAAAGTCCACCCTGACGGATCGGGCGCACGGTTCCCCTATTGTTGATATCGCGCCGCAAAGCGCATCCGCGAAGCCTCGATATGGGCCGTCATCGCCGCCTGGGCGGCCAGGCTATCGCGCCGCCGGATCGCCGCGACGATGTTGTTGTGCTCCTCGAGCGCGTCCGCGGTTACGCGCGCATTGAACACCAGGCGGAACAGATGCACGTGGGTATGCAGTCGCGCCAGCGCCTCCAAGACCAGCCGATTGCCGGCGCTGGCGGCGATCTGGTCGTGAAATGCCATGTCGAGCTGGGCGAATTGCGCGTAGGCACCCAGACCCTCGTTGTGGGCCAGTGCGCTCATGTCCGCGCACAGTCCTGCCAGCTGGCCCATCACCGCTTCCGGCATCAGCTGAGCCGCCTTGGCCGCCGCGAACGGCTCCAGCTGCATGCGCAATTCATAAAGATCATTGAACTGGCCCGCGCTCAATTGGGGCGCCGCGCTATAGCCCACCAGATGCGTCTTGACCACGAGGCCTTCGCTCTCCAGCCGGGTCAGCGCCTCGCGGATCGGGGTTTGCGACACGCCCAGTTCGCGCGCCAGCGCATCGACCGAAATCCGGGCACCCGGTGCGATTTCCAGCGCCATAATGCGAGAAAAGATCGCGCTATAAACCTCGTCGCCCAGCCGGGCTGGCCGCCGCAACAATCCCGCCACTGCGCTTGGAACCGCCATTATCGCACCGCCGCCTGGTCGCGCAACCGCACCAGCGTGTCCCACACTTCATCGGCCAGCGTCAGCCCGGCCAGGCGCCGCTCGGCTTTCAATGCCCGCCCCCGCTCGCCGGGGATCAGCACGGTGTCGAACCCATCCGCGGGCGGCGTGTTGCGCAGGACGTCGAGATAGGCCGAGAGCGCCGCCCCTTGCCCGGACAGTGGATCGATGACGATAAACACATCGCCCTTGTTGCACAGCTTGCTGGCATTGAGCGTGCCGGTGACGTCGCGTCCGAGCGCCGCCCCGGTCAATGCCGTTACCAACAGTTCGAACGCCAGCCCCAGCGCATAACCCTTGGCGCCACCGAACGGCGCAATCGCTCCGCTTTTAGCGGCGACCGCATCGGTTGTTGGATTGCCTTGAGCGTCCACAGCCCAGCCCGGCTGCAGCGCGGCGCCGCGATGGGCGTGATCGTGAATTTCCCCCATCGACACCACGCTGGTCGCCAGATCGATGACGAACGGCCCCGTATCCGTGGGCACCCCGATGGCGATGGGATTGGTGCCCAGCAAGGCCGTGCGGCCGCCAAACGGATGCACCAGCGCTTCGCTGGTGGTCAGGATGATCGCCACCTGCCCCGCCTCGGCAATCGTCTCGGCATACCAGGCCAGCATGCCGATATGGTTGCTGGCCGAAATCGCCGCCACCGCGATCCCGGTCTGTTTTGCGCGCGCCGCAATCGCATCGACGGCATACTGCGCCACCACCGGGCCCAGGCCATTCTGCCCGTCCACGCTCAAAAAAGCCTCGCCGCGCCATTGGTGGATACCGCGCGTCCGTGCGTCGGCGAACCCATTGGCGATGCGATCGAAAATCCGCTGAAACCGCAGCATGCCATGCGACGGCACGCCGCGCAGTTCCGCGTCGATCAGCAGGTCGACCTGCATCTGCGCATGCTCCGGCGGCACCCCAGCGGCGGCCAATACGCTCAACGCCGCATGCGTGCAGTCTTCAACCGAAACCAGAACCATGACAAATCCGATACGATATGGGATATCGGCTTGTTCCGCATCGCCCCGGGGCTGTCAATGCGGCGACCTGCCCGGCCAAAGAAAAACCCGCGCATCTTGCGATGCACGGGTTTTCAATACGCCGGCGCCCCGATCTGGGGAACATTGGTTGCGGGAGCAGGATTTGAACCTGCGACCTTCAGGTTATGAGCCTGACGAGCTACCGGGCTGCTCCATCCCGCGATAAGTCTTTGGAAACATTACCCTGGAGCGAAGCGCCGTCGCGGCATTGCCGCTGCGTTGAGGGGTATATAGGGGCTGCGCGCCGATACCTCAAGGCTAAAATGGGGGCTGCGTGACAGTTTTTTGACCAAGCCCGCAATGCGGGCCATTTATGCCAGCCATGCTCCTGATATCGCGCACAATTTTATCCGGCGCCCCCTGCCGTTTGTCATGCGCCTGCTCTAAAAGACCATTCTCCCTCCTGCCGAAAGCATCATCATGAAACTCAAGCCCCTGGGCCGCACCGATCTGCGGGTCACCGAACTTTGCCTCGGCACCATGACCTGGGGCAGCCAGAACACCGAAGCCGAAGGCCACGCCCAGATCGACCTGGCGCTTGAGGCCGGCCTCAACTTCATGGACACCGCCGAGCTCTACGCCGTCCCCGGCAGCCCGCAGACGTCGGGCCGCACCGAGGAAATCATCGGCAACTGGTTCGCCAAAACCGGCAAGCGCGACGGCTGGATCCTGGCCAGCAAAATCGGCGGCGGCGGCACAAAATTCCTGCGCGATGGCGGCCGCGCAGATGGCAAATCCCTGCGTGAAGCGGTCGAAGGCAGCCTGCGCCGGCTCAAGACCGATCGCATCGAGCTTTATCAGATCCATTGGGCGTCGCGCGGCAGCTACAATTTCGACAATGGCTGGACCTATGCGCCCCATACCCAAGACACGGCCGACAGCATTTCCAACATTCTCGAGCTGCTCCACGCCTTCGACGACCTGATCAAGGAAGGCAAGATCGGCCACGCCGCCGTCTCCAACGAAACCACCTGGGGCATCGCCCAGTGGCTCAAGCTCGCCGAGCAGCACGACCTGCCGCGGCTGGCCTCGGTGCAGAACGAATACAACCTGATCCGCCGCCAGTTCGATCTCGACCTGACCGAACTCAGCCATCACGAGGATGTGGGCCTGCTGGCTTATTCGCCGCTCGCCTCGGGCATCCTGACGGGCAAATATCTGGATGGCACCATTCCGTCCGGCAGCCGGGCCGAATACCAGAAGGGCCTGTGGCGGCTCAACGAATTCTCCACCCCCGCAGTGCGCGACTATGTGGCGCTGGCCAAAGAGCACGGCCTCGACCCGGCGCAGATGGCCATCGCCTTCTGCCTGACCCGTCCATTCATGACCTCGGTCATCGTCGGCGCGACCAGCGTGGCGCAATTGCGCACCGATCTGGGCGCGCTCGACATCACCCTGAGCCCGCAGGTTCTGGACGGGATCGCCGCTATCCACCGCCGCTATCCACGCCCGAACTAAAGCTGCTCTTTACACACGGCGCGTTATAACAGGACGGTTCACCAACCGTCCTGCCGGGGCCTCATGACGCTGCTGACGACGCTATTCCCGCTGATCTGTTACTTCGCCTACAATATTTTCATTCCGCAGGTGGAGAAGCTGCGGCCCTCGCTGTCGTCCATCATGAACCTGCAACGCCGCCGCTGGGTCGCCAATGCGGCGCGGCGCGAGAGCCCGTTCGACGCCATCCTGTCGGGCAATATCATGCAGTCCGTCAGCTTTCTCGCCTCGACCGCCGTGCTGATGGTGCTGGCCGTGTTTGCGGTGTTCGGGCAAATTCCGGCTCTCATGGAATCGCTGTCATCGCTGTCGCTCGATGCCCGCTACAGCGTCACCGAAGTGCAACTGCATCTGGTGGTCATGCTGACCATGTTCGTGCTGGCCTTCTTCGCCTTCACCCTGTCGCTGCGCCAGTTCAATCACTTCTGCATCATGCTGGGAACCCTCGATCCCTCCGTCCCGGCTTCCGAGGAAGAGCTCGACGCCATCACCGAGATGAACATCCTGGGCGCGCGCAATTTCAACAGCGGTATCCGGGCCTATTATTTCTCGGTCTCGACCGTGGCCTGGTTCGTATCGGAATGGGCGACCATCGTGGCGTGCCTGCTGACGATCCTGGTGCTCGCACAGCGCGAATTTCTGTCTTCGGCCCACCGCACAGCCGCCTCTGCGGCTATCGTTGCGGCCCGCCGCCAGAAGGATGCCAAGCCATGAAATTCTTGCTTGCCGCTGCGCTGACCTTCGCCTGCTTCGCCACCGCCATGGCGCAGGAGCCCAGCTACACCAGCGACGATGAAATGGCGCTTCAGCAGTGCATCGAAGCTGTCAACGATACCAACAACAGTAAAGAGCCCACCGATACCGCCAGCATGCACGACTGCATCGGCGCCGCGTCAGGCCTTTGCCAGGACGTCCCGGGCGGAGACAGCACGCAAGGCATGACCGCCTGTAACCAGCGCGAGCAGGCTTGGTGGGACCAGTATCTCAATTCAAACTATGCCGACCTGCAGGCCTCGCTGGAGCCAGCCGTGTTCGACAGCCTTAAGACCGCCCAGCGCGCCTGGCTCAAATTTCGCGACGCCGACTGCGCTTTCGCCGACGCGCTATGGCAGGGCGGTACCATTCGCTCGGTCATGGCATCGGCCTGCATGATGAACGCCACGGCAACCCGGGCGGTCGAGCTGGCCAATACGCTGAACGAAACCAGCCACTGAGTCTTCAGGCTACCAAAGAGGTGGGGTGGTGCAGCCCTACTTCCGCTTCGTCTTGCCCGTCCCGTCACCCTGCGCGCCACGCAGGCGGGCCAGATTGTCGATCGCCAGCTGATAGCCCTGGTCCGCCGACTTCTGGTAATAGGAGATCGCGGTTTCCTTGTTGGCCGGAACCCCCAGGCCTTCTTCGTAAATATGGCCCATATTGTTGAGCCCGATGACCTGGCCCGCATCGGCGGCGATCTGCGTCCATTTCAGCGCCTCGGCATTGTCGATCGGCGTGCCGTGACCATCCATGTAGAGCAGGCCGAGATTGACCGCCGCCAGCATTTCGCCGCCTTCGGCCGCCTGCTTGTAGAGCGCCAGCGCCTTGGCATAATCCTGCTCGACGCCGCGCCCGTCTTCATAGAGCAGCGCCAGATTGTGCTGGGCCAGTGCCATGCCCTGATCCGCCGCCTCTTGATACAGCACTGCCGCCGCTTTGGGATCGGCCGTCTGCCCCAGCCCGTTTTCGATCAGGAAACCCAGATTGTTCTGGCCATATTGGTCGCCCTGTTCGGCCGCGGCCTTGTAGAGTTCGGCCGCCCGCACGTAATCCACCGGCTGACCCAGCCCGTCCGACAGCAGCTTGCCCAGATTGACCTGGCCCGAGGCATCGCCCTGCGCCACCGAGCGCTCGAACCACGCCGCCGCCGCCACGTAATCGCGCGGCACGCCCAGCCCATCCTGATACATCAGCCCCAGATTGGATTGCGCCTTGGACAGGCCCTGTTCGGCCGCCGCCCGATACCATTTTGCCGCCTGCGCATAGTCCTGCGTCAGGCCCTCGCCGAAATCATAGCTCAGCCCCAGGCTGTTCTGCGCCGGCGCATATCCCGCCTCGGCGCCCTTGGTCAGCAGCGCGGCGCCGCGCGACATGTCCTTGCCGATGCCGTCGCCGGTCGTCAGCATGTCGCCGAACAGCGACAGCGCCACCACATTGTCGGCGGCGCTTGCCGCCTCGAATAGCGGCACCGCCTTTTCATAATCGCTGGCAGCGTAATAGGCCCGCGCCAGCCAGGCCTTGAGCTGCACCGAATTCGGCTCGGCCTTGAGCGCCTTTTCGCAGGCCGCTACCGCGACCGCTGAATCCACCGACGCCAAGTCCCGGCCGATATGCTCGAAGCCCGGCTCGAACTGGCTCGCCGCCGCCGCCGCGCAGGCATCGAACAGCGGTCCGGCAAAAGCGGTTGAGGCCGACAGCACCAAGAGGGCTGACCCCAGCACCGCGCCGCGCAGCATTATTTTGATCTGACCGCTCATTGTCGGTAACTCCCTCACCGGCCCCTGGCGGCATAGTCATAACCGGCCCGGCCCAACAGCGGCAAGACGTTCCGGCCCCACCGGCGGACAATTGAAGAATTGGGTTATCGGCCCAGCCGCGCGGTGAGAAACGCCGTCGCCTCCGCCAGCACCGGCGCCATCTTCCGCAGCGGCCGCGACAGCGCCATCACCACATGACCGTGCCCCATGGTGGGATAATAGCTTTCGCTCACCGCCACGCCGACCGCCCGCAATTGACGCGCCAGCGCCTTGGCATTTTGCGGTCCCACCAGCGTATCGCGCTCGCCATTGGCCAGGAACATGGGCGGCGCCTCCGCCGTGACATGGTTGATCGGCTGGGTCGCCTTCGGCCCCCGCACCGCGCCAAAGGTTCGCAGCGAAATGGGCCCATCGAAGGGCAGGAAATCGTATGGCCCCGATAGCCCCACCACCGCCTTGACCCGTCCGAGCAATCCGCGCGCCCGCAGGTATGCGGGGTCCAGCGCCAGCATCACCGCATTATACGCCCCCGCCGAATGCCCCATCAGCGCCATGCGCTGCGCATCCCCGCCATACTCGCCGATATGCTCGACGCACCAGGCGAAAGCCGCGGCGCAATCCTGCAAAAACCCCGGATATTCGACCTGGGGGATCAGCCGGTAATCGGCGATCACGGTGACAAATCCCTGCGCCGCCAGTGCCCTCCCCGCGAAATCGTAATTGTGCCGGCTCCCGTCCATCCACGAGCCGCCATAGATGAAGAACACGACCGGCCACGGCCCGCTCCCCTTGGGCACATAGATATCCAGCCGCTGTCGCGGCTCGCTCCCATAAGGGACGTCGCGTGCCAGCTTGAGCGAGCCGCTATCCTTGGGCAGCAGCGCATTGACGACAGACAGGAGGGAAAGGGCCATGCAGCACTCGGAGGGGGAGATGCTCTAGATACGGCCCTCGACCTAAAACGGTTTCGCCGTCCCCGCAACGCACGAGCGCGTTCCTGATTTCCCGCGTTTTAACCGCACTGCGCATCGGGAGCCGCGCGACAATATCTGACATTGACATTCAGGTATCGGCGCAGTTTTATGCGGCCGTGCTTTTAGTCCAATAGAACCACCCCGCGCCATGCTCGTCTGCCAGTGCAATATGATTACCTCCAAGCAGATCGAGGACATTGTCCTGGCGCTGCTCGAGGAGGACCCCTGGCAGTTGGTGGTTCCGGCCAAGGTCTACCGCGAGCTCGCGCGCCGCGCCAAATGCAGTGGCTGCGTGCCAAATGTGGTGGACATTATCGTTCGCGTCACCGAAAACTACCACCTCCAGCAGGCACGCACGCCGGGAGAGCTCATCGAGCTCGAAACCCGCCTTGCAAAGCTGAAGCAGCAACGGAGTGGAGATCGTCGTGAAAGGCGAAGCACAAGTCATCGAGCGGCTTAACGAGGCCCTCTTTCTCGAACTCGGCGCAGTCAACCAGTATTGGGTGCATTTTCGTCTGCTCGACGATTGGGGCTATAAGAAGCTTGCCGCCAAGGAACGCGCTGAATCCATTGAGGAAATGCATCACGCCGATCGCCTGATCGAGCGCATTATTTTCCTCGAAGGCCATCCCAACCTGCAGCGCGTCGCACCCCTGCGAATCGGCCAGACCATCAAGGAAGTGCTCGAGGCCGATTTGGCCGGCGAATACGATGCCCGAGCCGCCTATAAGGCATCGCGCGAACTGTGCGAAAGCCTTGGCGACTATGTCTCCAAGAACCTGTTCGAGGCGCTGCTGACCGACGAGGAAGGCCATATCGACTTCCTTGAAACCCAGCTCGACCTATTGAGCAAGATCGGCGTCGAAAAATACGGCCAGCTCAATTCCGCTTCCGCCGACGAAGCCGAGTAGGCTCTGCTGGCAGGCGTAGTGCATGCACTACGCCGCCGAGCTGAACCACATCTCGCCTGCCGCGTTACCCGCATAAGGCTCATGGAGACAGGTCATGACGTTCCACCGAGGCCGCCTGATTGATCACGTCCACCTGCGCGCCAAGGATCTGGCGGCTAGCAAGCGCTTTTATGAAGGCGCGCTCGCCGTGCTCGACCTCGAGATTCAGGCGTCCAACGATGAGTTTTTCTACCTCGACGAACTGTTCGTCTCGACCGGCGATGCCGAGACGCCGCCCACCCATGTCCACCTGGCCTTCCAGGCCAAGGACCGCGCCACGGTCGACGCCTTCTATCATGCGGCCCTCGCCGCCGGCGGCAAAGACAATGGCGGCCCGGGCGAACGTTTCTATCACCCCGGCTACTACGCCGCCTTCATCCTCGATCCCGATGGCAACAATATCGAGGCAGTCTATCATGGCCCATCGACCCGCTCGGCCGAGTCAGTGCAGTTCGACCCAGCCTAATCGAGGCTCTCCGGCCATGGAACGACGGTAATTTCCGGCCAAACGGACTTCGCCCGCGCGCCCTTGGCCTCGTGGGCGGCGCGGTTGTCCAGCGCCGGATTGGGCGTGATGCGCAAGGCGAACAGATCGTCCAGCCCGAACGGCGCCTCGATGGTCAAGCGATCATCGGGCTCGAGCCGCACCGCCACCGCATGGGTGCGTGAGGCGTAGCGCGTCAGTGCCTCTTTTGAGTGCGTCAACGGCGTTACCGAGATCCCGAATCTCTGGGGAAACCACAGGTGCACCCGTGCCTGGTTGCGCACCTCGACGGGCAGCGGCAGCCCGGCAAACACCTTTTCCGCCGCCTTGATCACCCGGTCCTCGGCCTCATAGGACAGGTCCGAGCCATCGAAATAGATCAGGTCCACATCCTTGATTCCGGTCAGCGCCGCCCGGCCCGTCAGGTGGTTCCACACCGCGTTATAGATCGCGCCGGCCACCACCCACCCGTCCGGCAGCGCCATCTCGCGCAGCCCGGCCAGCACCGTCATCAGCATCGGCTGACCACGAACGATCTGTTCCAACGCCTGGCGCTGCCGCTCCGGGCTCGCCCCGGCATATCGCAAATGCTCACTCATGCCCGACGCTAGACTGATTCCCCCGCCGCCCGCATCACTTGCTGACAGGCTGGAACATCTGATCCATCTGCGCGATGATATCGTCCATCGGCTCAATGACCTCGTCGGGCGGCTGCGGCGCAACGGCGATATAGGGCACGCCGCTGGGGAAAGCCCCGAACTGGTTGAAGAACAGCGTCACATCGTCCAGCACTGGCATGCGCCAGCGCCAGAGCGATCCCATCGCCATCACCACTTCCATATGGCCAAAGCCCTCATAGAATTTCGTCGTGACCCAAGTGCCGCGCGCCTGCAGAGCCCGCGCCAGGTGCTCCGTATTCTGCATCCGCACGATGGGGTCGCCGGTGCCCGTCGCCAGAAACATGGGCGGCGCGTCCGAAGTGACAAGATTGATCGGCTGCGTGCCTTCGGGATTGGAGGCCGAACCGAAGGTATTGCGCACCTCGTCATATTCGAACGGATAGAAATCGAACGGCCCCGACAAGGCCGCCACGGCGCGGATCGGCATGGTCACGCCATAGTCCTTGAGGAAGGACTGGTCGAGCGCCAGCATCACCGCATTATAGGCCCCGGCCGAATGCCCAGCCAGAAATAGCCGTTCCGGGTCGCCGCCGTAATTGGCGATATTGTCCTGCACCCACCGGAGCGCCTTGGCATTGTCGTCGAGAAAGTCGGGATATTTCACTTCGGGAAACAGCCGATAGTCGGCAATCACCGCGACGAAGCCACGCGCCGCCAGGGCCCGCCCGACAAACTGGTAGTCCCCGCGATCGCCATGGCTCCAGCCGCCGCCATAGATGAAAAACACCACCGGCGCCGGCGCCCCGCGCGCCTCGGGCGCATAGACATCGAGCTTGAACCGCGGCCCATCCGCGTAGGCGATCCCGTCACCCACCTTGGAGGTCCCGCCATCCATCGCCCCCGGCAGATTGAACGGGTCCATGATCGACAGCGCCAGCGCCGGCCCCGAAGCCAGCAACAGCGCCAGCATCACCACGACGCCGCGAATGGAATGGAGCAAAGGAAATCGGAACATGGACATACGATTCGAACAGAGAGCGGGAGGATCATCGATTGCGGCACAAAGCCGAAGATTGTGTGACTGCCACAGCATCGTGCCAGCATTGTGAACGAGGACACTTCTTGGGTCTTGCGCAGCCGAAGGCACGTCGAGATTTTTGTCAGGATGAGGCGAAAATGGTGGCTTGGGAGCACCGGAGCGGAGCGTCCTTCGGTACGTGAGCACCGGAGCGCAGCGAGCCGCCATTTGCAGCCCAGCCTGGCGGAAATATCGGTGTGCCGCTATGGGCGAGGGCAGGCGCCTCAATATCCGAAGCGGCCTGCCCTCTACTTAAGCCCCCCGATTTTGCCGCCATAGAGTTAACGAAAGGTTAATTCTTGAGCCGATCCAACAGCCTTCCAGACACGAACCCGTCGGCCGGCAGCCCGGCCTGCTGCTGAAAGGCAATCACCGCCGCCCGCGTCTTGGGCCCGATGGCGCCGTCCGGCGTGCCCACATTGAAGCCGCGGCGGTTGAGCTGTGCCTGCAACTCGACCTTCTGGCTGGCATTGAGTGCGTAATCATTGGCCGGCCAGCCCGATACAAACGCGCCGCCCCCGATGATCCGATCCGCCAGATGCCCGACCGCCAGCGCATAGCTGTCCGAATTGTTGTAGCGCTTGATGACATCGAAATTGTGCAGCACGAGGAAAGTCGGCCCGCTGGCGCCCGCCGGCATATAGAGCCGCGCCACATCGCTGCCGCGCGGAAAGCTCTTGTTGTTGCTGCGGGTGATGCCCAATTGCTGCCACTGGCTGATCTGCGCACGATCCAGGTGCCGCGCCGCCGCATAGTCGAAACCGCGGGGCAAATGCACCTCATAGCCCCAGGTCTCGCCCGGCCGCCAGCCATGCTCCTTGAGATAATTGGCGGTCGATCCCAGCGCATCCTGCACCGAATTCCAGATATCCTTGCGCCCGTCGCCATTGTAGTCGACCGCATAGCGCATGTAGCTGGACGGCATGAATTGGGTATGCCCCATCGCGCCGGCCCAGGAGCCCACCATATCGCGCGGCGCAACATTCCCATCCGAAATGATGCGCAGGGCCGTCAGCAGCTCGCCGCGGAAATAGTCCGGCCGATAGCCGCCCTCGGTCAGCGTCGCCAAGGCATAAATGGTGTTCTCGCCGCCCATGAAGCCGCCGAAATTGGTTTCCATGCCCCAGATTGCCAGCACGACTTCCGGCTGCACGCCCCAGCGCTGTGCCGCTCCGGTCAGCGTCTGGTTCCATTCGCTGCGCATGGCGCGGCCCTTTTGCGCCTGCGCGTCGGTGACCCGCCTGGCAATATATTGCGAGACGGTCTGGGAGAATTCGGGTTGCTTCTTGGTCAGCTCCAGAATTTTGGGGCTGAGGCTATAGCCCGCAAAGGCCGCCTCGAACGCCTGTCGGCTGACGCCGTGCTGCTCGGCCTGCGGCCACAAGGCGCGCACGAATTCGGCGCTGCTGGCGAGGGGCGCGCTGACAGCGCCAAAGCTCATCACCGCTCCCAGGGCAATCGCCGAAACAGCTTTCGCAAGGCCGAAGCGCTTGCCGGTCTTGTGCACCATATTGGGCCTCGTGATTACGCATGAACCAGTCACGACCGCCGGCCCATCCCCGCCAGCGTCCGCGCCGGCTGTGTGCAACCGCGCGTATCCCTATTTTAACCTATCAAATTAAGATCGCCTTAAGGCAAACACCAAGCCCGATCACAACCGCTTTAGTTGTCATCCTAAGCATTGATGTTCTTCCCGCTATGCGGCTCATTATGCCGGCTCTTCGCCTCCATTGGGCAAGTCTGCGGCCGGCGGCAATCCGCGCATTGGGCCACGCCCTTCAACATAGCGCACACTCTGCGTCGGCACCTGGATACCGCGTTCCGCAAACAGTCGCATCAGCTTCTCGCTGAAATATCGCCCTGCCCCCCATTGCTTGCCCGCCAGCGTCTTGATGCGGGCGCGCAACGACATGGAGGCGGGGGTAATGGCGATCAGCCCCTGCAGGTCGAGATCGTCCAGCACGACGTCCTTGTGCTCGCTGTCCATCACCATGGCGAAAGCATCGCGCATCGCCTGTTTGACCTCCTCGATATCGCTGTCATAGGCCACCTCGACCTCGGCGATGTAGAACGAGAACCCCCGCACCATATTGCTGACCTGGTCGACCGACGAGAACGGGATCAGATGCACCGTGCCGGTCATGTCGCGAATGGTCACCGAGCGGATGGTGAGCTTTTCCACCACGCCCGATTTGCCGGCCGCCTCCACCACATCGCCCTCGTTCATCACATTCTCGAACTGGATGAAAATCCCGGTGATGATGTCCTGCACCAGCTTTTGCGCACCAAAGCCGATGGCGAGACCCAGCACCCCGGCGCCCGCCAGCAGGGGCGCAATATTGACCCCGATCTGCGCCAACGCCAGCATCAGCCCGAACACCACCAGCGCAATGGTGAAGGCGTTCTTGAACAGGTTGAGCAGCGTCTTTTCGCGATTGGTCGCCGCCACCCCGGTCGTATTGTTGAGCCGGTATTCCACCCAGGACGCAACCGCCACATAGAGCAGGATGCACACGAGGATGATCAGTGCTGCCGAAATCACCGACACCGCCACCTGCTGCCCGCGATCGCTGGAAATCCAGCCGACGAAGTCGAACAGCGCCCAGGCCTGCGCCACGGCCAGCACCACGCCGGCAATGACGATCCAGCGCACAATGCCCATGACGCGCGGCACGAAGGCATGCAACCGCTTTTCCAGCAGCGGCAATTTCTGGCTGATATCCTTGGGCAGATGCAGCCCCGCGTCGACGAAGCGCGAGATGAACATCACCACCAGCATGCCCACGAGGATGGCGATCGCGGTCTGCACCGTGGCACCCAGCATGAACGGCAGCGCCCGATCCGGATTGGCGAACCACACGATCAACAGCGCCACCAGGTACGTGATCGCCACGATGTGCCAGATCCTGCCGATCAGCAGCAGCGCTTGCGCGGCTCCGGTACTGCGCCTTTCGGCCATCCGGCCCAGCCAGGCGCGTACGCCCTCCTTGCATTGCAGCACGATGACGATGCCGATGGTCACCGCCGTCGCCATCACCAGCACCTGCACCGCCGCCGCAATCCCTGCCGACAGATTGGCCGCGATCACCGGCGACACCAGCATGAACGTGTAGCCGAGCAGCGAGACGATACGAGCCAACCAAAAGAGCCAATAGGCCGCATTGGTATCGCTCACCGGCACCAGCCGCAGCGTTTCGAAGCGCGGCTGCAACACCGCGCGCAACACGACCTTGCTCAATTCCACGAGGAGGAACGCATTGAGCAGCAGCGACTGGTTGATCCCCATGCTGCCCGGCGTGCCGGTCACGCTCAGCGCCAGCACATTGCCCAGCGCCCAGGCCAAAACCACCGACCCGACATCGATTGCCGCCGCGGCCAGCGCGCCGGCCAGCCGCATGTACCAGCGCCTGCCGGCCACCCGCGCCGCAATGCGCCGCTGCAGCCAGATCACGATGACCCGCAATCCGAGGAAACTGGCCAGTAGCGCCGCGCCGACGATCAGCACGCCGATGGCCACATCACCCAGCGCCGACAGATCGGCCCCCTCGCCGCCAAAGCCCTTACCTAGATCGCTAAACACCTGCCCCACTGCCCGCAAAGTGCTGGAAACGCCCTCGGCCGAGCGGCGCGTATATTCGGCCAATTGCCGCGCAATGCTTAAATCAGGTGCCGTCTCGACCGGCGTCGCCGTCTCACCGGTCGCCGTCTGCCGCAGCCGTTCCAGCAACACCGCCCGCGTATCGTCATTCTCGATGATGCGGATCAACTCGTCGATGCTGGCATCCGCTGGTGCGGCGGTCTCGGCTGGGACTGGCACTTGCGCCATGGCCACGCCCGGCAACGACAACACGACCAGCAATAGGGCAATCAACAAACGCATGAATGGCTCGATATTTGGCAAAGGAACGGTGCGGCTTCCTGTCGAGCAGGTCGCCACGCCACCGTCAACGCCGCAAGCGGGCAAAATGTGGCGTGACGCGCAATTCACCCTGACAAGGCGCAACATCATCCTGGCTGGAAAACCCGCCCCCACTATGGCAGCATCACTGCCATGTCCTCCCCCCTGCCTCCCGGCCACAATGGCGGCCCGCCGCTCGACGACCCCCACGTTCCCGAATGGGGCAGCAACGGCATCGGCAATTATTTCGAATGGAAGGCCGCCAAGCGCGCCGCCTTCAAGGACGTCCCCGCCGACATCGCCATCATGCGCGCCCGCCGCGCCGAGGCCCTTGGCCTGACCTATGACGAATACACGCTCGAAATCCTGGAACGCGGCCGCTACCTGCAAGCCGCCGATACCGAGCGCATCGCCGCCATCAAGGCCAAGCGCCCATTGCGCTGGTAAGCCGGGGACCGAGGCTATTCGGCCGGCGCCCCTCTCGGCAGTTCCAGCTCGGCCATTGCCTGGCGCGCCACCACGACCGCGCCTTGCAGCGCCAAAGCCCCCATGACCGCTGCGACGATCACGTCAGGCCAGCCCGCACCGGTGCCGAACACGCCGAACGCCGCCAGCATCACCGCGATATTGCCGATGACGTCGTTCCGCGTGCAGATCCAGGCCGAGCGCATATTGCTATCGCCAGCACGGAACCGCCAAAGCAGCCCGAACGATGCGGCGTTGGCGAGCAAGGCAGTGATCCCCACGACCCCCATCGTATAGGCTTGCGGCGTTATACCCGTGGCCATGTTCCAGCCGGCAACCCCGATGACCCAGAGGCCGAAAATGCCCATGGTAAGCGCCTTGGCCAGTGAGGCGCGCGCGCGGACCCGCAATGCCATCCCGACCACCAGAAGGCTGATGGCATAGTTGGCCGCATCGCCCAGGAAATCGAGCGAGTCAGCCTGCAGGGACGCCGACCGCGACGCCAGGCCCGCGCCGATCTCGACCGCGAACATCACCGCGTTGATCGCCAGAACGGCCCACAGAACGCGCCGATAGGTCTGGTTGTGCAGGCTTTCGGCGGCGTTATCAGCCTGGCAATGATCGCAGCAGGAAGCACTCATGGTCGTGGCCTTTCGCTCATCTTGGCGACACGATACAATCTCCAGTCACTAGAGGAGCAAGCCCAAAATGGTTGAATTTGCCATCGGCGAGGCCGCCCGGCGAAGCGGCGTCAAAGTCCCCACCATTCGTTACTACGAGCAAATCGGGCTTCTGCCCACAGCGGCCCGCACCGAGGGCAACCGGCGCCTCTATGACGAGCGCACCATGCAACGCTTGAGCTTTGTCCGGCATGCGCGCGAACTTGGTTTCGACATCGAGGCCATCCGCGCGCTCCTGACCTTGCAGGACGATCCACTCCAGTCCTGCGCCATTGCCGACAGTATTGCGAGCGAACATCTGGCGGAGGTCGAGCACCGCATTGCCAGCCTGACGGCGCTCAAGCGCGAACTGGTCGCCATGTTGGCCCAATGCCGGCATGGCCATGTGGAGCAATGCCGCGTGATCGAGGCGCTCTCAATGCCATCGGGACATGCGGACCTGCGCATTTGAGTTTCGTGAGCTGCTAGGCGGTCGGGTCACCTTGACCGGCGCAGTGCGAGCATTAAACCACCTGCAGCTCACGCCGATCAGCATCAAGCACACTGGGGCGGCCCATCAGAATGCTCCGCGCTCCCGCCACATGACCCAGCGGCAAGCCGCCCAGCAACGGACGTCGAGCAGCCCCGTGCTCCGGCCCTTCGCCTCTGCCGCCATATCGAGGATGCAGCGCAATGCCGCGGCTATGTCCTCGCGATATTCCGGCTGCTGCGCGGCGGCGATTCTGACCGTCTGCATGCTTGGGCATAGGCTCGTCCCGAAAATGCGGTTACAAGAACCCTGAATGGCATTTGCCGGCCGATTTGCCAGTTTGCGATAGCTGAGCTTGCCCGGCGCCAGGCACTCCCTCACCGAAGCCCTCGCGCAGTCTGGAAAAGTGGTGGGCCAGCTGCCGGAATGCCGGCGGCCGGTCCGCGCATTCTGGTCATCTTCAAAGGCGAGATCGCGCGCCCCCGTCACAAGTACTCTGGCGAGGCCATCGAACGCCGCTATTGCCGCAGCTGGTGCCGCGTGACACGCTACTTAGACGATCATTTGGGAGTTCGTATTGATGACCATCACTCCACCTTCTGCAGTCTCAGCACGCCAGTCATCCCTTAAGGCTCTGGTCGTCGATCACACAAATGCTGCCAAGTATAGCCAGCAACTCGATCATTTCCATTATCAACGCCATCGGGTCTACGCGGAAGAACTTGGCTGGGTTCCCGCTACACATTCTCGCCGCGAGTTCGATGCATTTGATACCGACGATGCCGTCTACATCCTCGTTTCGGACCACGGCGAATTTGTCGCCGGCTCGCGCCTTATCCCAACGGATAGGCCGCATTTGGCCAGCACCGTTTTTGCCGGCGCCTTTACCCTTGCGCCCATCGTGCGGTCTGCAGAGGTACTGGAATGGACTCGAGGCTTCATCATCCCGGAGCGACGCGGTCGCGGTAGCGTGAGGTTATTGGCGGCATCTTGCGCCGCGGTGATGGAATACTGCCTGCGTCACGGCCACAGGCAGGTCGGTGGCATGCAAGACAAAAAATGGCTGCCGCTTTGGGCGAAACTGGAATGGCGTGTCCACATCCACGGCGAGCCAGAAATGATTGGAGGCGAGCCCTGGCTGCCCGCCTACTTCGACGTCACTGAAGCTGCGCTCGACAACGCTAATATGCTGGCTGGGCTGAATGCATCGATCTTGCTGGACAACCGTCCTCTGTGAGTGTCTGACCGCTGGTTGGGGACGGATGGGGTACGGCCAGGTCGACGCCTGATGGGACTCGCGCTCAGCGAATGCCCGCTTCAACCCATGACCTTATGCCGATCTCGATTATTGCGCCCTGCCATCGCGTCATGGGCTCCGACGATACCCTCACTGGCTTCGCCGGCGGCCTCGAGGTGAAGCATTTCCTGCTGCGGCTCGAAGGCGCGGGCGCGTCCCGATACCTGCTCCCGGCGGCTTAGGGCGCGTCGGGTGGCTCATATGGCCGATGGCTGATGGCGGATGGCCGATGGCCGAGAGGGTGTTGTTGGGGCTGTGGCTGTCAGCGGCACGCGGCGGCATTCTGGGTGCCCTAGAAACGCAAAAACCCCCAGTCATTTCTGACTGGGGGTTTTGTGTTTCGACATTGTATTTGAGACCCATACGTTTTTGGCAGACCTTGCAGCGACCTACTCTCCCAAGCCTTGAGACTTAGTACCATT
>NZ_JAQGJV010000047.1 GCF_028290435.1 Devosia sp. | reverse complement strand
CCCAAGGCGCTGGGCCGTCTCAACAAGACCGCCGGCGCCATGATGGCCACGGCCGCCGGCCTCGTCGTCTGGCAGCATTAGATCGCGCGTTCGGTCTGCCGATCGAACAGGTGCACATTGCCCGGCTCGATGCGCACGCCGACATTGTCGCCGGCCTTGGCTGCGGTACGCCCGGTCTCGACCACGGTGAGTTCCGGCGTGGTCGCGGTCGTCACATAGGTCATCGACCCTGTCGACTCCACCACCGCCACCGGCAGCCGCAGGCTCGCCTGCTCCAGCGGCACGACGCTCAGATGCTCGGGGCGCAGCCCTACCGTCACCTGCCGATTAGCCTCGACCTGCCGGCCCAGTTCGATACTCGGCGAACCGGGCAGTTCCAGCACCACTTCGTGTCCATTGGCGGCAATCGTGCCCGGCACGAAATTCATCGCCGGCGACCCGATAAAGCCCGCGACAAACTTGTTGGCCGGCGTATCGTAGAGCTCCAGCGGCGCGCCCTGCTGCTCGATCACCCCTTCGCGCATAACCACGACATGGTCAGCCATGGTCATGGCCTCGATCTGGTCATGCGTCACGTAAACCGAGGTCGCCCCCAGCCGGTCATGCAGGCTGCGAATTTCCTTGCGCATCTGCACCCGCAGCGCCGCGTCGAGATTGGATAGCGGCTCGTCGAACAAAAACGCCTTGGGATGGCGGATAATCGCCCGCCCCATCGCCACGCGTTGCCGTTGCCCGCCCGAAAGCTCGCGCGGATAGCGATCCAGCAGGCCGGTCAGCCCGGTGGTGGAGGCGATCTCCTCGGCCGCCTTGCGCGCAACATCCTTCTTCACGCCCTTGATGCGCAGCGAATAGGTGAGATTTTCCGCCACCGTCATATGCGGATAAAGCGCATAGGACTGGAACACCATGGCCACGTCGCGCTTGCGCGGCGGCACGTTGTTGATCACCTCGCCGGCGATTCTGATCATGCCGCCTGAAATGCTCTCCAGCCCCGCCAGCGAGCGCAGCAGCGTAGACTTGCCGCAGCCCGACGGGCCAACCAGCGCCACGAAACTCCCCTTCTCGATGCGCAGGCTGACGTCCTTGAGCGCGTGGTAGGTGCCGTAATGCTTGTTGATATTGGCTAACTCGATCTGGATTTCGCTCACTTGAGTTCTCCAATTTGAGGACAGATACGCATCGTCATTTGACCGCTCCCACCACGACGCCCCGCGTCAGGGTGCGCTGGAAGATCAAAAAGAAGATCAGCGTGGGCGCCATGCCCAACAGCGACGCCGCGGCTTGTAGCGTCGGGTCCGACATGTTCTGCCCGCGCGTCAGCCCCATCGCCACCGACACAGTCTGGTTGTTATTGGACACCAGCATCACCAGCGGGATCAGGAACTCGTTCCAGGTCCAGATGAAGAAGAATGTCCCCACCACCATCAGCGATGGCCGCAGCACCGGCACCACGACCTGCCACAGGATTTGCCAGCGATTGGCGCCATCCATTTCGGCCGCCTCGATGATTTCCTTTGGAAAGCTGCCCAGCACCGACGACAGCAGGTAGGTGCCGAAGGCGCTCTGGAGCACGGCGAAAATGATGATCACCGACAACTGCGTGTCATAAAGGCCGGTGGCCTTGGCCATGTAGTAGAGCGGATAAACGATGGATTCCTGCGGCACCATGATGCCGATCAGCAGGACCACCAGGATAACGCGCGAACCACGCACCTTGCCGATGCCGATGGCATAAGCGTTGAGCAGGCTGATGAGCACGCCAAAGACCGCAACCACGAGGCTGATGATCGCGCTGTTCAGCAGCTTGCGGCCAAAATCCGCCACGTCCCAGAACTTCTTGAGCGCAGTGAAATCGACCGACGTCGGCAGCGACAGCGGGCCGTTCGCGGCGTAGTCCACGGTGGACTTGATCGAATTGCTCAGCGCCAGGAAGAACGGAAACAGCACCAACAGCAACAGCAGCGTCAGGATGGCGAGAACCACCCAGCGCCCCGCACCGCGCTTGCGCGGACCATAGGCCGCCTCGTCGATGGCATCGCCAGGATTGAGAATTGCATCGGCCATGGTCTATTCCTTCCCCGCCTGGCTGGATTGGAAGCGCAGGAAAATCACGGCCAGCCCGATAGTGAGGATCGTCTGCACCACGGCAATCGAGGCCGCATAGCCGACGCGCTGCGTGGTGAAGAAGTGATAGTAAGTCAGGTATGACGGCACCAGCGTCGCATTGTCCGGCCCACCGGCCGTCAGCACAAAGATCGGCGCGAACACTTTCAACGCCGCAATCAGCGTCGTCAGCACCACTACGAAAATCTCGGGCGCCAGCAAGGGAATGGTGATGGTCACGAGGCGCTGCCACCAGCCGGCGCCATCCAGTTCGGCCGCTTCATAAAGCGCCGGATCGATGCGCGACAGGCCGGCCATGAACACGACAAGGCAATAGCCGACCTGAATCCAGACGATGACCAGCGACACCGCCGGCAGCGCATAGGTCGCGTCGCCCAGCCAGTTCTGCGCCAACCCATCCAGCCCCGGGGCCCGCAGGATGATATTGACCACGCCGACCGGATTGAAGATCCAGCCCCACAACACGCCCGCCGCCGTGATCGGCAGGATCTGCGGCAGGTAGAACGCCGCGCGGAACAGGCTCGAAACCGTCTCGCCGAACTCGTCGCGGATATAATCGAACAGCAACGCCGCCAGCACCAGGCCGAGCACCACCGGAATGATCGTCATCGAGATGACGAACAGCAGCGTATGGCTCATCGAGCCCCAGAATTGCCCGTCGGTCAGCAGTTTTTCGTAATTTTGCAAGCCCACGAACCGTGGGGTGCCGACGCCTTTCCAGGCGGTGAAGCTGAGGGCAAAATTGGCGATCTGCGGCAGTAGCACGATGGCGATGAAGCCAATCGCGCCCGGTATCAAGTAGAGATAGTAGCTGCGCTTGTCTTCCGTGGACGCACCGCTTGGCGTGGCCATTTTCCCCTCCATTATCGATCGGGCCGCGCCTCCAATGGAAGCGCGGCCCGACAAGGATCAGATGTTACTGGTTGGCCTGTGCGTCATCATAGGTCGTCTTCAGTTCGCCGACGAACTGATCGGGCGTCAGGGTGCCCTGCAACAGGCCCGCGACCTTCTGGATCAGCACGTCATAGAAGCCCGGAACCGGCCAGTCGGGATAGAAGCCGAGACCCTGCTTGTCCGCGATTTCCTTGAACACGGCCGAGGCGTTCTGGCCCACCGGATTGGTCACGGTTGCTGCGTCAGCCGCAATCGACACGCCGCCATTGTTGGCCTGTTCGGTTTGGTACTTCGGCGACAGCAGCAGGCTGATCCACTCCTGAGCGAGATCGGGGTTCTTGGAACCCTTCGGAACCACCCAAAGATTGCCGGTCGAGCCGACCGAGTACTTCGGCGTCGGCACCAGGAATTGGCCCCACTTGAAGTCCTTGATGGACGAGCTGAAATTGCCCAGGTTCCAGGTGCCCGAAATGTAGATCGGCGCCTTGCCGGAGGTGAACTGCAGGGCCGCGTCGGGATCCTTGATGCCCGTAGAATCCTTGCTCACATAGCCCTTGGCCACCCAGTCGACCATGGTCTGGGCCGCAAACAGGTAGGGTGCGGTATCGAGCGGAGCCTTGAGGCCCTGATAGTTCTGCACCCAGGTATCGTCAGCCTTGGTATAGGCCAGCGAGGCGAGCACGTGCTGGCCGCTGGTATCTGCGCCGCCCAGAGCGAGCGGCGTGACGCCAGCCGCCTTGAAGGCCTCGAAATCGGCAGTGAGTTCTTCGAGCGTGGTCGGAACCTTCAGACCCGCCTTTTCGAACATGTCGATATTGTAGAAGGCCGAAACATATTCGCCGTATGTGGAAATGCCCCAGATCGGGCCCGAGCCATAGACGCCCACATCGCTGTAGCGGCTGAGCGCGAGCTGGCCCTCGTTGAGGATCTTGTCCCAGCCCTGAGCGGTATAGGCGTCGTCCAGCGACTGCAGCAGGCCCTGGCTGGCGACGAGGCCGGCGGTGGCATTGCCCTTGTTGTATTCCAGAACGTCCGGTGCCTGATCGGAATTGAGGATCATGCTGCCCGAAGCCTGCAACTGCGCAAAGGTCTTCTGCTCGAAGTTGACGGTCACGTCCGGATGGTTAGCCTTGAACTCCTCAAGCGCCTTGGTCCAGGTGATGCCCTGAGCCGATACCGCATCCTCGAACCACCAGATGTTGAACGTCTTGTCCTGGGCATGCGCCATGCCACTCGTCAGCACCATGGCGCCAATCGCCATAGCCAATGTCGACAGTTTCATTTTCAGTCCTCCCATTGTGCGGCCAGCGCCGCGGTTATTTAAAATCGCCAAGGCCCTCTGCGGAGCCTAGGGCTGGCGATCAGACGAGGTCAGGCGACGTAGTCGCCACCCCGGCATTCCTTGAGATAGTTGAGCCCGCGCACCTGGCCGGTCATTTCCAGCGCGTCGCGATAGACCGGATCGTGCCAGCCCTCGATATCGATGGAGCCGACATAGCCGGCCAGCCGCAGTTCGGAGATCACGTCCACCCAATTGGTGTCGCCAAAGCCCGGTGTGCGCATAAACACGAACTTCTCCTTGCCGAAAATGCCGTGCTCCTTGATGACTTCCCAACGGATGGTCGCGTCCTTGCCATGCACGTGGAAGAACTTGTGCGCCCACTTGCGAATTTGGGGCAGTGGATCGATCAGATAGACCATCTGATGGCATGGCTCCCATTCCAGCCCGATATTGTCGTCCGGCGTCTCGTTGAACATCAGCTCCCAAGCATCGGGATTGTGCGCGATGTTCCAGTCGCCGGTCGCCCAATTGCCATCCATGGCGCAGTTCTCGAAGGCGATTTTCACGCCCTTGTCCGCGGCGCGCTTGGCCAGATCGCTCCACACTTCCTTGTAGCGCGGCAGGCTGTCGGTCAGCGGTTTGTTGCGCACGCGGCCGGTAAAGCCAGCGACGCACGTCGCGCCGAAATGGTGGGCATTGTCGATGCAGTCCTTCCAGCCCTGCAGCGTCTGGCGGTCCATCTCCTGGTCCTCCAGCGGATTACCGAACATGCCGATGGTCGAAATGGTGATGTCGCGATTGCCGATGGCCTCAAGCGAGCGCTTGCCCAGTTCCGCCAGGTTCTGCCCATTGGTGGTCTGCCAGAAGAACGGCTCAAAACTCTCGAAACCCAGATCGGCGATCTTGGCGATGTTTTCGGCGCCCTGCCCGGCCGTAGCCTGAATCATGGTGCCGATGCGGATGGACTTGGCTGGGTTGGTCACGAAATGGTCCTCAAACTGCTATGGTGACGCGCTGGCGTGTCTTGGCGCTTTCGATCGCCGCGAACACCATCGCGAGGCTCTTGATATTGTCGTTGCTCGCCGTCTCGGGCGCGCGACCGCCTTCGATGGCATTCAGGAATTCGGCGATGACGCTGGCATGGCCATGGGTCTGGTCGGCATTGTCCGGCTGCGGCACCGCGAGGTCGGCCAGGTCTCGGAAAAACCCGCTGTCGCCGCTCACCACCTTCGCCTCAAAGCTGTCGCCACCATCCCAGATCAGCGTCCCCTTGGTGCCCACGATCCGCCAGGCGCTTTCCCAGCTGGTATTGGCGCCCTCGGCGCTCCAGCTGCCGCGATAGTTGAACACCACGTCGTCGGAAAATTCGAAGATCGCATTGGCCGCCGCGCCATGGCCGTACCAGGAGCCGCGCGGATTGGTTTCGAGGCAATAGACCGCCTCGGGAATCTTGCCGGCCATGAAGCGCGCCGCGTCCAGCGTATGGATCGCCATGTCGAGCAGCAGCACATTGTCCATCTGCTCGCGGAAGCCGCCGAAATGCGCGCCAACGAAGAAATCGCAATGCAGCGCCGTCAACTCACCCAGCGCGCCGCTCTCGAGCAACCGCTTGATCCGCCGCACCCCGGCGATGAAGCGCCGGTTCTGCACGATGGCATGCACCCGCCCCGCCGCTGCCGCCTGCTGCACCAGCGCCCGCCCAGCCGCAATGCTCGTCGCCATCGGCTTTTCGCTGAGCACGTGGCAGCCCTGGCGCAAGCCCATGGTCACGATGCCTTCACGCGCCGCCGGGATCGCCACGTCGAACAACAGATCGGGCTTGGTCTCTGCCAACACTGCATCCAGGTCCGAGCCGATCACCACGTCGCCCAGATTGAACTCGGCAGCCCGTTGTTCGGCCACCGCGCGGTCCAGATCGACCAGTCCGACAATGCGCACGCGCCCCTTGAGCAGGTCGTGATCGGCCAGCGCCGACAACCACCCTTTGGACATGGCACCGCAACCCGCGAGAACGGCCGTAAACGTCAAGATGAAGCCTCCCTTCGGCTATCTCGCCAGTCTGCTTGTGTCTTGTGCGACAGCTTGACTGGGGATATGCCGTAAACGTTTACGACGCTATATTCGGACCCTGATCCGTGTCAATAGGGTTCCGTAAACGTTTCTGATGCGATCCGCGACCTTGGGGATAAACGGTTGAAATCATGAAGGGCATTAGGCGGTTAGCGCAGCATCTCGATATTTCGATCGGCACTGTTTCGCGGGCCCTGAACGGCAAGCCCGACGTCAATGAGGCGACGCGCGAACGCGTCCTCAAGGCCGCTGCCGAACTGGGCTATGTCCCCAATCAGGCCGGCCGGGCGCTGCGCAGCGGCGCCACCGGCGTTATCGGCTTCATGATGCAGACCGGCTCTGAAATCACCGGCCAGGGTGATACCTTCTTCATGGGCGTGTTCGACGGCGTGCAGACCGTGTTCGCCCGCCATCAACTCGATCTCGTCGCCCTGCTCTGCTCGTCCGAGGAAGACCCCGAGGCCTATGTCCAGCGCATCGTCGCGCGCGGCTTCGCCGATGGCCTCATCATCTCGGCCACCCGCCGCAAGGACCCCCGCATCGAATTTCTGGCCCAGCGCCACATCCCCTTCGTTGCCTTGGGCCGCAGCCTGTCCGATGCCGCCCATCCCTGGCTGGACCTCGACTTCGAAGCTTATGCCACGGCCGCCATTGATCGCTTGGTGGCGCGTGGGCACCGCCGCATCGCCATCAGCGCCCCCCATGACGATGTCAACCTCGGCTATGTCTTCGTCGAGCAAAGCCGCCGCGCCCTGGCCGCCCACGGCCTCACGCTCGACGACGACATGATCTTCCGCTCCACGCCCAACGAGGCTGGCGGCTACGACATCGCCAAGCGCCTGCTGCAACGACCCGATCGGCCCACCGCAATTGTCCTGATCAATGAAAGCGTTTCGATCGGCCTCTATCGCGGTCTGTCCGAATCCGGTGTCCGCCCCGGCCGCGACATCGCCGTGATCGGCCTCAACAGCCCGCACGCCACATTCCTGTCGCCAACCCTGACCTGCTTCGGCCTGTCGCTGCGCGATGTCGGCATCGCTCTCGCGGAAGCGCTTTTGGCAACAATGCCGGCCTACCAAGCCGACTATCCGCAAGGCACCGTCCGCCGCCTCTTGCAGTTTGAGTTGATCGAAGGCGAAAGCGACGACTACCGCCTCCCTTGAGCCCGCCTTGTCGATTAGCGCGCCATTGGGAACCATCATCGGCAGGATCAGCATGGTGATATAGAGGATCGCCACCATTGGCGTGCCGCGCATCACCTCGATGAACACGACCGCCATGGTGCGCAGCCCGCCCATTCTGGATTTGCCGCGCCAATGCGAGCAGGACCGCCAGCGGAATGGCGGCGGCAAAGCAGGTGCTGGCGACAAGAAGGGGCAGATCGAGAAAGCTCGATGTGACCAGCGGCGTGATGACCCGCAATGCGTGCGGCAAGACCACCAACCGCATAATCTGAGCGTTATGCAGGCCCAGCGATCGGGCGGCCTCCCATTAACCCCGATCAACCGACCGAATGCCGGCACGGACGATCTCGGCGATCGCTGCGACGAATTTGACAACGAGACCAACCAGCAGCGCGGCAAACTCCGGGGGCAGGCTATAGCCGCCGCGGATATTGAAGCCCCCAAGTGCAGGCACTTCCAAGCGGACCGTGGAGCCGGCAAGGACCACTGCCGCCCCCGAAGACACCAGCCATAAGACCACAATAGCGATGCCGGACTTCCATCATCGAAGTCCGCACTGCCAAGGAGGTGGCGACCGCGGCGCTGCGCCTGCTGCCGCAGGTTCAGGGGGTGATTGCATCGGCGGCAGTGATGGATTATCGCGTCGTGCTGGACATGGTGCCGTCCGTGGACGTGCTCGGCGCACCACGCGAGGCGGCTCGCGGACAATGGTTCTTCGGTTTCGCGGCCTTGCGGGAGGTGGCGGCACTTAGCGCCGCCGAGACGTTGCAGACGGGAAAAAGTGGCCGCCGCCCCTTCAAGGTCGCATGATTTTGCGAACGGCCCTGCCCCTGTCGCCTATGCGCGCAGCACGACCACCTTGGTGTTAACCGGCGTTCGCGAATAAAGGTCGATCATGTCCTGAGTGAGAAGGCCGATACAGCCGCTTGAAATGCCCTTTCCTATCGTTTCGGCCACCCTCGTGCTGTAGAGCGTGTAAAGCGTGTAGGCGCCATTCTGATAGAGGTACAGCGTGCGGGCACCGAGCGGATTGTCCAGGCCTGGCGGCATGCCGCCAGCATATTTGGCGGCTTCCGGCTGCCGCAGGATCATCTCTCTGGGTGGCGTCCAGACTGGCCATTCCGCCTTGCGCCCGATATAGGCGTCCCCACTCCAAAGGAAGCCGGCGCGGCCGACGCTGGCGCCATAACGCGTGGCGTTTCCCTCGCCTTCGATACGGTAGACGTAGTGGTGGCTGGGATCGACGATAATCGTGCCAGCCACCTCTTTGGTGTCGTAGCGCACGGTCCGACGATAAAATTTCGGATCGATCTTGCTGACGGCAACGGCCGGGATCGGGAAGCGCTCATCAGGCACGGGCCCGTAAGCCTTCTCCGCCTCAGCAAGGCTCATACCGCCGGTCGCGCAACCGGAAAGTGCCAGCGCGCCAAGACCGATAGCAGAACCGACCAGAAACGACCTGCGGCTCAAAGCCCCTGCCGTGAGCCGGGACGGAGTGACCTCGTCCATTTCAAGAGCATCCACAATCCCATTGTCTACGATCATGACTTGAAGCCTCCCATTTCCCGTTGCCTGACCAAAGAATAGATCGCAGCGCACCCGCCAAACGCCTGCCAGGAGCGAGATTGGCCTCACCGCGCTCAATTGGCAAGCTTGGCTTTCGTTGAGCGGGACAGCCAAGACAGCCTCGACGGAATACCGGCGCGACAACTCTCACCCCTCAGTCCCGTCGAAATCCCTATTTTCTAGCGGCCAACTCGGGGAGCGTGTCGCACCAAAACCGATTGCAGACGCTCGCTCGGACCAAAATGATTTGAATGATCGCCAACAGAACGCGCTGGAATGCCGATCGAAAATGTGCACGCTTACCGTAGAGCTCGCAAAGAGCCGAAAGGGAGAGCCCAGCACGTCTTGTCGACCGCAGGCGCGGTCATCTGCCTGTCATGCACATCTCATAATGCCGGCAGGCTTCCTGCGCCTTCAGCGGTCGTCTGCGGAAGCAGATCAGTCATCGACCGACTTTGGACTTTAACGCCGCGGATATTCCGCAGGACCTGGAGAACAGCTATGAAACGCCGCTCATTCATGATTTCGGCCGCCGGCACCGCCGCCGGCTTGGCCTTGATGCCCCGCTTTGCCTTCGCCGAGGCTGGCAAGATCGACGTGTATTTCACGTCAGACCAGAACGTGATCGATTTCTGGACCAATGTGATCAAGCCGAAGTTTGAAGCCGCCAATGCCGGCATCACCCTCAACCTGGTTGACGGCGGCGATAGCGCCGGCGTTCAGGCCATTGCCGAGCGCGCACTGGCTGCGCTGCCGAGCGGCGCCGATCCCCAGTCGGACGTTGCCGAAGGCTTCGACACGCGCCTGCCCAGTGGCGGCATCGAGGCCGGCCTCTGGGTCGATTTCTCTAAGGCGGGTCTGTCCAACTATTCCAAGATAAATCCACTGGCGCTGGACGTTCCCACCAGCTTGCCCTATCGCGGTTCGCAGGTCCTTTTGGCCTATGATACCACTAAGCTCGATCCGGCCAATGTACCCAAGACCTGGCCAGCCCTCGTCGCCTGGATCAAGGCCAATCCCGGCCAGTTCATCTACAATCGCCCCGACAAGGGCGGCTCGGGCGGCAATTTCGTCCGTCGTGCCATTTACGAAGCCACCGGCAATGACCCTGCCAAGTTTACCGTCGACAATTACACCCAGGAATTGGCCGACGCTTCCCTGACCCCGGCCTGGGACATCCTCAAGGACCTGTCGGGCTCGCTGTTTGACAATGGCGCCTATACGTCGGGCAATACGCAGTCGGTCCAGCTGCTCAGCCAGTCGGCCGTCACGATGATTCCCGCCTGGTCCGATCAGGCGCTGTCGGCGATCAGCCAGGGTGTGCTCCCCGAAACCACGGGCTTGGTCCAGTTGACCGATCTCGGCCTGCCGGGCGGTTTCACCAAGATTGGCGTGTTCTCCAACGGCGTGAACAAGGATGCGGCGCTCAAGCTGGCCGATTTCGTGCTGACCGAGGAAATCCAGTCCGCCGTGCTGACCGAACTCGGCGGCTATCCGGGCGTGTCGTGGGACTATATCGCCGCCGACCTGCGCGAGAAGTTCAAGGACATCGTGCCGACCTCGATCCCGGTTTTCCCGGGCGGCGATTGGGAAAAGGCCATCAATGACGGCTGGTATCGCGCCGTGGCACCAAACGTCGACCGCACCGCCGCATGACCGTTTTGCCGGCCAACGATATCGTCGGAACAAACAAGAGCAGGAGGCCAGTTGGCCTTCTGCTCGTCGCCGCGCCGGTCCTGCTGGTGTGTTGGCTGATCATCTGGCCGATCATTTCGGCGATCATCCGCACCATCTGGTTGCCTGACGCAGCGGCCGAAAAGCGCTTTTCGCTGGAAACCTACCAGTTCTTCTTTTCCGATCAGTACAGCATCAATAATCTGATGGTGACGCTGTGGACCACCGCAGTGACCGCGCTGATCCTGCTGCTGATCTGCCTGCCCATCGCGCTGTACCTACGCTTTGCGACCAATCGTATCGCCGCCTATGTGCAGGGCCTGGCCATCTTTCCGATGTTCGTACCCTCGATCATTTTGAGTTACGCCTTCATTCGGGTGCTCGGGCCGAACGGTACGGTCGATCTGCTGCTCAATGCCGTGCATCTGCCCCATATCCGCTCGCCCTATCTGACGCCGTGGGGACCGGTCCTTGGCCTGGTCTGGGACAATATCCCGCTGACCGTGCTGATCCTGCTGTCGGGGCTCGGCAACGTCTCCAATCAGTCGATCGAGGCCGCCCGCGATGTCGGCGCCGGCAGGCTCGCCGTGCTGTGGCATATTATCCTGCCGCGCATTTCCAATTCGCTGCTGGTGGCGGTGTCGTTCACCGTTCTCGGAATCTTTTCGGCCTTCACACTGCCCTATGTGCTGGGACCCGCGGCGCCTGAAATGATGGGGCCGTTCATGCAGCGCACCTTCCGCGATCTCAACGATCCGACGACAGCCATTACCCAGGCCGTGATCGCGTTCGGTTTCTGCATCGTGTTCGGGCTGTTCTACGTCTATTCCGTCGCCAAGAATCGAGCGCCCTGATGGCCCGTGCCCTGATCGAAAAGCGCATGGACTGGACCGGTATCGGCTTTGCCGCGGTGCTGACCGTGGTCATCATCTTTCCGCTGCTGGTGGTGGGCACGTGGGCCTTCACTAATGTGTGGCGCTATCCCTCGGTGATCCCGCAGGAATTCGGACTCAAATTCTGGCAGCAGACCTTGGCGCGCGCCGATGTGTGGAGTTCGATCACCACCAGCCTAAGCCTGTCGGTCACGGTGACGCTGCTCTCCTGCGTCATCTGCCTGCCGGCCGCCTATGCGTTTGCGCGCATGGAATTTCCGGCGCGCAACCTGCTGTTCTTCTCCTTCCTCGCAGGCCACGCCTTTCCCAAGTTCGGCCTTCTGGTCGCCATCGCCGGCATCTTCCTGCAGCTCAATCTGATCGCCACTTTCTGGGGCGTGGTGCTGATCCAGCTCGTTGGCACGCTGCTGTTCATGATCTGGATACCGGTCGCGGCATTCCAGTCGGTGGATCGCCGCATGGAAGAGGCCGCCCGCGATGTCGGGGCCAAGCCATTCCGCGTGTTCTGGTCCATCACCCTGCCCCAGGCCGGGCCGACCATCGCGGCGGCGGTGCTGCTCAGTTTCGTCGGCACCTTCTATGAAACCGAGGGCGCCTGGCTGATCGGCGCACCGCAAATCCGCACCCTGCCGGTGCTGATGATCTCGTTCATCAACAACCAACCGGTGATCCAGTATGGCGCTGTGCTGTCGGTGATCCTGTGGGTGCCCTCCTTTGCCGCGCTGCTGTTCGCGCGGCGCATCATCAGCTCGGGCTCGTTCGCCCGCGGCTTCGGCGGCTAGAAAGGTCTTTAGGCGTATGGCCGTGCTTGATATCCAAGGCGTCACCAAGAAGTTTTCCACCACCACGGCAGTGGACGATTTCACCCTGACTGTCGCCGATGGCGAACTGGTCTGCCTGCTCGGCCCTTCGGGTTCCGGCAAATCGACCTTGCTGCGCATGATCGGCGGCTTCGAGACTGCCACCAGTGGCCTCATCACCATCGATGGCGAAGACGTCACCCGCGTCCCCCCTGAACGGCGCCCGACCGGCATGGTGTTCCAGAGCCACGCGCTGTGGACGCATATGAACGTCTTCAACAACCTCGCCTTCGGCCTCAAGCTGCGTCGCCTGCCCAAGGCCGAAATCAAGCGCAAGGTCGAGGCCGTACTCGATCTGGTCGGTCTGGGCGGTTATGGTTCGCGCGCCACCACCCAGCTTTCGGGCGGGCAACAGCAACGCGTGGCGCTCGCCCGCTCGCTGGTGCTGGAGCCCAAGATACTGCTCCTTGACGAACCCTTCGCCAGCCTCGACCAGCATTTGCGCGAACGCCTGCGCGAGGAAGTGCGCGATATCCAGCAGCGGCTCAAGATCACGACGCTGTTCGTGACCCACGGACAGGACGAAGCCCTCGCGCTAGCCGACCGCATCGTCGTCATGCGCGATGGCCACACCGAACAGGCCGACCGTCCTGATGTGGTCTATCGTGAACCCGCAACCCCCTTCGTTGCCGGGTTTATCGGCAGCATGAACCTGGTGGACGGCACGATCGCCAACGGCGTTTTCACCCATACGGGATTTGCCGTGCCGCTGGCTGCGGCCGACGGGCCGGCGACGCTGGCGGTTCGCCCCGAGGCCCTCGATATCGTCCCGGCGGCCGGCGCCGGAATGGCCAAGATCCATCGTGTGACCGATTACGGCACCCATGCCATCGTCGATGTCGACCTGCCCGATGGCGTGCGCCTCAAGGCCATGGTGGGCGAGGCGCGGAACTGGTCAGCCGGTCAGGCCATCGATCTCAAGCCGCGCGCCTTCGCCGCCTATCGCTACAACGCCGCCATCTTCCGGAGCCTCGACAATGGCTGACGCTATTTCAATAAGCCGCAACGGCCATCGCACGTTCTTCAAGTGGCACCGGGGCCGCCGCCGCGCCAGCGACTCCGTCTTCACCGGCTCGCGCATCATCGAAGGCATGCGCCTCGGCGCCAGCGTCGAAGTCGATCTGGTCATCCATGGTGAACGCGGCTTCGCCGTGCTGCATGATATGATCTTGGGCCGCGAAAGCACCGGCGAGGGCGCAGTGCTCTCCAAGACTGCCGCCGAACTGCGCGCGCTGCGGCTGCGCGACAATGCCGGCACCCCGATCGATGAGCCGATCATGCTGCTTGACGATCTGGCGGCGCTGCTGGCAAGCGAGACGGTTCATCCCGATGCCTTGCTGCAACTCGACTACAAGGAAGACGCTGCGGCGCTCGATCCTGTCGCCCTCGATAATTTCGCCCGCAGCGTCGCACTCGTGGCGCGCAACATGATCCTGTCATCCGGCGATGCCGAGGCCGTTCGCCTGCTGACCACGGCCGCGTCGGGGGTCCGCATCGGCTACGATCCCTGCCATGGCAGCGCCTTGGACAATCTGGCCAAAAGCCAGGACTTCGCCGGCTTCGTGGCCGATGCCGTGGCAGCTTCTCCCAACGCCGAGATGATCTATCTGGAGTGGCGACTGGTGCTCGGCGCCGATGACGCCGGCTTCGACTTCATCGCGGCGTTCCACGCTCATGGGAGGCGGATCGACGCCTACACCATCCAGCGCTCCGATCCTGAAAGCGTCGCAAGCGTCGAGCGCCTGTTGGCGCTCAAGGTCGACCAGATCACCACCGATGATCCCGAAGGACTGGCCGCCGCCTTGGCTTAACTCGGGTCCTTGCGCGGCACGTCCCTGAGCTTCTCGATCAAAAAGGCATGCGTCGCCTTGTTGGCGACGATCAAGGTGCCGGTCTTTTCGTAGAATTCCGGCCCACGACCCCACCAATCAGTTACCACGCCGCCGGCTTCCTCGACCAAGAGAATGCCCACGGCCGTATCGACAAACCCGGTCTCCTCGAAATACCCGGTGAGCCGGCCCATCGCCACATAGGCGCAGGAGTTGGCGGCGCTGCCCACGATGCGCACCGCGCCGATCGGTGCACGGATGGCATCGAGGCGCTCGTAGGCGCCCGGATAGAGCTGCAGGTTCGGCGTCGGCAAGCCGGTGCCAACGGTCATCAGGCCGATGTCGGTCTGCTGGCTGACCTGCAGCCGCTCACCGTTAAGGAAGGCGCCTTGCCCCTTGATGACCGTAAACATCTCGTCGACGGGCGGATTGTAAAGCACGCCGCAAACGGTTTCGTTGCCACGCCGCAGCGCGATCGAGATGGTGTAGTGCATGCCGTTGATGAAGTTGGTCGTTCCATCGATCGGATCGACCAGCCAGCGGTATTCCAGGTTCCGGCCGGTGACGGCATCGAATTCCTCGCCGGTAAAACTCCAGTCCGGATAGCGCTCGAACAGGAATTTGCGGATCAGCAGTTCCGATTCCTTATCGGCATCGGACACAAAATCGGCCGGTCCCTTGATGCCGATTTCAAGCTCGCGGAACTGCTTGAAATATCCAAGTGTAAGCGCACCCGCCTGGCGGGCAAGCTCCGTAATGTCGGCGAGGACGGCGTCGTAATCTATCGACATGAGGCGAATCTCCGGGCTCCACACATCATACCCCCTCTACGATGACACCTGAAATGCGGCTAATCTGGATGCCGCGCCTGATTGGCGGACACCGAACGTTGCTCCATTCGCCTGCTCTCGCAATCGCCGACGTGTAGCGCGCCGACCCAAATCGCAAATGACTAGGTTGGCTCACAAATGTGTGGCACACAAAGCGGCGCTCCAGGCCGCTGGAGTATCAAAATCTGCGCCCGGTCCCGCCTGTATGCCCCCAGTTCTCACCCCCCATTCCCGAAATGTCGCGCTGGTCGTCGCTGCCGCGCTGTTCACCCAGATTCTCGATGGCGTGATTATCGTCACCGCCCTGCCCCAGATGGCGCGCGACTTCAATGTCGGCACGCTCGAGATGAGCATCGGCATAACCATCTATATGCTGGCTGTGGCCATCTGCATCCCCGCCGCTGCCTGGCTCGCCGATACTCTGGGCGCGCGCCGCACCTTCCTCTTGTCCATCGCCATCTTCACCATCACCTCGATTGCCTGCGCCCTGGCGCAGGATCTGAGCCAGTTCGTCGTGGCACGCGCCCTGCAGGGCGCCGGCGGCGCGGTACTGTTTCCGGTCGGCCGCATCATCGTGCTGAAGACAGCGCAGAAGTCCGAGATCGTCTCAGCCATCGGTCTGACCATCTGGCCTGCGCTGTTCGCGCCGGTGCTTGGCCCAGCCTTGGGCGGGTTCCTGACCGAATATGCGTCCTGGCACTGGAATTTCTGGATCAATGTACCGCTCGGCATTATCGCATTCGTGCTGGTGTTCCGGATTGTTCCAGCCGACCGCGAGTTCCAGCGGCGCCCCTTTGACCGCGTCGGCTTCGTGCTGACCGGCATCACCCTGGCGACGCTGCTATACGGCTTCGACGCACTGGTCCAAGGAACTTTGCCAGTGCTCTATGCCGTGATTTTGGCGGCTGTTGGCCTGGTGTTCGGCGCCGTCGCAATCGTCTGGCTGCTCCGGCGCGCCCATCCGCTGCTCGACTTGCGCACCCTCAAAATTCCAACCTTCGCGGCGACCGATGCCAAGGCCGGCGTCGTGGCGCGCATCGCCATCAATGCCACGCCGTTCCTGCTGCCCCTGATGTTCCAGGTTGCTTTCGGGCTCGATGCTCTACAGGCCGGCGGCCTGGTGGTCGCCTACTTCATCGGCAATCTCGCCATGAAGGCTATCACCACCCCCACCCTGCAGCGCTTCGGCTTTCGGTCCGTCCTCGTCGTCAATGGGAGCCTGGCCGGACTTTCGGTCATGGCCTGCGGGGTTTTGGGGCCCGCAACCCCCTACCCGATCACCATCGCCATCCTGCTCATCGCCGGTGCCACCCGCTCGATGCAGTTCACCGCCCTCGCCACGCTGGCCTTTGCCGATGTCGACGCCAGCCAGCGCAGTTCGGCCACGACCATCTCGAGCATGTCGCAACAGCTCTCCATGGTGTTCGGCGTTGCCGCCGCCGCCGGTTGCGTCAATCTTTCCCAGCTCTGGCGCGGCGCGGCGACGCCGGGCCTGCCTGATTTCCAGATCGCGCTGGGACTGATGGGCGTCGTGATGCTGCTGACCGCACTGACCTTTGTGAGGCTGCCTCGGGACGCGGGCGCAGAAGTCTCCGGGCACTCCGGCGGCCGCAAAGCGCACATTCCTGCCGCCGATGCCACCCCCGATACGATCGAGGAAATCTGACATCCCCGACGCGCCAAATTACGCGACCAACCCCCTGCTCTGTGGCGACAAATTGATGGGCGGAACAAAGCCGGGGGTCGAAGCGGGGACAGAAACGCCCTTGACCATTACCGTCCGGAGCAGCCGGGCGTCCTCGACGTAAGGGCCTATAGTTCAACGGTCAAAGCCGACCATCTTAATCTTCCTTGGCCATGGATTTCTTGAACTGCGGCAGATGCTTGGTCTGTGCGTTCAGCATCTTCTCGCGGTATTGCCCGTAGATGATGTCGGTATCGTGCAAGGTCACACCGGCGATGGTGGGTGAGGCAAAAACGGGCAACTCGATGTTACGATCGGCCAGCTTTTGAGCCGTCCGCGCCACCAGTTCGTGCATGTTGATCATGGCAAGAACCGTGGAAGCCCCGGCCACCGGACGGCTCCAGCCCTTGATATCGACGATGGCGTCCTCGATCGGCGCGCAGGTATCGATGACGATATCGGCCGCATCGGCGAGGCGCTTGCCCGACGAGTGCGTCGCCGGCTTGTCGAGGTTGGCCTTGGCGGTGATCGCAATAACCGTCAACCCGCGCTTCTTGGCATAAATCGCCGTATCGATGCCCGAGGAATTCCGCCCCGAATGGCCGAAGATGACGATGGTGTCGCCGGCATTGAGCGGCTGGTGGTCGAGGAATTTCTCGGCATAGTTCTCGGTGCGCTCGAGCCACAGCAGTTCGCGCACCCCGCCTGCGCCCAGGATATTGTGCCACATGACGCGCGGATCGGTCAGCGGATTGAAGCCGAGATAGGAGCCGTAGCGCGGATAGGTTTCCTGCACGGGCAACACTGAATGGCCCGAGCCATAGAGGTGGACGAGACCATCATTGGCCAGGCTTTCGGTCATGGCGTTGGAGGCCGCCTCGTAGGCCGCCTCATTGTCCGCGCCGGCCTGTTCGGCGAGCTTGACGAGTTTGCTGATATAGAGCGTGGACATGGATATGTGCCTTTCTGGACTAGACGAAAAGTGTGGAGCGGATTTCGTAGCGGTCCGCCCGCATGATGGAGAGGGCGAATTCGAAAGGGCCGGTGCGATCGAAGGTGATGCGTTCGACCTCGAAGGCAGGCGTGCCGGCGGGCAATTCGATCAGGTCGGCATCGCCCGCGGGCACGCTGCCGACGCGGTAGACTTCCTTGGCCTTGATCGGATCGATGCCGCAATTGTCCTTGAGCCAGCGATAAAGCGAACCGACGCTGGGGGCAGCCCCGTAGAGGCCCGGCACCCGCTCTGCTGCCAGATGCGTGGTCTGGATGCCGATCGGCATGCCATTGCCCAGCCAGAGCCGGCGCAACTGTACGATCGGTGCTTCGACACTGACCTCAAGCGCTTCGGCGATAACCTCGGTGGCCGGCAAGATCTGCGCCGCGATCAGCCGCGTGCCCGGCTCGAGCGCCAGCGTACGCATCTCGTCGGTGAAACTGGTCAGCCCGCGCACCCCCGCCACCATGGTGGCGGACCGCACGAACGTGCCCCGGCCATGCTCGCGGCGCAGCATCCCGGCCTCTTCCAGGTTGCGCAGCGCGTGCCGCAGGGTAATGCGGGAAATCCCCAGCATGTCGCCCAGCCGATCCTCGTTGGGAATCTGCGAGCCGGCCGCCCATTCCCCGCTCTTGATCAGTTCGCGCAGCGCCGTTTCAGCCTGGTGCCAAAGCGGTTCGGGTCGGCGGCGATCGGGCCGTTGCAGGCCTTGTGGTTCATCCATGTCCGCTCCTCCAGGCTGGCCCCATGGCCCCGGCAAACGCGGCCCCGATCAGGCCGGCGCCAGGCCCATGCCGGGCCGCTACCAGTTCAACCTGCCGCAAATGCGGTGGCAGATGCCGGACCAGCCCCGATTCGATCAGCGGCGCAAGCACGTCGAACCCATCGGCAACGCCGCCGGCAAAGATGACTGTCTTGGGCGCCAGAAGCGCCACCGCACCCGCGAGAGCCGTGCCGAGCATTTGCATCGAACGTTGAAGCGCCGTGCGCGCCGCGGCGTTGCCCACCCGAGCCTGCGCTATCAGCGCGGTGCCGTCGACGAGGTCCTGCTGGCGGGCCAGTGCGTCCAGCGCCCGGCCCGAACAATGCCGTTCCAGCCATCCACTGACATCCTCGCCCCCGTCGTCGACGTCCACCGAGGCCCAGCCAAACGAACAGGCCGCGCCCATGGTCCCGCTGATGATCGTGCCCCCGGCAAGAACCGCCGAGCCTATGCCGGTGCCGATCGCCAACAGGATCGCATCCGCGACGCCCGCAGCGGCCCCGGACTTCGCCTCCGCCAGCAGACTCAACTGCGCATCATTGCCCAGCCCGATCGGGATGGCGGGAAATGCGTCGGCCAGATCCAGGCCGTCAAGATAAGGCAGATTGGGCACCCAGCGGCAGACGCTGCCTTCGGCCAAACCCGGAACGCCCAGGCCCAAGGCCTTCGTGCCGTGCTCGGCGAGTTGCCCCCGGACCAGCGCGATGAAATCCTCCCGCGTTGTCGGCGCCGGCACATTCGCCACCGCCTGCACGGCGCCGGGATCAACGGACGTCGCGCGCCCGATGCGGCACCGCGTGCCGCCCAGATCAATAGCGAGGATCGCGCTCATCCCTTGACCCCGCTCGACACGATGGAGTCCACAAAGAACCGCTGCAAAAACACGAACAGTACCACCGGCGGCAACACCGCAAGCGTCGCGCCGGCCATGACCAGCCCGGTATTCATCGCCCCGCGATTATAGCTCAGCAACCGCGAGAGCGAGATGACGATGGGATATTGCTCGGTCTTGCCCTGCAACACCGTCAGCGGCCACAGATAGCTGTTCCAGTGATAGACAAAGGCAAACAGCGTCAGGGCCGCGATAGCCGGCATCACCGAAGGCGCCACCACCTTGAACAGGATGCGCATTTCGCTGGCGCCATCGACGCGGGCGGCATCGATCATGTCGTCGGGCACGCCCTTGATATATTGCCGCATCAGGAAGATGCCGAAGGCATTGGCCAGATTGGGCACGATGACGCCGAACAGGCTCGCATTGAGCCCGAGATAGCCGGTGATGCGGTAAAGCGGGATCAGCGTGACGATGGGCGGCAGGAACATCGCCGCGATCAGCACGGCAAACAGCGCATCGCGGCCCCTAAACGTGTATTTGGCGAAGGCATAGCCCGCCATCAGGCTGGTCAATAGAATGGCGGCGGTGGTGATCACCGCAATCACCGCCGAATTCAGAAACGATTGTCCCAGGCTCACCACATCGGCCACCTGCACATAGGCATCCAGGTTCGGCGTGGCCGGAAACCAGACCGGCGGTGTCTGCATGCTCTCCTGCGGCGTCTTGAGGCTGGACAGGACCATCCAGGCCATCGGGAAAGCCGCAACCACGGCAACGAAAATAATCAGTAAGGTCAGCAGGCCTTCCTGCGGCGATGCGAAAATCTTGGGGCGGTTGCTGCTCATGTCCGGTTCTCCCGGCTGCGCGCGACCGCGAACAAGGCAGTGATAGCCACGATCAGCGCCAGCATCAGCGTGACGGCCATCGCCGAGCCGAGCCCACCCTGCGCCCGCTCGATGCCGACGCGGCGAATGTGATAGGTCAGCACATTGGTCGAATTGACCGGCCCGCCCTGCGTGATCAGCGCCACCGGCTCGAACACCTGCACCGCGTTGATGACGCCGATCACCGCCGAGAACAGCAGCGTATTGCCGAGCAGCGGCAGCGTGATCGCGTGAAACTGCCGCCATGCCGAAGCGCCGTCGACGCGGGCAGCCTCATACAGCACCGGCGGAATCTGCGTCAGTCCAGCGACGGCGAGCACGGTGAAATAGCCCACCTGCTGCCAAACATTGAGCAGCACCAGCGAAACCAGCGCCGTCTTGGGTGACGACAACCAGGTCTGGGCGCCGATGCCGATCCAGCCCAGCATCTGGTTGATTGGCCCCTCGGTGGGTGAATAGAGCTTGGACCACACCAGCGCCACCGCGATCATCGGCACCATATAGGTCGAGAACAAGACCGTGCGCAGCACGATGCCGCCCGGCGCGATCTTCTGGTGGACCAACAGGCCCAGCGCCACCGAAAGCGGCACGATGATGAGCACCGACAGCACGGTATAGATGGCGGTATTCACCAGCGCTGCCTTGAAGTCGCGGCCGACCGAACCGGGCCCGAAAATGGCCAGGAAATTATCCACGCCAATGAAGCGCGCAGTCTCGAACCCGGTCTGGGTCGACCAGTCCTGGAAGGCCAGCCAGACGGTCAGCGCCATCGGCAGCAGGACGAACACGCCGATCAAGCCCGTCGCGGGCGCCAGCATGCCGATCGCCGATCTGTTTTGGGTGCGGAGCATAACTATCCGGGGCAAGGAGAGTTGGGCGGCCGTAGCCGCCCAGTACGTAGTGATGAGATGCCTATTTGGCGTTGCGTTCGAGAATTTCGGCCGCATCGGTCTGGGCATTGGTCTGCGCCTCGGCGGCAGTAACCTGCCCGAATTGCAGTGCCTCAAGCGTCTGCTGCAGCGATTCCGAGAACTCCTGACCACCCAGCACCACCGGGAACGGCTTGGCGTCCGGCAGCGGTCCCGTATATCCGGCAAGGAACGCATCCCCGCTGAGACGATCGCCAAATGCCGTCGCGTCCGAGGTGCGTGAGGGCAGGATACCCATCGACATCAGGATTTCGCCCATGGCCGAAGCGCCGTTCGGCCCGGATTCCGGCCCGTTCAGCCAATCGAGGAAGCTCCAGGCCGCAGCCTGTTCTTCGGCACTGGCTTGAGCATTGACCACGGTCATCCACGAATAGGAGATCGAATGCGCCTTGTCGCCCGATGGACCGACCGGGATTGGCGCGGTGGCGATATCGGCGAACGCGTCGCCCATGCCGGCTTTCAGCGCCGATTCCCACCAATTGGCCATGATGATCATGCCGGTCTTGCCCGAAACGAAATTGTCGAGGAACGGCCCGGTCGTATTGGCGTCGGCTGTCGCCATGGCTGGATCGGAGAAGCCCGAGGTGATGAGCTTTTCATAAAGCTCAAACGTCTCCTTGGCCTGCTTGCTGTCCAGCACCGGCTTGCCGTCGACGACGAGGTCGCCGCCATTGGACACCAGCAAAGACGCAAACGGATGCAGCACGCCGGCGGCCCACGAATTGATCAAGCCAAAACCCTGCTGACCTTTGGATTTGTCGGTCAGCTTTTCGGCGTCGGCGAGGAATTCTTCCCACGTCTTGGGTGGCTCGGTGATCCCGGCTGCCGCGAACAGGCGCTTATTATAGTTCAGCGCATAGACATCGATCTCATTGGGAATGCCGTAAAGCGAGCCGCCAGCCGTGGCCGCGCTGACGACACCGGCCGGCCAATTGGCCGTCACAGCCGTGGCCATCTCAGCCGGCACGGGCGCGACCAGCTTGTCCTTGGCCAGGTCCGGAAGCCAGGCGTCGTAAATGCCCGCAATGGTTGCCCCGCCTGCCCCACCGCCCGAGGTGCGCAGCGTGGTCAACAGATCGCCGAACGGTACGGCGCGGACGGTGATCGTGTCGTCCTTATGCGTCTCGCCATATTTGGCGATCGCGGCGTCCAGCATGGCCACCGTGTCGGGCGACCAATGGGTCAGAAACGAAATCTCGGCCGCCTGCGTCAACGCTGTGCCGGATACCAGGACAGTCGCCACGCCAGCTAGGCGGCGGATGGCCCTAACGTAATGCATGAATTTTCTCCCCGTCGCGTCCGGCCAGCCAAGCGCCAACCGATAGGTCATAGTGTTATGACGTTATAACGACATAATCAAAGGGATTCTTCTCCTTCCAGAGCAGCGTGGAAGTTCGCTATCTCTCGGCTACGGGATGACCGGCGCGAATGAATCCCCGCAGCGTTGCGGAATAGGCCTTCGGCCGCCCATTACCGGGGCGACTATTAGCGTGTCGAGGCTCATCCCGATGAAGGTTAAGGGTGTGAATTTCATGTGCGGATCGCGAGGTGCCGGGTGCCGATCGAGCGTCGTCGGCCGGTTTTATAAGCGAGCGAAGCTGGACCAGTGTAGGCCCAAAGCGTATTTAGTGGCATGATGTCTCATACCCTTATGGAGGTTATGAATGCGCATTCTCGCCATAACAACATTGCTGCTTTTCGGAATCTTAGCGACCTCCGCTCAAGCAGCGGTCCCCTTTTTGAACGCCACCTGCCCCGGTGGCATTGAAGTTCACGCCGATGCTGGCGGGCCCGTTTACGTCAATGGAAAAGAGGCAAGGCTCAAGACCTTTAACGCCAATTATTACGAGACCACCTATCAGCGCACGACGATTTCGATATCGGTTAATCCGGACGGATCGTCAGCTGTTTCCTATACCGCTCGCGGGGGCGCAAATGGTGTTTGCACTATGGGTGTCAGCAATGGAGATCCAGCCGCAGCGCCCTCTTCAGGGCTGACGGCGTCCCAAATGGTTGCCTATTGCAAGGGTGAGGCGTCCGGCCAGTACAACACCCGCCCGCGCAATGTTACCGCTAGCCAACCCATGCGCGGCACGAATGGCGGCTTCGTCGTGACGGGCAGCGTGAGCCTTGGCGCACAGGGCAATCCACCGTTCCAGTGCCTGTTCGACGGAAGTGGCAGCTTCCAATCCATTGATTGGCTATGACCAGCCATTGAAATCGCCGGATGCGGGCCCCAAGCGGGGCCCACATTGTTTCAAGCCTATGCACTATTGGTCTCCCTCCTTGGGAGAGAAATGAGCAATACGACTTTCGCAGGCGAAGGCACGACCAGGTGGACAGACCGGCTGAAGCTACGATGGCCCCCGGTCACGCCGTCAGCCAGCGGGTCAACAGGAAGCCGCCGGTTGCGGCGACGCCAGTGAGCACAGTGCCCCAGGCCAGATCAACCAGCGTCACTGCCAACGGCCAGTTCTTTAGGGTCGACAGATTGGTCAAGTCATAGGTGCCATAGGCCACGAGGCCGAGCACCAGACCGGCGAGCAACGCCGCGCCCCAACCGCTTCCCGATAGGGCGGGGATGACGGCGAGGAAGACGATACCGCCGACATAGACCAGATAGAACAGGCCTGCGATGGCGAGGTTCGGCTTATCCAGGAACAGGCCCGCGGCGCGCTCGCGATAAAAGCCGCCCATTGTGGACAGCCATACAAAATCGCAGGCGAAGAAAATCACGGCGGTGGCAGCGTAGGCGACAAGATATTTCAGCACAATGAACTCCGCCTACTTTCAAATTCCCAAAATGGGCTGCACAAGCCGCACGATCCAACTGCTAAAGCGCAGCGGTGCGTCGGTAACCGCAAGGCAGATGCAATCGGCCTCGGGCGTCGCGATGGGCTGATGGGTAAGGCTGGCATCGGCATCCTCGATATCGCCTCGCGCAAAAATCGTGTCGCCATCGCGGAAGCTGCCGGTCAGCACGAGGGTCAGCTCGCGCCCGCCATGGGTGTGCTCAGGGACGGGCTTGCCGGCGGGAATGCGCAACAGCCGCACCTGCGTGGCGCGATCGGCCGTCTTGATCCGCAATTGCGACGCGCCCTTGCCCAGTGCCTGCCAGCGGACGCCATTGAGGTCGCCCCCCACGTAGTCGCGCAGCGGCTGCGGCAGGGTTTGTGGGCTGGCTACCGGGTGTGATTTCTCCGGCTCAGATCCGGATGTCAGCCGAGCGCGTACGGCCTGCCAGGACCTGTCCTCGGATGGTGCCGCGTCGAGATCATCCAGCATCGCGCCGCCGACGGCATCGGCCACAGCTGCGCGTCGGCGACAGTCCGGGCACAGGGCCAGATGAGTGGCGACGGCGATGCTCCAGCCCTCGCTGAGGGCCCCAGCGGCATAGCTGACCAGCAGATCATCGTTGAGGTGATGGATAACGCTCATGAGGGTTCGCCCCCAATCAGCGTACGGAGTTTGTCGAAGGCGAGACGCATGCGCGATTTGACTGTCCCCAATGGCAGGTCGAGCGCGGCGGCGATAGCGCTTTGCGACTGGTCCTCGAAATATGACATTTTGAGCACCGTCGCCTGATCGGCGGGCAAGCTCAACAGCGCCCGCTGGACCCTCCCGGCGTCCTGGAATGCCGCCATTGCAACGTCAGCGGCCGGCGCCTCATCGGGCACAAAGGCGGGATCGTTGGGATCGAATTCAGGACGGCGTTCGCGCCGATAGGCATCAATGCGCAGATTGCGCGCGATCGAAAAGATCCAGGTCGATGCGGCGCCCTTGGACGCATCATAGAGTGCGGCCTTTTTCCACACCGCCACCATGGTCTCCTGCATCAGCTCTTCGGCCGAGGCGCTGCCGCCGCCGCGCGACATATAGGCCTTGATGCGGGGGGCGTAATAGCGGAACAGGGTTTCAAACGCATCGATATCCTGGCTGCGGCCAACGGCAAGCAGCAACTCCGTCATGCTCTTGTCGGCTTGGCCGTCCGGAAGTGCGGTCATGGGCACATTATGATCAGAACGCCTTGCTCTGGCTAGCCTCAGCCCTGCCGCTAGTACAACCCGAGCGGGTGGCAGAACAGCGATGTGCAGGTCCAGGGTCATGGTGCTGGTACGGCGCCGATGCCAGGCCGGATCAGTGACCTACAGATTTTTTCAAACCGGCGAAGTCCGTTTTGCGCTGCCGCCCGTATCTACCTGCACAACGTGTAGAAGGAACGGCGCGTGCTGCACCAGATGACATCGGGCGAATATCAGACAGGGCGCAACATTGCTGTCATAGGATCGGGCATTGCCGGGCTCTCGGCCGCTTGGCTGCTGAGCAAGCGCCACCGCGTCACGCTCTATGAAGCGGACGACCGGCTAGGGGGGCATGCCAATACCGTGATGGTCCCCGGCGGCGATGGCAGCATTGCCGTCGATACCGGCTTCATCGTCTATAACGAGCGGAACTACCCCAACCTGGTGGCGCTGTTCGAGCATCTCGGCGTGGCTCACCAGGCCTCCAACATGTCCTTCGCCGCGTCGCTTGATGAGGGCAAGCTGGAATATTCCAGCAACGGGCTCAACGGCCTGATCGGCCAGCGCGGCAATCTCGCCCGCGGCCGGTTCTGGCTGATGCTGCGCGATATCGTGCGCTTCTATCGCGACGCGCCGGGTCTGCTCGACCTGCCCGAACTCGATGCGGTCTGCCTCGGCGATTATCTGGACGCCAACGGCTATGCGCCGGCATTCATCGAGGATCACCTCTTGCCGATGGGGGCCGCGATCTGGTCGATCAGCGCCACCGAAATGCGGCGCTACCCCCTCAAGGCGTTCATCCGGTTTTTCGCCAGCCATAGCCTGCTCAACCTGATGAGCCGACCGAAGTGGCGAACCGTGACCGGGGGCAGCCAGCAGTATGTGCAGCGCTTGGTCGCTGCGTTCAAAGGGGAGATACGCCTGGGCTGCCCGGTCGAGAGGATTTCTCGGGCAAATGACACCGTCGATATCACCGACATGTTCGGCCGTACCGAGACCTTTAGCGATGTGGTGATTGCCAGCCATGCCGACCAGACGCTCAAGATGCTGGCCGATGCGGACTGGCAGGAGCGCGCGCTGCTTGGCGCCATGCGCTACACGAACAATACAGCTGTCTTGCACAGCGACCCCGCCCTGATGCCCAAGCGGCCTAGGGTATGGTCGAGCTGGAACTATATCGGGGAGAGTTGCGATAGTGGGGATCGACCGCTCTGCGTAACCTATTGGATGAACCGCCTGCAAAATCTCGATCCGGCCCATCCGCTGTTCGTCACGCTCAATCCAACCCGGGAAATCCGCGAGGACAAGATCATCCGCAGCTTCGCCTATACCCATCCGCTGTTCGATGCGGCGGCGCTCGCGGCCCAGCAGCAGCTCTGGCAATTGCAGGGACGGCGCAACACCTGGTTCTGCGGTAGCTATTTCGGCCACGGCTTCCACGAGGACGCGCTGCAATCGGGCCTGTCGGTTGCCGAAATGCTGGGTGGCGTGGACCGGCCATGGTCGGTCGAAGGCTGTTCTGATCGCATCACCTTGGCGCCCCCAATGCTGGAGGCGGCCGAATGAGCATGCAGTCGGCCATTTATGCGGGTCATGTGGTGCATTCCCGCCTGCGGCCGCGCCAGCACAAACTGCATTACCGTGTGTTCTGCCTGCTGCTTGATCTGGATGAACTGCCGGCTTTGGCACGACTGACAAGGCTGTTCGGCATTAACGCCCGCGGCGTCTTCAGCTTCTGGGAAAAGGACCACGGCGACGGCCGCGCCGGCGGCCTGCGGCATTGGGTCGAAGCGCAATTGGGTGCCGCAGGTATCGATATGGGCCGGCCGAAAATCCGTATGCTGTGCTACCCACGCATGTTCGGCTACGTGTTCAATCCGTTGACGGTGTACTTCTGCTCGGACGCGAGCGGGACCACGCGGGCCATTCTCTACGAGGTCTGCAACACGTTCGGCGAGCGACACACTTATGTCATCCGCGCTGGAGAACACGATGGAGCGGTGGAGCATTCCTGCGCCAAGCAACTCTACGTCTCCCCTTTCATGCCGATGGAGTGCGATTATCACTTCCACATCGAGCCGCCGGCCAAGCGCGTGGTCGTAAGCATCAACGAGACCGATGCCGAGGGGTTGTTGCTGCGGGCATCGTTTTCTGGCGACCGCCAGGAATTGAATGGCCGCGCCTTGTTCAGGGCGCTGATTTCCTACCCTCTGATGACCGTCAAGATCATCGGCGCAATCCATTGGGAGGCGCTAAGGCTCTGGCGCAAGGGCGTTCCGCTGCTCCGCCACAGCCCGGCAGCGACGCGCATCGCCACCACCGTTGTGCGCGAGCGCGAGGAGGCCTAGCGCAGCATCCTTTTGGTGATAGCCAACCGCAGTCCATGCGGCAGCAAGGCAAGCGTTTTCATAGCCATCGACATCTGCCAGGGAAAAACGATTTCAAACCGACCTGTCTTGAGGCCAGCGATGATCGCATCGCCGGCCTGTTCAACCGAAATCAGGAACGGCATCGGAAAGTCGTTCTTTTTGGTCAGCGGCGTGTCGACGAAGCCTGGATTGATCACCGACAGCCTCACGCCATAGCGTGCCAGATCGGGCTGCAGTGCTTCGCACAAATTGTTCAGCGCTGCCTTGCTGGCGCCGTAGGCACCGGCGGCCGGAAGGCCAACAAATCCGGATACCGAGGCGACCACCGCGATGTGTCCGCTCTGCCGCGCGATCATTGGTGGCATGATGGCGGCAAGGCAATTGACCGTGCCCATCAGATTGACGTCGATGGTCTTGGCGAAGCCATCCACATCGAAGTCTTTCGCCGACATCGGCACATAGGTGCCGGCGCTCAGGACCACCAAATCCAGCGGGCCAAGGGTGTCACGGATCTGCGTCGCCACTGCGTTAACGGCACCCCGGTCGCTTATATCGAGCGGGAAAGAGCGGATCGCATCGGGAAGCTCGCGCGCAAGGCTTTCCAGATCGGCGCTGGTTCGGGCACTAACCGCTACCTGCCAGCCATCCAATGCAAGGCGCCGGGCAACTTCCCGGCCGATGCCGGTTCCCGCGCCGGTGACCCAGGCCATTTTCCGCGATGCCATGCTGCGCTCCTGTTCCACTTAGATACGGGCTGGAGGG
>NZ_JAQGJV010000009.1 GCF_028290435.1 Devosia sp. | reverse complement strand
GCACCGCCTCCGAAGCGTCGAGGCCGATCACGTCCTCGATCTGCTGCCGGATGCGATCGGGCTCGGCGGCGGGCAGGTCGATCTTGTTGAGCACCGGCACGATTTCATGCCCGGCGTCGAGCGCGTGGTAGACGTTGGCGAGCGTCTGCGCCTCGACGCCCTGGCTGGCGTCGACCACCAGGAGCGAGCCCTCGCAGGCCGCCAGCGAGCGCGAGACTTCGTAGGCGAAGTCGACGTGGCCGGGCGTGTCCATCAGGTTGAGGATGTAAGTCTTGCCGTCCTTGGCCTTGTATTCGAGCCGGACGGTCTGCGCCTTGATGGTGATGCCGCGCTCGCGCTCGATATCCATCGAGTCGAGCACCTGCTCCTTCATCTCGCGCACCTCCAGCCCACCAGTCAGCTGGATGAGGCGGTCGGCCAAGGTGGATTTGCCATGATCGATGTGAGCGACGATGGAGAAATTGCGGATATTTTTGAGCGGCGTTGTCATGAGGGCGCTGATAGCAGACGCGGGAGCGCGCGCAAAGATGGTTTAGAGCGGGTTAACAGGCCGGCGTGGTGTCAAAAGCGGGTCGTGGAGGCGGCGCCGGCATGGTTGATGGTACAAAAACCAGGAGAACGACCATGACATTGCGATTTTTGGGCATGCCGACCGACGTGGCGGCGGCCTATCGGGCGGGAGCACTCGACGCCAACGGGCAGTCGCCGGAGCGGGCGATTTCGGATGGCGACGGCGTGCCGTGCCGGCATTGCCTGAAATATGTGGAGGCCGGCGAGCCCTATCTGACCCTGGCCTATCGCCCATTCCCGGCGCCGCAGCCTTATGCCGAGATCGGGCCGGTCTTCCTGCATGCCGAGGCGTGCCCGCCCCATGCGTCGGAGGCGGGGCTGCCGACGCGGCACCAGGGCGGGAACAATCGGCAGATCCTGCGCGGCTATGGCGCAAACGACAGGATCGTTTACGGCACCGGCATGGTGGTGGCGCCCGCCGAGATCGCGGCGCAGGCGGAAATGCTGCTGAGGCGCGACGACGTCGCTTACGTGCATATGCGCAGCGCCACCAATAATTGCTTCACCCTGCGAATCGAGCGCGCCTGACGCAACCGCCGCCAGGGCCGAGCGTTTGGGCCTTATGCGGATATCAATTGCACTGCCGATCGCCCTTTTTGCCCTGCTGTCGCTACCGGCGGTAGGGCAGGACATTTTTGCGCCCCTGCGCGACATGGTGGAGGGGATTACCCAAAAGCCCGAAGAGGCGCCGCGGCGACCCAGGCCGGTCGTGACCGACGAAGCGCCGCCGATCCCGCAGAAGCGGCCGGCCGATCTGGGCGGACCCGAAACGCCGGTGGTGATCGAGCCCGTCAAGCCGCAAGTGCCGGAGGTAACCAGGCCGGTGCCGCCATCCCCGCCTGTGGTGTCACAACCCGGAGTAAGCTTGCTGCGGGAACGCCCGGAAGAGCCGGTCGAGGTGCCCATGCCTGAACAGGCGGAAACGCCGAAGCCGACCGAGGAAGCCGTGCCCCCTGCGGCCGAGGACTTGCCCGCGCAACCGGCGCCTGAGGCCGCGCCAAAACCAGCGGCCGAAGCCGAGCCGGCGCGGATATTTCAGACGGCGTGCCCGGCCATGCTGACGGGGCAGGTGGAGGCGAAGGCGCTGCCGCCGATCAGCGATGGGCAATGCAAGTCGCAATCGCCGCTATCGGTGACCGGGGTGCTGGTGAACGGGCGGATGGTGCCGTTCAACACCGAGGCGGTGACCGATTGCGGCATGGCGACGGCGCTGCCGGAATGGATCGCCGAGGTCGACAATTATGTGAAGGCGCATGACGATACCTCTATCGCCAGCGTGACGGTGGGCACGGGCTATATGTGCCGCAATGTCAACAATGCGGCCGAAGGCAACCTGTCGTTCCACGCCTTTGCGGATGCGCTGGACGTGGTGGGGTTTCGGCTTGAGGACGGGCGCAACGTGACCGTCGAAGAAGGCTGGACCGGCACGGAAGAGCAGGGCAGTCGCATCGTCAAATTCGCCCATGACGCGGCCTGCGGGCATTTTACCACGACGTTGGGGCCGGAAGCCAATGCCCTGCATCACGACCATATTCATGTCGATCTGGGGTGTCATGGCAAGACGTGTACGTCGCGGCTGTGTGAGTAGGCGGTTGCGCGCCTGGGCCATTCGAGCCTAGCTCTCATGGCCTTCTCGCCTCAAATCGCTCCACCGGAGCGATTTGCAAGACGGCTCGAAGTCCCTCAGGGGGAGGGGTGAGGCGCCGGGGGCTAATTCCCCGCGTAAAGCGCCAGTACGGCCTCGACATTCTTGCGATCGGCACTGCCTTCGGCGCAGTCGGGCTTGGTGGCGGTGACGCTGGTCTTGACCTTGTCATAGGCCTCGGTGGCGCCGGTGGCGTCAAGGCCGACGCCGGTCTCGAAGCGCTTGCGATCATTGCCCATCTTGGTGGCGACCGGCTCGGGCACGGTGATGGCACAGATGTCGATCACCGCCTGGGTGGCGTAGATGCCAGTCAGCATGTTGGCCTGCTTGGACATGACATTGATGGTGGCGCCGGGCTCGATCTGGATATCGGTGGGCGCGGGCGTCGTTGTCGACGCTTCCTGGGCAAAACCCGCGCCGGCGGTGGCGAGGACAACGGCGGCAATCGCGAGCGAACGGATCATGGAGCAACTCCTTGAAGGGGCGGAAGCGGCAGAACCGTTTCCGGAAAGTCGTTGCCCTCTTCAATGCCCCGATTATGGCCTCAGCACGGCGCAACCGGCCTCGGCGCGCGGATGATAGGCCGGCAGGTCGGCCCAATCGTGCAAATTCATGGCATCGAGATCGACCTGTTGGGTGCGCGCCCCGGCGATGAGGCGCCCCAACCGGAGCAAGATCGATTTGAATGGCGACATTTTGTATTCTCCTTCCGGTTTTGAAGTGATCGGTATGGGTCAAAATGCGCCTCGGCCGCCGTCCCAGCAATGGACAAGGTCGGGCAGTCGTTATAGATAATCTATATGCCTAATCCCTTTCCCATCCCGCTCAATGCGGTTCGCGCTATTGAAATTGTCGCCCGGCGCGGTGCGCTGGCGCCGGCTGCCGAGGAACTGGGCGTGACCATTGGCGCGGTCAGCCAGCATTTGCGACGGGCCGAGGAGCGGCTGGGCATGGAATTGTTCGAGCGCACTTCCCATGGCCTCGTGCCCTTGCCGGCTTTGCGGCAGGCGCTCCCGCAATTGACGGCGGGATTTTCGGCGCTGCAGGACGGGTTGGCCAGTTTGCGCGGCAGCGAGGAGGGCGTGTTGAACCTGACGGTGGGCAGCGTCTTCGCCTCGCGCTGGCTGATCTGGCGGATCAACAAATTCACCACCGCTCATCCCGAAATCGAAATCCGGCTGACGGTGACGGCGGCGATGCTGGACCTGTCGCGGGCCGATGTGGATTGCGGCATCCGCTATGGCGACGGGCGCTGGGCCGGCGTGACCACGACACTGATTGGCGGCGCGGCGTATCAGCCGGTCTGTGCGCCGCCCGTTGCGGCTTTGCTCAAGGCTCCGGCCGACCTGGCCAAGGTGCCGGTGATCCAGGACCAGACCTCGATGTTGAGCTGGCCGCTATGGCGCTCGGCGGCGGGGGTCGATCCGGAGCTGAAATTTGCCGGTCCTACCTATTCGGATGCGTCGCTGGCCTTCGACGCGGCGATTTCCGAGCAGGGGGTATTGATCGCTGCCGACATGATGAGCGCCGACGCGGTCAGCGATGGCCGGTTGGTACGGCCGTTCGCGCTGAGCGTTGAGGGGCCGCTGGGCTATTGGCTGGCGGTAACCACAGGGCGACGGGAGCCGCGCAAGACGCGGCTGTTTCGCGAGTGGCTGGCGCAAGAAGTGCCGGCCTCGGTGCTGGGCTATGTGCATCAGTCGCGCGGATCGTCGGCAAGGCAGCTTGGGCTGGTGGGGCAGAGTGAGTGAGTGCGTGGGGGAGGGAGAGTTCAGCTCGCATCCTCGGACTTGCTTCAGTGCGAAAATCCGCCTATCCATAGTTTAGAACAATTCTAAACTATGAGTCCGTGATGTTTTCCTTGCGCTTCGATCATCGCCGTGATTTCGCCTCGCTGGACGAGCAGGAAATTCTCGCTTTGGCGGTGACGGCGGAGGAGGAAGACGGGCGGATTTACTCGGAATTCGCCAGCCGGCTGGCGACGCTTTATCCGGGATCGGCGGCGATCTTCGAGGGCATGGCGGCCGAGGAGGACGGGCACCGGCGGCGTCTGCTCGACCTCTATGTAGAGCGGTTCGGTGCGCGGCTGGTGCCAATCAGGCGCGAGGACGTGCGCGGGTTTTTGCCGCGCAAGCCGATCTGGCTGCTCAAAACGCTGACGCTGGAAGCGGTGCGGCAGCAGGTTTGGGAGATGGAGGAAGGCGCCTATCGGTTTTATCTGGAAGCGGCCAAGCAGACGCAGGATGCCGGCATCCGCAAGCTGCTGGGCGACCTGGCGCGCGAGGAGCGTAAGCATGCCGATGCGGCCGACCGGCTGGATGAAAGCGAGCTGGGCGCCGAGGGGCGCGGCAGCGAGAAGAGCGAGGCGCACAGGCAGTTCGTCTTGACCTATGTACAGCCGGGTCTGGCCGGACTGATGGATGGCTCGGTATCGACACTGGCGCCGGTGTTTGCCGCGGCCTTCGCGACGGGCGATACATGGCAGACATTTCTGGTCGGTCTCGCGGCGGCAGTGGGCGCGGGGATTTCGATGGGGTTTACCGAGGCGGCGACCGACGACGGCAAGCTGACCGGGCGCGGCTCGCCGCTCAAGCGGGGCCTCGCGGCCGGGGTGATGACGGCGCTCGGCGGGCTGGGGCATGCGCTGCCCTATCTGATCCACGACTTTTTCACCGCGACAACGATTGCCGTGGTGGTGGTGCTGATCGAACTATGGGCTATCGCCTTTATCCAGAACCGGTTTATGCAAACGCCATTCTGGCGCGCCGTCCTGCAGGTGGTGCTTGGGGGCTCGCTGGTGTTCGCGGCGGGCATCGTGATCGGCAATGCCTGAGAGGTATCGCGTTTGGAAATCCGCACTTTCAGGAGCGCTGACGGCACGAGGCTATTTTACGCGATAACCGGACCGCGCGATGGCGTGCCGATCGTGCTGTGCCATGGGTTGGCGGCGAATGGGCGGCAGTTCGAGGCCGATGCGCGCTATTTTGCCGGGCTGGGCTATCGCGTCATCGTGCCCGACGTGCGCGGGCATGGCCGTTCGGAATTTCCGGCGGGCTATACCAGGGCCGGTTTTGCCATCCCGGTGATGGCAGAGGATATGCTGGCCCTGCTCGACAATGCCGGCGTTACCAGCGCCCATTGGGTGGGCAATTCGCTGGGCGGGATCATCGCCTTGCAGATGCTGGCCATGGCGCCGGAACGTTTTTTGAGCCTGAGCCTGTTCGGCACCGCGTTCCGATTGAAATTGCCAGTCATTACCGGCCCGGTGTTTCCACTGCTATATCGGTTGCTGGGCAAGGGCTGGCTGTCGGAACTGACGGCCGTCAGCACGACGCGAGAACGCGCAGGGCGCACGCTGATCGCCGAGATGATCGCGGCCTTCGATCCGCGTGTGGGGCAGGCCATCACCGGGCATGTGCGTGCCTATGACCTGACCGCCAACGCGCTGGGCTGGAGCGGGCCGATGCTGATTCTGGTGGGCGGCATGGACCGGGCAGTCAACCTGGTGCTGAAGCCGGCACTCCGGCGGATCGGCGCGCGAGAGAACTGGCGGGTCGTGCAATTGCCTGAAGGCGGGCATTGCGCCAACCTCGATGCCACCGAGCAGTTCCGGGAAGAACTGCTCGGGTTTTGGGCGGTGGCCTAGGCGGCCAGCGGCGCGATGGCCATCAGGATTCGCACGCGCAGCACGGTGCGGGTCACCAGCATGATGCTGGAGAAGGCCGAGATGGCCGCCATGGCAATGAGGAACGGCGCGCTGGTGGCGAAGGCGGGCGCCATGACGGCGGCGACGGCGCCCACATAGTGGGTAAGGAAGATGGCCAGGATCACGAAGAGCGGGGCCCATTCGCCCGCAAGGCGGAGCTGGCCATTACCCAGGGCCGTGGCGGGATTGCGGCGCTCGAGCGCCAGTCCGGCCGCAACACCCCCAAGGGCGCCGACCGCCATGCCGGCGATGATGGCGCTCGAAATGCCCGAACTCGCAATGCCAAGGGCGGAGGCCAGCACGAGCGCGGCCGGCAGCAGCACCAGCTTGCCAAGGCCAACATTGCGCGGCTGGGCGCTCTTGAGGCCGCGCCAGACGAGCAGCGCCAGGACGACCCAGACCCAGGCCGGGGTGTGAATGACGATCTGGGTGATGGTGGTGACGATTGCGGTCATGATGGATCTTCTTTGCTGTGGTCGCCGGACGTGGCGGACTTGTCGGCGGCCGGTGTGGCGCTATGCTTGGAGGCAGGCAAACGAGAATGCGCAAAACGAAAGCCCAGTACGTGAACGAACCGCCCCTGCATTCTGCGCTGCGTGAAATGCAGGCCAGCCTGACCTCGCCCCGGGCGCTGACCGGCATGGCGGCCGCCAGCCTGGTGCTGGCGATTTCGGGACCCTTCGATACGCTCAACCAGTTCGAGCTGCCGGGGCGGCTGCTCTACTGGCTGGCCATCGTGGTGCTGAGTTTTGTGAGCAGCCGGGCCGTGGCGCGGGTGACGCTGACCGCGTTGGCGGGCCGGATTCAACACCCGCTGCAACGCGTGGTGGTGGCGGCCCTCGCCAGCAGCGTTCCGGCGTGGATCGTGGCCTATGGGGTGACGCTGGTCGCCTCGCCCGGAGTACAGGTGCCGCCGCTGCGGCTGTGGTTTTATTGCCTCGTGGTATCCGGCGCCATGGCGGCGATGATGGTGGTGATGGCACGCACCGAGCCGGTGGTGCCGATCGCAGTGCCGGCAGCGCCGGAGCCGCCGCCGATCCTGGAGCGCTTACCGCATCCGCAGCGCGGCAAGCTGCTGCATCTGTCGGTCTCGGACCATTATGTGGATGTGGTAACAGACAAAGGCCATGGCCTGGTGCTGATGCGGCTATCGGATGCTATGCGCGAGACTGGCGACGTGGCGGGCCTGCAAATCCATCGGGGCCATTGGGTGGCGCTGGACGCGGTGCGGCAGGTGGTGCGCGCCAATGGCAAGGTGGCGCTGGAATTGCACAATGGCACGCGCCTGCCAGTCAGCCGCAGTTTTATGCCGGCGGCGAAGGCGGCGGGGCTGTTGATCTAGGAGCGCGCCTTGGCCCGGGCGCGGTCGGCGGTGATACGCTCAAGCTTTTCGGCTTTGTTGGCGCGAGCGATGGCGTGGGCGGCGTCGCCGAGATGGTCGGTGCCACGCGCCTTGGCGAGATCGATCTGGTGTTGGCGTTCGGCGGCGGCCGCGTGTTTTTCAGTGTCGCCGGCGCAGTGGCGGCAGGAGATGCCGTCCTGGTGGGCGGGATCGGCGCGATCTTCGGCCGTGAGCGGATGGCGGCAGGCGCGGCAGAGGGTGGCATCGCCGAGAGCGAGGCCATGGCCGACGGAGACGCGCTCGTCAAAGACGAAGCATTCGCCCTCGAAACGGCTATCGGCTTCGGGGATCTGTTCGAGATAGCCCAGAATGCCGCCCTTGAGGTGGAAGACTTCCTCAAAGCCTTGGCTCAGCAAATAAGACGAAGCCTTCTCGCAGCGGATGCCGCCGGTGCAGAACATGGCGACTTTCTTGTCGCGGGCCGGGTCGAGGTTTTGGGCGACGAAATCCTTGAATTCGGTGAAGCTTTTGGTGGCCGGATCGAGCGCCTTGGAGAAGGTGCCGAGGCCGACTTCGTAATCGTTGCGGGTATCGACAAGGACGACGTCATTGCGCTCGATCAGCGCGTTCCAGTCCTTCGGCTGCACATAGGTGCCGACGGTCTTGGCGGGATTGGCTTCGGGCGCGCGCAGGGTGACGATCTCGGATTTGAGGCGCACCTTCATGCGCAGGAACGGCATGGTGGCGGCAGCCGAATATTTGATTTCGGCGCCATGGAGGCGATTGGCGAAGAGACTATCGGTCTGCAAATAGCTGGCAAGCGCATGGATGGCGTCGGGCGTGCCGGCGACGGTGCCGTTAATGCCCTCGGGCGCCAGGATCAACGTGCCCTTGATGTCGCGGGCGCAGCAGAATTTGGCGAGCAGCGGCTGGATCGCTTCGGCATCAGGCAGATCGGCGAATTTATAGATCGCCATGACCTTGTATGGTAGCTCGGTCTGGGGCAGATTGGCGCGCAATTCAAAATCGGGGCTTTCCATAGCGCCCGCTTCTATCATCAGGCCGCGGCCCGCGCCAAGCGGGGGTTTGCCCGGCGCCAGCGTCAAATTATTGGGAGACACATCATGACCTATCGGTCCGATACCGCACGCTATGACACCATGCAATATCGCGCTTCGGGCAAGTCCGGGCTGAAGCTACCGGTGGTGAGCCTGGGGCTGTGGCAGAATTTCGGCGGCACGCGCGACTATCCCAGCGCCATGGAAATCCTCGGCCATGCGTTCGACGCGGGCGTGACCCATTTCGACCTGGCCAATAATTACGGCCCGCCGGCTGGTTCGGCCGAGGAACTGTTCGGGCAGGTGCTGGCGCGTGATTTCCGGCCCTATCGCGACGAGATGATCGTTTCGACCAAGGCGGGCTATACGATGTGGCCGGGGCCTTATGGCGATCACGGCAGCCGCAAGTACCTGCTGGCGAGCCTCGACCAGAGCCTCAAGCGGCTGGGGCTCGACTATGTGGATATCTTCTATTCGCACCGCTATGACCCGGCGACGCCGCTGGAGGAAACCATGGGCGCACTGGCGCAGGCCGTGCGCAGCGGCAAGGCGCTGTATGTCGGCATTTCGAGCTATCCCGAGAAGGAAACGCGCGAGGCCTATCGCATCCTCAAGGACATGGGGGTGGCAACCACCATCCACCAGCCGAGCTATTCGATGATCAATCGCTGGTTCGAGAACGACAATACCATCGACGCCTGCGGCGAGCTTGGAATCGGCGTGATCGCGTTTTCGCCGCTGGCGCAGGGCGTGTTGAGCGGCAAGTACAACAAGGGCGCCGTCGAGGGCACGCGGGCGGAAGATCCGAACGGCTCGCTGCGCGCCAATGCGATCGAGCCGCGCGTGCTTGATGCGGTGGACAAGCTGGGCGCTATCGCCAAGAGCCGTGGGCAATCTATGGTGCAACTGGCGCTGAGCTGGGTGCTGCGGCGCCCGGAAATGACCTCGGCGCTGATCGGCGTGCGCACGCTGGAGCAGCTCAAGGACAATCTGGGCGTGCTGAACAATTTGGCGCTCAGTGCCGAGGAGATCGCGGCGATCGACGCGGCGACGGCTGGCGCGCAACTGGATCACAAGCCGCGCTGGTAGAGTCTTCACCTCTCCCTTCGGGGGAGAGGTCGGGTCGCCCTTGCGAGCCGGGTGAGGGGGCCTTCCACACGCCCCTCACCTAGTAAAGGCCCCCTCAGCCGGCCTTCGGCCGACCTCTCCCCCAAAGGGAGAGGTGAGAAAGCCCCTAGCCCAGCATGGACTGGTGGCACATGACGCCGGCCATGGCGCCGCTGGCGAGGGCCAGGTTGAGATTGGGCATCAGGCTGGCGCTATCGCCGGCGGCATAGACGCCAGCGAGGCTGGTTTCGTATTTTTCGGTGATCTTGATGTAGGGGCCCATCGGGCCGTCGACCGTTTCGAGACCCAGGGTCTCGTGCAGGTTGGATGACGGCGCGCTACGGGTGTGGGCAAAGAGCGTGTCGAGTTCGACGCGCGCACCATCGGTCAGCACCACGGCGGCGATTTTGCCAGTGGTATGCGCCAGTTCGGCGACCTTGCCCTCTACTAGTGCAATGCCGCGCGCGGCGAGCTTGTGGCGCTCCTCATCGGGGATGTCATTGCCATCGGTAAACAGCGTGATGCGTTCGCTCCAATCGCGGATCAAATTGGCGCCGTGCAGCGACATGGCACTGGAATAGAGCAGGCCCAGCCGCTGATTGGCGACTTCGTAGCCGTGGCAATAGGGGCATGGCACGACGGTATTGCCCCAGCATTCGGCAAAGCCGGGAATGTCCACCATCACGTCGGTCTGGCCATAGGCCAAAATGAGGCGCTGGGCTTGCCGCTCCGTGCCCGCCTCGTCGGTGACCGCAAAGCCGCCATCGATCACCCGCGCCGAAACGGCCCTGGCCTTGACAATGCTGGCGGTGGGATAGGCCAGCACATTGGCTTCGCCCTGGCGACGGATGTCCCAAGGGCTGACGCCATCGAAACCCAACAGACCCTGAGCGGCATGGGCGAAGCGGTTGCGGGGCAGTTTTGTATCGAGCACGGTGACGCGGCGGCCGGTGCGCACCAATTGCAAAGCGGCCGACAGGCCGGCAAAGCTGCCGCCGATGACGAGGACATGGTCCATTATTCAAACTCCGGAAATGGTCTTGTGGTCGTGGGCGCTGTTGCGCGCCAGATCACCTAAGGAAATGCGCTTGAGCCGGGCCGCCAGCAGCGCTTCGGCATCGGCGAGAAAATCGGTCATGACGCGATCGACGGTGCGCACGATGGTGCAGGCGGTATCGCCGGGATCGCTTTCGGCGCGCAGCAACAGGGTCTCACCCAGAGCGGCGTGCACATCCTGTAGCGATACCTCGCCGGGAGGACGGGTGAGGCGCCAGCCGCCATCGTGGCCCTTGGCGGAGGAGACGATGCCCGCCTCGCGCAACTCGCCCATGACGCGGCGCACGACGACCGGGTTGGTCATCAGGCATTCAGACAGGATGGTGGATGTTACCGCTTCGGGCTTGTCCACGAGGTGAACGAGCGCGTGCAGGGCGACGGAAAGTCGGGCGGAGCGTTTCATGTAACTGTTAATGTTACATTCATGCGCATTCGTCAACCCTGATTGCCGAAGCGCAATTCCGCCTATGGGGCGATTGGGCTAGATTGGATCAACACTGCCTCGGGGAGAGTTCCGATGAAACACCTGCTTCTTGCCGCCGCCGCGCTGCTGGCTTTGGCCAGCCCGGCCTTTGCCGAGGATCCGTCGCCCGAAGCGATTTCCAACACCTATAAATCCGGCAAGCCCGTGCATGTCGAGGATGTGCAGGCGCTGATGCGGCAGGCGGAAATCTGGTGCTACAACGAGGACAGCGGCACCTGCGACTGGGCCGAAATCTATCTCAGCGCGGCGAGCGGCCCAGAGGGCGTGGTCTACGACTCCACCAATGCGTGGAACAGCGACACCGACGTCAGCTTTGTCGACAAGGCACAGTTCCAGGACGCGCTGTTGTGCGAATACGGTTATGACAAGGTGCCTTCGACCCGCGCCGTTAATCGTGCCGACGGCAGCGTGATTGGGGCGCGCGCGCTGGATGCCCTGCGCGCCGAGGTCTATGCCAACCAGACCGGCAATACCGACGACTGCTTCGACTATCTCTACGTGTCCTATGACGCGGCGGCGCAGACCATGGCGCTCAAGCAGCGCCAATATGTCGGCGGCGTCCTCGACCCATCGCTGGAGGCAAACATCACGCTGCACTTCAACGCGGCCGACGTCGCCGGCCTGACGCAGCGTCCGTAGCGTCTTCGGCCGGCGTCGGGAGTGCGACGTCGGCCCCTATGACTGCGCGGCCAGCCATTCCGGATCGGGCTCGATCGGGGTGATGACATCGAGCAGCACGCCATTGGGATCGGCGCAGATGAAGTGGCGTTGGCCGAAGGGTTCGTCGCGCAACGCCCGCAGCACTGTCACGCTGGGGGCGAGGCGGGCATATTCGGCCGCCGCGTCGGCGACTTCTAAGCTGAGCAGTAACCCGGTGGTCTTTTGCCGGCCCGCCAGCGGGATGGTGTCGTGGTCGTAATCCATGATCGCCAGTTCCACAGTGCCGGTGTGGGTGGCGCGCAGATGCACATACCAGGAACTGGCGAATACGACTTTGAAGCCGAAATGGGCTTGGTAGAAGGCCGCAATCGGGGCGACATCGGCAACGAGCAGCACCGGATAGCTACCGGTCAGGTTCATCAAAGTCTCCTTGCGTTAGCGCGCTATAAATTACAAACTGTGTGTATCTAGTTTGTACATACAGAGTGTTTTTATGCAAGAGGGGTACATACAGAGTGTTTTTATGCAAGAGGGTTTGAAGCGGACGCAGGAGGAGCGGCGGACCGAGACCATTCGGGCTCTGCTGGCGGCGGCACGAAAATGCTTCGCCGATAAGGGTTATGGGGGCACGGGCACCCCGGAAATAGTGGCCGCGGCGGGCATGACGCGCGGCGCGCTCTACCACCATTTTGCCGACAAGGCGGCGCTGTTTGCGGCCGTCGTGGAGGAGGAGCACGCACTGCTGGCCATGGCGATCAATGCGGCCAGTGAAAGCGAGGACGACCCGGGTCCCGTCAAGGCGCTGATCGAGGGCGGCGACGCCTTTTTGACCGCCATGCAGGATGCGGGGCGACGACAAATTTTGCTGATCGACGCGCCGGCCGTATTGGGGCGCGAGGCGCTAGACGCCATCAATGCGCGCTACGGGCTGCGCACGCTGATCGAGGGGGTGAGCGAGGCGATCGACGCCAAGTCCATCCGCGACTTGCCGGTCCTGCCGCTGGCGCATCTGCTCAATACCATGTTCGACCGCGCGGCGCTGGCGACTGCGGAGGAACTGCCGGGCTATCGGAAAAGCATCAAGGCGCTGATCCGCGGGCTGAAGATTTAGGGGGCCCGAACAGGTCCTTGGCCGTGCAGAGAATCCCCCTCACCCGGCCTCCGCTCCGCTCGGCCACCCTCTCCCCGACGGGGAGAGGAATCTTGAGAGCGCAACGATCTTTTGTATTCTTCTCCCCGTCGGGGAGAAGGTGGCGCGCAGCGCCGTATGAGGGGCTCCATCAGGTTACTCTGAACGTGATGATTCCAGCTCTTCTACGCGCTTTGCCAATGCCTGCACCGCATCGATGAGCGGTCCGATGAAAGCGTCATAGCGGAGGCCCTGCTCGCTCTCGGGGTCCGCTGGATCGGCCTGCACGTGGCCCGCGAAATCGGTGCAGCCGAGTGTGTCGAGGACGGTTTTGACTTGCTGGGCCAGCAGCCCATAATGGGTGCGGCGGCCAGGGCGCGGCGTGCCGTCTTCGTTGCCGCCGACCAGCCAGCGATAGGACACCGGCTGCAGCGCCAGGATGAAATCAAGACCAAGATCGGAAGGGGCGATGTCGGTTTTCTGCCGGGCGTCCGAGGTCTGGATGGTGCCGGTGGCGGCCCAGACCGCGGACCAGCGGGCCCCGCTGGCGCCAAGCGTGATGGCATTGTCGATGGCGGGGCGTAGCGGCGCCACGAGGGTGATGCCGCCCGTGGCATTGTCCACTGTCACGGCATTGAACCAGCTCGACCCATTGGGGCTGACCTTGAGGCGCCAAAAATCATCGCCCGTCAGGCCCATTTCGGCGCGGCCGGAATAGCCGGTCTGGTAGAGCAGGCTGGCGGTATCGCCGGAGGCCGCCTTGTTGAGCTTGAGCTGGTGGCCGTTGCCGGCGTGGGTAAAGAGGCTCGCGGCGGCCGCCACGGCGAGGCGATTGGTGCTATCGGCGCCGGTATTGATGCCAAGCTTTGGAATGCCCGCCGAGCCATTGGAGGCCAGCGCGGTCCAGGCGCCGGCGTCGAAGACCAGAATGGCCTGCTCGGATTTGGCATAGACCTGCCAGCCGGGCGCGGGATCGTAAAACAGCCAGGCACCGGCCTGGAAGGCGGCGATCTCACTATCGTGGCCGGACCAGGCGCCGGAGGCGGACGGGCCCACGATATAGGCATCGCCGAGCAGGGGGGTCGTTGGTGGCGTGGTGATGGTGCGGCTCTCGACCACCGGCTGCACGAGGGCATCGAGCGCCTGCAGCGCCTCGTTGTGGGTCACATGTTTTTGCGCCTGTTGGGGCATGATGAAGGGCAGGCTGAGGCGGGAAGTTTCGTCCATGACGGGTCTCCGGTTGTGGCGGAGAGTCTAGGGCGGGGGCTGTGAGCGGGGATAAGGGGGAGAAACGCTTGGTATCCGGTGGGACAGACACCCTCATCCGTCTCGGCTTCGCCGATCCACCCTCTCCCCAACGGGGAGAGGAATAGACGTAGGGTGCCTCTTATTTCTCCCCGGTCCGAAGGGCCCGATGAGGGTGCCTCCCCTCAGAGCACGAAGTCGTAGAGCAGTTTTATGTTCAGCGCGGCGATGACGACGGCGATGAACACTGCCACGGCGATGAGCCAGATCGGGGCCACCAGGGCGCCCATCTTGGTCTTGTCGGCGGTGAACATGACCAGCGGGAACACCGCGAAGGAGAGCTGCAGGCTGAGCACGACCTGGGTCAGGATCAGCAATTGTGCCGTGCCGCTTTCGCCGAACCAGATGGTGACCGCTGCCGCCGGAATGATGGCGATGGCGCGGGTGATCAGTCGTCGCAGCCAGGGGGCAAGCTGGATATTGAGAAAGCCCTCCATGACGATCTGGCCGGCCAGCGTGGCGGTCACGGTGGAGTTGATGCCGCAGCAGAGCAGCGCGATACCGAACAGGGTGGGCGCAATGGCGAGGCCAAGCATGGGGGCCAGAAGGCTATGGACCTCGCCCAGTTCGGCCACATTGGTCTGGCCGGCGGCGTGGAAGGTGGCGGCGGCCAGGATCAGGATGGCGGCATTGATGCAGAGCGCGAACATCAGCGCGACGGTGGAGTCGATGGTGGCGAATTTGAGCGCCTCCTTCTTCTCGGGAATGGAGTTGCCATAGTCGCGGGTCTGCACGATGCCAGAGTGCAGGTAGAGGTTATGCGGCATGACCGTGGCGCCCAGAATACCGAGCGCCAGGTAGAGCATTTCGGGGTTGGTGACGATTTCGGTGGTCGGCGCGAAGCCGCGGATGACGTCGCCCCAGACCGGATCGGCCATGGCGATCTGGACAATGAAACAGGCGGCGATGACGGCGAGCAGGGCGACGACCAGCGCCTCGACCCAGCGGAAGCCGACACGCTGCAGGTAGAGAATGAGAAACACGTCGAGGGCGGTGATCAGCACGCCGATTTCCAGCGGAATGCCGAAAATCAGGTTGAGGCCGATGGCGGTGCCGACGACTTCGGCAATATCGGTGGCGATGATGGCCAGTTCCGCCATGGCCCACAGCACCCAGGCGACGGGGCGGGGGAAGGCATCGCGGCAAGCCTGGGCCAGATCACGGCCCGACGCGATGGCGAGGCGGGCGCAGAGCGATTGCAGCACGATGGCCATGATGTTGGACACCAGCGCTACGGTCAGCAGCGCATAGCCGAACTTGGAGCCGCCGGCGAGCGAGGTCGCCCAATTGCCGGGGTCCATATAGCCGACCGCGACAAGGTAGCCGGGGCCCACAAAGGCGGCGGCGCGGCGCCACACATTGCCGCTGACCTTGACGGTGCGATGCACATCGGCCAGCGAGGCCTCGCCCCGGCCCTGGTTCCAGCCGGAGAATACTTTTGGCGCGCGCGCTTCCACGGTCATGAGGCCACCGTGAATTGCCGAGCAGCGATGAAATGGGCGGCGGCGGAGGCTTCGAGGGCAGGCCGGGCGACGGGGCCCGGGGCGGCAAATCTACGGCGATGCATCGAAAACTCCAAACCGGCTCTGCGACATGAGTATTGCAGTTGCAAATGATTTGCAACTGCAATGTCGAGGGGTCGATAAGGTTGCCGATTGTGAACGCGATGGGCAGATCAGGCCGCGTTGGCGCTCGCCGCGACGCCGTCCAGGGCGGTCAGGGTTTCGTCGGATAGATCGAGGTCGGCTGCTGCGAGATTTTCCCGCAGATGGGCGACGGACGAAGTGCCGGGGATGAGCAGGATGTTCGGCGACCGCCGCAGCAACCAGGCCAAGGCGACCTGCATGGGCGTGGCGCCGAGGCGCTGGGCAACGTCGGACAGGGTCGAGGATTGCAGCGGGCTGAAGCCGCCGAGCGGGAAGAACGGCACATAGGCGATGCCCTGCCGCGCCAGATCGTCGATCAGCGCGTCGTCGCCACGATGGGCCAGATTGTACTGGTTCTGCACGCCGACGATCTTGGCGATCTTTTGGCCCTCGGCGACCTGGTTGGCGGTGACATTGCTCAGGCCGATATGGCGCACCAAGCCCTGCCGCTGCAGATCGGCCAGGACCGTCAGGGTCGGCTCGATCGAGCCTTCGGCGGGGCCATGAGTGCCGAACATGACGCGCAGGTTGACGACGTCGAGCACGTCGAGGCCGAGATTGCGCAGGTTGTCATGCACTGCCTGGGTCAGTTGTTCAGGCGCGAAGGCGGGGTTCCACGAGCCGTCGGTGCCGCGCAGTGCGCCGATCTTGGTGACAATGACCAGATCGTCCGAATAGGGCGCCAGCGCCTCGCGGATAATCTGGTTGGTGACGTGCGGGCCATAAAAGTCGCTGGTGTCGATGTGGTCGACGCCCTGGGCGATGGCTTCGCGCAGCACGGCCAGGGCCGCATCACGATCCTTGGGCGGGCCGAAAACGCCGGGACCGGCAAGCTGCATGGCGCCGTAGCCGAGCCGCTTCACACTGCGGCCGCCGAGAAGGAATGTGCCGGATTTGTCGATGCTGGACATGATGATCTCCTGTAGAGGACGCCATAGATAGAGGTTGCATCTGCTTTCGATAACCGGCCACAATCGGCACGGGTTGTGCGGAAGAGCGAACAATGAAAACCGATCTGGGCGATCTGAATGCCTTTGTGGCTGTGGCGCGGGCCGGCGGCTTTCGCGAGGGCGCCCGCACCAGTGGTGGCAGCGCCTCCGGCTTGAGCGAGGCCGTGCGGCGGCTTGAAACGCAGCTTGGCGTGAGATTGCTTAACCGCACGACACGCAGCGTGGTTCCCACGGAAGCTGGGCAGGGTCTACTGGACCGGCTGAGCCCGGCGTTGAACGAAGTGGAAGCGGCGCTCGACGTGGTCAACGGCTTTCGCGACCAGCCGGCCGGGCTGTTGCGCCTCAATGTGCCGGGGAGCGCGGCGCGGCTGGTGCTGCCGAAGATCGTGCCGGCGTTTCTCGCCGCTTACCCGGATATTCGGCTGGAGATTATCACCGAGGAAGGCTTTGTGGACGTGTTGGCCGTGGGCTGCGATGCCGGCATCCGCTACGAGGAGCGGCTGGAGCAGGACATGATCGCGGTACCGATCGGGCCGCGCACCCAGCGTTATGCTCTCGGGGCATCGCCGGGATATCTCGATCGCCATGGACGGCCGGAGCATCCGCGCGACCTGCTGGAGCATGCCTGCTTGCGCAGCCGTTTTTCGGGCCGAGCCATGGCGCCCTGGGAGTTCCATCATGATGGCGAGGTGGTGCGGATCGACGCCACCGGACCGCTGATCGTGCAGGCCGGCGGTGGTAGCGACCTGGCTGTTGACGTGGCGATAGCGGGTGGCGGCATCGTGGGCCTGTTCGAGGACTGGCTGCGACCGCACTTCGAGAGTGGCGCGCTGGAGCCGGTGCTCGAGCCCTGGTGGCAGCGCTTTTCGGGGCCGTTTCTCTATTATCCCGGACGCCGTCTGGTTCCGGCGCCGTTGCGGGCATTCGTGGACTTTATCAAGGCAACGGCAGAGTAGTCCTAGCTGCCATTCAAGCAGGCTGCCGGGCGACTGCGAGATTGAAATCGGGGCCGCCATAAAACTTTTCGAGCTGTATCCACATCGGGACCAACTGTTCCATGGCGCGGCAGGCGGTGAGGTCGCCGAGATCGAGGATGTCTTTCCAGCCGAAGGCGCGCAGCAGGTCCGTCACTTCGGCTTTGGCGCGGGCGTCGTTGCTGGCGATGAAAACCGTGTGGGCAGCGCCGAGGCTGGCCGGATCAACCATCAGGTGGGCGCTGATGCTGTTGAGTGTCTTGACCAGCCGCACTTTTGGGAACGCTGCCTGAATGGCTTCACCCAGCGGAGTGACGATAGGTTGGTCGACAGCAGACTCGTAATTGCCGATGTCGATGAGGATTTTGCCATCGATGTCGCAGCCGCGCAGGCTGTCGATCGCGTGTTCGCCCGGCATGGCGTCGACGATCCATTCGCCGTGCTTTGCGGCCTCGGCGTGAGTGCCGACCTTCAGGCCGAGTTTCTTGGCGTTCTCGCCGCCGGGTTCGCGCGAACCCAGCATGACATCGTGGCCCAAAGCGGCCAGCTTGCCCGCAATGGTGCTGCCGACTTGTCCCGTACCCATGACACCAAATCGCATGATCGATCTCCTTCGGTTTGCACTCACCAACACGTCACGGCGGCCGGCGTTCCACATCTTCGTTGGCAGATAAGCATTTTTGAAATCCATTTGACATAATAAATCCACGGTGCAAGTCTCCGCCATGAAGGGGACTGCGATGGTGTTGAGGGGCACAAATCAGGAGCAGGCGCGGCCGTATAACCGGCGCATCGTGCTCGAGTGCATCCGCAATGACGGGCCGGCGACGCGTGGCGATATCGCCGAGCGGGTCGGGCTGACGGTGCAGACGGTATCCACCATCGTGCGCGAACTGGAGGAGCAGGGTTATCTCCTGTCGGTGCGCGAAAAGCCCAAGGGTCGTGGCCTGCCGCCGACGACGCTGCATCTCAATCCGGATGGCGGGTTTGTCATCGGGATTTCGGTCACGCCGCTGGGTGTCGATGCCGCGCTGTTGAACCTGGTGGGCGACATGCTGGGGAGCGCGGCGCGCAGCCATCCGCATCCCACCCCCAATGATGCATTTGCGCTGATTGCCGAACTGGTTGCCGAAATGCGGGCATTGCGTCCCGATGGGCGGATGCTGGGCGTCGGCTTTGCCATGCCGGGACCGTTCGATGTGCAGGCGATGAGCTTTGTCGGGCCGACGACGCTGGATGGCTGGTCCGGCGTACCGGTGCGGGCGCGGCTGGAAGAGGTTTCCAAGCTGCCGGCGTTTATCGCGGTCGATACGGTTGCGGCGGCGGTGGGTGTTCGGCTTTACGGCGAAGGCGCGGGGATGGCGCAGTTCTATTATCTGCACCTTGGCGTGGGCCTGGGCGGCACCATGATGCAGGATGGTGTGCCGGTACGCGGTGCCTGGGGCAATGCGGGCGAGATTGGGCATATTCCGGCGGTGCCGGGCGGTCTGCCCTGCCCGTGTGGCAACGCGGGGTGCCTGGAGCGCTATCTGTCACTCGATAGTTTCAGCCAGCGGCCCAAGCAGCAGAGCCAGGCGGAATGGGTGGCGGCAGTGACGCCGATCTTCCACAGCGCGGTGCGGACCATCGAGAACCTGTTCGACCCGCAGACTATCGTGCTGGGCGGCCTTGCGCCGGACGATCTGATCAACGCCCTCGTGGCAACCACCGAAGACCTTCAGACCTCGATTTCCAGCCGCTACGACCGCACGACGCCACGGGTAACCGCTTCGGTGGGACATCAATCGGTGCTGCGCGGCGCGGCGGCTTTGGCCGTATCCGGCGTGTTGTCGCCCCGGCAGGATTTGCCAAATTCATCCGATCGCGTGCGCGAGCGCGATCCGTTCTCGAACGGAATGGCCGCATGACCGAACCTCTCCTCGTCCTCGACAATATCACCAAGAACTACGGTGCTGTGCAGGCGCTGCAGGGCGTGTCGTTTTCCATCGCCAAGGGCGAGGTGATTGCCCTGCTGGGCGACAATGGCGCGGGCAAGTCAACGCTGGTCAAGATCATCTCGGGCGGGCTCGAGGCCAGCTCGGGCAGCATGATGTTCGAGGGCAAGGAGTTTCGCCCAAAATCGCCATCGCAGGCCAAGGCGGCGGGGATCGAGACGGTCTATCAGGACCTGTCGCTATGCACCAATGTGGATGTGGTCGCCAATTTCTTCATGGGCCGTGAGCTGACCAAGTCGATCATGGGTATCAAGGTACTCGATGAAAAGCGGATGGAGGAGCAGGTGGCCAAGGCGATGGCCAATGCCGGCACCCGCATTCCCTCGCTGCGCAGCAAGGTGGAGCACCTGTCGGGCGGGCAGCGCCAGGCGATCGAGCTCAATCGCTTCGTGCATTGGGGCGGCAAGCTGGTGTTGCTGGACGAGCCGTTCGCCGCACTCGGGGTGGAGCAGACCAAGCGCGGGCTGGAAATGATCCGGCAGGTGGCGGCGCAGGGCATCGGCGTCGTCATCATCACCCACATCATGCAGCAGGCCTTCCAGGTCGCCGACCGGATGGTGGTGATCCGCCAGGGCGTGGTGGCGGGCGACGTGCCACGCAAACAGACAAACGCGGACGCAGTGATCGGCATGATCACGGGCGAGACCCTTGCCGGTACCGGACCGGGCATGGGCGCGGGGCAGTAGAATTCCGGTTCAGAGGAGCGACGAATTGAGACACTTGTTGAAATACGGCATGGTTCTCCTGGCCGGAATGGCCGCCTTGCTGCACCCCGCCTATGCCCAGGATAAGGGCAAAGTCTACTACATGGTCCCCACCCTGATCGATGAGTTCCAGACCGGCTCGGTCAGCGCGATCGAAATGTTCCTCAAGCAGGTTGGCTATAGCGTGACCACGCTGAATGCCGACAACAAGACCGACCTGCAGCAGAGCCAGATGAACGACGTCATCGCGCTCAAGCCCAAGGCGATCATTTTGGCCGCCGTGGACTTCAACGCGCTGGCACCATCGGTTGAGGCCGCCCGCGCTGCCGGCATTCCGGTGGTTGAATTCGATCGGCAGATTTCCTCGACCATGTCGGATTTCACCTCGGTGGCAGGCACGGTGGAGATCGGCTATGTGGCCGCCGAACAGGTGCAGCGCCTGCTGACCGAGAAGAACGGTTCGGTCAAAGGCAAGGTGCTGCAGGTGCTGGGCGACCCGGGCGATCCTTACACCCTCGATATCCAGAAGGGTTTTGAGGAACGCATGGCCAAGTTCCCCGAAGTGACGATCATCAGCCAGCCTGCGATGCAGTGGGAAGCCAGCAATGCCGGCACCATCGTGTCGGATCAGCTGCTGGCCAATCCCGATATCGACATCGTCTTCAGCCATGCCGCCCATCTCTCGGTGGCGGCCGTCGCCTCGCTGGAAGCGGCCGGCAAGAAGCCGGGCGAGGTCTATGTGATGAGCTCGAACGGGGCGCCGGTGGCGCTCGACCTAATCCGCCAAGGCTGGATGCAGGTGGAAGTGGAGCAGCCGCTCTACGCTCAGGCCGCCGCCATCGCGATGTTCATGGACAAGATCGTGGCCAAGACCAAGATCGAACCGGGCGAATACGACGTGCTCGGCTTGAAGTCGACGGTTACCGACGAAGCCTGGGGACCGACGATCAAGATCCCGGGCGCCGCGATCACCAAGGACAATGTCGATGATCCCTCGTTCTGGGGCAATCTCAAGCCGCCCGCAACGCCGGTGACCTCGGTCCCGTAATCGCCATCCGCTCCTCCCGTTCGCGGGAGGAGCTTCCCTTCTCAATTAGATGAGTCCGCGATGCCGCCACGCCAACGCAAAGTGCTCGAATTCGTCCTCGATAATCTCGTCTGGTTCATGCTGCTGGTCGTGCTGGCGATCTTTTCGGCCACCATTCCCAATTATTTCCAGCCGGGCATTTTCGCCAATGTCATCGAGCAATCCTCCGTTTTGGGGGTGATGTCGATCGGGCTGGCGCTGGTGATCATCGCCGGGCACATGGACCTGTCGGTGGAGTCGGTGGCGGCCCTCAGCGCCATGGCGACGGGCATCCTGTTCGCCTCGTCGGGCATCGGCATGGGCATTACGCTGACGCCGGGCTGGCTCGTGGTGCCGGTGTCGTTGGTGATCGGGCTGGCGGTGGGCGGCCTAATCGGGGCACTCAACGGGTACCTCGTCATCAAGATCAAGATGAATGCGTTCATCGTGACGCTGTCGAGCTACATCTGGGTGCGCGGGCTGGTCGTGGCCGCTTCGGGCGGGCGCTCGGCGCAGAACCTGGCGCCGGACCTGCGGTTTCTGGGCATTCAACGATTTTTGGGCATTCCACTGACGGCTTATATCGCCATCGCGTGCTTCATCGGCTTCTCGTTCATGATGGCCAAGACCCGGTTCGGACGGCATCTGATCATGATCGGCGGCAATGAGGCGGCGGCGTTCCGCGCCGGCATCAAGGTCGACAAGGTGTTGATGATAGCCTTCGTGTTGTCGGGCGCCATCGCGGCGCTGGCGGGGTGGATTCTGGCGATCCGCACGTCAGGGGCGACGGCCAATCTGGGCACCGGCCTGTTGTTCAACGCCTTTGCGGCGGTGGTGATCGGCGGAGTCAGCCTCAAGGGCGGCGTTGGGGCGCTGCCGGGGGTTTATGCCGGCGTGCTGCTGCTGTCCTCGATCAATACGGCGATCAACCTGATGGGCCTGCCGGCACATTATACGCAGGTCATCCATGGGCTGCTGGTGCTGGCGGCGGTGCTGCTCGATACGCTCAAACAGACGATACGAAAGAGACTGGCATGACTGGACGGCTGGCGGGAAAGACCGCGCTCATCATCGGCATGGCACAGGGGATCGGCAAGGGCACGGCCGTGCGCTTTGCCGAGGAAGGCGCCAATCTGGTGCTGGCCGATTGGGACGAGGCCGGCGGCCGCAAGACCGCCGACGAATTGGGCGCGCAGTTCATCCGCACCGATATCTCCAAAATGGCGGATGCCGAGGCGGCAGTGGCGCTGGCGCTGTCGGCGTTTGGCCGGCTCGATATTATCGTACAGAATGCCGGTATCTATCCGTGGCAGTTGATCGAGGACACCACCACCGACGATTGGGACCGGGTGATGGGGGTGAACCTGCGCGGCAGTTTTCATGCCGCCAAGGCGGCGCTCAAGCCGATGCGTGAGCAGGGGTATGGGCGGATATTGTTCACCTCGTCGATCACCGGCCCGCATGTGACCAGTCCGGGCCATGGGCATTATTCGGCGACCAAGGCGGGGATCAATGGGTTTATTCGCTCGGCGGCGCTGGAATTTTCGGGGTTCGGCATAACCGTCAATGGCGTCGAGCCGGGCAATATCATGACCGAAGGCATGCAGGAGCATCGCGGCGACGCGCATATCGCCTCGATGGTGGCGGCGATTCCGCTGGGCCGGCTGGGCAGCGTGCGCGATGTCGCCAATGCCTTCCTGTTCCTGGCGTCGGACGAGGCCAGCTACATCACTGGCACCACGATCGTGGTGGATGGCGGGCAGTTGCTGCCCGAGGGCAATGATTTTAGGATCGTCCCAACGGGCGCGTAAGCCGTAGAGGGGACATAAATGCACTACGCCATTCTGGCCTATCACGAAGAGGGCGTGGTCCAATCCTGGACCGAGGACGAAGACAAGGCGCTGATGGCGGACCTGCTCGAGGTCAATGATCGCCTGGTGGCCGAGAAGAAGCTGGGCCCCGCCGCCCGGCTTGGACCGACGCAGGGCGCCGTGACCCTGCGCGGCAAGGGCGCCGGGATGGTCATCGATGGACCGTTTGCCGAGACGAAAGAGCAGTTGCTCGGGTTTTATATCGTGGAGTTTCCCACAATCGAGGACGCAATTGCGGCGGCGCGCGAGTTGCGGGGCGCGAATCCGACGGCGGTCTATGAGATCAGGCCGGTCATGCTGTACGTGCCTGGGGCGGCATTGAGCGCGCAGGACGCCGGCTAGCGCCTGTCCCTGCCCGATATCCGGGCAGGGCTTTGATCATAGGTCGGCTCAGACCAGGTTGATGGTCACATCGATATTGCCGCGGGTGGCCTTGGAATAGGGGCAACCCTCGTGCGCGGCATCGACCAATTGGCGCGCGGTAGCGGGATCGAGGCCGGGCAGGCTGACGTTGAGGCGGGCCTGGAGCTGGTAGCCATTGGCATTGGTGCCCAGATCAACCTCAGTATCGACGCTCAGGTCGGGCGGCAGCGTCACCTTGAGGGCGCGGGCAGCGCCGCCAAGCGCGCCGATATAGCAGGCCGACCAGCCGGCCGCGAAGAGCTGCTCCGGATTGGTGCCGGCGCCGTTGCCGCCGGGGGTGGACAACTTGATATCGAGGCGACCATCGGAGCTGGCCGAGGCGCCGTCACGACCACCGGTGGTGTGCGTCTTGGCGGTATAGATGACTTTTTCGATCGCGGTGATGGTCATGGCATTGTCCTTCGGGTTTGGTTGACTATTTATTATCGTGATAATCATTATTGTGATGCAGCTTGTGTCACAGCCTCGCCGGGCTTACAAGCGAGAAAATGCTTATTGCGATAATTATTTCGACAGGAGCCAGCCATGAGTGCCGTCCGAACCAGCCTTGGGGAAGCCAGCCCGCTCTCCGATTTCCTGTGCTTTTCGATCTATTCGGCCAACCTGGCCTTCTCGCGCGTCTATAAGCCGGTGCTCGAGGCGCTGGGGCTGACCTATCCGCAATACATTACGCTGATTGCGCTGTGGGAGGAGGACGAGCAGAGCGTCAAGGGCCTAAGCGATCGGCTGTTCCTCGAGCCGAGCACGATGACGCCGATGCTCAAGCGGTTGGAGGCGATGGGATATGTGACGCGGACGCGTGGCGTGGAAGATGAGCGGATCGTGCGCATCAGCCTGACCGAGGCGGGGCGGCTGGCGCGCGAAAAGGGCATTCCCCTCGCGGATGTGACCGCCAAGGCCACCGGGCTGAACCGGGACGAATTCGCCATCCTGCAAAAGGGCATCAGCAATCTGCGGAGTAACCTGATGGCAGCGGCCCGGGTGGACGCATAAGCCTGACACCGTGAATAAATTCGCGCTGCATGTCGAAACTGCGTGCCGTCCGTCGTCATCAGGGTAGGCAATTGCCAATGGGCGGCAGGGCCAGCATCATTGCGTCTTGAGCAGCACAGGGGACACGGCATGTATGGTTCGATTCTGATCCGCGGGGCGCGGGAGAACAACCTCAAGAACGTGTCGCTGGATATTCCCAAGCGGGCAATCACGGTGTTCACCGGGGTTTCGGGATCGGGCAAAAGTTCGCTGGTGTTCGGCACTATCGCGGCGGAAAGCCAGCGGCTGATCAACGAGACCTATCCGGCTTTCGTGCAGCAATTCATGCCGCATTATGGCCAGCCGGATGCGGACCTGCTGGAAAACATCTCGGCGGCGATCATCGTCGATCAGCAGCGGCTGGGCGGCAATTCGCGCTCGACGGTCGCCACGGTGACGGACGCGGCGCAGATGCTGCGGGTGGTGTTCTCGCGGCTGGGGGAACCGCGGCTCGGCTCGCCGGGGCTCTACTCCTATAACGATCCGCGCGGCATGTGCCCCGATTGCGAAGGTATCGGGCAAGTCGCCGCGATGGATATGAGCGCGGTGATCGACGAGAGCAAATCGCTCAATGCCGGCGCGCTGCTGCCCAAGGATTATGCCGTCGATACCTGGTATTGGGAGATCTACAAGAACTCCGGCCTGTTCGATATGGACAAGCCGATCGGCGAGTTCAGCGCCGAGGAGCGCGAGAACTTGTTTGCCCTCGATGATGGCCGCAAGATCAAGGTCGGCAAGATCGGGCTGACTTATGAGGGCATCGTCACCAAGCTCAAGAAGGGTCTCGGGAGCAAGGACCCGGAGAGCCTGCAGCCGCATGTGCGGGTGGAGTACGAGCGGATTTTCACCCGGGCCACGTGTCCGACCTGTCGTGGCGCGCGGCTGAATGCGGCGGTGCTGGGCAGCACGGTTAATGGCAGAAATATCGCCGAATGCTCGGCCATGCAGGTCTCGGACCTGGCGGTGTGGGTGCGGCAGATCGATGCCAAGAGCGTAGGGCCGATGCTGAATGCGCTGGCGCTGCGGCTGGAGAACCTGGTCACCATCGGGCTGGGTTATCTGAGCCTGGATCGGGAGAGCTCGACGCTATCCGGCGGGGAGAGCCAGCGGGTCAAGATGGTGCGGCATCTCGGATCGTCGCTGACAGACATCACGTATGTTTTTGATGAGCCCAGCGTGGGCCTGCATCCGCATGATGTTGGACGACTGGCCGGGCTGATGCAACAGCTGCGCGACAAGGGCAATACGGTGCTGCTCGTCGAGCACAAACCCGACATGATCGCCATTGCCGACCACGTAGTGGATATGGGTCCGTTCGCCGGCAGCAAGGGCGGCGAGATCGTCTATCAGGGCGATTATGCCGGATTGCTCACCTCCGGCACGCTGACCGGCAACCACATGAAAAAGTACCAGCCGATCAAGACCAAGCTGCGCAAGAGCGATGGCGTGCTGGAGATCAAACATGCCAAGCTGAACAACCTCAAGGACGTGTCGGTTAAGATTCCGCGCGGGGTGCTGACGGCGGTGACCGGGGTGGCGGGATCGGGGAAATCGTCGCTGATCCAGGGGTGTTTGCCCAAGGCCTATCCGGATACGGTGATCATCGACCAGAACCTCAGCCGCGGCTCGACGCGCTCGAATACGGCAACTTATACGGGGATTCTCGACACCGTGCGCAAGGCCTTCGCCAAGGAGAATGGCGTCGAGGCGGCGCTGTTTTCGGCCAATTCCAAGGGCGCGTGTCCGGACTGCAAGGGGCTGGGGGTGATCTACACCGATCTGGCGCATATGGACCCGGTGGTGAGCGTTTGCGAGACCTGCGAGGGCAAGCGCTTCACCGAGGAAGTGCTGCAATATCAGCTGCGCGGCAAGACGATCAGCGATGTCTATAACTTTGCGATCGATGAGGCGGTGGCGTTTTTCATCGAGCCGGCGATCGCCAAGATTTTGAAGGGGCTGGACGATGTGGGGTTGGGCTATCTGACGCTCGGGCAGCCGCTATCGACGCTGTCGGGCGGCGAGCGGCAGCGGCTGAAGCTGGCGGCGGAGCTGGGCAAGAAGGGCAACATCTATGTGCTGGACGAGCCGACCACGGGCTTGCACATGCATGACGTGGATACGCTGATCGGGCTGTTCGACCGGCTGGTGGATGCGGGGAGCACGGTGATCGTGATTGAGCACAATCTGGACGTGGTATCGCGGGCCGATTGGGTGATCGATATGGGTCCGGGTGCCGGGCAGGATGGCGGCACGGTCGTGTTCGAGGGGACGCCGGAGGGGTTGAGCAGGGATAGGGGGCTGACGGGAAGGGCGTTGGCGGGGCGGGGGAAGTAGTTTCTCGACGCTGCGGGCGGCACAAGTTCAAGAGCTTGCGGCGGCAAGCCCCCTCACCCGGCCTCCGCTTCGCTCGGCCACCTCTCCCCGATGGGGAGAGGAATTTTGCAAGCTCCGTGGCCTCCTTTCTTCTCCCCATCGGGGAGAAGGTGGCGCGCAGCGCCGGATGACGGTGTTTGCCAAGGTGGGGCCGAGAAAAGACCCCCTCACCCGAAGGGAGAGGTGAGCAAGATCAGTTATCATTCACCCGGCGGCGATATTCGCTGGCGAGGTACATCACCACGATAGCAAACACGGCACCCAAGCCAATCTGCAGCCAATCGGTGCGGGCGATCAGGTCGGTGGCGAAGGTGGGAAAGCTGAACGGTGCCTCCGTGGTGAACCAGTTCTCGATATAGCCCTGGCTGACCTGGAAATCGGCGCGATAGGACAGGTATCGCCAAGTATGAGTGTGGACCGGGCTGAGGCCGCCGAGCACGACCCATTCACCCACCGCGACGAGGCCCGGCAGCAGCAGCGAGAGCGGGATGGCCCAGCGGCCGACCACGGTCGCCATGGCGCCGACCAGGGCCGTAAAGGGCAGATACCAGAGCAGGCCGATGACCAGCACCAAAGCCAGACTGAGCGCGATCTGCACGTAGACCAGGGCGATATTGCCCAGCAACGCCATGCCACCAACGCCGCCAAGGGTGGAGGAGACGAAGGCGATGGCGAACAGCAGCAGGGCGCTGAGCAAAGCGGTGGCGTAGATCGTGGCCGGAAGAATGGTCAGCGTCGCGGTCAGCTTGGCCAGCAGCATCTTGAAATCGGAAACCGGCATCGACTTCCAGAACAACATGGCATTGTTGCGCTTGTCGGCCGAAAAGCCATCGGCGGCATAAAAGAACAGCACGCCAATAAGGTAGACGCACCAGGCGGCGCCGAAGGCGAGGAAACCGAATTCGTAGATGCGCGTCGGCGCGGCGGCGAACAGGTAGCCGGTGAAGCGGCCATCGACGCGCCCGGTAGCAAACGAAATCAGCGTCGGCACAAACATGACCGCGACCAGGATCAGCGGCGCCATGAGAAAGGCGCCACGATGCTCGATCAGCTCGCGATGGACGAGGGCAACGAAGGCCTTCATTTGGCGGTCTCCGGATTGGCGGTCGGGCGCTGCATCAGCGCGACGAACAGGTCACTGAGGGTGGGGGTCGAGATATTGCCCAGCCCCTCGAACTGGCTGCGGGGGACGCCGTCGAAAATCATCACGGTCTGGCCGAACCGGGTTTCCTCGTAGACCGGGCCCAGCCCGCGCGCGGGCTCCTGCTTGGCTGGATCGTTGACCACGAGCTGGGTGAATTTGTCGTTCACCGTCTCCATCTGCATGTGCAGGATCATGCTGCCATCGCGGATGAACATGATGTCGGAGAGCATGAATTCGATCTCGTCCACCTGATGGGTGGTGATGATCAGGGTGCGCTCCTCGGTCATGTAGTCCTCGAGCAAGCGCCGGTAGAAGCGCTTGCGATAGGTGATGTCGAGGCCCAGCGTCGGCTCATCGAGCACCAGCAGCTTGGCATCGATGGCCATGACCACGGCGAGGTGGAGCTGGGCGATCATGCCCTTGCTGAGATGCTTGATCTTGAGGTCCGGCTTGAGGTCGGTGCCCTCGAGGAAGCTCTGCGCCTTGGCCTGGGAAAAGTTCGGATGGATATTGGAGAGTAGTGCGAACAGCTCGCGCACCCGCAGGAACCGGGGGAGGCTCGCCACGTCGGAAATGAAGGCGACGTTTTCCATCAGGTGGGCGCGACGGGCGAAGGGATCTTCGCCGAGCACGCGGATGGTGCCCTCGCAATTGGTCAGGCCCAACATGGCATTGAGCATGGTGGTCTTGCCGGCCCCGTTATGGCCGATGACGCCATAGATGCGGCCGGGGGGGATCTCGAAATCCAGGCCATGCAGAACTTCCTTGCGACCGAAGGATTTCTTGAGGCCGTGGGCGGAAACGATCGGCGGCAGGATGGTAGTGGACATGTCGGTCATGGCTTTGGACCCTGTTTGGCTGGCACCTTGGCCAGCAGCGTGGTGGCGTCGAGTTCGAGCGCGGCAATCTGCGCGGCGATCCGGGGCCAGTCTTCGGTGAGGAATTTTTCGCGTTCATGCGCGAGAAGTTCGCCTCGCGCTCCGGTTTTGACGAACATGCCCAGGCCCCTGCGTTTTTCGACGATGCCGATGTCCACCAGGGCTTCGAACGCCTTGGTGACGGTCAGCGGGTTGACCGAGAGCTCCCCGGCGATCTGGCGGACCGACGGCAGGGCATCGCCCTCGCCCACCGCTCCGCGCAGGATCATTTCGATAAGCCGCTGCCGGATCTGCACGAAGATCGGCTGGCTGGTGTGAAAGTCATCCATGTGGCTTGCTCTTGTAGTGTGGTGGTTTTGTAGCACACTAATATTGCTTGTCAAGCGGGTTTGTGGCGCGGCCCCAAAGCATGCGCGGGAACAATGCGAGCGCAGACGCGTGGGATTTTGCAACAATCCCATTCCCAAAGCCGGCCTGGCCTGTCTATTGTCTGGCCAAAGAGCGTCCCGGAGCCTGCCATCTCATGAAGTCGAAGTTCATTGCCGCCGCCGCTATCCTGCTCGGCACTATTTCCGCCCAGGCGCAGGCCCTGCCCGATCTGGCAGGCCGCACCATCGTGGCGGTCACCGAAAATGCCTATGTGCCGCTGAATTTTGCCGATCCCAAAACCGGGCAGGGCGTGGGGCTGGAATATGACCTCGTCAACGAGATCGCCAAGCGCCTCAACGCCAAGGTCGATTGGCAGCTCTCGAGCTGGGACGTGATGATCCAGGCGGTGCGCGACGGCCAGTTCGATATCGGCATGGACGGCATCACCATCAATGACGAGCGCAAGGCTCAGATCGATTTCTCCGAGCCATACCTGACGTCGGAACAGCTCATGCTGGTGCGCGCCGACGAAACGCGGTTCACCGATAATGTCACCTTTGCCGCCAATGCCGAATTCCTGGTTGGCGCGCAGGCCGGCACCACCAATTTCTACACCGCGGTCTATTCGGTGCTTGATGGCGATGAGGCCAATCCGCGCATCAAGCTGTTCGACACGTTTGGTGCGTCGGTTTCGGCGCTGCAGTCGGGCGATGTCGATACCGTGCTGATGGATAAGACCTCGGCCAACGGCTATATCGGCGCCAATCCGGGTGCGTTCAAAGTCGTCGGCGGCCCGCTGGGCAGCGAGGATTTTGGCTTCATCCTGACCAAGGGGTCAGACCTGATCGCCCCGATTAATGCGGCGCTGGCATCCATCAAGGCCGATGGCACCATGGATAGCCTGCAGAAGAAGTGGTTCTACGACTACAACGCTGCCCAGTAGGATGACTGCAGGCCGCGGCGCTTCGACCGCGGCCTCACCCTGATGGCTGCCTCACCCATTAAACCTTCCCGCTTCGCCAATATCCCGTGGTGGCTCCTGGCCATCGCGCTGCTGTTCGTGGTCGGCCTCTGGGCCATCACGGCCGATGCGGGCTATTCGCAGATTTTCCGGGCGCTGGCCGGCGGCGTAGTGACCACGCTCTGGGTGGCTTTCTTCGCCTTCGTGGCCGCCATCGTGCTCGGCCTGCTGGTGGCGCTGGCACGCACATCCCAGAGCCGCGTACTGCGCGAGGTGGCGACGTTTTACGTTGAGATCATCCGCGGCATTCCGGTGCTGGTCTTCCTGTTCTACGTCGCCTTCGTGGGCGCGCCCTGGTTCGTCTCCGCCATCAATGTGCTGATGTCTCCCCTGGTCCAGATCGGTTGGCTCGAGGTCATGACCATCCGCGATTTCGATTTCGTCTGGCGCGCGATTTTGGCGCTGACCGTGTGCTATTCGGCGTTCATCGCCGAAATCTTTCGCGCCGGCATCGAGGCAGTCGATCGCGGGCAGGTGGAAGCGGCGCGCGCGCTTGGCCTGTCGCGCTGGAACACGTTTCGCTTCGTCGTAGCGCCACAAGCCCTGCGCACCATCCTGCCGCCGCTGGCCAATGACTTCGTCTCAATGATCAAGGATTCGGCGCTGGTTTCGGCTCTGGGCGTCCAGGACATTACCCAATTGGGCAAGGTCTATTCCTCGGGCACGTTCAAGTTCTTCGAAACCTATAATGTGGTGGCCTTCCTCTACCTCACCATGACCATTTCGCTGTCGCTGCTGGTGCGGCTGCTGGAACGCCATTTGCGCGGCCGGCAGCGGTGATCCCTTGCGTCGCGCCCGCGATTGCCCATCTATCGTTCGCATCCATTGGAGGACCCTGCCGCCATGAACCTCATCGCCCGCATCGCCCTGCCTGCCGCCTTGCTTCTGACGCTCGCCGCCTGTGGGGATAATCGCCAGGTCGGCAATGTCGGCGTCGACTGGACCGGCAACGATATTTCGATCGACGCTGTGGCCGATCCGGAAGTGGCGGGGGTGGTCTGCCATCTGGCCTATTTCAACCGCAGCTTCATCGATCGCGTCAGCCAGGGGAACTGGTTCGAGGACCCGTCCTATTCGGCGCTGGATTGCTCGGTGGTTGGGCCCATCACCATCGGCGATATCGCCACCAAGCCCGGCGGCGAGGAAATCTTCCGCGAAAATCGCTCGCTGATCTGGAAGTCGCTGCGCGTCACCCGCGTCTATGACGCCGCCAACAATGCGCTGATCTATCTGGCCCACGCCCGCGAAATCCAGCAGGGAAGTGGCAAGATGTCGCTCTCGGTCATCCCCCTGTCGACCGAGCAGGTGACATGGACCAATGGCGCGCCGGCGCGTCCCGCGGCGCAATAAAAAGGCCCGCCTTGCGCCGGGCCTCCCTGTCGATCCGAGCAATCAACTAATTACCCGTAGCCTCGTCCTTAGCCGGGCAATCGGAGTCGACGCCCTGAACGGTGGGCGAGCCATCCTTGCCGATGCAGCAGGTGCCGGCGGAGTCATCGTTGGTGCTGTCGTCGCTGCTGGCGTTCATCGAGTCGTCATCCGAGTCATTGTCCATCAGCGATTCAGGGGCGCCCATATTCCCGGCCGTTTCCCCGCATGCTGTACTTTGCGTGGCATCAGGGGTGGTTGCATCCTGGGCATGGACAGCGCCTATCGGGGCAAGGGACAGGGTTGCGGCGGCAAGAAGGGCCAAAAGGGAGGATTTCATTTCGGTCTCCAGTCGATTGATGAAATGGACTTATGGGTCGAAGTACTGCGGTGGCAACGCACCGCTTTTCCCTTTAGTGGCACGGCGATTGGTCACGAAGCCGTGAGGGTGGCCAAAAGCCTAAACCTGTCGTGCCGGGGCGGACGGTTGCGGCGGGATTAAGCACTGATGCTGTTGCGGCAACGGCCCTTGGAACGCCATGGCGTCTTAGCCGCTCAAAACACAAAAGATTTCGCTCCCGGGCGCTTCTTCCGCAGGCTATGGGTACGATATTCTAACATCAACAAGCCGCGTCCCGGCCGGACGAGATAAGGAAGCAACGAGCATGGCGATACTGATTGGCGATACTGCGCCCGATTTCGAGCTGGACTCCACCGAAGGCCCGATTCATTTCTACGATTACATCGAGGGCCACTGGGCGGTGCTGTTTTCGCACCCCAAGAATTTCACCCCGGTCTGCACCACTGAGCTGGGTTACACCGCCAAGCTGAAGCCCGAATTCGACAAGCGCGACGTCAAGGTGCTGGGCCTGTCGGTCGACAAGCTTGAGGATCATGCCGCCTGGGCCAGCGACATTGCCGAGACGCAGGGCACGGCGCTGAACTTCCCGTTATTGGCCGACACGAAGGGGGAAGTCGCGCGCAAGTACGACATGATCCACCCCAATGCCGACAATACGCTGACCGTGCGGAGCGTGTTCGTTATCGGGCCGGACAAGAAGGTCAAGCTCAAGATCGAATATCCGGCGTCCACTGGCCGCAACTTCGACGAAGTGATCCGCGTCATCGACAGCCTGCAGCTGACCGCCAAGCATCAGGTCGCCACCCCGGTGAACTGGAAGAACGGCGAGGATGTCATCATCGCGGGTTCGGTCAACAATGAAGCCGCCAAGCTCAAATACCCAGAAGGCTGGAAGGAACCCAAGCCCTATCTGCGAATTGTTCCCCAGCCACGCGGCTGATCGGCCGCATTCGTTTTCTCCCTGACAACTGGGCGGCAGATCGATCTGCCGCCCTTTCTTTTGTGCCGTTTTCAACGCACTTTAAGGCCGCCGCGCTAGAACGATGCCGGTCCCTCCGGAGCACCCCGATGCTTGACCGGCAAAAGCATGACCTGTTGCCGCTGGCCTTCGTGTTCCTGGCGGCTTTGGCGTTCATTGCGGTCCGCGCCAGCTATCACGGCTTTGATCAGGTGTTTTTCGCCGATAATGACGATGCCATGCGCATGGTCGTGGTGCGCGATTTCCTGTCCGGGCAAAACTGGTTCGACCACGCCCAATACCGCATGAACACGCCGTTCGGCGCCGCTATGCACTGGTCGCGACTGGTCGATCTGCCGATCGCCATTGTCGAACTGCTGGCCCGTCCACTGGTTGGCGCGGCGCAGGCGGAAATCGTCGCCGGCTATGTATGGCCGTCCATTCTGCTGGCGGTCTTCATCTGGCTCAGCGGCCGGCTGGCCCGCCTGCTGGTCGGCGCCGAGGGCGTCCTGCCCGGCATGCTGCTGTCGGCCTTCTCCATCATCACCTTCAGCGAATTCAACTTCGGGCGGGTCGATCATCATTCCGTCCAGATCATTCTGACGCAGGTCGCCGCAATCGCCACCATCACGGCGCTGCGCCAGCCGGGCGCGGCGATCGGCGCGGGCGTCGCCGTGGCCACGTCGCTGGCGATCGGCATCGAAACCTTGCCGGTGGTGATCGCCGCCGTGGCCATTTACGGCCTCGTCTATGTGGCATCGCCCATCCATGCGCGGGCCGTACGCAATTTCGGCCTGTCGTTCGGCCTCGGCACGCTGCTGCATCTCGGCATCGCCCTGCCGCCCTCGCTCTGGTTCGTACCGGCGTGCGACGCTATTTCCATCGTCTACGTCACCGCCGCCCTGGCGGTGGGGCTGGGTCTGTCTGGCCTGAGCCTACTGCCGCTTGGCACCCGACCCTGGTCCTGGCGGCTGGGCGCCGCCGTCATCGCTGGCAGCGCTGCCTCCGCTCTGGTCCTCGTGCTGTTCCCCCAATGCCTGGCCGGTCCCTATGCGTCGGTCGATCCGTGGCTGGTGCAGCATTGGCTGGCGGGTGTCGGCGAGGCGAAGCCCTTGCTGGCGGTGCTGAGCGAACAGCCCAGCTACGTGGTGGCGGCGGCCATTCCGACGACGCTGGCCCTCTTTGTCTATGCCTATGCGGCCTGGCGCACGCGCGGCGTCGAGCGCGGCGGCTGGCTGGTCATGCTGACATTTCTTGCAGTCATCGCGGCGGTCGCGTTGTTGCAGGTGCGCGGCATCCGCCTTTCGGCAGCCGTGCTGTCGCCGGCCTGCGGCTATCTGGTGATCGCCGCACGCGCCCGATATTTGCGCCGAACGACGGCGTTAAGCGTGCTGGGATTGATTGGCAGCTGGCTCGGTTTCGCCGGGCTGCTCTGGGCGGTGCTGGTGCAACAGGTCGTGCTTCATCTGCCAGCGCAAACTGGCGCGCGGGTCGTCACCTCAGCCGAAGTCGACAGCGACGCGTGCCTGGCGCCCGGCGCCTATGTCGACCTCAAGGGCATGCCGCCCGAACGCATCATGACCCCGATCGATCTGGGCGCCTATGTGCTGCTCTATACCGATCACGCTGTCGTCGCTGCGCCCTACCATCGCAACAACCAGGGCCTGCTCGATACCTTCCACTTCTTCAATGGCCCGATCGGCGAGGCCCGAGCCATCCTTGATGCACGCGGCATCAGCCTCGTCGTCACCTGCGACGCCCTGCCCGAAATGAGCGGTCTTCCCGACGCGGCGCCGGATGCCTTCGTGCATCTGGCCCGCGCCAATGCGCTGCCGCCATGGTTTTCCGAGGTCAAGCACGACGGCCCGCTCAGGATCTACGCGGTCCTGCCGCAATAAGTCCGTCCAGCGCCAGTTCTGCCCGGATCCTGCGCGTCAGGCGCGTCGCGATCAGCCGGTGCGCCTCCACGATATAGGCCCGCACCTCATCTTCGCGGAGGGGTGCTTCGAGGCCGATTGCCACCCATGATGCTCGCGCGAAATAAGGCGCCGGCCTTATGCCGGGCAATTCGGTCAGCATGTCGAAGGCCAGCTCCGACACCTTGAGCCAGACCTCGCCCGGATCGTTGTCGAGCAGGGCAAAAATCTTGCCGCCGACCTTGGCGACGCTATCGTCGCGCCATTGATGCACCAGCGTCGCCGCCGGCTGCGCCAGCACGAAGGGTTCGAACCCCGCGCGGGTAAAGATCGGCGCGCTCATTGGGGTGGCAGCAGTCCAAGCTCGCGCTGCAGCTTCTTGGTCAGGCCGGCCGCCACCACTGCATGCGATCCGGCAATATAGTGCTCGACATCGCCCTTGGGCAGCGCGCCGGGAGCCACCACGACCCATTTGCCCTTGGCAAAATACGGTGCCTGATCCACGCCATCCAGCGCGGTGAGAATTTCAAAGCTGGTTTCGGGCACCTTGAAGACGATGTGTCCCGGCTCGTCATGCCGCTCGCCCCACATGGCGAAAACCTTGCCGCCAACCTTGGCGATCAGCCCGCCCCATTGCTCGACAAACGTGGCGCCGGGCAGGGTGGCAGCAAAGTGCTGATACTCTGCCCGGCCGATCATGCTAGGCGGCGACGCCGGTGCCGATCGGGCACGAGACACCAGTGCCCTGCAGCCCGCAATAGCCGCGCGGGTTCTTGGCGAGGTACTGCTGGTGATAGGTCTCGGCATAATAGAACGGACCCGCCGGGGCGATTTCCGTGGTGATAGTGCCCAGGCCCTTGGCCTTGAGCGCGCCCTGATAGGCGACGCGGCTGCGCGCCACGATGTCCGCCTGTTCGGGCGTCGTCGTATAGATGGCCGAGCGATATTGCGTGCCCACATCATTGCCCGAACGCATGCCTTCGGTCGGATTGTGCTCCTCCCAGAAGGTCTTGAGCAGGGTATCGAGGCTCACCTGCGCGGGATCGTAGACCACCTTGACGGCCTCGGTATGCCCGGTCTGGCCCGAGCAAACCTCTTCGTAGGTCGGATTGGGGGTCGAGCCACCCTGGTAGCCAACCGCGGTCACATAGACCCCCGACAGCTTCCAGAACAACCGTTCCGCTCCCCAGAAGCATCCGAGCCCGAAATAGATGGTCTCAGCGCCAGCGGGATAGGGGCCCTTGAGATTGTGTTCATTGACGAAGTGATTCTCGGCCACGCTCATTTCGGCGGCTCGGCCGGGCAGCGCCTGATCTGGGCTGGGAATGGAGCTTGGTTTGCTTTTGAAAAACATCGGTCTTCCTTTCTGGGGCGCAGTGGAACGGCGTCAGATCTGGTCCTGCTGGATATACCGCTCGCGCCGCGGCCTCCGGCCCAGCAGGGCCAACAGAATTCCCGGTACCGCGATCACCGCAAACGCGGGGTAGCTCAACAGCGCCGCCATTGTGCCATCCAGCAGATCGGCAAAATACCGGCTATTGAAAAACGCCTGGACTGCCGAGAGGCTCGCTGGATTAACGCTGGTCCAGGTCTCGGCCAGGCTCGTCAGCACCAGTTGGCTGGCGCCCAGCGATTTGGTGCCATCGATGACGGCAAGCACCAGAGCCAGGCCCACCAGCCAGGTTCCAAGAATTCTCAAGACAAGCCGCATCACAACTTCCTGTGCGCCCGGGACATCGTGAGGTGACTGGTCATTCCGGCCCCTGCCGCGGTTCTTTGTGCCATGGTGTGGGTCCAGGCTACAAGATGGGAGCTGGGCTGTACAAAACAATCCTCTTGTCGCAGCTGTGATCGCTTGCATCCTGGGCGTCGATGCGTATATTGCGCCCGCTCGCCCCGGCCATTGGCCACGCGCCGGACCCTTCCACCGGCCGCCAGAGCGAAGCGGAGAGATGGCCGAGTGGTCGAAGGCGCACGCCTGGAAAGTGTGTAGGCGGGGAACCGTCTCAAGGGTTCGAATCCCTTTCTCTCCGCCACTAAACCAGCCTATCCCGCTGTTATTGCGTTGGTTTTGGCTTTTAGCTATAAATGCCCCGCCATTTTGCCCCACAAAATTGTTGTAGTGGTTGCAGTGTAATTCTCACCGAGGGGCGGCTGTCCACTGCTACTCGCCACTGTGCTCGACATTGGTCTGGCGTCGGTCTTTACCGCCTGACAACGACATCTGCATGGTTTCTCCAAATTTTGGATATGCCCTATCCAATCCCCTCTTAAATGATTCCCAATCATCGGCCGCTCTCAGTAGCGCGATAACGCCCGAGATATGTTCTTTCAACTTGGGGTGCCCTTTGTCTGTATTGAACCATTGGTGGTGCTTATGTGAACGCCGCCCTGTTTCGGCAACGGGGTTTTTGGTTCGAAGTTCCTCAGTTAGTCCCGGTGCAAGGCGGTCATAAACAAAGTCATCTGTCCAGTTCGCGACAACGCTTGGGCGTTTGGTGTTCCACGGCTCGAACTTCCAACCTCTGAGGCGATAAATCTCCTTGTAAAAGTCGAGTGGGAAGGTGAGTGCCCATTTTTGCCGCTCCTTTGCTAGAAACGTTGCAAATATCTTCACCAGAGCGTCGCGAGCACGGTCATCCTGGTATCCAGTGGCCTCATCAATAAGTGCCACAATGCCCAAATCGGCCAAGGCAAGCGTCAACGCCTCCGCCTGCTGCGCTTTGGCGAGCTGTTGCTTTTGCAGTTTGCCCTGAGCGCGGGCCCTGAGCCAGACGCCGCATACCGCGACTAGAATCGAAGAGTCATAGCCTCTAACGACCCTGTCTCCGTCGACATAATCGATCGGCCGGAGAGGGCCCTCCAGCAAGTCTTCCGTAATAAATTCCTTTAACTGACTTGGAGCCACAAAGAGCGGCAAAAGGGCCCCTTCCCCTTCCGCGGCTTTCTTGAGGCGCTTTGATGCCCCGCTGCGGGTGCCTAGAATCGCTTGCGTAATTCCGTTTTCGCTTAAAACACGTTGAATGCCATTGGGCCCCTCGACCACTGCGCAAGGCAACTTGGTTCCGTCCAGCGTCAGCACATTGGAATAGCCTTCAAGGACGCGTGGCATATCTGGGGTGGGCTCTGGTCGATTTGTCCAACGGGCCTTCGCCGCCTCGGCCGCAATTGCCGAACGCTCCTCGGGGCTAAGCTTCTCCTTACGGGCTTTTCCACCAGCGCTGCCCACGGGAGATCGCCCAAAAAGGTCAGACATGCAAGCATCCTTCTATCCAGAATGCTTGCAAAAATGACACAGACCGCACGACCTTGCAAGCATTCTGTGCTGTCAATGCTTGCAGTCTATACTAGACGCCTGGACGTTTCCCGACAGCGGCACGCTTCTGGCGGTCGCGGTCGCCTCGTATGATGTCTTGCCTGCCACGCGGAGGACTGCGGTTGAAATGCAAAGACCAGCTCGCAGCACGGCCACCAGCGGGCGTGGCCAGAGCTTCGAACCGAGAATTAGTATGAGGCGCGGCGGCACGTATCGTGCCGCCGCGTTCGGTTAGAGCGCTGCGTCGACCAAATCTTTGAGGCGAACTAGCTCGCTTGCATTCAGGGCCGCGACGAAGCGAGAGAGCAAATCGTCGTCGTCCTCTGCGTCAAGAAGAGCATCAGCCTTTTGATAGGTTGCACCAGACCTAAACACGGGGTCCCCGGCGATCTTCACACCGGTCTCCATCAATTCAAAGCCTTGGGTAACCATTATTGCTTTGACCGCAGTGCCAATAAACTGCCGGACCGACAACGCATGTAGATCTACCTTCTCCCCAAAATCAAATGCCTTGAGGGCTCGGCTGATATTAGCGACGGGTGGAATTTCTAAGGGGACGGCTGCTTTCATCATCGTGATGAAATTGGGTGTGAGAAGCAAGTGCAGCAACTCATCGCCGCCCACGATACTTTTTGCGGACCGCCTCGCTCTACGGATCAGTGCATCGCCACGCATATGGTGGTATCCTTTTGTTGCTGACGAACGCTCTAACGTTCGATCAGGTGGTTTCCGGTGTGATCGTGTCACCTGACCTGTTTGAACCGGATTGAACATGCCGTCAAGTCCTGTTCAATCCGGTTCGACAAATTTCCGCCTATGTGAGCTCCAACAAGCGACCCGAGCTGCTAGCACAGTTGTTCATCGCGGTTCGGTTCAGCTCCGCTATCATTCTGTGCAAGTTCTACCGTCAAAAGCCCTCCTGCGTTGCGATCTCCGAAGCACCGAGCCGAAGTTGTATCTGCAAGCAATGATTTGGTAGAGGAACGGCGTCTTAAAATTGAAGGCGGACGGTCCGATTTATTCGCTTGCCATTCGACACTCGATTGTCAGAATCCGATATTCTGTGCTGTGAAGCGGCAGTGTTCTGGCCCACGCTATCCGACCAGCGTTGCCATCTCCTGTTAACCCACTGACATCTACGAAATAATCGAAAACCGGTCCGGAAAGTCCAACGACACGTTCAGTGACACCGAAGAGCTCAAGCCGGTGAAATACCACTGGGGCAAGCCCTAGCGATACCGACAGCGTTGATGCATGCTGTGAACGGGAGCTTAGCGGCTCCGAGTGGCCGACCAAGCGTTCTAGAGGGAAGTATGGCAATAGACATCGTGGTCACAACCGATAGGTACCACAGCGACCCGAACTCAAGGAGCTTGATCGACTACCTGCGAGAAAATCAGGGTGAGTTGGCCATCGACAGCAGCGTCCTCTATTACGATTTCCCTGCATACGTGGACTACGAAACCGAAACGATACGCCCCGATGTTCTGCTGTTCTCGCCTTCTCACGGGTTTGTGGCGGTCCGTTTTGTTGACGACACTATTTTTGTGCGATCAACGGAGACTTCTAGCGAAGTTGACCTCGGGTTGAACGACTTTTGCAGCAATCTATACGCCCGACTGCTCAAGAGCCGTGAACTGCGCACTAGCAGAACCAAGGCGGTTTTGGAGGTCCATCCGATCATTTTTGACGCTTCTACTGGTCACAAAGCCACGGCGGGCAATGATGAGTTCGAAAGCGTCGTATGTACAAGCTACGAGCAACTCACGGATTACCTCCACGAGTGGCAGGTTGACGCGATAGCTGCGCCTCTGGTCGCTGAGGCTCGCTCGGTCGTTGAAGGGGCAAAGGCTCTATCGCGACCGACAAAACGGCAAATCGACGATCCAGTAAAGCAGCCTCTTGCGGTAGCGCTCTCGGCCTTAGAAGCGGAAATCGCAAACTTTGACCAAAAGCAACGTCACATTGCCCTCGTCGATGTTGGCGGTCCGGCCCGCATTCGGGGATTGGCTGGCTCAGGTAAAACAGTCATCCTCGCAATGAAGGTGGCGCACCTTCACTTAAATAATCCTCACGCACGTATTCTGATTACCTTTTTGACCAAAAGTCTGCGCGCCACGATCAAAACGTTAGTGACCAAGTTCTACCGGCACTACTCCGAGAATGATCCTGACTGGAAGGTCATTCACATTCGACATGGTTGGGGAGGCTCAAATTTGCCGGGCGTGTACTCCGACGCCTGCAAGCGGCAGTATGTGTCTCCTTTGAACTTCACCGAGGCAAGGGCACTGGCGAAACGTCGCGACGGTGCTTTCGAAGCAGCTTGCAACGACCTGCTCAGCAAGGGGCCAATAACGGCTTATTATGATCACGTCCTTATTGACGAAGGACAGGATTTTCCAATCAGTTTTTATAAGCTGGCCTATGACCTAACCAAAGGCGAGCGTGATCGTAAAAGTATCGTGTGGGCCTATGACGAGCTTCAAGACATCATGAACGTCAAAATAAGGCAGCCAGATGAACTCTTCGGTTTGGATGATGATGGCAAGCCTAGGGTAAACCTCGACCGGTCCTCTGCACGTATGCCTCCGGGTGCGTCGAATGATGCCGTACTAAGTAAATGTTATCGGAACCAGCGAGACGTTTTGGTGTCCGCTCATGCGTTGGGGTTCGGTGTTTATGGCAACGTAGTGCAATTGCTTGAAAGTGCAGATCACTGGAGAGACGTGGGATACGACGTGGTTACTGGCCCTCTCAAGACTGGCGAAGTCGTGGAAGTAGTTCGGCCCGAGCGGAACAGTCCCGTCCAGATCATGGAAACGCCCGAGTTTCCGCTAATTGCTTGGCATACCGCGACTTCTCTAGATTCTGAGGCCGAGTGGGTTGCGAGGAATGTGAAGAGATTTATAGACGGAGGCCTCGGAGCAGAAGAAGTCGTTGTCATCTCTCTCGATGATCGGCACGCCAAAGGCTACTCAAATTTAGGACGTCGCGTGTATCGCGGCCGAGCCTGTCGAGCCGAGTGACCATCAATTCATCGCCGGGTCTCAGGAACTGGATAACCGTCGCAAGTTCAACTCGACCTTCACGGCTACCGCCCGATACTTTTTCTGACCGGATGATTTCACACCCTTCGGCTTTCAGCTTAGCAAGTTGGATATCCAAGTCTTGGTCGATGCTGCTAACGCGGGCATACCCGATGCGGGCCATGTGTCACCTGATACTTTGCAGCCTGAGGTTCGCATACGCTGAATAGTCGGTGTCAACCGGACCAACTAGCGACACAAGCAGCCGATATGCTCTCCCTTTCGCTATCGCATAACGGCTGCAACACGTTAGGGGACAGGCGGCGTTGGTGTTCAGCGCGTCAAGAAGAAGCTAGCGTGTAGATCGGGCGACGTGGTTGCAGTGCAATCGATATCAGCATGCGGTCTCGCCTTCCGACCGAGGCGGACTCGACAGCGGACCTTTAGCGTGCCGGTCAAAAGTCGACCGCCCCTCAAGCATCTGTACGAAAGCTTCGTTTCGATTGCTCGCACGGTCGACGAGGCGGTCAAATGCAACAACTTCGAGCATGAGGTTTAAGGTCGTGTAGTAACGATAAGCCATCCGCCCCCCATAGTTGGTAATCACGAAGTCTTCTTCCGCTAGATAATTTTGCAAGCTATCGTTCCAGTCTGCCAAGACATATCCACGCACCATCGTGTCGGGCGGGATGGCGATCTCGCGCCCCGCTGAAGTCGTGACCTTGCCCTTTTTGCGGATTTCGGAGATTTGCTTTTTGAGTTGGTCGACCGGGTCGTTCGTAACAATGTCGCCGTCGGAGGAGTAACCTTTCTTCTGCGGCCGCTTCATCTCTACGACCATCAACTCATTATCGTTGTTTATCAGCAGATCGTGCGCATACTGCCCTTTGCTCCTGTGAGTGCCCTCAGGTGTGCGGTCGCTGGAGATGTATTGGGCGTAGGCGAGGTCATCGTCCAGAAGCCAGAGATTGTGCGCGCTATAGTCTATTTCATCGCTGTCTCTATACCGCGGATAGACAAGCTGATGGACCTTGTCCTCTGTGGCAAGATCGCCGTCATGCTTTTTGAGGAGCTCGCGGAATATGCGGATAACGTGGTTTCGATAAGCCACATAGACCGCTAGAGCTTCCTTCGCGTCTTCTGGAATCTGAGTTTTGACTAGATGGACTAATTGATCGACACTGGTGTGTTGATCGAGCTTTGTGAAATCGAACTTTCGGCGGAAGCGTTCTACGAATAAGTCTTGCGCGAGTTGCTCGCGGGACTCGGTGATCGAACGTTTCTCCACGAAATCTGCGGCAGATCTATCGCCTAGACCGCGGCGCAGTAGAGGGTCAATGGCAATGAGGTGTTCAACCTCGGCAACCATCTTCGCCCGTCTCTCGGCGGTATAGCTGGACTCGATCTCCAGAATGTGTTGCTTCGCCAAGCCGATCAGGTGGTCCTTGATGGACTTTTTCTTGCCATCGTATTCGATCTTAGCGTGCAGGTTGGTGATCCGGTCGCGAGACTGGGAGGATACGAAGAAATCACTCGAGACTGCCACTAGATAGAAATATCTCTGCACGCGGCCGTCTCGCGTCTCATAAAACGGCTTATCGTTAACACCTGAGGAAATGTTCTCAAGGTCACTAGCGGCTCGATTGTTGGCGTAGAAGTACAGACGGTGCTTCCTCGCCTGCGTCTCTGCCACCTTAAAATAGTTGAATTCAAACCGCCGCTCGCCCTCGCCAATTTTCAGGTGCTCCACCCTTGTGCCACCGATCGAAAGCGACTCTTGGAAGTACGTATGTAGGTTTATGCGCTGGCCTTGTAAGGTCAGGAAGAAGGCGTGCGGCACCTTCTTCTGGACAAATTCAATCAGGAAGTGATCGACCAACGCAACGGCGATGGCGTCCTGTGCTTTACCATCCTGGTACGGTTCACTGGTAAAATCGAAAAAATCCGGAGACGTTTCCAGCGGCGATTTCATGACGGCAGTCAAACCGGTGTCGAAGCGGTGCGCGTCCAGCCCTGCGCCTGATGCCACTTCAACAAGGTTGTCCTCAGAAGAGAAAGGGTCGTACCTGTAGGACCCTCCGGACGACCAACCTTCTGCGTTCGTCTGCCGAGAAGAGTAAGAGACTTCTTTGAAAATCTTAAAGGCGATAAACCTCCCAAAACCTTTTCCTCCGCGTTCGTACTTGTTGCCGGTCAGCGGGGTAAGGAACGCGCTGAGATTCTTTTCGTCAAAGCCCACTCCATTATCGGCGATCGAGATTTGCCTCGCCGCGGAATCGAATTCGATCTCGATAAAGCCCCTGTTTTCTACTTCGCTGTCCCATCGCTCCTCGATCGAGTGAAATGAGTTAGAGACCGCTTCGTACAGAGGGAAGAGGAAGCCGTTAAGCCCTTCCGGCAATGTCGCCCGCTTCACTTCCGATGCCAGATCGATCGACTTGTGCTTCACGCTGTTCCCCTTCAGCAAAAGTTCTCCGCAGACGATGCCCGCCTCAAGTTGCGGGAGCAAGCCTGATTAAGTGTCGGTCGGCTATTGGCGAAGGCGATCCGACCGCCTCCGGCGGCGTAGGGACACCGAGAAGCGATGCGTCCATTGCTGGAAATTAAGGGAGCCGGTGGCTGAGTTCCCTTACTGCACACGTCTGTCGGTCGCTGCGGAATTCGCTCAGCCGGGCCGCGGGCCACGTTTGAGGTGTCACGTCAGGGTTTAGGGTCACTGCGAAAGTGTCACTTCTACCTGCGTTTGACCGTGAAGTTACCGTTACTAGCACGGTGCAAGTGACGTAACGATCGGGTATGCCCTGCTGATGCAAGGATCTTTGCTGATTTGCCCGAACGGCCAAAGGATCTGATAGCTTGCGTAGACAGAATTAGTATTGCTATTAGAGTCAATGTATACGGGAGTCGACACATAGCTCTAACGAACAATGAATTAGCTAAGAACTGTCTACCTATATATTAATTCAGCCTACCGAGAGTGGTTCTTTAGATGTACTCGGTCAGCCCGGCAGAAGTGCAAGGGTTTTAGTAACTAGAGTTCAGAGGCGTTCGTATTGCATCGCCTATTTCTTCGCGATATGTTCTTCAGAATTAATTTCAGGGGTAAGTGATGTTAACACGGAGAAATTTGCTTGCATCTCTGTTGTCATTGCCGGTGATTACAACGAGTCTTGCAGCGGAGAATGATTGGGAAGCCGTTTTAAGGGGGATTACCGCAAACACAAGTGACCCAATATTTTTGGGCGTGAACCCTCTTCCACCAGATGATCCGCATTGGGCTATGGCTATTGAATATCTCGAAACTTCACCAACATATGGCAGGCCCTACGACGTCGCCAAACACCTCGACACCTTCTTGCCGACCGTACTCCGCGAGGAGTGGGACAGTCCTTTTGCGAACCCTCTGATTGTACTGCTATTCGCCGCCACCGGTACCAAACCAGCCGGAGACACAACTGCGTGGTGCGCGGCGTTCATGAGTTGGTGCATCGAGCGTGTCGGCCTTTCCAGTGCTCACAGCGCGGCTTCCAAAGCCTACCGCTCGTTTGGACCAGCCTTGTGGGAAAAGGGGGGCGCTTTTCCCACGGATTTGCCAGCAGGTAGCATTGCCGTTTTTCGAAGCCTATCCAATCCTAGCCACGGCCACGTCGCATTCTATCTAGGAGCCGACCTAAGCTCGGAAAAAGACATTTCAGTATTAGGTGGAAATCAGAGCGATACAATCGGGGTATCGCGCTATCGTCTCGACGGCGATCTTGAGCTTCATTCAATTAGGCAGGGTTAGAGACGCAATGTCAGTCCTTCGGGCGTATGTGGTACTCTGCCTTTTCGCTATCTTGCTCACTGGTGTTTGTGCCCAAGAAGACGCGGTATGGTCAGTCAATCCTGCTTATGAAACAAAGATAGAACCAACCGAAACTGACCTGTCTTTTAATAATTCCGAGGGCGACAAGGTAACTCTATACTCCGAGAGCCACGCTGTTCTAATAATTCAAGGGGCTTACCGGGGGAGCTGGAGTCCCGCGCTCGAAGGTGCCGAGACCAGCCAAAGGCTGTTGGTCAAGGCTTTGGAGGAGCGTAAATTTCACGTTTTGGTATGGAAGGACCTTGATAGCGATGATTTAGACGCCGTAGTAAAAGATGTTGCTGCGAATTACAGTGAGTCTCCAAATGCTCGATTGTTCTTTTACTATTTTGGGCACGGCGTCACGCGAACCAGCATAGGTACTGGTCAGCCGAGTTTTTTTCTGGTTCCTGTCGATGCCCCTTCCTTAGATGAGAAGTCGTTTGTCAGCAAAGCGGTGTCCGGGAGCACCTTGGTCGCGTACTTCGACGCGCTCGGCGTGAAGCACGGGTTCTTTGCATTTGAGGCCTGTCGATCAGGTGGCATAATGAACTCATTAGGCAGCCTCGGTGAGAATGAGGCTGGTTATTTGGTTAGTAACGCATCGCGGACTGTGGCCAGACAGTACTTGACTGCAGGTACTGAGCTTGAGGACATTCCAGCAGATGCGGCATTTAGCGCGGCCTTAGTAGGCGCGTTATCTTCTAAGCAGGCCGACAGCAACGGGGACAACTACATCACTGGCACCGAAGCTGCCGCTTATGTCGCGGGTACCATTCCGAAATTTGACAAAGACGGCCTATATACTAGAGGGCCGGAATACCGCCGGTATCCGGGCCAGTCCAATGGTGACTTTATTTTTGGACCCTATGACCCCAATAATTTCAGCCCGTTCATAAAATCGGGTTCTTCAGTCGGGCTACTTCGGCCTTCGCTTGAGGTCGCTTTCGAAGCTATTGTCGCTCAGCGATACGAAACCGCCGAGAGGAATATCCAACCATTTTTAGATAGTAGTAGTCCAGATGGAGCTCTGGCAATGGCAGCACTGGAGTCGGCCCGTGGAATGCCGGAAAAGAAGGTTCTCCCGTATATCGCTAAAGCAGCAATGCTTGGGCAAATCGATGCGCAGAGAATTATTGGAATCATAAGATTATCTAGGGACTCAAAAATTGATATGATGGGAGACTTGATTTCAGAAGACGATCCGTCAGGGTTCTACGCAGACGATCTTATAGCAGAGCTCACCCAGCTTGATCAAGAATTGGCTGGGTTAGCGGACGTGGAAATAGAGAAACTTGCCGATGCAGGAGATCCATTTTCAATGATGATTTTGCATCACAGCGAACACAAGCAACAGTTGCAGGAGTTTTATGACTCCATTTCCGATGATGGTGAAACCGATAGGTCTCCACCCGAAGAGCAAGTTTCAGAATGGCTAAGAAAAGCGGCAGCACTGGGATATGCACCGGCCAAGTCCCGTCTAGCTCTACTTCAACTCGGGATCGATGTAAGTTCGCCTTGGGATCATGATATTCCACGCCCAGAGTCGCTACCACATCGTGAGCTAGCTCTGCTGGCGGAGGCGGCCGCCGACGGGTACCGCAATGCCGTTTACCTTCTGACACGTTGGCGAAGTCAATCAAATGCCCCTTTCCCGGGCTTGACGGATGATCGTCTGATTGAGCTTGGAGATAGGGTGATTGATCAACCTGAGGATCAATCAAAAAACCCCATTTCTGCCGACGATTTTTTCTTAATCGACCAGGAACAGCCACGGCGAATTGATCAACTGGCCGCGCAAAGCGACCTTTTTGTCTCCATTGCGCCTCCTAGACTTGATTTAGCCGCCTCACGTTTGGCAGAGTTAACCCAACTTATTACCGAGTCCGGTTTCGATCAGTCGTTTTATTCTGAGGTCTATGGTCGCTTTTTCGAAGCGGAAGGCAATCTCAGAGAGGCTCTAGAGCGGTACAAAATCTCCAGTGAGGCTGCCGAAAGCCGAATTGCAAATCTGCTACGTGTGGGCGCGGCATTAGGCTGGGATGCTGATCTTCATTCGCTGGTTGAAGAAGCCATAAAGGAGCTGGATTGCACATATTCCAACTGCGCGGAAATTGTGGATGTTTTCGTTCGGTATAGCGATGGTTTTCTCGCTCAGGAGCTTGCCCGAGCAATGCGCAAGGCCATACAGAATGATGGCCAGTTCCCGCCGAACCCGTCGGGTAGTGGCGACACATATAAGGCCTATGCGACAATCACTGATTTCGTTCTAAATCATGAAAATGGTTTCGACGAGGTCAGCTTTTCTGTTGAGGATTTACGTCCGTTTTTCGAGGCTGCGGTAAAGAAGGGACATTCGGGGGCGGCTCTCTGGCTTGAAAAGCGGGGATTTGAGGTGCCTCTTTCTGAAGAGCGAATTTCCGGCCAGGAGCACGAAAATTGGCAGTTCGTTCGATTTCAGGACGAAGTTCGCGGGATGAACTGCTATGTTACTAGTCAAGAGCCCTTAAGACTTAGCGGCTCTCCAGATCGCAAGCCAAACCTGATCGTTTATACGTTTGGCGAGGCACCAAAAGTTGGGCTTCTGCAGTATAACGCAAACATGGGATTGGATCCTGAAGGGGCAATCGAAGCTGAATGGGACATCGACAACACGCTGTCAGGAGCAGTGAGCGACGCTAAAGAAGGTCGGATGACTTTTGGCGGGCACAATGCCGAGATGGTCATGGCCATGGTGAAGGGAAAGGTGGTCACGATTAAATTCGTTGGTGACGGTGGGCAGCATATCGCAGACACATACTCGCTATTTGGATTTACGGAGGCCTACAGGGACATGGTTCAAGAATGTCCAAACATGACGTCTGCCCTTCAATAGCTTAGGGCGTGAAGTATGATGGTTCCGGCCTTAGCGAGACGCCCCTAATGTGGGATTTTATGGATATCTGACAATCCATTTTCGGACCGACACGATATCGGCGAGGCGGTGATTGCCCGTGCCGACGAGGGTAAAACCGGCCCGCATGGCAGCCGCACGCGAGAGCGCGATCAGTATGCTGAACTACAGGCCCGTAAGGCAGCTCTGGCCTTGCTCGTCGGCCGCAACTTCCATTGACCGGCGATGATCTTGCCCGCGTCAGCCACGACCCTTGATGACTTCCGCACAGGCGGGCGCATAGCGACGAAGCGGCGCCGGCTTAGGATTGCCTCGCGCTGCGTGCCGGAACGTCCAGCCCAAGATGGGAGCGCAGCGTGGTTCCCCCATAGTCTTTGCGGAACAGGCCACGCTGCTGCAGGATCGGCACCACCTCGCTGAAGAACAGGCCCGAGCCTTCGGGATGGAAGGTGGGCATGACCACGTAACCGTCGCAGGCATCCGCGAGGAAACGCGCGGCCATCTGGTCGGCGATCTGTTCCGGGCTGCCGGTCAGGGTCCAGTGACCATCCGAACGGCCGGTGAGCTTGACCAGTTCGCGCAGCGTCCAGCCGTCATTGAGGGTGAGGTCTGCGAAAATCTTGTAACGGCTCTGCCGTCCCTGCACGGCCGAGAGCTCGGGCAGCGCGTCGCGCGGAATAGGCTTGTCGAGGTCGAGCACGCTGAGGTCGACGCCCGGCATATAGCTGTTGAGCTTGCGCAGCGAAGCGCCGATATCGATGAACTCACCCAGTTCGCGCTCCAGCGCTTTGGCTTCGGCCTCGGTGGCTCCGATGATCGGGGTGATCCCCAACAGGATTTTCACCCGCCGCGGATCGCGTCCCGCTGCGGCCACGCGCGCGCGCATGTCACGGGCGAATTCGAGACTGTCTTCGAGCGACTGTTGGGCGGTGAAGACACCTTCGGCGGTATCTGCCGCGAAGCCTCGGCCGATCGGCGAAGCGCCCGCCTGGAACAGCACCGGCCAGCCTTGCGGCGGGCGCTGGATATTGAGCGGCCCGCTGACGTCGAAATACGTGCCATGGAAATCGGTGGGGCGGACATCGGCGCTGTCGGCGAACACGCCGCTGGCGCGGTCGATCTTGAGCGTCTGCTCGTCCCAGCTATCCCACAGTCGCTTGGCGATCTCGACGAACTCGGCCGCCTGCGCATAGCGCACGTCCTGGTCGGGCAGGGGCGCCGCGCCATAATTTTTTTCGCCGGTCGCTGAGGTGACGATGTTCCATCCGGCGCGTCCGCCTGACGCCCGGTCCAACGAGGCGAACTGCCGCGCAATTGTATAGGGCTCCGAGAAGCTGGTGGAGACGCTGGAGACCAGTCCGATGCGGCTGGTGACGGCCGCCAGATAGGATGTCAGCACCAGCGGCTCGAAGGCGTTGAGCACCGGCCCGCTCGATAGTGCGTTGGGTGCCAGCGACGGAATATCGGCAAAAAAGATCGCGTCGATCTTGGCCGCCTCGGCGGCTTGTGCAAAGGCCACATAAAAGCCCGGCGTATTGGCGGCCTCGATATTGCTGGCCGAGCGGCGCCAGGCACCCTGGTGATTGCCGCCACCCGAAACCAGCACGGCAATGTTCATCTGATCGGAGGCGGAGGGGCGAGCTTTGGTCATGGGCAATTACCAAGGAGAAACAGTGAGGGCGCCGGCCGCGGCCGACGCCCGTTGATCGTGTGGGGGAGCCGGATCAGCTCTTGGGCTTGGGCTGCACCCAGTTGGAGGCGTTCTGGCCGATATTGACGCCAGGCGCATCCAGGTTGAGGTCCGAGATATTGTAGGCGGCCAGGATCTCCGCATAGCGGCCATTGGCGAACAGGATTTTCAATGCGGCCTCGATGGCGTTGGCCAGTTCGGTATCGCCCTTGTCGACGATGAAGCCGATATAGAGATCGCCGATTTCGGGCGCCGGGATCAGGATCTGGCCCGGATTGAGGCCGGCGGCCTCGCGGTAGCGGCCGACGGCGGTGGCAGAAATATCGGCCCGCGGCAGGCGGCCCGACTGGATGGCCTGGTCCTTGGCGCTCGCGTCGGGGAATTCCACGAAGGTCACCGGCTTGAGGCCCTTGGCCTCGCACTGCGACAGCGCCTTGGAAATGATATTGGTGGTCCCCTGCACGAGGCCGAGTTCGCGCCCGCACAGGTCGAACACGGTCTTGATATTGTCCTTTTCCGACTCGTCGATCAGCAGCTGGAACGTCAGCCTGGTGTGATCGATGAAATCGACCTCCTCGCGGCGCAGGTCATTATCGCCCAGGTCGCCCAGCGAGACATCGGAGCGGCCCGATTTGACGCCGGCGATCAACTGCTGGAACGGCGCTTCGGTATAAACCGGGGTGAGGCCCAGGATAGCGGAGACCTCGTTGAACAGGTCGATCTCGTACCCGGTGAATTCAGTGGTGCCTTCCTTGAAGAAGGAGTGCGGCGCATAGACGGTCGAGGCGCCCACATTGATCGTTCCGGCATCGCGGATCGCGGCGGGCAGCAGAGCCCGGGCGGCTTCGGCCGCTGCGTCCTGGGCGAAAGCGGGGGCAGACAGCAGCGTGGCGGTCAGAGCGAAGGCCAGGCCGGCTGCATGCAGGGACTTGGTCAGAAACGGTTGAGGTCTGGTCACGGTAAGGCGCTTTCCTGGTGTTGAAGAGTGTGTAGGCGGAGCCGGAGCTAGGCCGCGGCGGTCCGAAAATGGTCTTTGAGAAATTGGGCGGTGCGGGGCTCGCGCGGGCGCAAGAACACCTCGCTCGCCGTTCCGTCCTCGATGATGCGCCCGCCGTCCATGACCGCGACGCGGTCGCCGGCTTCCTGGGCGAAGCGCATTTCGTGGGTGACGACCACCATCGTCATGCCATCGCTGGCCAGGGCCTGCATGACGCCCAGCACTTCGCTGACCAGCTCCGGGTCGAGCGCGCTGGTCGCCTCGTCGAACAGCATCACCCTGGGCTCCATGGCCAGCGCCCGCGCGATGGCGGCGCGCTGTTGCTGCCCGCCCGACAACTGGCTGGGATAGCTGTCGTGTTTGTCGGCTAGCCCGACGCGAGCCAGCAGATCGGTTGCCGCGCGGATCGCCACGGCTTTGGATGTGCCGAGCACCTGCACTGGGCCTTCGATGACATTTTCGATGACGGTACGATGGGAGAACAGGTTGACGTGCTGCGACACCAGGCCCACGCGCTGGCGGAAGCTGGCCGCTTCTCGCGCCGTCCACGGCTTGAGCACGCCGCGGCGCTCGGCATAGCCGACCCTGGTATCGTCGAGCACCAGGGCGCCGCTGTCGAACCCGGTCAACGCATTCAGGCACCGCAGCAACGTGCTCTTGCCGGAGCCGGATGGTCCGATAATGCAGCGCACCTCGCCTTGGGCGATGTCCAGGCTGACATTGTCGAGCACGCGATTGGTGCCGAAATTCTTGGTGAGGTTGCGGATGCGGATCAGCGCGGGGACGGCGGGCTGCTGCGGGGGAATGTAGTTCATCGCGCCACCCCGGCCGAGAACCGGCGCTCCAGAACGGCCTGCACCAGCGTGAACAGCACCGTCAGGGCGAGGTACCAGAGGCTGGCCACGATCAGCAGCGGGATAACCTGGTAATTGCTGGCATAGATGCCCTGGGCACGGGTCATCAGGTCGCCCACCCCCACGACCGAGACCAGAGAGGTCGCCTTGAGCAGGTTGATCATGTCATTGCCGAGCGGCGGAATGATCGACTTGGCGGCAAGAGGCGCCACCACACGGCGAAACGCCTTGGCCTTGGTCATTCCCAGGGCGATGGCGGCTTCCACCTGTCCTGCTTGCACCGACAGGATACCGCCGCGAATGATCTCGCCCATATAGGCGGCCTGGTTCAGGCCCAGGGCGACAAGGCACGCCACGAACGGGCTCAGCAGCGCATTGGTGTCGCCATAAACGCCGATGGAGGTGAAGGGAATGCCCAGCCCGAGCTGCGGCAGGAAGGTGCCCAGATTGTACCAGATCAGGATTTGCACCAACAGCGGCACGGCGCGGAACAGGCCGAGATAGCCGATGGCGACCGTGCGGATCAGCGGATTGGGCGACATGCGCATCAGCGCAACCACGAGCCCACCTACGAGACCAATCAGGGCGGCGCAGAAGGTGATGACAATGGTGGTGACGAGGCCCTGCAGGATGATCGGTGCAGTAAAGAACCTGGCGATCGAATCCCAGCGCATGGCGGAATTGGTGCCGACGCCCCAGGCCACATAGAGGGCGAGGGCCAAGGCGGCGATCCAGACACTCCCATCCAGAACGAGGCGCTTTGCCCCAATGGCAGCATCCTGGACCGGGCGATTTTCCAATAGCTGATCCTGGTTCAGGACCGTCCTAGCCGCCACTTGCCCCACGCGTACTCGCCCACCCTACTTACATCAGATCACTTACTCGATCTACTTAGTAGTGTATTGGCTGGAGGTGTCGAGGAACCGATGCGCGTCGAAACGCGGGCGCGGAGAAAATCATTCCGCATCGCCCATGCGCCATATAGGCGAGCGGGCTACGGGTGCCGCAGGTGGTCACGCACTGTCATGCTGTTGCAGCTCACATTGCAGGACCTCCGAGCGAGGCCCACCGCTGTAAGTCCCGTTCAACCGCTCGATCAACATGGTGCTGGCGCGATGTGCCAGGGCCGAAGGGGCGACGCCAACCCTGGTCAAGGTCGGGCGGGCGTAGCGCATTTCGGGTTGGTTACCGAATACCGCGACCGCGATATCCTTGGGCACAACCAGACCATGGTCATAGAGGCGCGCCAGCCCCGCAATGGCCATCAGGTAGTTGGCGAAAAATATCGCGGTGGGCATGGCATCGCGATGGTTCGCCACCAGCCAGTCGACCGCCGCCTCGCCCGAGGGCGCCAGATAGGTCCCCTCGTACCGAAGGCCTGGATCGACCACGGCTCCGGCCTCGGTTATCCCCTGCTCGAAGCCATCCGCACGCGCCATGGCCTCCGAGAAATAGGATGGCCCGGTGACATGGGCGATGCGGCTGTGTCCCTGGCCGACCAGGTATCGGCCCATGGCCGCGCCACCGCCGAAATCGTCGGCCTTGACGTTGTCGACCGCCTGGTTCGGCAGGTCGCCAATAAACACGGTTGGCATGTCGAGCTTGAGCAAGACGTCGTGCATGCGGTGGAGCGCGAAATTGCCCACGATCAGGCCATCGACGCGCTTGTTGCGGATCTGGCGCAGATATTCGCGATTGTGCTCCTGGGGATGCCCGCCGGGCACGTCCGAGTTGAAGATCATGGTGTCGAGCCCGATGGCCTCGAGATCGGTTTGCGCCGTCTTGACCAGCTCGGTGTAGAACGGATTGAGGATGTCGGGGATCAGCAGCGCCACGATATTGGTGCGTCCCGTGCGCAGACTTTGTGCTTGCGGGTTGGGCGAATAGCCGAGCTCCTCCACGGCCGCGAGCACGCGCGCGCGCAGGTGCGGGGACACGCGATCGGCGTGGTTGAGCACATGCGAAACCGTGGTGCGCGACACGCCGGCAAGCTCGGCAACTTTTGAAATCGTCGTCATGACTGGATCGCTACCACTGAGAAAATCGGTTTGCAAATTGATTTGTGAATGCATTTGCAAAACCAAATTTGCTTGCTATGGTGACTGTGCCGAACGGGTTCCGTTCGTACGTAATGGGTTGCAGCGCGCTTGAATCGGTAGTCAAGCCGGCGGCGCGCAGGCCATTCGGGAGAGAGCAATTGCCAACAATCGACGATAGCGCGTAGCCGCGCGGCTCGCCAATTCTCAGCCAAAATCACGCGACGCCGCGCCCGCGCACCAAGTGCCGGGGACGGTCCAGTTTTGCCCATGCCGTGGCCTGGTGCGCGCCGTGTTCGCGATCGGCTGCACTTTGCCCGCTTCATACGGAACATCAGATGAACGCCCCCTTTTCCGGTCTCGACCTCAATCTCGGCAATCTCTACCGACTCTCGGACGCCAAGACCCGCTCAATATCGCCGGAGAACTTTACCGGCGCCAAGGGTAAAGGCGGCATGGCGACCGAGGGCACCGGCAAAAGCCCCGCTCGAGGCCTCGGGCAGGGCTGGAAGGTGTCGCCGTCAATCGAGATCGCCGCGGGCGAAAATCGGCTATTGGCCGATATCGACGGGCCCGGCGCCATCCAGCAGATCTGGTGCGTGGTGTCCAATGTGCGCTGGCGCAACCTGATCCTGCGCATCTATTGGGACGACCAGGAAACTCCGTCCGTCGAATGCCCGCTGGGCGACTTCTTCGCCTCGGGTTGGAACAGGTTCGCGCAAATCTCCTCCCTTGCCGTCTGTGTCAATCCGGGGCGAGCCTTCAACTGCTACTGGCAGATGCCGTTCAAGAAGCACGCCCGCATCACGCTGGAAAACCGCGATCCCGATGAAGCGGTGATCCTCTACTACCAGATCAACTACGCACTCTCCGACGTGCCGGAGGATGCCGCCTATTTCCACGCCCAGTTCCGCCGCACCAATCCGCTGCCGTTTAAAGAGGATTACACCATCCTCGAAGGCGTGAAGGGCAAGGGGCACTATGTGGGCACCTACATGGCCTGGGGCACCAATAATGCCGGCTGGTGGGGCGAAGGCGAGATCAAGTTCTTCATGGATGGGGACGCCCAGTTCCCCACCATCTGTGGCACCGGGACGGAGGACTATTTCTGCGGCGCCTATAATTTCGACGGTGGCGTCATCGATCCCAACATGACCAGCGCCTATCGCGAATACACCACCCCCTATGCGGGCCTGCCGCAAGTGCTGCGCCCCGATGGCGTCTACCAGAGCCAGACGCGCTTCGGCATGTATCGCTGGCACATCACTGACCCGATCCGCTTCGACGATGACCTGCGCGTAACCATCCAGGCCATCGGCTGGCGTACCGAAAAGAAGGACCGGCGCTACCTGCCGTTGCAGGACGACATCGCCTCGGTCGCCTTCTGGTATCAGACCTTGCCGACTGCGCCATTCCCCGAGCTGGCGCCGGCAGATTATCTCGAAGTCATCTGATGAACCTGCTCCGCTATATCGCTGGGCGGCTGGTGGTCTATGTCCTCGTGGTCATCTTCGCGCTGACGGTGCTTTTCTTTGTGCCGCGACTGGGTCCCACGGACCCGGTCGAGGCCATGTTGGCCAAGGTCGCCTCCCAGGGCGCCTATATGGATGCCGCACAAGTCGATGCGCTGCGCCAGTCGCTGGCCGACACGTTTGGGCTCGATGGCTCGCTCTGGGATCAATACGGCGCTTTCATCAAGCGCATCGTGCTGACCGCCGATTTCGGGCCGTCGCTGTCAATGTATCCCACCCCGGTGATGGAGCTGATCCGCAACGCCCTGCCATGGACCTTCGGGCTGCTGCTGAGTTCGACGCTGATCGCCTGGGTGCTGGGCAATTTCGTTGGCCTGCTGTCGGGCTGGAAGCCCAACAGCACCAGCTCGCGCGTCATGGAAGGCATCGCCATCTGCCTCTATCCGATCCCCTATTACATCCTGGCGCTGCTGCTCTCGATCCTGTTCTCCTACATCTGGAAAATCTTCCCGCTGACCACCACGATCCGTGGCGCGCCGTGGAGTTGGGAGCTGATCACCAGCGTGGTGTGGAACTCATTCCTGCCGGCCATGTCCATCGTCATCGTGGTGTTCGGCTGGTGGGTCATCAGCGTCAAGGCGCAGACCACCGCGCTCAAGGAAGAAGAGTTCGTGCGCTATGCCCGGCTCAAGGGCTTGAGCGACGGGCGCATCCTGTCGCGCTACGTGCTGCCCAACGCCATCCTGCCGCAGATCACCTTCCTCGCGCTGCAGATCGGGCTGATGTTCAACGGCTCGCTGATCACCGAAATCCTCTTCGATTATCCTGGACTTGGCCTCTTGATCTACACCGCCGTGCTGCAGGGCGATTTCAACCTGCTCATGGGGACAATCAGCCTGTCGGTCATCGCCGTGGCCACCGCCACCATGATCATCGATCTGATCTACCCGCTTCTCGATCCCCGCATCCGGCACAGGTAGCATCATGGCAAAGTTTCTCGCTGATGCCCCGTTCCGCCTCTATCTCGGCGTGGTCCTGGTCATCGTCTTCATCATTTTCGGCGGTATCCTGCCGTGGTTCGCGCCCGGCGATCCGCTAGTCTGGTACACCGCCCCGCGCAACCAGAATCCCAGCGCCGCCCATTGGCTGGGTACGACAAGTCTTGGCCAGGATGTGTTCTGGCTGCTGACTTACGCGCTGCGCAATTCGTTGATCCTCGGCCTGATCGTCGCCGGCTTCTCGACGGTGATAGGGGTGTTTCTCGGTCTTGCTGCCGGCTATGCCGGTGGCTGGCTCGATCGGGTGCTGTCGTTCTTCATGGATGCACTGCTCTGCATCCCGACACTCCCGATCCTGATTCTCATGGCCGCATTGTTTGGCGGCCAATTGGCCCTCCCAATCATCGGCTTCGCGCTGGTGCTGTTCAACTGGCCCTATCCGGCCCGCCAGGTCCGCGCCGTGGCGCTCACCATGCGCGAGCGCGAATTCGTCAACGTCGCCTGGTTTTCCGGGGAATCCAGCGTGCGCATCCTCGTGCGCCACATCTTCCCCTATATCGCCGGCTGGTCGGCAGCCAATTTCATCAACACCGTGCTGGTGGGCATTTCCACCGAGAGCGCGCTGGCCGTCATCGGGCTCTCCAGCGCCCAGCAGGCGACGCTCGGCACCATGATCTATTGGGCCATCAATTATCAGGCCCTGCTCGGGGGCAAATACATCTGGATCGGCTCGCCGGTAGTGGCCATCGTGCTGCTGTTCATCGGCCTGTTCCTCGTGTCCTCCGGCGTTTCGATGCGGTCCTCGGCGCGGAGGATGAGCATATGATCACGGTCGACAAAGTCACCGTCGGATACGGGACCACGGGCTTCATCAAGGCCGTCGATGAGGTCAGCCTGACCATCAACGACAACGAAATCCTCGGCATTGCCGGGGAGTCTGGGTCCGGCAAGTCGACGCTGATGCGCGCGGTCTATGGCGATTTCTCCACCGGCCTGCGCATCCAGAGCGGCACCGTCACCGGGCGTTTCGAGGATGCGAGGACCGGCAAGGTCATCGAGGCACCGTCCAGCCAGTTCGCCCCGCTCTGGTGGGACCAGCTCAGCTACATTCCGCAAGGCTCGATGAGCGTGCTCAACCCGCTGATGAAAATCGAGGCCCAGGTCGTCGATGGCCTACCGGCGCGCGAGAGGCAGGGCGGCAGCCGGGCTCTGCGTCAGCGTATCGCCGAGTTCCTTGCCGGCTTCGGCCTCGAGGAAACCGTGCTCGACGCCTATCCGCACCAGCTATCGGGCGGCATGCGCCAGCGCGTGCTGGTGGCCATCGCGGCTTTCGTCAATCCACGGCTCATCCTTGCCGATGAACCCACCACGGCGCTGGACGTCGTGGTTCAGAAAAAGATCCTCTTGATGATGGTCGAAATCCAGCGCCGCCAGCGCAATTCGCTGGTGCTCGTCTCCCACGATCTGGGTGTGCACTACCAGATCACCGACCGGCTGGTGATCATGTACCAGGGCCGGATCGTCGAGCAGGGGCCGACCGCCGAAGTCTTCGCCAATCCCCAGCACGATTACACCAAAAACCTGATCGCCTCGCTGCCGCGCCTCCACGGCAAGCGGGCGGTCGAAGTGGTGGGAGCGCCCGCATGACCGGCGCTCCCATCCTCGAAGTGCAGAACCTCACGCGTGCCTATCGCAAGGGCGGCCTGTTCGGGGGCAGCTCGTTCAAGGCCGTGGACGATGTCTCGTTCACCCTGCCAGCCGAGCCGCAGGTGTTTTCCATCGTGGGCGAATCCGGCTCGGGCAAGACCACGATTGCCCGCATGATCCTGCGTCTGGTCGAGCCCAGCGAAGGCAGCATTCGCCTTCTCGGGCGGCCGCTTTCGGGCAAATCCAGCGATCGCATCGACAACACCGAATTCCGGCGGTTGGTGCAGCCCATTTTCCAGAACCCGTTCGAGGCGTTTAGCGCCTATCTGCCGGTGGAGTTCTATCTCCGCCGCACCGCGCTGAACTTGAAGATCGCGCGCACTGACGCACAGGCCGTTGAGGCGACCGACTTGGCGCTGAAATCGGTAGGCCTCAGCTATGAGCGCATCCGCGGCAAATATATCCGCCAGTTTTCGGGCGGCGAATTGCAGCGCATCAGCGTGGCGCGGGCCCTGATCCCCAAGCCGAAGCTGATCGTTGCCGACGAGCCCGTGTCGATGGTCGACGCTTCGCTGCGCATGTCAATCGTCAACCTGTTCCGCCAGATCGTGGAAGAGCAGGGGGTGTCGTTCATCTACATCACCCATGACCTGTCCACGGCCTATTACCTGTCCGACCAGGTCTCGATCATGAATACCGGCCGCGTCGTGGAAAGCGGCGCGCCCACCCGCATCCTCGACAATCCGACCCAGGCCTACACGCGCGAGCTGATGGCGGCGATCCCCACCGTCGGCCAACGCTGGGGCGAACTTGCCGAAATCGACCGCAAGTTCGGCTACGCCGACACGCGGCAAAAGAGTGCGTCAACGCACCAGACCATCAATCACAACGCTCAATGCGACAGGAGGAAACCATGACGACGACCCAATTCCCGAAACGGCGCGGCCGCAGCACGCTGATGGCCATGGCACTGGCGATCACGCTCGGCGGCACCATGCTGACCACCGCCACCATGCCCAGCTTCGCCCAGCAGATGACCGATGTCGGCACCCCGCGTGCCGAAACGCTCATCGTCGATATGCTTAACGCCCGCGTCGGCAATCCCACCAACATGAACATGTACCAGCAGGGGGTGACCATCAATCAGGGTTACCACCAGATGGCGGGTGCGCTGCTCTATGACATCGATACCGCCAAGGGGAGCCAGATTCCCGATCTCGCCGCCGAAATGCCGGTCGCTAATGCCGATTTCACCGTCTTCAAGGTGGCGTTGCGCCAGGGCCTGACGTGGAGCGACGGGCAGCCGTTCAGCGCCGACGACGTGGTGTTCACCGACCAGATGATCCGCAATACGCCGGCACTGTCCTACAGTTCGGCCTATGCCGCCCAGATCGCCTCGGTGACCAAGGTGGACGCCAATACCGTCGAGATCACCACCACCAAGCCAACGCCACGTCTTGCCATCGTTTTGGGTTCGGTCATCTACGGCAATCCATTCCACGTCGTGCCCAAGCACGTCTGGGAAAAGGAAGATCCGGCGACCTTCACCAATTTCCCGCCGGTCACCATCAGCGCCTACAAGTACAAGGACAGCGATCCCAACGGCACCTGGTTCCTGTGGGAGAAGCGCCAGGACTGGCAGAATTCCGATGTCGGCCAGATCGTCGGCGAGCCCGCGGCCAAATATGTGTTGTTCCGCAGCTATGGCACCGAAGAGCGCCGCGTGCTGGCCATGGCCGCCAACGACATCGATATCCTGACCGACATCTCGCCGGAAAGCCTCGATATCCTGCGCAACCAGAACCCGAAAATCCACGCCTGGTTCAACGACTTCCCCTATGCCAACCTGGATGATCCGTGCGAGCGCGGCATGCATTTCAACACGTCCAAGGCGCCCTATGACGACGCCAAGACGCGGTGGGCCCTGGCTCTGGCCATCAATGCCGAACAGGCCAGCATCGCCACGTTCTCGGGCATGTTGCGCGCCTCCCCGCTGGCCATCCCGCCCACCACGGTGCTGATGGACACCTATCACAAGCCGATGGCCCAATGGCTGGCGGAGTTTGCGCTCGAAGATGGCTACAAGCCGTTCGATCCCGACTATGCGGTGCGCCTTGGGGAGCGCCTGCGCTCGGAGGGCGTCGCGGGCATTCCAGAGGACGCCGAGGCGTTGCGCAACCTGCTCGGCGTCGGCTGGTGGAAGCACGATCCCGAAGAGGCCACCAAGCTGCTCAAGGCGGCCGGTTTCACCAATGACGGCGGCCCCTGGCTGAAACCCGATGGGACGCCGTTCACCATCAACATCCTCGCGCCAGCCGATTTCGAAGTGGAATCCCAGCGTCTGGCCTTTGCCGTGGCCAATGAATGGACCCAGTTCGGCGTCCCCACGCAGGTGCAGCAGATGCAGGCCGGTGCCTTCTTCACCGCCGAAAATACCGGGGATTATGAAGTTGGCTCCTATTGGGGCTCGTCCTGCGCCATCACGCCGGATCTCTTCGTGCGCATGGAAGGGTGGCACAAGGACTATGTGCGCGATAACGGCACGCCATCGTCGTCCAATCAGGCCCGCTATGTCGATGATGAACTCAGCGCCCTGATCGACAAGCTGCGCGCCATTCCGGCCGACGATCCGCAGATCGTGCCACTGGGCACCGACATCCTCAAGGAACTGGTGCAGGGCCTGCCGGCGATCGAAATGTTCGGCACCTCCAAGTTCGTGCCGGTAAACGAGACCTATTGGACCAACTATCCCTCGGCCGAAAATTACTATGAGGGGCCGTGGTGGTGGTGGAGCAATTTCAAGTTCATCGCCGCCAAACTAAAGCCAGCCGCCCAATAGACTCTGAAGGGGAGGCCGTTTGCGGTCTCCCCTTTCGATCCCCCCGACTTACTGGCGGAGCGCCGATGGCGTTTGTCGCATCGGGGCGCGGTAAAGGAGCACGCGCCCCTCCTGGCCGTCGCGTTCCGTGTACGAAACCTCGGCAAAAATGTTCTGCGGTTCCCCCAAGAGGTAGAGCTTGGTGCGCAGAACGCGTTCGGCGGCGGCGATGGGATGGGCAGCGATGGTCCTGACCGGTTTCTCGAAACCGATCCCGCCACCGGCGCCGACGTAACGCGCCACAAAAAAAGTATAAAAGAGATCGGCCATTCATATCCTCGGACGCGAACGATCTATCTGGTGTGTAATCTTGTCAGGCCCGCATGCTTGCCGATGAGGCGCAGCTCTATGCTTGCGGCGAGATCGGATTGGTCCAGGCAGGCCCGTATTTTGCGGCCTTCCAGAGCCCTTCTGATGGCTCTTGCAGCAGGCAAGTGACTGGCGTCGCAGCGCGGCGCGTGCACGCCAATCGTAAGTAGTCGAGGAAGCGGCTGCTGTTTGCGGCGAACAGGCCGCTTCCTCGATAGTTTGGCGCCGTGGAGGTTCGACGCTGCGATTGTTCATCACCGTAGGGCCCACGCGTCACGATGCCGTCACGCGGGCCGATTTGTGTCGTGATTTGCTCGTGATTTTTTTTTGTTTCTGCTAGCCTCATGGTCGTTAGACAAGGAAACGACCACGGGCCATGGGTTCGCCCCAACTTAATCTTAGGCTTCTAGGACCATTTGAGGCGCGACACCGCGATGGTCGCTTGGTTGAGTTTGATCTCAAAAGAGCCCGTTTGCTGCTGGCCTGGCTGGCGTTGCGACCCAGGCAAAGTGGCAGCCGCGAGGAGATCGCCGCCTTGCTGTGGAGCGAGCGCAGCGAGGCGCAGGCTCACCAAAGCCTTCGGCAGACCCTGGCCATCATTCGGCGGGCGTTGGATGACCAGGCCGGAGAAATCCTCAAGATCGATCGGGAGAAGGTGGCATTTGCCCCCGACGCGGTGCAGTCCGATGTCGCAACGCTGCTGCGTCTTGACGCCGATAGCCCCATTGAAGAGTTGGAGGCCTCGGTCGCCCAATATGGCGGCGAGTTCCTTGAGGGAATGAGCGTCCGCGATCCCATCACCGAGGAATGGATACATAGCGGTCGCGCCGAACTTCGCGGTATTACGATCAAGCGCTTCGAATGGTTGCTTGGCGCCCATGCGCGCTCCGGAAACCACGCGGGCGCCGAGCCCATTGCGACCCGCCTGATTGCTATCGATCCGCTTGCCGAGGAGGGCCACCGTGCGCTGATGCGGGCCTATCTGGCGGCCGGCAAGCGCGCCATGGCGCTGCGGCAGTACCGACGGTGCCGGGACATACTGGCGCGCGACCTGTCGGTCGAACCGGCGGCCGAGACGAAGGCGCTGATGCGGATCGCCGCGGAGCCGGCCCCCAACGACCTGAACAATTTATCGCCCTTCCTGCAGGATCAATTCCTCGGCCGGCCGCACCGGGCGCACAACCTTCCGCGGCAAATGACCTCTCTCGTGGGACGGGACGGTGAATCCAGCGAAGTCCTGTCCCGCCTGCGCCGATACAAGTTGGTCACGCTTACCGGATCGGGCGGCGCCGGCAAGACGCGCATTGCCCTTGACGCGGGCCTTCGGCTCATTGGCACCTATGCGGACGGGGTCTGGCTGGTCGAACTGGCCTCGATTACCGATCCCCAACTGGTTGGGGAGGCCCTGTGCGCAGCATTGGGAGTGCCCCTCGCGGCGGATCGGCCGGCCCTCGAAAGCGCTATCGCCTATCTCAGCCAGAAAGAGGCGCTGCTGATCCTGGACAACTGCGAACATCTGGTAACCGCGTCCGCCCATCTGGCGGAGGCGCTGCTGCGGGCTTGCCCGTCGATCTCGATCCTTGCCACCAGCCGTGAGAGCCTGTCGGTTGTCGGCGAAAGCCTCTATCGCGTGCCAAGCCTGGCTTTTCCGTCCCGCACCGAGGCCATAACGCCGGCTGCGGCGCTCGCCTACGCGGCTGTTCAACTGTTCGTGGAGCGCGCCGCTGCCATTGTCGAGGGCTTTGCGCTTGATGAGGTAACAGCGCCGGCTGTCGCAAGCATCTGCAAGCAGGTCGACGGCATCCCGCTGGCCATCGAGCTGGCGGTCGGCCGTCTCAAGATGATGCGCGCCGATTGGCTGGCCGCCAACCTCAGCGAGTCGTTTCTGACCCTGCGCGGCGGGGCCCGGGCGGCGCCGCCGCATCACCAGACCCTGCGAACCATGCTCGACTGGAGCTATAACCTGCTCGGCGCGGACGAGCAGACGCTTCTGCGCCGACTTTCGGTTTTCGCCGGCGGGTGCACGCTGGCGTCAGCCACACAGGTGACGAGTGGCGATCCGGTGTCCGAACATGACGTGTTCGACCTGCTGTCGTCGCTCGTGGAGAAGTCGCTGCTGACCGCGGACATTTCCGAGGCCGAGCCGCGCTACCGGCTCTTGGAAACGACGCGCGGCTACGCGATGGACAAGCTGCGCGAAATCGGTGAACCGGGTCGGCAGCGAGAACTCGCCGAGTACCTCATTCGCCGCCTGAGCGAGGCGGGCGAGAGCTGGCCCGCCATGCCAACGGTGACGTGGCTGGCCCGCTATGAACCCGAAGTGGACAATCTGCGGGCCTCGCTTGAATGGTCCTTCGGTCCCGGAGGAGATGTCGTGCTCGGCGTGGAACTCGCCAGCTACAGCATTCGCCTTTGGGATGAACTCTCGCTGTTCCGCGAGCGCGGTCGCTGGAGCGAAACCGCCATGGCCAATCAGGATGAAAATACCCCTCCGGTGATTGCCGCACGCCTCTGCCTGACCAGAACCTCCAACAGCGCCCATGGCGACAATTCCGGCTTTTCGTTTGCCGATCAAGCGGTCCAGCTGTTCCGCTCGGCCAACCGTCCGCTTGACCTGGGGGAAGCCTTGGTGCGGGCCGGCGCTACGCTGCTGACGCTGGAGACAATCGGCAAGTCGATCCCCTACCTCCAGGATGCACTGGCGATCCTGGAGCCGCTTGGACCGACCAAACCCCTGGCCAACTGCCTGCGCTCCACCGGCGTGGCCGCCTATCTGGGCGGTGATTTCGCCACGGCGCGCACCTTGATTGGCCGGTCCATGGCGGTGTGCGGCAGCGTTGGCGACACCAGAGGCGCCGCCAGCGCGCAGATAGCGTTGGCGGAACTGGATTTCGGTGCCGGCGACGTCGAAAACGCCATCGATGGTATTCGGCGCATGTTGGGCGGTCGGGGCCACAACCGTCGTCAGGCAACCCTGGGCTTCGGCAATCTGGCGGCTTACCTGCTGGTTGCCGGTAACATTGAGCAGGCTTGTCAGGCAGCGCGTGAGAGCCTGACGGGAGCCAGGGCCCTGGGCTGGTCCGCCGCAATCGTGCGTGCCGCCGAAGACATGGCGCTGGTGGCGGCCCTGGGTAACGATCCCGATCTGGCCGCCCGCCTTCTGGGTTTTGTGGACGCGTTTTACGCGAGAGGCACCGCAAGCCGGGAGCTGACGGAGCAGATCGTCAACCAGCGTTTGACCGCGGAGCTCAAGCGGCGCCTTTCGGTCGATCGCCTGCGCGGCTTGTTGGAAGAAGGCGCCCGATGGACCGAACAGCAGGCAGCCGATGCAGCCGATGCCGCGGGTCATGACCGCCGGCCGGAACCTGCCGACGATGTGACTGTCCGCAATGCCTTTGGGGCCTAGGGCTGGCCCGGCGAGCAACCGCTCAGCGTAAAGAGGTCAATGGCCAGAGCCCCCGGATTGGCTGCAAGAAACGCCTGGTCCCAAAGCAGCGCGTGGCCGAAATCGGCCAGCAGAAGCGCCCGTGGGGCCATCATCTCATCGTCCTCGATCAGGCCGACAGTGCCATTGCCCACGGAATAGACATTGCCGTACCACAGCCGGCGGGCCCCGGGGTTCTCAGCGGTCGCCTTCTCCGCACATGTCTTGTCAATGAACCATAGGGCCGTGAATTTCGCCCGGCGGTCCAGGTGATCTCGCCGGCAAGGCCCTGCTTGAGGTTGGGGAGTGTCAGCTCGAACACGCCGGAGGTCATGATGCCATGCTGGGCGGTCTTGGGATGGAATGCCAGGACCGCCCCGGAACTGGCCTCGGTATAGATGCCGTGATCGAGCGGGCATTCGGCCGCGATGGTCGCGCCACCGAGCAGGAGCCAGCCCACGCAAACGAGCGACCGTAATGGCGAATGACGCGGGCGGCGCATATCAATCCTGACGGGGAGTTCATTGACGTTCCGGCCTCGGCCGGTCGCGCATCACGCGCTTTCTGAAGGCCCTATCGTGCCGCGGTTGAATGGCGGGCCGGCGGCCCGAAGCTGGCCATGACGCCGTGACCTGCTGACCCGCCATCCCGACCTTGCGGTGATCTACAATATGTCCAGTGGCAATCGCGAGATTGTCCGGGCAGTGCCCGACTCGGGCAAGGCCGGTTCGATCGTTTTCGTCGGACACGACTTGACCGATCATACCAAGGAAGCGCTGCTACAGGGCACCGTCGACATCATTATCGACCAGAATCCCCGGGTTCAGGTGCGCGAGGCCTATCAGCAATTGTTCCGCGGCGTGAACGGACAGGAGTGGAACTCCCACCCGCTCCGCATCCAGATCATCTGCCGCGAGAACATTCCCGAGGACTGAGCGCCGTCCCCGTCCTCGGAGCCGTCAGCCGAAATCGGCGAGCGTCACCGTCTGGGCAGCCCCGGTTGCTGCCGCCTCGTAGATGCCTAAAGAACGGCAAAGTTGAACACTGCGCGGGCGTTGGCGACAATCGGAGCCGGGGCATTGCGCACCATTGTGTGGAAAAAGATCAGCGAGCGGTGTTGAGCGCGCCTTCGATGCCGAAGCGGCTCATCTGCTCAACGACCGAGCCGGCCACGTCCGTGCGCATGATCGCGGCGGTGCTGTTGTCGAGATAGGGTAGCCCTTGCCAGCTCACGGCGCCGTCTCGCCCCTCGATTTCAAGGCTCGCATTGGCCTCGCCATGCGTGCAACTCGCCCGCTCGTAGCTCAGCGCCACCGTGGCGCCACGGGCCAAGGTCAGCCGCATGGCGGCACCCGCATGGGTTTCGACGTCGAATATGGATCGGCCGGATCGGCGCCGGTGCGCGGTTGCGCGGTCCAGGCGTCACGAATTTCGACGCGGGTGGGCTCGAACAGCGTCGCCAGGTCATAAACGCTCCAATCCATCAGCACGCCGCCGCCGCTTTTCGCTCGGTCGAGAAACCAGCGACCTTCCGGCTGGTATTCGATGCCGCTGCGACCGCGCTGCGTGCGATGACGGCAGGTGACATGGTACAACTCGCCCAGCGCACCGGCCGCCAATGTCTGCCGGATGAAGGTTTCCGCCTCTTAGCCAAGAAACCGCATGCTGCAATCGCCCAGATGCTTTCCAGCCCTGCGTGCGGCCGCCAGCATCTGCTCGGCTTCGTCACTGCTGATGCCGAGCGGCTTTTCCGACAGGACATGGCGGCCCGACGCGAAGGCGCGGATGGCCAGTTCGGCGTGGGTCCGCGGGGGCGTGGCAACCACCACGATGTCGTCGGGCAGCGCCGGCGCGGCCAGCAAGTTCTCGATATTGTTGTGGACCGTGGCTTCCGGCTCCTTCTGCAGGAACGCCTCGATAGCCTGCGGGCTCGGGCGATCCGGTGGCCCTTCCATTTGCCTTCCAGGCCTCCGGGTCCCTCATGCTCGGCGTCCGACCCGAGGATCTGGTGCTGACCACCGGCCCCGCACTGGTGCGGTGTACGGCATCCATAATCGAAAACCTGGGTGAACTAGCCATCGCCTATGTGGATGTCGGTGGAGCCGAACCGCTCATCGTCAAATTGCCGGGCGACAGCGCCTTGCGGCAGGGCGATACTGTGGCGCTCTCCGCGCCGCAAAGCCGGCTGCATCTTTTTGGCGCTGATGGCAATACTCTGCGTCCCGCCAGCGCGCAGGCAGCAATCTGAACCGAAAGTAGACCTATGAAAGCCTTCGTCCTTCACGGCCAGCGGGACCTTCGCGCCGAACTGGTCCCCACCCCGATACCGGGCCCCGGCGAGGTTCTCGTGCGGGTAAGACGGGCAGGTATCTGCGGCTCGGACATCCACTATTTCGTGCATGGCCGCGTTGGCAGCTTCGTGCCCAAGCGCCCCTTCATCCTGGGCCATGAGATTGCCGGCGAGGTGGCCGAACTCGGCCCGGGCGTCGATCCGGCGCTTGGCGGCAAGCGCGTAGCGGTTGATCCATCGATCCCCTGCGGCGCCTGCGCGTTCTGCCGCGAGGGGCGCTACAACCTCTGTATCAACATGCGCTTCTACGGCTCGGCCAGCGCCGATCCCCATGTCGACGGCGGCTTTGCCGAATATGTGCTTGCCCCGGCCGCCAACTGTCATGTCCTGCCCGATGGGCTCGGCTGGGCGGAAGCCGCAATGACCGAGCCCCTCTCGGTCGCCGTCCATGCGGTGATGCGCTCCGGCGGCGTGGCTGGCAAAAGCGTGCTCGTCACCGGCGGCGGCGCCATAGGGCAGTTGACGGCCCTGGCGGCACGGGCATTCGGCGCCTCCACGGTGGTGCTGGCCGATATCGCAGCCTTTCCGCGGGACCTGGCGGTCCAGCTCGGCGCCGACGCTAGTCTCAACGCGGCTGACCCCGGCGTGGTCGAACAGGGCTTGGCCCTGGTGCCCAGCGGCTTCCACGTGGTGCTCGAAGCCTCCGGCGCGCCGCAGGCCGTGTCGCTCGCCATCGCGCTGGCGCGGCGTGGCGCAACCATCGTGCAGATCGGCACGCTCCCGGCCGAGGTCACCGCCCCGCTCAACACCATCATGGCGCGTGAACTGAGCTACCTGGGCTCGTTCCGCTTCGCCAATGTCTTCGGGATCGCTCTGGATTTGATGGCCTCGGGCCGCGTCAATGTCGCCCCGCTGGTCAATCTGGTGATGCCTCTGGCCGAAATGGCCGGCGCCATGGATCGCGCCATCGGCAAGGATGGCGTCATCAAGGTCCAGGTCGAGCCATGACTCGGGACCCGATGTCGACGCGTAGTCTCGCCCCAATCGCCTCGTGACAGCCTGAGGGTCCCCATGCCACTGGTCGCCAATCCCATCCTGCCGGGCTTCAATCCGGATCCATCCATCCTGCGGGTGGATAATGACTATTACATCGCCACCTCCACCTTCGAATGGTATCGGGCGTGCAGATCCATCACAGCCGGGACCTGGCGAACTGGACGCTGCTGACGCGGCCCCTCAGCCGCAAGAGCCAGCTCGACATGCGGGGCAACCCGGACAGTTGCGGCGTATGGGCGCCCTGCCTCAGCCATGACGGGGGAAAGTTCTGGCTGGTCTATACCGACGTCAAGCGCAAGGACGGCTCGTTCAAGGACACGCATAACTATATTGTCTGGGCCGACGAGATCGACGGGGCGTGGTCCGATCCGGTCCACATCAATTCCTCCGGCTTCGATCCCAGCCTGTTCCACGACGATGACGGCCGCAAATGGTTCGTCAACATGCTGTGGGATCACCGCAGCCGGCCCAACATGTTCGCCGGCATCCGCCTGCAGGAATACGATCCGACAGCGCAGGTCCTCGTAGGACCGATGAAGACGATCTGGCACGGCACCGAGCTGGGACTGACCGAGGGCCCCATCTCTACAAGCGCAACGGCTGGTACTAACTGCTGACCGCCGAAGGCGGCACCGGCTACGATCATGCGGTGTTGCTGGCGCGGTCGCGCCAGATCGAGGGTCCCTACGAAACCCATCCACAGCAGCATATCTTCACCGCCAAGGACGCGCCGCTTCATCCCCTGCAGCGCACCGGGCATGGCGATTGGGTCGAGACCCCCGATGACCGTCACTCCATTGTCCATCTGGCCGGACGGCCCATCACCCAGAAACGGCGTTGCGTGCTGGGCCGCGTGAATCGATCGGCTCATGGTTCGAGCAGGCCCTGGTCGCCCGGCGCCAGACGCGGAAACCTTGGTCGATGTGTCGCCGACCGACGAGGAGGTGATGGCGGGCCTCGTGGCCTATTACCAGCGCTACAACCTTCACTATCTCGCGGTCACCGCCGATGCCGACGGCCATCGCGAACTGCTGGTCATGAGCTCGGAAAGCAGTTTCCCCGATGGCAATCTTCGCTTTCCCGCCGAACCAGTCCGGCTGCCCCAGGCGGGTTTTGTTCGTCTGGCGCTGTCGATCCGCAATGGAAGGTTGCAATTCTCCTACGGCCTTGGGCTCGATGGCGATCTCGTTCCGGTGGGGCCCCAGCTCGACGCCTCGCTCCTGTCCGACGAGGTGGCGCATATGGCGTCGACGGCAGCTTTACGGGCGCTTTCGTCGGGGTCGCCGCCAATGATCTCAACGGCGCGATCACGCCCGCTGACTTCAGCTACTTTATTTATGCGCCACATCGGGTTGAGCGCTAGGCGATGGCAGGGTGTCACCCGCCTTGACGCGCGGCGCCATCGAACTGCCGCGCGCCACGAGGCGGGGCGTAACCACAAAATGCTCGGCCTGGGTGCGGCCTTTGATGCGCTCGATCAAAAGCCGCGTCGCCTGGCGGCCGATTTCGCGGCCAAACTGGTCGACGCTGGTCAGGTTGTTCTGGGTGAAGGCGCAGGGCGCTGCATTATCGTAGCCGATAATGCCGATATCGTCGGGCACCCGGAAGCCCAGCGCGCGTACGGCACTGAGCACTTCGAGCGCATAATAATCGGCCCAGCCGAAGATGGCGTCGGGCGGCTCCGGGCTTTCGAGCAGGGCGCGGACCGTCGCCGTCACATCGTCCAGCCCGTCATCGGCCGAGGCGATGCGTATGTCGTGCTCGGCAAAGCCGGCTCCCCGCAGGGCATCGGCAAAGCCGCGTTCGCGCTTTTGCGACACGTCCGCCGACATCAGGTCGTTGCGCCCCAGCGTGATCATGGCGGGGCGCCGGTAGCCCTGCGCCAGCATGTGTTCGGCCACGATGGCACCGCCCCGCACGTCGTCATTATTGGCGGAGTCGAACGACTGCGCCTCGGGCGCATGGTGGCCGATGACCACGATCGGAACTTCGCTGGCGATGGCGTCGAGATCGGCGGTGGCCATGCGCTGGCCGATCATGATCAGGCCGTCGATCTGCCGATCCACCATTGCGTGGACGATGGCGCGTTCCACCGATGACGATCCCCGGCCAATACCGAACAGCGGCAAATATTGCGTCCCCGCCAGACCATCATCGATGCCGTCGATGATATCGGGGAAGAACGGGTTCTTGATATCGGCCATCAGCACACCGACCGTGTAGGTCTGCCCGCGCATGCCGCGAGCGGCCGAATGTGGGCGGTAGCTGAGCTTGTCCATCGACTGGCGCACCTTGAGGCGCATCGCGTCGCTGACCCCATAGGCGTCGCGCAGCACTTTGGACACCGCGGCGACCGACACCCCGGCATCCTCGGCCACGGTCCTGATCGTTACCCGCTCGCTTTTCTGTCTCGGCGCCATGTCCCGTCCATCCTTGCGCCGCCACAACTAGCAGGGCCTATCCCCATGGTCGATTCCAACACTTCGCCCTCCGCATTTTTTCTCTTGTGGCGAATTTGACGTCGTGCTTAGATTGTGTAGAACGATATACGTAGAACGATGCACACGCAATGATAAGCATTCCGGCTCGCCGGGTGCCGCAGGAGAAGCCGGCTTACGGCTCGTCTGCCAGGGAGGATTACCGATGAACGACGCGACGCCCGTCCGGGCTGCAGCCGCCTTGTCCGCACGTCCGCAGGTTAACTGGACGGCGCAGATGGTCCGACCGCTGTCCGATGGGGGTGTCGAGACGCCGGCATCGTTCCTGCGCAAGAGCTTTATCGTGGATGGCGCCGGCGATGCCGTGCTGCGCATCAGCGCGCAGGGGCTCTATCGCGCCTTCATCAATGGCCAGCGCGTGGGCCATGACCTGCTGACGCCCGGCTGGACCGCCTATGACCAGCGCCTGTCCTACCAGACCTATGATGTCGGCGCGCTACTGCAGGCTGGTGATAATGTCATCGAGATCTGGCTGGCCGATGGCTGGTTCCGCTCGCAGATGATGTGGGGCGAGGCGCCGATCTATAATACCTGGGGCGATACGATTGCGGCGATTGCCGAATTGCGCGGCGGCGACGGCAAGCTGCTGCTGAGCACCGATGCGAGCTGGCAGAGCGGCGCGCTGCCGATCCGCAAGTCGGGCATCTATTTCGGCGAAATCTACGATGCCGGTTTCACCCCCACGGTGACCGCCGGCAGCGAAGTCGTGCCGTTCGACCAGGTGCGGCTGGTGGCCTATGAGGCGCCCCCGGTGCGCGAGCTCGCTGTGCTGGAGCCGGTCGCCAACCATACCGACGATGCCGGCCGCCGGGTCTACGATTTCGGCCAGAACAGCGGTGGCTATGTGGCCTTCACGGTGCGCGGCCAGGCCGGTGCGCGCATCATCGTCGAGCACGCCGAAATTCTCGACAAGGACGGCCAGTTTTATAACGGCAACCTGCGCACCGCCGCCGCGCGCATCGAATACACGCTGAGCGGCAAGGGCGAAGAGAGCTATCGCCCCACCTTCACCTTCCAGGGTTTCCGCTACGCTCGCGTAACCATCGAAGGGCAGGCCGAACTGGTCGATATCGTCTCGGTGCCGATCAGTTCGGTGCATGAGCTCAAGGCCGGGTTCACCTCCGGCAATGCGCTGGTGAACCGGCTGTTCCTCAATACCGTCTGGTCGCAGCGCGCCAACTTCATCGAAGTGCCCACCGATTGCCCGCAGCGCGACGAGCGCCTGGGCTGGACCGGCGACGCGCAGGTGTTTGCCGGCACGGCGTGCTATCTGGGCGAAGTGCAGGGCTTCTTCCGCAAGTGGGTCCGCGACGTCATGGCCGACCAGCGCGAAGACGGCGCGGTGCCCCATGTGGTGCCCGATCCCACAAGGCTCAAGCCCAAGGATTATCCGGGCTTTTACGGCTCGACCGGCTGGGGCGATGCCATCGCCATGGTGCCGTGGCAGGTCTACCTGCATTATGGCGACACCGAGTTCCTGGCCGAAACCCTGCCCGCCATGGTCAAGTGGGTCGACTTTGTCTGGTCGATCAGCAATGGCCCCATCGTCAAGCCGCCGCGGGCCTGGGGCGGTCGCGGTTTCACCTTCGGCGACTGGCTGCAGCCCAGTGGACCCTCGGCCAAGCCGCTGCCCACCATCAGCGACGATGCTGCGGCGACCATATATTTGTTCAAGACCTCCAGCATGGTCGCCCAGATTGCCGGCATCGTGGGCGACGAGGCGACGGCGTCCCGCATGGCCGATATCGCCGGCCAGGTGAAGGCCGCGTTTGCCGGCGAGTTCATTACCCCCAAGGGGCGCGTGGCCGGCGACGACCAGACCTCCTATGCGCTGGCCTTTGTGCACGGGCTGATCCCACAGGAGAGCCAGGACGCCGCCAAGGCCTATTTCAGGAACGCCATCGACCGCACCGACGGGCGGATCGGCACCGGTTTCATCGGCACCCCGGCGCTGCTGCCGGCTTTGGTGCAGATCGGCGAGATCGGGCTCGCGTCCGAGGTGTTCCTGCAGGAAAACGTGCCGGGCTGGCTCTATCAGGTGCGCAAGGGCGCGACCACGATCTGGGAGCGCTGGGACGCCATCCAGGAAGACGGCTCGATCTACAATCCGCAGATGAATTCCTACAATCACTACGCCTATGGCGCGGTCTGCCAGTGGCTGCTCGAAGGCGTGGCCGGGTTCCGTCCCGATCCCGCAATGCCGGGCTTTGCCCATATCGTGTTCGAGCCGACTATCCTCGATGGACTGTCGCCCGTGGCGGCACATCACGATAGCCCCAACGGGCGGATTGAGGCGGGCTGGACCGTCGATGGCGACCGCATCCGCTACCGCTTCGTGGTGCCGGCCGGCGCTACGGCTACGCTGCGCCTGCGCCCCGAATACCGCGACGCGGTGCTCGACGGCACGGCGGTTGGCTCGGGCGAGGATGTCCGCGCCACGGCCGGCGAACATATCGTCGATTTCACATATTCGGTGCCGCCGCGGGAGGTTCACGGCGGCCCGATGGGTCACTCACGCACGCCATAACGGCGGCACAATCGAAGTTGCCCGCAAAAAAAAAGCGGGCCAAATGGGAGGAAACTTTATGCGCTCTAAATTCACCGGCACTCTGCTTGGCGGCCTTGCGGCTGGCCTGATGCTCTCGGCAAGCTTCGTCGGCGCCGCCATGGCGCAGGACGTCACCCTGTCGTTCCTGGTCGACAATACCGATGCCTCGACCGTCACGGTCGCTCAGGCACTGGCCGATGCGTTCATGGAAAAGAACCCCGACATCGCCATCGAGCTGGAAACCCGTCCGGGCGGCGGCGAAGGCGACAATATCGTCAAGACCCGCCTCGCCACCGGCGAAATGGCCGACGTATTCCTCTACAATGCCGGCTCGCTGTTCCAGGCGATCAATCCGCAGCAGAACCTGATGCCGCTGACCGCCGAGCCCTTCGAGGCCAATGTCATCGACACCTTCCAGAAAACCGTCACTGCCGGCGGCGAAGTCTTTGGCGTGCCCTTCGCTACCGCCATGGGCGGCGGCGTCATGTACAACAAGAAGATCTATGCCGATCTGGGCCTTTCCGTTCCCAAGACCTGGGACGAGTTCATGGCCAATAACGAAAAGATCAAGGCTGCCGGCAAGGTCGCCGTGATCCAGAGCTTTGCCGATACCTGGACCAGCCAGCTCTTCGTGCTGGGCGATTTCTACAACGTCGTCACCGCCGAGCCCGACTTTGCCGAGAAGTATACCGGCAACCAGGCCAAGTATGCGACCGATCCAGCCGCCATCAAGGGCTTCGAGCGCCAGGAGGCCGTGTTCAAGGCCGGCTATCTCAACGAAGATTTTGCCGCCGCCAAGTTCGACGACGCCATCCGCATGCTCGCCACCGGCGAAGGCGCGCATTACCCGATGCTGAGCTTCGCGGCCGGTAGCGTGGTGTCCAACTATCCCGAAAACCAGGCCGATGTCGGCTTCTTTGCCCTTCCGGGCGACGATGCTACCAAGAACGGCCTGACCGCCTGGATGCCGTCGAGCCTCTATATCCCCAAGACCACCGAGCATGCCGACCAGGCCAAGGCATTCCTTGCCTTCGTCGCTTCCACCGAAGGCTGCGACGTGCAGACCAAGGCCGTGGGCGTCACCGGCCCATACCTGATCAAGGACTGCACCCTGCCGGCCGACGTTCCGGCCGTGGTGGCCGACCTCTTGCCCTACTTCCAGCGCGACGGGGGCACCGCGCCCGCTCTTGAATTCCTCTCCCCGATCAAGGGGCCGGCGCTCGAGCAGATCACCGTTGAAGTGGGCTCGGGCATCCGCTCCGCCGCCGACGGCGCCGCGCTCTACGACGAAGACGTCAAGAAGCAGGCCCAGCAGCTTGGTCTGGCCGGCTGGTAAGCCACCAGAACATTGACTTGATGCAGATCGAGGCTCGACCCCATGGTGATATGGGGCCGAGCTTCGGCGACCGGGAGGAGTGATGCATGAGTGAGGCGACAGTCGCCGCGCCGCGAGCCAAGCGGCGCGCCAATTCGGCCTATCCGAGTTGGTTCTACCTGCCGGCTGCCTTGGTTTATGCAGCTTTGTTCCTGTTCCCCACCGTGGCCTCGCTGTTCTTCAGCCTGACCCGCTGGACGCTGTTCGACGCCACCTTCATCGGCTTCGACAATTTCGCGCAGTTTTTCCGCGAGCCGTTCCTGGTCAAGGGCCTGATCAACACGCTGATCTATGCGGTGATGACCTCCGGCCTCAAGGTCGTGCTGGGCTTCCTGCTCGCCGTGCTGCTGACCAGCCAGATCATGGCGCGCGGCTACCTGCGATCCGTGCTGTTCTTCCCGGTACTGGTGTCGACCGTGGGCGTCGGCATCACCTTCACGGTGATGATGCATCCGACGACTGGCGTCATCAACGAGACGCTGGGCCTGTTCGGCATCAAGGGGCCGGGCTGGCTGACCGATCCCAACCTGGCGCTGTTCTCGGTGGCCCTGGTGGATGTGTGGAAGGGCGTCGGCCTCGCCACCGTCATCTACATCGCGGGCATCGTCTCCATTCCGCAGGAATATTACGAGGCCTCGCTGATCGACGGCGCCAGTGCCTGGGACAATTTCTGGAACATCACCCTGCCGCTGGCCAAGCCTGCCACGGTCACCGTCATCATCCTCAGCCTGATCGGCGGGTTGCGTAGTTTCGATCTGATCTGGGCCATGACCAAGGGCGGGCCCGGCTTCACCTCCGACGTCATCGCCTCGGTGATCTACAAGCAATACCAAGCCGGTTTCTATGGGCTCTCCACCGCCGGCAATGTGGTGCTGTTCATCATGGTCGCCATCATCATCATCCCGCTTTCGGGCTTCCTCAATCGCCAGGGGGACGGCCAGTGACCTATCTGCGCCGCAACTGGATCGGCCTCCTCGCCATCCTCGTCTCCACCGTGGTTTTCCTCGTCCCTTTCGCCTTCATCGTGCTGACCGCGCTCAAGGACAAACGGCAATCGTCCTTACGTGAGTTCTCGCTGCCGAACGGCTTTCACCTCTGGGATAATCTGGTCGAGGTGATCCAGACCCGCAATTACATGGTGCTGACCGCCTTCGTGAACAGCGCCATCCTCACCGTCGCCAGCGTCACGCTGCTGGTGATCTTCGCCGCCATGGTGGGCTTCGTGCTGCAGCGCAAGCCATCGGCATGGACGGGCCTCGTCAATTTTCTCGTCCTCGCCGGGCTGATCATTCCGCCTGCCGTAGTGCCCACCATCTGGGTGCTGCAGGGGCTGGGTCTGTTCAAGACGCTGCATGGCCTGATCTTCATCGAAGTGGCCTATGGGCTCAGCTTCTGCGTGCTGCTGTTCAAGGCCTTCGTCGTCACCATTCCGCGCGAACTGGATGAGGCGGCAATCATCGATGGGGCCAGCCCGCTGCGGCTGTTCTTCGAGATCGTGCTGCCGCTGCTCCGGCCGGTGGTGATCACGGTGATCCTCGTCCAATCGGTGGCGATCTTCAACGATTTCACCAATCCGCTCTACTACCTGCCGGGCACCAAGAACGTGACGGTGCAGCTGACGCTCTACAATTTCCAGAGCCAGTACAACACGTCCTACAACCTGCTGTTCACCAATATCCTGCTCATCACCATTCCGCCGCTGATCGTCTTCCTGTTCTTCAACCGCCAGATCGTGGCGGGCATGACGGCTGGCGCGGTGAAGGGATGAGCGCTCGCAAGTTCTCGCAAGGAGAGACCGCACAATGGCTTCGGTAACAATCGCGGACGTGCGCAAAGCCTATGGCACCGCCCAGGTGCTGCACGGCATCAACATCGATGTCGCCGATGGCGAGTTCGTCACCCTGGTCGGCCCCTCGGGCTGCGGCAAGTCCACGCTGTTGCGCATGATCGCCGGCCTTGAGGACATTACCAGCGGCGAGATCAGCATCGGCGACCAGACCGTCAACGAACTGCCGCCCAAGGCGCGCGATATCGCCATGGTGTTCCAGAACTACGCGCTCTATCCGCACATGACCGTGGCCCAGAACATGGGCTACTCGATGAAACTGCGTCGCGCCAGCAAGGAGGAGACCGCCAAGGCGGTGCAGGAAGCCGCCCGCATCCTCGATCTCGAGCCGCTGCTGCAGCGCTTTCCCAAGCAGCTCTCCGGCGGCCAGCGCCAACGCGTTGCCATGGGGCGCGCCATCGTGCGCGATCCAAAAGTGTTTCTGTTCGACGAGCCGCTATCCAACCTCGATGCTAAGCTGCGCGTACAGATGCGCGCCGAAATCAAGGAACTGCATCAGCGGCTGCAGACCACCATCATCTATGTCACCCACGATCAGGTCGAGGCCATGACCATGGCCGATCGCATCGTCGTCATGCGCGACGGGCGGGTCGAGCAGATCGGTCGTCCGCTCGATCTCTATGACAATCCGGCCAACAAGTTCGTCGCCGGCTTCATCGGCAGTCCAGCGATGAACTTCATCGATGGCAAGGTGACCAATGGCCTGTTCCTGACCGCCGATGGCACCAACCTGCCGCTACCCGGATCGGCCAAGCTCGCCGAGGGCACTGCCGTCACCTACGGTATCCGGCCCGAACATTTCCGTGTCGATCCCAACGGCTTTGCCGTACGGGTGCAGGTGGTCGAGCCGATGGGTTCGGAAACCCAGATTGTCGTGCGCCTCGGCAGCAAGGATCTCACCTGCCTGTTCCGCGAGCGCGTCGCGCCCCGGCCAGGCGAGACGCTGACGCTGGCGGTCGATCCCGAGCAGGTTCGCCTGTTCGACGCCTCAAGCGGCGCCGCGCTTCAGGCCTGACGGCGCCGCCTCCGCGGGCGGCAAGGGCAGGCCGTAGCGCTCGCGCACGGTGTCGCCGGCATAGTCCCGGCGATAGACGCCGCGGTCCTGCAGGATCGGCACCACCTTGTCGACGAACAGCTCGATATCGTCCGGCGCCCGCGGTGGCTGGATCGTATAGCCGTCCACCGTGCCATCGGCCCACAGGTCGATCAGCCCGTCGGCAATCTCCTCCGGCGTGCCGAGCAGCAGCCGGTGCGCCCCTTCCGAGCGCCGCACCGCCTCGCGCGCCGTCAGCTTTTCGTGGCCGAGCAGGTCCGACAGGCCAAGGCCCATGCCCACGGCCAACACCCGGTTCGGATCGGGCACGAACCGTTCGGCATCGAGCACTGCGTCGGGATCGAATGTCGTCAGATCAAAACCGTGGTCGGTAGCGAACCGCTTGAGCAGCCCATCCTCCGAGCCGGCGCCGCTGAACAACTCATGCTTGCGCAGCGCTTCCTCGCGGCTATCGGCGATGATCGGCACCAGCCCCGGTACGATCTTGATGCTGTTCGGGTCGCGCCCATAGGTCGCTGCCCGGTCGCGCACCTTCTTGCCGAAGGCCTGGCCGGCCGAGCGCGACAGCACGTTGCAATAGATGATCTCGCCATGCCGGCCGGCGAGGTCGATGCCGCCCTCCGAGGCGCCGGCCTGGGCGATCACCGGGTGGCCCTGCGGTCCGCGCGGCACATTGAGCGGTCCCTTGACCGAATAGAACGCGCCTTCATGGTCGATCGCATGGGCGCTCGAAGCGTCCCAGAACAGCTCGGGCGGCACCTCGCCGTCGCGCTCCTCGTCCCAGCTGTTCCACAGCGCCTTGCACACATCGAGGAATTCCTGCGCCTTGGCATAGCGCTCGTGGCGCGGCGGCAGCGGTGCATTGCCGAAATTGGCGGCGACGGCCGGATTGAACGACGACACGATATTGATGATCAGCCGACCGCCGGAGGTGATGTCGACGCTCTGGGTGCGGCGCGCGAAATTGTAGGGCGAATTGTAGGTCGAGGAAGCCGTCACCACGACGCCGATATCGGGCACCTGCGCGGTCAACACCGCCGAGAGGATCAGCGGATCGAGCGTGTGGAACGGGCGCGCCTTGGGGTCGGTCATCAGGGCGGGGTGGTCCGAGAAGAACACCGCGTCGAACCGGCCGCGATGGGCGAGTTGCGTCAGCCGCGTGTAATATGCCGGGTCGTTGATGTCCGCCCGGCTGCCGCTGCGGTAGCGCCAGGCATTGCCCAGATAGCCGGTGGTGTTGATGCCAACATTGAGGTTGAGGCTACGCTGATGGGTCATGGCACGCTCTTGGCTGATTTGGCGAAGGAGCGGCCTGCGCCGCGTCGGACGCATCAAGTTAGTTAGTCTACCAACTTACTCAATATACAGACAGGGTTCGCTTTTGCCCGGTCGGTGGACAATGGCGGAAAACTATTCCGTCTGCCGGCGCATGCCCACATCGCACAGCAAGACGTAGGTTGTGTGGACAGTTGCGTCAGGCCGGAGCGAAAATGGTGGTTTTCGAGAACCGGAGCGCAGCGTACGTTTGTACGTGAGCACCGGAAGCGCAGAAAACTGCCATTTGCAGCCCGGCATCACCAACTGTCCACACGACCTAGCGTGGGTCCCAGGCGAACTCGATCCGGCATCCGCCGGGCTCGCGGATCATGCAATGGATCTTGGGCCCCCCGCCGGATGGCTCGGGCGAAAATTCCACCACGACACCGTCCCAGTCCGATACGAGCGCGAACAGCCTCTCCAACTCCGCCTCGCTCGCCAGTTTCAGCGCCAAGTGGTGCAGCCCGACATTATGTTGCCGGTCGAACGTGACGTATCTGTCGCCATCGGCAACCTGCCACAGCGTGATCCTGCTGGTTCCGTCGCTGACGAAGGCCGCCGGATAGTCGGGCTTGCCCCCGATCACATTCCAGCCCAGGCAGCCGGTGAAGAACGCTACCGAAGCCTGCAAATCCGAGACCGTCAGCCCCACGTGATCGATACCGACCGTCAAAGCGCCCATTGCCGTCTCCCCTGTTGACCCCGCCATTTCAGCGCATCGGTGGTCCGAGGCAAGAGGCAATGTTGCGCCCCGTTGCATCACCGTCATAGCCCGTTTTCGCAAACGCCTTTACTTCGCCGCAAAAGGGGCAGATAAGCATTCTCACGTTTTCAGCCATCGTCGGCTGCCTGATCGCCGGTTCGCCGGCCCCCGGCTCCCTTCTTATTTTGCGAACGTTTAGACCCCTTTGGCATGTTGCCATTGGGCATTCGCTCGTTCGCTTCTGCTTCGGGCTATCAGGATTAAAATCATGGCCACCATCAACGGTACCGTCAAGTTCTTCAACACCACCAAGGGCTTCGGCTTTATTTCGCCTGAAGGCGGCGACAAGGACGCATTCGTCCACATCTCCGCTGTCGAGCGTTCGGGCCTGCAGGGCCTGTATGAAGGCGACAAGGTCACCTACGAACTCGAGACCGGCCGCGACGGCAAGATCTCGGCAACCAACCTGACCCTCGTTCAGTAAATACGAGACGCCGCGCTTTTCAGCGCCGGCACATTGAACAAGAACGGCGCCTTCGGGCGCCGTTTGCATTTGCCCTTCTGGGAACCAACGGCGCGGGCTAGTGTTGCTCCGGCGATAACCCGGAGCCCATCGTGAGCGATCTCAGCCCGATACCCGATCTCGACGAAGACCTCATCAATGGCCTCGATCGCTTCATTGCCCATCGCGCCCAGGACGGGGCTGGCCATCTGAGCCGCAATGACGCCATCAATGCCATCCTGCGCGAATGGCTCACCGAACAGGGCCATATCGAGCGCCAGCCCGACGATCCCGAAGACCTGGAAGACCCAAGTTAGCCTGGCTCTTTGCCCTCATCGTCCCGCGCCGCTGCCGCCTTGACGGCCGCAAACACCTTGAGCGCCGCCTCGATCTCCGCCGTGCTGAGCCCCTCGAAAGTCTGCAGCCGGAACGCAGCCAGCTCGACCTCGATTTCCTTGAGCTTGATCGCGCCCGCCTCCGTCAGGTCCAGCAGATTGGCCCGCCTGTCCGTCGGATCGGGCACCCGCACCACCAGCCCTGCGGCCTGCAATTCATCCAGAATGCGCACCAGCGAGGCGCCTTCCATGCCGCAATATTCCGCCAGCACGTTCTGGCGCACCTTGCCGCCCAGCCGCCCGATCCACAGCAGCGGCCCGGCGCCCGCCTCGGCCACCCCATAGCGGGCAACCTGTTCCCGGGCCAGCTTGCGCCACAGTCGGGCAGCCACGACCATGTCGGCGGTAAAAATGCGCAGCAGCTCTGCAAAATCGCTCATGTTAATTAGTTAGCATCCTAGCTATATACGGTGTCACGTTATCATACCGACGCACGTCCGCGGCTGCCATCATAAGGATAGAACGGCCCGACCGGACGCGACACGCCATCCATGTTGAAATCATGTCGAACCCAGATACAAGTGCCGCCCATGGCGATCGCCACAAGTGGATCGTGCTGAGCAATACCACACTCGGCGTTTTTGCCGCTTCGGTCACCGGATCGATCATCCTGATCAGCCTGCCGGCGATCTTCCGCGGCATTGGCCTGCAGCCGCTCGATCCTGGCAATACCAATACCCTGCTCTGGACCATCATGGGCTATATGGTGGCCACTGCCGTGCTGGTCGTCACCTTCGGGCGGCTCGGCGACATCTTCGGCCGCGCCAAGATTTACAATCTGGGCTTCCTGATTTTCACCCTGGCCTCGGTCGCGCTGAGCTTCATGCCCACCGGCGATTTCGCCGCCAGTTATCTCGTCTGGATGCGCATCATCCAGGGCATTGGCGGCGCCATGCTCACCGCCACCTCCACCGCCATCCTGGTCGATGCCTTTCCGCCCCATCAGCGGGGTCTGGCGCTGGGCATCAACACCATGGCCATCATCGGGGGCCAGTTCATCGGCCTGATCGCCGGGGGCCTTTTGGCCGATATCAACTGGCGGCTGATCTTCTGGGTCAATGTCCCCGTTGGCGTCATCGGCACCATCTGGGGCTTCCTCAGCCTGCGCGACAAAGCCGCACCGCAAAAGCGCGGCGGCTTGGACTGGTGGGGCAATATCACCTTCGCCATCGGCCTCGTGCTGGTCCTGGTCGGCGTCAATGACGGCATCCAGCCGCATGGCAGCGATCTGATGGCTTGGGGCAGCCCCAAAGTGCTGGCCGAATTGCTCATCGGCATCGCCTTTTTGGTGGCGTTCTACATCATCGAGCGCCGTGTCAAGCTGCCCATGTTCGATCTGAACCTCTTACGCATCCGCCCCTTCGCCGCCGGCATTTCGGCGAGCCTGCTCACCTCCATCGCCCGCGGCGGGCTGCAGTTCATGCTGATTATTTGGCTGCAGGGCATTTGGCTGCCGCTGCATGGCTATAGCTTTGAATCCACGCCGCTCTGGGCCGGCATCTTCATGCTGCCGCTGACCGTTGGCGTGCTGCTGTCGGGTCCCGCCGCCGGCATTCTGTCGGACCGCTACGGCTCGCACCGTTTCGCCGCCGGCGGCATGGTGCTGGGCGCCGCCACTTTTCTCGGCCTGATGCTGCTGGGCGCCGATTTCCCCTACCCGGTGTTCGCCGCATTGCTCTTCGTCAACGGCGTCGCCTCGGGCCTGTTCAGCGCGCCCAACGGCACCCAGATCATGAATGCGGTTCCCGCTTCCGAGCGTGGCCAAGCTTCTGGGGTGCGCGCCACCACCATGAATGCGGGGCAGGTGCTCTCCATCGGCGTGTTCTTCACCCTGATGATTATCGGTCTGGCCTGGAGCCTGCCCGGGGTGATGGAAGCCCGGCTGATCGCCCAGGGTCTGCCCGCCGATGTCGCTGCACAGGTCGCCTCGGCGCCTCCAGTCGCCAGCCTATTCGCGGCGTTCCTGGGCTATAATCCGATGGGCGAACTGATCCCCGCCGCCGCACTCCACGCGCTGTCGGCCGATCAGGTGGCGGTCATCACCGGCCAGCATTTCTTCCCCGAATTGCTGTCGGGCCCGTTCATGGTGGGCATCAAGATCGCCTTCTCGATCTCGCTGGTGCTGTACCTTGCCGCGGCCTGGGCTTCGTGGTGGGGCGGTTCGACCCGCAAGCAGGAAGTCGCCGAAGAACGCCGTATGGTCGTGACCGAACAGGCCGCCTGACAATCGGGCCGGCGGGGATCAGCCCGCCGGTCTCTTATCGATTACCTCGGTGGCAAGGCTTTCCGCCCCGATTGGCCGAAACCGCTTGGCTAATCCGTCGTGCAACTGACGACGCCATTCACCGTGATGCTCTGCGGCACGCCGTTCACTTCCACGCCGACGTCGTAAATGTCCAAGATATAAGTGCCCACATAGCTGCCTTCGTCGACCGCCTGGGTCTTGATCGTCAGGTCGGCATAGCCGTAAGGCCCGTCGCCCCGGTGCGGCACCGAGATTTCGAAATACACCACGTCGCGGTCGATCCATATCTGGTTGGGATTCTCCCGCGCAAAATGCAATTGCCGCAGGTCGGGGGCGACGTTCGGAAGCTGTGCCACCAGCTCGCCGGCGATGTCCAATATTCCGGCTCCGAAATCGCGTCCCATGCTGACGGACAGGTCGAACCGCGCCGGGCCCGCCCCAGAATTGCAGGACACGCCGCCGCTCGCAAAGGCCGGCGCGGCGCCAAGCACGACGATCAGGCTGGCGAGAACGGGCAGGCGCATGAAAATCTCCCAAGGTTCGGCGCAAGCGGGAGCACTGTCATGTGACAGCGCTCCCGTCCCGATCGGCTATTCGGCGGTCGGCAGCGTCACCGGCCATTCGGCCTGGTAGGGCTCGATGCGCACGGCCGCATTGGCAATGATGCTGATCTTGTTGGTCGGAGCTTCCACGAGGTCCCCGGCATCATTGTGTGCCACGACATACTGCCAGGCCGCCAGTTCGCCGCTCGCCACCAGCATCTTGCCAACGGTGCCGGCATCGAGACCGCCCGCTGCCGCCAACTGGCTCTCGGTCAGCCCGATGATGACATCGTCTTTGTCGGTGGTGACGACCTTGAACAGCACCATATCGCTATCGGCGGCGAAAGCGCTCGAAGCACCGGTCAGAACCATTGCGGCAAGAGTGGCGCCGAGGGCGACGCGACGGGACAGTTTCATTTGAATTCTCCATGAATGCGGCGTGATCACCGCTTGGCCGCCTTGCTAATGGGGGCAGCCTTCATGTTGCCTGAGCGCCGCGTTCATCGCCCTTTCATCTGCCGGGTGGCAGGAGAGACGGCCAATTCGCTCTACTGTCACATAAATCAACTAGCGCCTGCGGATCGACTCAACGGACGCCCCCATGCGCTGCGCCATCTGTTTCACCCCGCCGGCCGACGATGCCTTGACGATCGCGGCCGCGCGGTGGCTGCGGCGCGACCCCTATACGGGCGCGCGCATCGCCTGGCCGGTCGAGGGCCTGGTGGAAACCGACCATGCTTTCCTCACCGCCGCGCCCCGCCGCATTGGCTTTCACGGCTCGCTCAAGGCGCCGTTCCGCATCGCCACCGAGCATGGGCTGAGCGATGTGCAGGCAGCGCTCGCCAAGTTCTGCCGCCGCGTCCCGCCCATCACGGTTGACGCCATGCGCATCGTCCTGATCGAAAACTTTTTTGCGCTGGTTCCCACCGAGCCGAACCCCGAACTGCATGAACTCGCGACCGATTTCGTCACCGTCTTCGACCAATACCGCAGCCCCACCTCCGATCTCGATCTGGCGCGCGGGGATATCGGCCGCCTCAATGGCCGCCAGTTTGCCAACCTGATGGCCTGGGGCCATCCCTATGTGCTGGACCAGTTCCGCTTCCACATGACCCTGACCGGTCCTATCGACGAGCTGGAGCGCGACTATGTCGCCCAAATGCTGCACCGCCATTTTGGCCCCCTTGCGGATGAGCCGCTCTGCATTTCCCAGGTAGCGCTGTTCGTCGAACCGGAGCCTAATGCGCCCTTCCTGATCGATTCCATCCACCGCTTCACCGCCCAACACCAACGCAAGACTGCCTGATCCCATGACCCATACCGCCGAAACCGTCCTCACCAATGCCCGCATTGTCCTAGCCGACGACGTCATCACCGGCTCCATCGTCCTGCGGGACGGAAAAATCGTCGAAATCGGCGACAGCTCCGCCACCGGGGAGGACATGGATGGCGATTACATCATTCCGGGCCTCGTCGAACTGCATACCGATCATCTGGAAAACCACTATGCGCCGCGCCCCCGCGTGCGCTGGAACCCCATCGCTTCGGTGCAGGCGCATGACGCTCAGGTCGCCGCCTCCGGTATCACCACGGTGTTCGATGCCCTGCGCGTTGGCACCGATGAGCAGGCCGATATGGGCAGCGCCGAAATGCGGGTGCTGGCCGAGGCGATCACCGCGGGCAAGGCCGCCAACCGGCTGCGCGCTGATCATTTCATCCACCTGCGCTGCGAAGTCTCGGCGCCCGATTGCCTCGAAAACTTCACCGCCCTGCAGCACGATCCGCTGGTGCGCCTGGCCTCGCTGATGGACCACGCGCCCAACCAGCGCCAGTTCGCCAGCTTCGACGCCTACAAGATCTACTATCAAGGCAAGCTCAAGATGAGCGACGCCGCGCTGGCCGAATTCTCCGCCCGCCGCACCCACGATTCCGAAACCTATGCGGGTCCCCACCGCGCCGCCATCGCCGCCTTCTGCCGCGACAACGGCATCGTGCTGGCTAGCCACGACGACGCCACTTTGGGCCATGTCGATGAAGCCATCGCCCAGGGCATCGACGTCGCCGAGTTCCCCACCACCATCGAAGCCGCTCGCGCCTCCCACGATGCCGGCCTCGCCGTGCTGATGGGGGCGCCAAACGTTGTGCGCGGCTCCTCCCATTCCGGCAATGTCTCCGCCCGCACCCTGGCCGAAGCAGGCATTCTCGATATCCTGTCCTCCGATTACATCCCCTTCAGCCTGATCCAGGCCGCCTTCACGCTGGGCGACTCGGTGGATTCCATCTCGCTGCCCCACGCCGTCCGCCTCGTCACCAAGCACCCGGCGACCGCTGGCGGTCTCGACGATCGCGGCGAGATTGCCGCCGGCAAGCGCGCCGACCTTGTGCGCGTCCGGCTCAGCGACGGCATCCCGATCGTGCGCACCGTCTGGCGCGAAGGCCAGCGCGTCATATGAGTGGGGTTTTCGTCGCCATTGTCGGCCCCAGCGGTTCCGGCAAGGACACGCTGATCAATTTCGCCCGCGAGCGGCTTGCCGACCGGGCCGAATTCGTCTTCGTCCGCCGCGTCGTCACCCGCCCCGCCGATCGCAAGAGCGAGGACCATGACAGCCTGGGCGAAGCCGAATTCGCCACGCTGGAACGCTCCGGCGGCTTTGCGCTGGCCTGGCCCGCCCACGGCCTGCGCTATGGCCTGCCTGCCTCCATCGATGCCGATATCGATGCGGGCCGCGTGGTCATCGCCAATGTCTCGCGCCAGATCGTCGCCGAAATCGAGCGCCGCTATGCGCGCACCACCGTGGTCGCGCTCTCCGCCACCCCCGACATCATCGCCAGCCGCCTCGCCGCCCGCGGCCGCGAAGACGCAACCGCCATCACCGCCCGCCTCGCCCGCATGGTCGACGCGGACGCGCTTGGCCCGACCACAGTGCGCCTCGACAATTCCGGCCCGCTGGTGCTGGCAGGCGAACGCCTGGTGGATATCCTCACAGAAGCCGCCCAGCGCCAGGTCTGGCCCGCAAGGGTCTGATAGGTGGGCCTCCCTGCACCTCCCCCTAGGGAGAGGTGAAGTTCCTCAAACCACCAGCTCCATCAAATCCGCCGGAAACCGGCTCAGCCCATACAATATCGGCCGCCCGTTCACATCGGCGTCCACCCCTTCGGACACCAGCAATATCGCCCCCGGCGCCAGCTTCAACAGCGCCGTCTCCTCGGCATCGGCATGCCGCGCCGAAATCCGCGTACTCGCCCGCACATAGTCGGAAACGCCCAGCCCCGCGAACACCGCCGTGGTCGATTGCTCCCCCGCAAACCGCGCCGCAAAATCTGGAAAATCGCGATACACCACCCAGCTCGTGGCCCGCGATATCGGCCGCCCATCGGCCAGCGACACCGTATCGAGCCGCGTCACCTTGGCGCCGCTGACCAGCCCGAGTGCCGCCGCCACGCTGGCGCTGGCATTCTCCAGCCGCGTCCCCAATACCTGTCGGCGCAATTCGCTCGCCTGTCCGGCCAGCCCTTCGGAAAACCGCGTCCGCCGGCCGATGGGATAGCTCAGCCGCTTGGCGGAATCCACAAAGCTGCCCCGCCCCTGCTCGGTGCGGATCACCCCCTCCGCCGCCAGCGCCTGCAAGGCCCGCCGCACTGTGTGCCGGTTGGCCCCGAACCGTTCGGCCAGCTCCATCTCCCCAGCCAGCTTGTCGCCCCGCGCCAGCTTGCCGCCGACAATGTCCAGCCGGACCGCGTCGGCGATCCGCCGCCAGATCGCGACCCCACTCAAATGGGAATCTGAAGTCGCCGTCACTTTTGTCATTGCAAATTCACACGAGAGGCCTAAGACCGAAATTACGTTCTAAGTTGTCTAGTTCATTAGACAAGTTGAGGCAAGCAAAATGACCGTGCAACCCGTTTCCGATACCGATCCGCGCCGCCTGGCGCTCAATGCCCTGGCCGCCGCTGACGCCGAAGCTCTCGCCGCCGCCTGGTCCAACTGGGCCGACAAGCCCGACTTCAAACCCGTCCGTGGTCCCGAAACCGGCCTCGTCATGGTGCGCGGCAGGGCAGGGGGTGGCGGTGCCCCGTTCAACCTCGGCGAAGCCAGCGTCAGCCGCGCTACCGTGCGGCTCGACAGCGGCGAGATCGGCCATGGCTATTGCCTTGGCCGCGATCTCGACAAGGCGCGCCTGATCGCCGTGTTCGACGCCCTGTTCCAGCGCGATCCGGCCACGGTCGAAGCCCAAATCCTGACCCCGCTGCGCGCCGGCGCCACCGCCGCCGACCTCAAGCGCAAACAGGAAACCGCCGCCACCAAGGTCAACTTCTTCACCATGGTCCGGGGAGATAATTGATGGACACCAATACCCTGGACGGCGGCTTCGCCGATCCCGTCATGCAATCCCAGACCGCATTCCGTGCCGTCATGGATAGCCTTGCCAATCCAGGCACCGTGCAGGCACTGACCCTCGGTCTCACCCCGCCGTCGTCGCTGTCGCCCGAACTCGCCGCCATCGCGCTGACCCTGTGCGATCACGACACCACCCTCTGGCTGGATCGCGATCTCGCCACTGACGCCGTTCTCGGCTGGTTGCGCTTCCACACCAGCGCCCCGATCACCTCCGAGCGCGCCCAGGCCCAATTCGCCCTCACCCGCGATCCGGCCGTCCTGCTGGCCGATTTCGACCAGGGCACCGACCTCTATCCGGACCGCTCCACCACCGTGGCCCTGGCCATCCAATCGGTCTCCGGCGGCAAAACCCTGACGCTGACCGGCCCCGGTATCGAGGGTTCAATCACCATCGCGCCCCAGGGCCTGCCCGAAGATTTCCTCGCCCAATGGGCCGAGAACGGGGCGCAGTTCCCGCGTGGCGTCGACCTGCTGCTCGTTGCCGATGGCCAGTTGATCGGCCTGCCCCGTACCACTCGTATCAAGGAGGCCTGACCCATGTACGTTGCCGTCAAAGGCGGGGAAGCTGCCATCGCCAATGCCCACGCTCTGCTCGCCGACCGCCGCCGTGGCGACCGCTCGGTGCCGGCTTTGCGCACCGAACAGATCATCGAACAGCTCGGCCTCGCCGTCGATCGCTGCATGGCCGAGGGCTCGCTCTACGACCGTGAACTGGCCGCCCTCGCCATCCTGCAATCGCGCGGCGACCTGATCGAGGCCATCTTCCTCGTCCGCGCCTATCGCACCACCTTGCCCCGCTTCGGCTATTCACGCCCCATCGATACTGCCGATATGCTGATCGAGCGCCGCATTTCCGCGACCTTCAAGGACCTTCCTGGCGGCCAATTGCTTGGCCCCACCTTCGACTACACCCATCGCCTGCTCGATCCCTCGATTGCGCAAGGTAACGACGTCGCCGAGCCACTGACCGCCGAGGCCGATCATGATCGCGCCCCGCGCGTCACCGACATGCTCGGCCATCAGGGCCTGATGGAGCCCGATCTCGGCTTCAACCATGTCCCCCAGGATGAGGTCGGCGACCTCACCCGCGAGCCGCTGCAATACCCGCTCGACCGCGATCTGCGCCTGCAAGCGCTCGCCCGTGGCGACGAAGGCTTTCTCCTCGCGCTCGGCTATTCCACCCAGCGCGGCTACGCCCGCTCGCACCCCTTCGTGGGCGAAATCCGCATCGGCGAAGTCGAGGTCGAACTCGATATTCCCGAGCTTGGTTTCCCCGTCAGCCTCGGCCGCGTCCGCGTCACCGAGTGCCAGATGGTCAACCAGTTCAAGGGCTCGTCCAAAGTGCCGCCCCAGTTCACCCGCGGCTATGGCCTGGTTTTCGGCCAGTCCGAACGCAAGGCCATGTCGATGTCCCTCTGCGACCGGGCTCTCCGCGCCCGCGAGCTGGGCGAGGACATCACCGCCCCGGCGCAGGACGAGGAATTCGTCATCTCCCACCTCGACAACGTGCAGTCCACCGGCTTCGTCGAGCATTTGAAGCTGCCGCACTATGTCGATTTCCAGGCCGAACTCGACATGATCCGCACCATGCACGCCAAGCACGCCGCCGAAAATTCTGTCCAGGAGGCCGCCGAATGAGCGCCACCCCCAGCTATAACTTCGCCTATCTCGACGAACAGACCAAGCGGATGATCCGCCGCGCCATCCTCAAGGCCATCGCCATCCCCGGCTATCAGGTGCCTTTCGCCAGCCGCGAAATGCCCATGCCTTATGGCTGGGGCACCGGCGGCGTGCAGGTGACGGCGGCCATCGTCGGCCCCACTGACGTGCTCAAGGTCATCGACCAGGGCGCCGACGACACCACCAACGCAGTCTCCATCCGCGCCTTCTTCGCCAAGGTCGCCAATGTGAAGACGACGACGCATACGGGCGATGCGACCATCATCCAGACCCGCCATCGCATTCCCGAAAAGCAGCTTCAGGCCGGCCAGACCCTGGTCTATCAAGTGCCGATCCCCGAACCCCTGCGCCTGCTGGAGCCGCGCGAAACCGAGACTCGCGTCATGCACGCGCTCAAGGAATACGGCCTGATGCACGTCAAGCTCTACGAGGACATCGCCACCCACGGCCGCATCGCCACCACCTATGGCTACCCTGTCATGGTCGAAGACCGCTACGTCATGTCCCCCTCGCCGACGCCGAAATTCGACAATCCCAAGATGCACATGTCCGCCGCGCTGCAACTCTTCGGCGCCGGCCGCGAAATGCGCATCTATGCCGTGCCGCCCTTCACCAAGGTCGTCAGCCTCGACTTCGAAGATCATCCCTTCGAAATTCAGCACTTCAGCGAGCCCTGTGCGCTCTGCGCCGCCACTGGCGTCTATCTCGACGAGGTTATTCTCGATGACCACGGCGGCCACATGTTCGTCTGTTCCGACACCGACAATTGCGAAGACCGCCGCGCCGCTGGCCATCGTGGTGCCCTCAGCGGCGAAGTTTTGGAGGCCGCCGAATGACCGATAGCCCCCTGCTGCGCGTTTCCAATCTCTCCAAGTATTACGGCGCTCGCCTCGGCTGCACCGATGTCAATTTCGAGCTCTACCCCGGCGAAGTCCTCGCCGTGGTGGGCGAAAGCGGCTCGGGCAAAACCACTTTGCTCAATTGCCTCTCGACCAATCTCGAACCCACTTCGGGCCGCGCCGAATACCGCATGCGCGACGATGTGTGGCGCAATATCTATGACCTCAGCGAAGCCGAGCGCCGCTTCCTTATGCGCACCGATTGGGGTTTTGTGCACCAGAACCCCGCCGACGGACTGCGCATGACCGTCTCGGCCGGCGCCAATGTGGGCGAACGCCTGATGGCCATCGGCGATCGCCACTACGGCAATATCCGCGCCAGCGCCGTCGATTGGCTCGGCCGCGTCGAGATCAACGAAGACCGCGTCGACGACCAGCCGCGCTCCTTCTCGGGCGGCATGCGCCAACGCCTGCAGATCGCCCGCAATCTCGTCACCTCCCCGCGCCTCGTCTTCATGGACGAGCCGACCGGTGGCCTCGACGTTTCGGTGCAGGCGCGCCTCCTCGATCTGCTGCGGGGCCTCGTCGGTGAACTCGGCCTCGCCGCCGTCATCGTCACCCACGATCTGGCGGTGGCGCGTCTCCTTTCCCACCGCATGATGGTGATGAAGGACGGCCGCGTCATCGAATCCGGCCTCACCGATCGCGTCCTCGACGATCCCCGCGAGCCCTATACCCAGCTTCTCGTTTCCTCGATCCTGCAGGTGTGATGTGACCCCTCTCCGCGTCCAATCTCTCGCCAAGACCTTCACCATGCACCTGCGCGATGGCGTCGTCCTCCCTGTCGTCGACAACGTCGATTTCGAGGTCGCCGCCGGCGAATGCGTCGTGCTAGGTGGCCCCTCGGGCGCCGGCAAAAGCTCCATCCTCAAGATGGTCTATGGCAATTACGGCGTCGATGCAGGCCATATCTGGCTCACTCATGACGGGGCCGACATCGATCTCGCTACCGCCGATCCCCGCCTGGTACTGACGCTGCGCCGCGACACCATCGCCTATGTGAGCCAGTTCCTGCGCACCGTCCCCCGCGTTTCGGCGCTCGACGTGGTCGCCGAACCACTTGTCATCCGCGGCGCCGACAAGGCCGAGGCGCAGGATCGCGCCCGAACGCTCCTGGCGCAGCTCAACCTGCCCGAACGGCTATGGAGCCTGCCACCCGCCACCTTCTCGGGCGGCGAGCAGCAGCGCGTCAACATCGCCCGCGGCTTCATCACCGATCATAAGGTGCTGCTGCTCGACGAACCCACAGCCTCGCTCGACGCCACCAATCGCGCCGTCGTCGTCTCCATGATCGCCGAGAAAAAAGCCGCCGGCACCGCCCTGCTCGGCATCTTCCACGATGAGGATGTCCGCACGCAAGTCGCCGATCGCATCGTCGACGTCACCGCTTTTGCGCCGAGGATCGCCGCATGACCAAGCTCTGCGAAACGCCCACCATCCATCCCACGGCCAGCGTCAAGAACTCGACGCTCGGCCGCTATACCGAAGTCGGTGCCGGCAGCCACATCAATCATTCGACTCTCGGCGACTATTCATACTGCGTCGAAGGCACCCAGATCGCCTATTCCACCATCGGCAAGTTCGCCAATATCGCCAGCCACGTGCGCATCTATGCCAGCATGCATCCAATGGAACGCGCGTCCCTGCATCACTTCACCTATCGCTCGTCCTGGTATTTCGATGGTGCCGAGGATGACCAATCCTTCTTCGACTGGCGCGCCAGCACCCCCATCACCATCGGCCACGATACCTGGATCGGCCACGGTGCGGTGATCATGCCCGGCGTCACCATCGGCAACGGCGCCATCATCGGCTCCAATGCCGTGGTGACGAAAGATGTTGCCGCCTTCGCCATTGCCGTTGGCGTGCCGGCCAAGGCCATCAAGCAGCGTTTCACCGATCTGATCGCCAGCCGGCTGGATGCGCTGGCATGGTGGGACTGGGATCATGACCGCTTGCGGCTGGGGCTGCAGGATTTCCGGTCGCTGTCGACCGAAGCTTTCCTCGACAAGTACGAGGGCTAAAACGACCACGGAGCCAGTCCCCCTCCCCCTTGAGGGGAGGGGTTAGGGGTGGGGGGAGCTCTCCGCATACCACGCCCCACCAGACTTCACTCCCGCTTCGGCTTCCCCCCACCCTAGCCCTCCCCTCAAGGGGGAGGGGACGACGGGGCCGCTGCCTCGGAGGCGCTCACGAAACCGACGGTGCATCGTCATCGTTCTGTCACCCAACCGACATCGCAGGTTTATCTGCACCCCGTACGCATCCCCCGGCTCAACACCGGAGGGCAGGGATGCTCAAGATTTCCAAGGTAACGCGACGCTTCGGCAACAAGACCGCCGTCGACACCGTCGATCTGGAAATCCCCAATGGGCAAATGGTCGGCATTATCGGCCGCTCCGGCGCCGGCAAGTCCACTCTCCTGCGTATGATCAACCGCCTGGCCGATGTCTCCGACGGTCATATTGAATTCGATGGCGCCAGGGTCTCCACGCACAAGGGTCAGGCCCTCCGCGACTGGCAACGCGACTGCGCCATGATCTTCCAGCAGTTCAACCTGGTCCCCCGCCTCGACGTGCTCACCAACGTACTGCTCGGCCGCCTCAATGGCCGCTCCACCATCACGAGCCTGCTCAATATCTTCACCCATGCCGAGCGCTTCGATGCGCTCCAGGCGCTCGACCGCCTCGATATCGCCCAGACCGCATTGCAGCGCGCCGGCACACTGTCGGGTGGCCAGCAGCAGCGCGTGGCCATCGCCCGCGCCCTGATGCAGAGCCCCAAGATGATCCTGGCCGATGAGCCGATCGCCTCGCTCGATCCGCGCAATGCCCAGATCGTCATGGATAGCCTGCGCGATATCAATCGTGATCACGGCATCACCGTGATCACCAACCTGCACACGCTGGACACCGCGCGCGTCTATTGCCAGCGCATCATCGGCATGGCCGCCGGCAAGGTGGTGTTCGACGGCTCGCCCGCCCAGCTCACCGAAGCCGCAGCGCGCGAAATCTACGGCGCCGATGGCCTCAAGGAAGCGTTTTCGGAAGCCATCACCTCCACATCCATTCCCGGCCCTCGTGCCCGCGTCGAAGCCCTCGATCAGCGCGCCGAAGCCTTCGCCAACTGAAGTTGTGCGCACCCCATCCAACCCCGCGGCAAAAGCGGGGCGGATCTCAGACCCAGGAGAAAACCATGCTGAAATCTATGCTCATGGGCGCTGTCGCGCTCGTCGCTCTCGGTAACGGCGCTGTCGCTACCTTTGCTCAGGAAATGCCAAAGGAACTCCGTATCGGCATCCTAGGCGGCGAAAACGAAGCCGACCGCCTGCGCAATTACGCGTGCCTCGCCGATCACCTCAAGACCGATCTAGGCTTCGAGAAGGTCTCGCTGTTCCCCGCTGCTGACTATGATGGCGTGATCCAGGGCCTCCTCGGCGGCACCCTCGACGTTGCCGGCCTCGGCGCTTCGGGCTATGCGGCCATCGCCATTGAAAATCCCGATGCCGTGACCCCCGTGCTGACCACCCAGCAGGAAGACGGTTCGACCGGTTACTACTCGATCGGCCTGGCCCTCAAGTCCTCGGGCATCACCGACATCATGTCTGCCAAGGGCAAGAAGCTCGGCTATGCTGATCCCGACTCGACCTCGGGCTACCTCGTCCCGCTGACCCAGATCCCGGTTACCACTGGCGTCCCGAACAAGGAATTCTTCGCGTCGGCCGATTTCAACGGCGGCCACGAAAACAACGTCCTGGCCCTGCTCGATGGCAAGTCGGACGTCTCGGTCGACGACTCCTCGGGTATCGGCGAGTTCGCAGACGGCTACACCTCGGGCACCTTCCGCAAGCTCGTCGACAAGGGCGCCGTCGATCCCGCAGATTTCGTCGAAGTCTGGCGCTCGCCGCTGATCCCGAACGGCCCGACCGTCGTTCGCAACGCCCTTGGCGCTGACTCAATCAAGAAGATCACCGACTTCTACCTGAACCTGCCCACCGAAGACGCGGCTTGCTTCTCGGCTATCGAAGGCGGCGACTTCAAGGGTTACGTCCCGGTCAAGGCTGAATTCTACCAGCCCATCATCGACATCCGCAAAGCCACTATCGGCGGCTAATTTAGCCTTGAGGGGCACCGGCCAGGTTGGCTGGTGCCCTTCGTCTATCGGGACATTGCTCCATGACCGCGCTCGCTCCATCCGCCTCCGAGGCCGTCCGCACCGTCGATTTAGCCTGGCGCCATCTGGCGCGGCAGCGACGACTCTATTCCCTCCTCGGCTTTGGCGGCCTGGCTCTGGCTCTGGTCTGGTCGCTGATTTTCGCTGACGAAAGCAATGCCGGCCACTTCATGGAGCGGCTGCCCCATCTGTTCGATTTTCTCTCCTGGCTGATCCCGCACGACTGGATGGATGTTCCCCGTGCGCTGTTCGATCTGCCCACTCCCGCCGATAACGGCACCCAGGAATTCAACTTCCCCGAGGGCCGGGTCGATCTCGGCGCCGGCTTCTACCTGCCCGAATATTTCTACCTGATGCTGATCACCATCAACGTCGCCATGGTGTCCACCATTGTGGGCTTCACCGGTGGCTTGGCTCTGTGTTTCCTCGCCGCACGCAACATGATGCCGTCATTCCTCGTGCGCTCGGTCGTTCGCCGCATCATGGAAGTGCTGCGCGCCTTCCCCGAAATCGTCATCGCCGGCTTGTTCGCCGCCGTGCTCTCCATTGGCCCTGTCGCCGCCATTATCGCGGTGGGCCTGCACACCATCGGCGCGCTCGGAAAGCTTTATTTCGAGGTCATCGAAAACATCGACATGAAGCCCGATGAGGGTCTCAAGGCCGTCGGCGCCAACTGGATCGAGCGCGTGCGCTTCGGCGCGCTGCCGCAGGTCATGCCCAATTTCGTCTCCTATGCGATGCTGCGGCTGGAGATCAACGTGCGCGCCTCCACCATTATCGGCGCCGTCGGCGGCGGCGGTATCGGGGAGGAGCTGAAGCTTTCCATTTCGCGCGGCTTTGGCGCCAAGACCATCGCACTGATCATCCTGCTGCTGACCACGATCATCATCGTCGACCAGATTTCCGCCTATGTGCGCCGCAAGCTGGTGGGTGACGCCGCCTTCCTGATCCACGGCTGAGGTGCTCCCATGACCGATATGACCCTCACCCTCGAACAGCGCTACCCGGCGGTTTTCAAGCAATCTGCGCTCAAGCGCTTCGCCCCGCTATTCGGCTTGATAGCGGTTGTGCTTTATCTGCTTTACGCGATCTGGTTTTTCGCGCTGCCCACGGTCATCAGCCAGGGCAAATGGGATCGTCTCGGCGATTACATGCAGCAGTGGATCGCCTATGACGTCAATGCCGAATACCGGCTCGATGGGCCCACCATCGTCGGCAAATATCCGCGCTTTTCGGTCCTCGGCAAGGATCCGCATCCCGATTGGCTGATCCCCCGCGAGGGCGGCTATTCCATCGAACTGGGTGGCGCCGGCCAATCGGTCACCTTCACCCAGACCGCCGCCACGCTGACCAATGCCGGAGCGAGCGTCGATCTCGATCTGACCGGCCCCGAAGTGCGCGTGCTGACCCAGGACCCGCCGTCCTGGTTCGTGGTCAAGAGCGGCGAGGCCGTTGCCGATATGGGCTTTGTCGGCGACGTGCGGGTCAGCACCGATCGCGTCAAGTTCCGCAAGCGTGCCTTTGGCTGGCCCAATTTCCTGTTCGACATCAATTCGCCCTTCTTTGGCAAATCGCCTGGCGAAGTGACGTCGCTGATCGTCTCCGGCCCGGATCTGGTGGCGGACACGCCCAACTACGCCCTGGCCTGGGACAATATCTGGTTCAACGCCCAATGGCAGCATGGCGACGTCTGGACCAAGTTGCTGCAGACCATCGTCATGGCATTTGCGGGCACGCTGATCGGCGCCATGGTGTCGTTCCCGCTGGCCTTCTTTGCCGCCCGCAACATCACGCCCAATAAGCCCGTCAACCAGGTCATCAAGCGCCTGTTCGACTTCTTCCGTTCGGTGGATATGCTGATCTGGGCGCTGTTCTTCACCCGCGCTTTCGGCCCCGGCCCGCTCGCGGGCATCGGCGCCATCGCCCTCACCGAAACCGGCACCTTGGGCAAGCTCTATTCCGAGGGCCTGGAAAATATCGACGACAAGCAGCGCGAGGGCATTGCCTCGACCGGTGCCGGCGTCATCACCACCCAGCGTTATGGCGTGTTGCCACAGGTGCTGCCGGTAATGATCTCGCAGACACTCTATCAGTGGGAGTCCAACACCCGCTCCGCCAGCATTATCGGAGCGGTCGGGGCCGGCGGTATTGGCCTCAAGCTGTGGGAATCCATGCGCACCAATTCCAACTGGTCGAACGTGTTCTACATGGTGCTGCTGATCTTGGCAGTAGTGTTCATTTTCGATAATATTTCCAACGCTCTACGCACTCGCCTGATCGGCAAGGCGCAGCACTGAAAGCCGATACATTGCCAAACCGCAGCAGTCCTGACTCAGAGATTATTCTGGTTTGTGACAGTCGACTGTGCATTTTGTCGCAAAACGTCAGGAGCGAATGATGCACAATCTTGAAAATTCCGACACTCTCGAAACCACTCTGCTCAAGCTGGCGACACCCAACATTTCCCCCAAGGACATGCTGCGCCAGGCCAAGAAGTTGCACCCCAAGGCGTCCAAGAAGGACATCATCCGCGCCGCCTTCTCGTCCCTGATCACCGCCGCCGACAAGGATATCGAGGCCAGCATGGCGCTGCACAACTTCGCCATCACCGAGCGCGGCAATGTGACGGACGTGGACCGGTAGGGCTGTCCCTACCGCGCAAACGCCTCAAACGGATTGTCTTGCGTCAATCGCACGATCGTCTCCTCGCTCACCCCCGCTGCCCGCAGCATCGGCAGCATCACATCCACCAGATGCGTATAGGGCCGCGGGGTGCCGCCACCCGGCAAAGCGGGATCGAACCACCCAAGATCGTGGCTCAGCAGCAATTGCGGCCCCAGCCCCGCCTCCAGCGCCCGCAGGATCAACCCGCAGACTTCGTCGTCCGGCTCGCGCCCGATATGGTCGTATTCGATCCAAGCCCCCCGCGCCGCCACGGCCTTGTGCAACTCGAAATCCGGCTCAGCCTGCGTGTGGATCGAGATAAACCGCTCGGCCCGATAGCCCTCGTTTTCGATGATATCGAGCTGGTCCATCACCACGCGCCCACGGATCGTATGCGAGCCAATCACCGCGTCGGTCCGTATCCCCGCCCGGGCCGCCGCGCGCAAAATCCGTTCCTCCATTGGCGTGATCCCATCGTCGCCGGCACTGACCTTGATCCACGCCGCCATGACGCCGCTGTCCTCGATCTGCCCGGTGAGTTCGCCCACCATCCAGTCTTCCAGTTCGGCGCCGCTGGCCTTGCCCACCCAATCGGGAATCCACGGCTCGCGATAGTTCCCCGTTGGCACTACGATCGGCAGCCCTGTCGCCACCGACACCGCCTTGTCGATATCGGCGCGCCGCCCGACCCCGCCCGTGGTGCATTCCACCAGCGCAGTAATGCCCTGCTTCTGGATCGCGGAAATCTGCGGCGCCATCAACGCCACCACGTCTTCGGCAGTCCCCTGCGCATAGCCTGGCTGGTCGGGCGTCCGCAAATCCACGAACACATGCTCATGCGGCAGGATCATGCCGAGCTGATCCTTGCGGTAGGGTCCCAATGTGGTGATCAGATGCTTCATGCGCGCTCCTCCAAGCTTTGCCGCAAGCTCGCCCAAGCCCGCCCGCTTGGCAACCCATCCGCCGTCGCCATGCAACTGGACACAAGCCGACGCCGCAACCAAGAAGATCGCTCAATATAGAAATATCAGACCAATTGTCCAAATTGTACAATTGGTTTCGGCGATCTCACCCAAATGTACATATTTTACTGTCTATTGAGCCGAATGGCGCATACCCTTAACCCCATCGTCTGCACGTCTTTTCGGGCGCGGACGGCTGGGAGATAATTGCTCTTGCCCAAGGGAAGAGCTGTGTCCGCATCACTTGGCGACCGATCGCGAAACTTGCTCCTGAACGGTATGGACCCTGAAGACTTCGCGCTGATCGGCTCCCTGCTGGAGCCGGTGCAACTCGAAGCCAAAACCGTTCTCGAACGCCCCGGCGAGCCCATCGATTTCGTTTATTTCCCCGATGAAGGCATGCTCTCGGTTATTTCCCGCTTCGAAACCAGCCGCGATGTCGAGGTGGGTGTCATCGGCCGCGAGGGAATGTCAGGCACGCCCCTGCTGCTCAATGACGGCCGGTCCACCTATGCCACCAATGTCCAGGTCGCAGGCTACGCCCAGCGCCTGCCGGCCGATGTGCTGAAACAGGCTCTACGCACCAGCCGAGGACTGCACGATCATCTGCTGCGCTTCGTGCGCGCCGCCGAAATCCAGACCGCCTCCACCGCCTCGGCCAATGGCCGCGCCAAGCTCGAAGAGCGTCTGGCCCGCTGGCTGCTGATGACTCATGATCGCCTCACCGGCGACCGGCTCGACGTGACCCACGAATTGCTGGCCACCATGCTGGCCTGCCGGCGTCCTGGCGTCACCGTCACGCTTCATCTGATCGAGGGAAAGGGCCTGATACGCTCCAATCGCGGTCACATCATCATTCTGGACCGCGAGGGCCTGGAACAGGCGGCCAACGGCTCCTATGGCCTGGCCGAGGTCGAATATGCCCGCCTGCTTGGCCAGGATTTCCGTCAACGCCCCCGCCGCCCGCTCCTGGCGGCAACCTTGGCTGATGAGCTCGAACAGAACTGAGGCAGGCGGGTGGCCTGTCATCCACGATGACAAGCTGGACGGTGAGGACCTGTCCTGGGCCTAGTGTTTCGCAGCGGCCTTTCGGCTCGCATGATCGACGCAGATCTCACGCAACTGATGCAGTTCTTTTTCGGTCAACTGCTCGGCGCCGATAAACCGGTTTTCCGCTTGGCTGGCCCTAATCAGCTCGTCCAGCTTGGCCTGAATCGCCTCGCCGTCACGGTTCTGGGTATTCTGCACCACGAACACCATCAGGAAGGTGATGATCGTCGTCGCTGTATTGACCACGAGTTGCCAGGTCTCGGAATACCCGAAGACCGGGCCGCTGACCGCCCAGACGACGATCCCCGCGCAAGCCAACGCAAATGTCTGCGGCCGTCCCGCCGCATGGGCCACATGGTGGGAAAATTTAGTGAAGAGGCTCGTATCGGTCATGTCGCGCCCTCGCCATAGGACGAAAAAGCCCTGACCCTCGTGAGAGGACCAGGGCAGCTCCAGCTTTTAGCGTCAAAAAACTGTAGCCCCAGCACAACGGCCCAGGCGCGCTTCGGTTCCTCGTACGATGCCAGACAGATCGCCTTTGATAACAAGCGGCGCGGCAGGTTTCCCCACCGCGCTCACTCTAAACGATCCAGCTTGATCTAGTAGTCGAACTGCTTGGCCAGCGTGACCTTGAAGGTGCGGCCGATCGAGCGGTCGCCCGACAGGTTCTCGCGATAGTCCGCATCGAACAGATTATCGATGCCGCCTGTGAGTTCCAGCCCCTTGAACTGCCCATGCTTGGGCTTCCAGCTGGCAAACAGATCAACCGTGGCAAAGGCCTCGGCCTCGCCGTCGGCGACGACCTGGCCCTGCTGGATCGCCGGAGCCACATAGCGGCCCACTTGCGCCAGCGTCACCCGCGCGCCGTAATCCAGGTCCCATTCGGACTGATGGGCGCCCAGCGTCGCTACCAGCCGGCTCTGCGGCACTGTGGTCAGCGGGGTATTGGTCACGAGGTTATCCCCCACCGTGATCGAATAGGCCAGGCTGGCAAAGAAGACCTCGCTGTCATAGGCGCCTTCCACTTCCAGGCCGTAGATCCGCGCCTTGCCGATATTGCCATAATACGGCACCGGTGCCGCCGGCAGCCGCGGCGCCGTGTTGGAGGCGATCAGGTCGGTCAGGTCGCTATAAAACGCCGTGGTCTTGATGCTGGCAGTGTCGCCCGGCTGGAAGATGTCGTCATTGCTGAGGGTGAAGCCGCCCTCGATTGTATTGGCCTGCTCCTTGCGCAAGTCGAGGCTCGCCACCTTGGCGGTCGCGCCGCGTGCCGGCGCTGCCACCGAATAAAGCTCGTCGATCGTAGGCAGCCGTTCCGTATGGGCAATCGAGCCGAACACGCCGACATTGTCGTTGATTTCATAGAGCGCCGCCAGCTTGGGCGAGACGGCCGCGCCATCGATATCCGGCACGCCGGTGGTGGTCGGATCGACCCAATGGAAGTCGGCGCGGGCGCCGGCGATCAGCGTCAGCTTCTCATCCCAGATATATTCGTTCTGGGCGAAAATCCCCAGCTTGTCCTCGGTGCCCTGCGGATGGGCCGGCAATGGCGTGCCGCCCGGCCGCGTTGCCGTGCGCTCCAGCGTGCTGCCCTGGAAACCGAAGGTGAAGTAATTCTCGAAGTCGTCGCCGATCCACTCGACCGTATTGTCGGCCTTGAGCTGCCAGGTCTTGTAGCCATAGGTGGTGTCGAGCAGGATGCTGTCGGCCGTCACGTTCTGCGGAAAAGCCGGCAAGACCGGGCCGACGACCGTGCGCGGCGCACCCAACGCATATCGATGGTTGGTCTGCTCGTTGGTGGTGTCCGAATAGCTCAGCGACACCTTCAGATCGACCCAGGGATTGTCCGTCGCCGGATTTTCCCAGGTCAGCACCGCCGTCTGGTCGACCACGGTGCGGTCGGTCACGCCGAACGCGGCCTGCGTCGAGGTCTGCGCATAAGGCTGGTCCTTGGCGTCGCTATACCAGCGCTGATAGGACGCGCGCAGCGTCTGCTCATTGTTGTCGCCAAAGTGGTAGGTGCCCTTGACCAGGCCCGACAGGGTGTCAAAGCCCGAACCGGCCAGTTCTGCGCCCTTAGCCAGGTCCAGATTTTCCGACCGGCGCCAATTCGCCGTCGCCAGCACTTCAAAACTGTCGGTGACTTGCTGGGCCACCAGCGCCGAGGTCAACGTCTGCAGGCCATTGCTGGAGAAGCTGGTCTTGAGGCGCGCCGCGCCCGAATAGCCGTCCTGGATGAAGTCCGAAGCATCCTTGGTGGTGAAGTTGATCACGCCGCCCAGCGCGCCCGCGCCATAGAGCGTCGACGAGGCCGGCCCGCGCAGCACTTCGACCTGCTTGTAGAGTTCGGGGTCGGAGAAGAACGAGCCCATGCGGTACTGTTCGTTGAACTTGGGCGTGCCATCGATATTGACGATGACGCGGGAGCCGTCCGAAGAATTTTCCGTCGTACCGATACCGCGAATGTTGAACGCCTCGCCAAACTGGCGCTCGCTGCCCACCATGGTTACGCCCGGCACGCTTTCGAACAGTTCGCCCGTCGTTGATGCCTGCACCTGGTCGATATCGGCCTGGTTGATCACCGTCACGGCCTGCGGCGTGTTGATCGCCACCTTGGGCGCGCCGGCGCCGATTACCAGCCGCTCCAGCAGCGTGATATTGGTGGTATTCACATTCGTCGGCTTCGTTGATTGGCCAGCAGCCCCCTGCAACCCGATCGCGCTCAAAGCCACGCCGCACATCAGCACAGCCGCGCTCGACTTTACCAGCCCCATTCAAAACTCCTGATTGTTCTTGTGTGCGCTGGCTGGCGGAGGCTGGCTGGCTGTGATGGGTCATGAAACATGACCCAGAAAATCACCTATTGCGCTTGGTAAATAAGCTGATTATGAGAGTCAACTAATAACGACATGACCCGCCAGCCATCCGCCACGCGGTAACGTCCTGAAAAGACGAGACTCTTGTGCCTATGTGGATGGAAGCAACAGCGATGGACGACAGCGACAAGACCGCACAGAGCGCCCAGATTGCGCCACGTTCGATCGATTCAGCCGCCTTGTTCACTGGCGGCAATGAATTGATCATCATTCACAATGGCAGCCCGTACCGCCTGCGCATCACGCGCCAGGACAAACTCATTCTGACCAAATAGGGCCCGATCCAGTGACCAATTCCAAGACCAAGACCCCCGTCGAAATCCGCGACCTGCGCGCCCTGCACCCCGAGATGCGCGAGCGCGATTTCGCCCGCATCCACGCCATTTCCGAAGCCGAATTGGTCGCCGCCTATGTGGGCCTCAACGTCACCCGCATCGAGCCCAATCTGGACCTGCTGCTCAATGGCCTCACCGCCTGCGGCGAAGTCATGGCCCTGACCCGCAACGAAAGCGCCGTGCACGAAAAGATCGGCCCGGTGGAAAAAGTCGTCATCGGCCCCCATGCCTCAATGGTTCTGGGCGAGCAGATCGACCTGCGCATTTTCCCGTCCAAATGGGCGTTCGGCTTCGCCGTCGAAAAAGCCAATGACGACGGCACCATCCGCCATTCGGTGCAGTTCTTCGATGCCCAGGGCGACGCCGTGTTCAAGGTCCACGCCCGCCCGGCCACCAATATGGAGGCCTGGGCTGTCCTCGTCGCCAATCTGCGCTCGCCCGAACAGGCGCCCATCGCCACCCAGCCCAAGCCGGCGCCCGAGCCGCTCGGCACGCCCGCACCGCTCGACGAATTGCGCGCCGGCTGGTCGGCCCTGACCGATACGCACCAGTTCTTCGGCCTGCTCAAGAAGCTCAACTACCCTCGCCTGACCGCGCTCGAAACGGTTGGCGAGGACTACGCCTGGCAGCTCGACCACAGCGCCGTCGCCGGCCTGTTCAACGCCGCCGCCGCCGATCAGACCCTCCCTGTCATGGCGTTCGTCGGCAATCACGGCTGCATCCAGATCCATTCCGGCCCGATCCAGAACATCAAGACCATGGGCCCCTGGCTCAACGTGCTCGATGACACCTTCCACCTGCACCTGCGGCTCGATCAGATTGCGTCCGTCTGGGGCGTGCGCAAGCCCACTTCCGATGGCCACGTCACCTCGGTCGAGGTCTATGACGAAAACCGCGAACTGATCATCCAGTTCTTCGGCAAGCGCATCGAAGGCTCCGACGAGCGCAGCGCCTGGCGCGATCTGGTGCAAAACCTGCCGCTTTACGCCCAGACCAACGCCGCCTGAGGATTTGTGATGCGTTTCGTCCCTAAAGTCATCGCCGCGATTAGCATTGCGCTGGCCCTCTCGACGGCCTCGTTTGCGCAGGACCTCAAACCCTTCGCCGATACCTCGCGCCTCGTCTCCATCGGCGGTTCGCTGACCGAGATCATCTACGCCCTTGGCGAAGAAAAGCGCCTCGTCGCCCGCGACCAGACCGCCACTTTCCCCGAGGCGGCGCTGGCCCTCCCCGATGTCGGCTACATGCGCGCCCTCGCCCCCGAAGGCGTGCTGTCGGTCACCCCGACCGCGCTCCTCGTCATCGACGGCAGCGGCCCGCCCGAAGCGCTCGACGTCCTTGCCCATGCTGGCGTCGACTACCAGACCGTGCCCGAAGGCTTCTCCCACGAAGGCATCCTCACCAAGGTCCGCGCGGTCGGTCAGGCTCTCGGCGTGCCCGAGAAGGCCGAGGCGCTCGCCACCGAGTTGGACGCCGCCCTCAAGGCCGTCGAAGCCCGCACCGCCGCCATTCCCGAGCGCAAGAAAATCCTCTTCATCCTCTCCACACAGGGCGGCAAGATCCAGGCTTCGGGCACCGATACAGCCGCAAACGGCATCATCGAACTGGCCGGCGCGCTCAACGCCATCACCGATTATTCCGGCTATAAGGCGCTGACCGAAGAAGCAATCATCGACGCCAATCCCGACGTCATCCTGATGATGGACCGCGGCGGCGACCATGGCGGCACCGATGCCGAACTGCTCGCCCACCCCGCCATCGCCCTCACCAATGCGGGCAAGAACCACGCCATCGTCCGTCTCGACGGCGCCTACTTGCTCGGCTTCGGCCCCCGCACCGCCAGCGCTGTGGGTGAACTTGTCGATGCCCTTTACGGCAAGGCACCATGACCGCGGCACTCTCCATGTCCGACGCGCCCCGCCGCGCCGAGCGCCTGGCGGGTGACCGCTCAGCGCTCGGCCGGCTGGCCATCGCCGTCCTGGTCATCCTGCTTCTGGTCACCATGGTCATCTCGATGACCACCGGCGCCTCGGGCGCTTCCGCGCTCAATCTGGTCGGCTCCTGGTTCGGCGGGACCACCGCCGATCCGGCCGCGCTGCTGCGCGACCAGACCGTCATCTATAATATCCGCCTGCCACGCATGATCCTGGGCGTCCTGGTCGGCGCCGCGCTCGCCACCTCGGGCCTGCTCATGCAAGGCCTGTTCCGCAATCCCCTGGCCGATCCGGGCCTCGTCGGCGTCTCGGCCGGCGCGGGTCTTGGCGCCGTCGGGATCATCGTGCTGGGCACCACCATGCTGGCGCCGCTGACCGCCTTCCTCGGCATCTACGCCCTCCAGATCGCCTCCTTCATCGGCGGCCTGATCACCACCTTCATTCTTTACCGCGTCGCCACCAAGGCCGGCCAGACCGCCATCGCCACGATGCTGCTCGCCGGCATCGCCATTGGCGCGCTGGCTGGCGCCATCACCGGCGTGCTGGTCTATGTCGCCACTGACAGCCAGCTCCGCGACCTGACGTTCTGGGGCCTCGGCTCACTCTCGGGCGCCAACTGGACCAAGATCATGGCCTCCGGCCCGATCATTGTCGTGGCGCTGACCGCCTCGGCCTTCCTCGCCAAGGGCCTCAATGCCCTGACCCTGGGCGAGGCGACCGCCGGTCACCTCGGCCTACCGGTGCAGCGCTTCAAGCTCGCCGCCATCGTGGCCGTCGCTGCTGCAACCGGCGCTTCTGTTGCCGTCTCGGGCGGCATCGGTTTCGTCGGCATCGTCGTGCCCCATCTGCTGCGTCTCGTCATCGGGCCCGATCACCGCTACCTGCTGCCGGCTTCGGCCCTGCTCGGCGCCTCGTTCCTCTTGATGGCCGATGCCGTCAGCCGCCTCGTCGTCGCCCCGGCCGAACTGCCCATCGGCATCGTAACGGCGGCCGTCGGCGGCCCCTTCTTCCTCTGGATATTGCTGCGCCGCCGCAATGCCATCGCCTGGTGATGCCATGATCGAAGCTTACGATGTCAGCGTGGCAATATCCGGCCGCCGCATCCTCGAAGGCGTTAGCCTCACCGCCAAACCGGGCCAACTGACCGCCGTCATCGGCCCCAACGGCTCGGGCAAGACCACGCTGATGAAGGCGCTCTGCCGCGATTACGCCTATGATGGCCTGATCTCGATCAATGGTCGCGACCTGCAATTGCTGCGCCCCATCGAAGCCGCCACCCTGCGCGCCGTGCTGCCGCAGCAAAGCGCTCTGCCCTTTCCCTTCACCGTGCGCGAAGTGGTTGCGCTCGGCCTGACTGCCGGCCTCTCAGGCGTGCCTCTTTCCGCCCGCAAGCGCCTGCCCGAACTGGCTCTGGCCCGCGTCGATCTCGATGGTTTCGCCGGTCGCTTCTATGGCGAACTCTCCGGCGGCGAACAGCAGCGCGTCCAGCTCGCCCGCGTGCTCTGCCAGGTCTGGATTCCGGTGCTCGATGGCGTCCCGCGCTACCTGTTCCTCGACGAGCCGGTCTCCAGCCTCGATATCAAGCATCAGTTGATGATCATGGATGTGGCCCGTTCCTTCGCCAATGCGGGCGGTGGCGTCATCGCCATCCTGCACGATCTCAACCTGGCCGCCATGTATGCCGACCAGATCCTGGCCCTGCGCCAGGGCCGCGTCGCCGGCTTCGGCACGCCCTCCGAAGTGCTGACCGATAGCCTCCTGGCTGACGTCTTCGATTGCCCCATGCAGGTCAATCATACCCCGGCCCCCGGCATGCCCTTCGTCCTCCCCCAATCCGCCGCCCGTCGCGACGCAATTCAAACCAAGGTCGCCTGATGTCCCCATTGTTCAAAGCCATCGCGCTGGTCCTCGCCTTCTCCGCTCCCGCCTTCGCACAGGCGAGCGCGCCCCTCTCGCTCGATCTGGAACTGAACGCGCTCCAGCCCACCGAGAAGGGGTGCAAGGTCACCTTCCTCGCGACCAATAAGCTGGGCGCTCCCCTTGATCGAGCCGCCATCGAGACCGCTCTCTTCGATGCCGATGGCGCCATCGACCGCATCGTCAACTTGGATTTCAAGGGCCTGACCGAAGGCAAGACCAAGGTCCTGCAATTCGAACTCGCCGACCTGCCCTGTGACGGTATCGGCCGCGTGCTGATCAACACTGTCTCGGCCTGCGAGGGCACCGGGCTCGCACCCGCCGCCTGCCTCGACAATCTCAAGACCACGACAAGACCAAGCATCACCTTCGGCCTCTAAGGATAGCTTTGATGGAAACCGCCGCCGCCCCCGCCCATGATTTCTCCATGCTGGCCCTGTTCCTGCAGGCCGATTGGGTGGTCAAGGGCGTCATGATCGGCCTCCTGGTCGCCTCCATCTGGTGCTGGGCCATCATTGCCAACCGCATCGCCGCCTATGCCAAGGCGCGCCGCGATATGGCCGCCTTCGACAAGGCCTTTGCCGCCGGCCGCCCCCTGGCCGATCTGCGCCAGGATTATGCCGGCAAGACCCAAAGCGGCCTCTCCGCCGTATTCGTCGCCGCTATGGATGAATGGGATAAAAGCCATGCCGCCCAGGCCGCTGCCGGTGGCCTGCAAAGCCGCCTCGAAATCGCGTTGGATCTGGCCGTCACCGAACAAAGCGCCAAGCTCGAACAGCGCCTCGGCTTCCTCGCCACCATCGGCAGCGCCGGTCCGTTCGTCGGCCTGTTCGGCACCGTCTGGGGCATCATGAATGCCTTCACCGCCATCGCCAATGCCGAGAACACGAGCCTCGCCGTCGTCGCGCCCGGTATTGCCGAGGCCCTGTTGGCCACCGCCCTTGGCCTGCTCGCCGCCATCCCCGCCGTCATTGCCTATAACAAGCTCAGCGCCGATGCCGGCAAGCTGATCTCGCGGCTGGAAGGCTTCGCCGATCGCCTCGTCGCGCTGCTGTCGCGCCAGATCGATGCGGGCAGGGCTCTCTGATGGGCATGTCGGCAGGCAGCGCCAAATCCGGCGGCCGGCGCGGCCGCCGCGGTCGTGGCAATAGCCCGATCAGCGAGATCAACGTTACCCCATTGGTCGACGTCATGCTGGTGTTGCTGATCGTCTTCATGGTGGCCGCCCCGCTGATGACCATGGGCGTGCCGGTCGATCTGCCCCAGACCCGCGCCAAGGCCATGCCGGTCGATGCAAAGCCGATCACCGTCACCGTCACCCCCGATGGCGCCATTTCCATCGACAACGAGCCGGTCGCCATCGACGCGCTTGTCTCAACGGTGCAGTCCCTGGCCACCCAGGGCACCGACGAACGCCTCTACGTGCGCGGCGATTCCACCGCCCAATACGGCATGATCATGCAGGTCATGGGCGCGCTGTCCGGCGCCGGTTTCGACAAGATCGGCCTCATCACCGAACAGCAGCAGGCGCCCTGAAATGCACTTTGCTCTGCCCGGATCAGCGCTGGTGCATGCGGCCGTGCTGGGCATGGGCCTCCTGATGTTCGCCTGGCCCGAGCCCGACGACGCGCCCGCCGCCCAGTCGGTGTCGGTCGAGGTCATCTCCATCGCCTCGGTCTCCGCCAACCAGACCATCACCATCGAAAGCGACGCCACCGAAACCCTGGTATCCGCCGGTGCGGAAGCGCTGCCGCCGACCGTGCCCGAGACCATCGAGGCCATCGAGCGGGAAACGCTTGAGCCGCCGGTGGAGCACGAATCCGCCGAACCGCCACCACCCGAGCCGATCAAGCCCACTGAGGCCAAGCCCCTTGAGCCCACCGAGATCGAGCCGGTCGAAGCCACCAGCGCCACCCCGGTGACCCCGGAGGAGCCGGTCGAGGTGACCGAAGCCGAACCCGACCGCATGGAGGTGGCCCTATTGAGTGCCATCTCGCCCGAGCCGCTGGAAGCCGAAGCGGTCGCGCCGGTCATCCCGACCGCAGCGCCAGCCGAAACCGCAACCCCGATCCAGCCGGTACAGCAGGAAAGCTTGCAGCCCATCGAGGTCACCGACCTCAAGGTCGCGCCGGTTCCGCACACCCTCAGCCGTCCCCGTCCATCCGAGCCGGCGCAGCGGCCCCGCCAGCAGGTGGCCGCTGCCCCGCCACCCCGCGCTACACCCAAGCCGCCAGTGCAGCAACAGGCGCAGCCGCGTCCCTCCGCTCCCGCCGGCAATGGCGGCCAGAACCAAGCCGACACCGTCGCCGCCAAGCCCTCGGCTGGCCAGCAGGGCAATTCCGGTTCGGGTGGCGATGCCGAGGTGGCGCGCTATCCCACCCAGGTCGTCTCAAAACTGCGCCGCGCCTTGCGCTATCCCCGCGGGGGTGGCGGCACTGCGGGCGAGGTGCATGTGCAGTTCACAGTCTCGGCCGGCGGCCAGCCCTCGGGCATCCGCGTCGTCCAGTCGTCGGGCAACGCCGCCATCGACCAGGCCGGCATCGATACCGTGACCCGCGCCGCCCCGTTTCCGCCGATCCCCGCAGGCGCCAATCGCAACAGCTGGGCCTTCACCGTACCGCTGGCCTTCGTGCGCGGATAATCAAGCACAGGCGTCCTTTGGCCCGCCCCATAGGGCGAAAAGTGTTTCGCCGCACCAAATGGGCGCTTGCGGTGGCCGAAACGCCGGTGCTAAGGCCACCTCGCGTTCCCAGCGAGACAGATCATGACCGAACCGCGCGAAGAGATGGAATTCGACGTCGTCATCGTCGGCGCCGGCCCGGCCGGCCTGTCCGCCGCCATTCGCCTCAAACAGATTTCACCTGACCTCAGCGTCCTCATCGTCGAAAAAGGCGCCGAAGTCGGCTCGCACGTCATTTCCGGGGCCGTCATCGATCCGAGCGGCCTCGATGCGCTTGTCCCTGACTGGCGTGAGCGCGAAACCCCTATCAAAACTGCCGTCACCGATGACCGCTTCCTCTGGCTAACGGAAAAATCCGCCTTCCCGTTGCCCGGCTTCATCATGCCGCCGCTGATGAGCAATCACGGCAATTACATCGTCTCGCTCGCCAACGTCTGCAAATGGCTCGCCACCGAGGCTGAGGCTTTGGGCGTCGACATTTATCCCGGCTTTGCCGGCGCCGAACTGTTGATCGAGGACGGCAAGGTCGTCGGCGTCGCCACCGGCGACATGGGCATCGAAAAATCCGGCGAGCCTGGCCCCAATTTCGCCCGCGGCATGGCCCTCAAGGGCAAATATGTGCTCCTCGCCGAAGGCGTGCGGGGTTCGCTCACCAAGCGCGCCATTGCCGAATTCGGCTTGGCCAAAGAGTCCGATTTCCAGAAATACGGCATCGGCTTCAAGGAAATCTGGCAGGTCACCGACGCCAACCACAAGCCCGGCCTCGTGCAGCATACGCTCGGCTGGCCCTTGCAGGATTCAGTGGGCGGCGGCTCCTACATCTACCACCTCGAAGACAACCAGGTCGCCATCGGCTTCGTCGTCCACCTCAACTACAAAAATCCCTACCTCTCCCCCTTCGACGAATTTCAGCGCCTCAAGACCCATCCCGCCATCAAGGGAACCTTCGAAGGCGCCAAGCGCCTGTCCTACGGTGCCCGCGCCATTTCCGAGGGCGGCTACCAGTCCATCCCCCAGTTGGCCTTCCCCGGTGGCGCGCTGGTTGGTGATGCAGCCGGCTTCGTCAATCTGCCGCGCATCAAGGGTAGCCACAACGCCGTGCTCTCGGGCATCGTCACCGCCGAGCACGTCGCTGCGGCCCTCGCCGCCGGTCGCTCCGGCGATACCCTGGCCGATCTCGACGCCGCCCTGCGCGCCGGCCCCATCGGCAAGGACCTGCACAAGGTCCGCAACGTCAAGCCGCTGCTGTCGCGCTTCGGCACGCTGCTCGGCATGGGCCTCGCCGGCTTCGATATGTGGTGCAACACTCTGCTCGGCGCCTCGCTCTTCGGTACGCTCCGCCATGGCAAACCCGATTACGCCACGCTCGAACCCGCCGCCCAGCATCAACCCATCGACTACCCCAAGCGCGATGGCGTCCTCACCTTCGATCGCCTCTCCTCGGTGTTCATCTCCGGCACCAATCACGAGGAAAACCAGCCGCCCCACCTGCATGTCGCCGATCTGGCCTTGCAGAAATCCAGCGAGCTGGACATTTTCGCCGGTCCATCGACCCGCTATTGCCCCGCCGGCGTCTACGAATGGGTGGACGGCAGCTACGTCATCAACGCGCAAAATTGCGTCCACTGCAAGACCTGCGACATCAAGGACCCTAACCAGAACATCGATTGGGTCCCCCCCGAAGGCGGTGGCGGGCCGAACTACATCAATATGTAGCGGCGCAAAAGGCGCAAAAACTTGCGCGCCCCGCCTCGTCCTGCTTTAAGCGCGCAACGCTTGCGGAGGACTTTTCGACATGAAGATTCTCGTGCCCGTCAAACGGGTCGTCGACGCCAACGTCAAGATTCGCGTCAAACCCGACGGGTCGGGCGTCGACACCGCCAATGTCAAAATGTCGATGAATCCCTTCGATGAAAACGCCCTAGAAGAGGCTTTGCGCCTCAGGGAAGCCGGCACGGCCACCGAGGTTGTCATCGTCACCGTGGGCTCTGAAAAGTCCGCCGAAACCCTGCGCGCTGGCCTTGCCATGGGCGCCGACCGCGCCATCCATGTAAAGACCGAGGCCCCGCGCATCGAGCCGCTGGCCGTCGCCAAAGTGCTCAAGGCCGTGATCGCCAGCGAAGCGCCGGACCTGGTGATCCTGGGCAAGCAGGCCATCGACGACGACAACAACCAGACCGGTCAGATGCTCTCCGCTCTTCTGGGTTGGCCCCAGGCAACGTTTGCCTCCAAAATCGTTATCGGTGCCGGCACTATCGACGTGACCCGCGAAGTGGACGGTGGTCACGAAACCCTGCGCCTGGCGCTCCCGGCCCTCGTCACCGCCGACCTGCGCCTCAACGAGCCGCGCTATGCCTCCCTGCCCAATATCATGAAGGCCAAGAAGAAACCGCTTGACGAAACCAGCCCCGAAACCCTGGGTGTCGACATCGCGCCGCGCCTGACCGTACTCAAAACCACCGAGCCCGCCGGTCGCACCGCCGGCATCATCGTCGCCTCCGCCGAAGAATTGGCGGCCAAGCTCAAGCAGGCGGGAGTGCTCTGACATGACAACCCTGATCCTGGCCGAACACGATGGCAAAACCCTCAACGAAGCCACCGCCAAGGCCCTGACCGCTGCCAAAGCGCTAGGCGCGCCGGTGCATATCCTCGTCGCCGGCCACAGTATCAGTGCCGTGGCTGCCGCCGCCACCAGGCTGGACGGCGTCGCCAAGGTGCTGAGCGCCGACGCCGAAAGCCTGGCCCATCAACTGGCCGAGCCGCTGGCTGCCCTGGTGGTCTCGCTGGCCGGTGGCTATGACGCCATTGTCGCGGCCGCCACCTCGACCGGCAAGAACACGCTGCCGCGTGTTGCGGCGCTGCTTGACGTGATGCAGGTTTCCGAAGTCAGCAAGGTCCTCGCGCCCGACACCTTCGAGCGCCCGATCTACGCCGGAAACGCCATCGAAACCGTACAGGCAACCGGCAAGCTGGTGCTCACCATCCGCATTTCGGCCTTCACCGCCACCGGCGAAGGCGCCAATGCCCAGGTCGAAACTGTGAGCGTTCCTGCCGACCCGGGCACGTCGCAATGGCTCGGTGCTGAGCTCTCGGCCTCGGTCCGTCCTGAACTGGCCGGCGCGCGCGTCGTCGTGTCGGGTGGCCGCGCTCTCGGCTCGGCCGAACAATTCGAGGCTGTATTGGCCCCGCTGGCCGACAAGCTTAATGCTGCCATCGGCGCTTCGCGCGCCGCGGTCGATGCCGGCTACGCTGCCAACGACATGCAGGTCGGCCAGACCGGCAAGGTGGTCGCGCCCGAGCTTTACATCGCCATCGGCATTTCCGGCGCCATCCAGCATCTGGCCGGCATGAAGGATTCCCGGATCGTCGTCGCCATCAACAAGGACGCCGACGCGCCGATTTTCCAGGTCGCCGATTTCGGCCTCGTTGGGGACCTGTTCACGCTGGTTCCCGAACTGGTCAAGGCGCTGGACTAACCTCTGGCGCGACGCTTAGCTGAACAGCTCGCAAGTTCGGCATCCATTGATGGCGTCGCGCCCGCGCCTCGAGGAAAATCAGCCCGGCATAAAAAGGGCACCGCCGCCGTGGCCTCGGCAAAGGCTGGATCGGGCGATCCTCTTGCTCGCCACGCCGCCTAGACTTCCGCTGAAACCAGCGTTTTGGTCTCGGTCAGCTCGCACAGGGCCTCGCGCAGTTGCCCGCTGGGGATGAACGTCACGGTATGACGCGGGGCGATCCGGTGTTGTTCGCCGGTGCGGGGATTGCGGCCCACGCGCTCGGCACGGGGCCGTACCGCAAGCGTCCCGAAGGCACTTAATTTCACATAGTCGCCCGCCGTCAGAGCCGTGCTCATGGCGGCGAACATGGCGTCGCTGATGGCCGCTACATCGGCCTTGGGCAAGCCCGTCCGCCGAGCGACGGCTGCGCACAACATCGCCTTGGTGATCGTTTCAGTCACGATCTTACCTCCTCATTCAGTTAAGTTCATACGAGGAATTTAAAAACGTGTCTATCGGCGCGCCGATCACTTTTAAAAACATGACGAATCTGTTCAAGTTAAGTTGACATATTTTAGAATGGTTATAAGCTGGCGAGCATTCTATAAGGCGTTCCAAGGGCCAAAGCCCTGGAATTGCTGGAGCTGTCGGCTCCGCTCAAGCAGACGAATCGGCGGGCAAGCCCCGAGAAAAGGTCCCCAGTGAGACTCACGCGCCAGTCCAATTACGCAATTCGGGCCCTGGTTTATTGCGCTGTCAACCAGCCCGGCCTGAGCCGCGTGGCCGATATCGCCAAGGCTTACGCCATTTCCGAACTGTTCCTGTTCAAGCTGATCAAGCCTTTGGTCGAAAACGGCCTGCTGGAAACCGTGCGCGGCCGCCATGGCGGCGTGCGCCTCGGCAAGCCGGCCAATGAGATCACCCTGCTCGAAACCATCATGCTGACCGAAGAAAATTTTGCCCTGGCGGAGTGCTTCGAGGATGGCGGTGCTGATTGCCCGCTGATCGGCGAATGCGATCTGAACTCGGCCCTGCGCGAGGCGCTCGGCGCCTTCTTCTCGGTGCTCGAAGGCTACACCATTGCCGACCTTGCGCAGAAAAAGCGCTCGTTGCGCGAACGCCTGGGCTTGCTCCTGCCCGAGCCGGAACTCGCCGTCGCTCATTGATGCCGCAATCCTTCGCCTGACGCCAGTATGCTCGCGCGGCCCCGCTGCGCGACGACTTTATCTAGCATTGCCAATACCATCCCGCTGGCAGCGCCGCGTTCCATGACGCGCCTCAAGCCCTCATTACGGCGGCTGTTTGCCTTGCCGTAACCCCCGGTCTGCAGACGAATGAGCCCTTTTTCAGGCATGCGCTGACCGCATTTCAGTTGCCCGCCTGCCCTCATTGACCCTGCGGCGGCATCGGTTCCTACTCCATCAAATGATCTAGCGGGGCTCCTGAATGGGAGTGCCGCGATATTCAACAGCCCGCTGGCTGCCTCTGTTCGCGAGAAATTGCGAGCAACCGCCCACACCGCCACAAGCCCGGCCACCGCTTGCGACAGGAGACGCGTCGTTGCTGAAGATTCTCTATCTCGTCCCCAATCTTGCAGATCCGGCCGTCGCGCGGCGCGTGGATATGCTGCGCCTTGGCGGCGCGCAAATCCACGTCGCTGGCTTTCGCCGCGCCGGCACCGCAGTGCCTAGTCTCGATGTCGACACCTATCTGGAACTCGACCAAACCTTCGATGCGCGCTTTGCCCAGCGGCTGCTGGCGACCGCCAAGGCCATGTCGGGCGCGAGGAAATGGGCGGGCGGCCTGCCGCAGCCTGATCTGATCATCGCGCGCAATCTGGAAATGTTGGGGCTGGCCAATAGGTTACAAGGGTTTTGGCCCAGTCGGCCGTCGGTGGTTTATGAGTGCCTCGACATTCATCGGCTGATGCTGCGCGAGGATGCGATTGGCCGCGCCATGCGGGGGGCCGAGCGGCATTGGAGCAAGCAGGCGGCGTTGCTGCTGACCAGTTCGCCGGCGTTTTCGCGCAATTATTTCGATGTGCACGGTTCGTTGCCGACGGAAGTCGTTGAAAACAAAGTCATTTGGGACGGCGGCGAGCGCGGGCGCAATCCGGCACTTGCGGCCGAGACCAATGGTCCGCTGCGCATCGGCTGGTTCGGCGCGCTGCGGTGTGCGCGCTCGCTTGAGGCTCTGAGCGGCCTTGCCGATGCCATGGATGGCGATGTCGAAGTGGTGCTTCGCGGCCGGCCGGCGCTGACGGAGTTCAATGATTTCAATGCGATAGTGGCCGGTCAGGAGCATCTGCGCTTTGCCGGGCCCTATCGCAATCCGGATGATCTCGCGGCGATCTACTCGGATGTGCACCTGGCATGGGCCATCGACTTCTTCGAAGAGGGCCAGAATTCCAAGTGGCTGCTGCCCAACCGGCTTTACGAGGGATGCCTGCACGGCGCCGTGCCGGTGGCGCTGAAAGGCACGGAAACCGGGGCTTTTCTTGAGCGCAACGGCATTGGCATCGTCCTGCCGGACATCGAGCCGCAGACTTTGCGCACTATGATTGGTGGGCTGACACGGGAGCGGTTGGTGCAATTGGCGGCGGCGGTGGCGGCGCAGGACACGGCCCGCTTTGCCGTCAACGCGACCGATTGCGTGGCCTTGGTGAACAAGCTTGCTGGACTTCTTGCTGCTCCAACCAGACTGACGGAGGCCGCATGAGCCAATCCTGCCTGATCGTCGTGCCCACCCTCAACGAAGCGCGTCATATCGGACCGCTGTTGCATGACCTTTTGGTCGAAGCCGAAGCGATGGATGCGCGGATCGTCGTCGCCGACGGTGGCAGCACCGATGGGACGCCTGCCATCGTGACCGACATAGCCGCGACCCAGAAGCGGGTAACGCTGATCCACAATCCCAAGCGCATCCAGAGCGCGGCGATGAACCTGGCGGTGGCGGAATTTGGTGACGATACCGATTTCGTCATCCGCATCGATGCGCATGGCAAATATCCGGCTGACTATTGCCGCAAGCTGCTGGCGGAGGCTGAACGGCTTGGTGTCGATAGCATCGTGGTGCCGATGACTACGGTGGGGCGCAGCACGTTCCAGCGCGCGGTGGCGACGGCGCAGAATTCGCTGGTCGGCACCGGCGGTTCGGCGCATCGCACCGGCAAGAGCGCGCAACAGGTCGATCATGGCCATCATGCCCTGATGAGCATTCCTGCCTATCGTGCGGTTGGCGGCTATGACGAGAGTTTTCGTTTCAACGAGGATGCCGAACTCGACTATCGGCTGGGCCAGGCCGGTTATCGCGTCTGGCTGACCGATGCGACATCGATGACTTATTTCCCACGCTCCACGGCCTCGGGCCTGTTCAAGCAGTATTTCGGCTATGGTGGGGGCAGGGCGCGCAATATCGTCAAACACCGCATGAAGCCGCGCATCCGCCAGATGGTGCCGTTGGTGATCCTGCCGACGGTGCTGCTGGCGGTGCTGTCCATCGTCCATTGGGGCTTTCTGATCCCGCTGCTGGCCTGGGGACTGGCCTGTTTCGCGCTGGGCGCCGTGGCGGCGCGGCAGCATGTGAAGGAATATGGGCTGCGCCTGGTCCAGGTGCCGCTGGTCGGCGTGGCGGCCATGATCATGCATTTTGCCTGGTCGTCGGGCTTTTGGCTGCATCTGGTCCGCACCGCCACTGCGCGTCCCGGCACAGCATAGGAGGGCGCCATGGTTTCCGTTGATATCTGCATCTGTACGTTCCGCCGCCCATTCCTGGCCGAAACGCTGGCCTCGGTTGCGGCACTGGCGATCGAGAACGTCGATGTACGCGTCATCATCGCCGACAATGACACCGTTCCGTCCGCTCAAAGGCTCGTTGACGCCCTGCGGGACGGCTTTCCCCACGCCATCACCTATGTGCATGCGCCTTCGGCCAATATCTGCATCGCGCGCAATGCTTGCCTCGATGCGGCTTCGGCCGACTACGTTGCCTTCATCGACGACGACGAAACCGTCGCACCACAATGGCTCGGCGCGCTGCTGGCTACCGCACAGGAAACCCAAGCCGATGCGGTGCTCGGACCCGTCCGCGCCGTCTACGATCCCCAAACACCCGACTGGATGGTGCAGGGCGATTTCCATTCGACACTGCCCGTCACCGTCAACGGCGCCATTCGCACGGGCTACACCTGTAACGTCCTGATTCGGCGCGCCGAACCCTTCGCGGCCTTGCGTTTCGATCTGTCGCTGGGCAAGTCGGGCGGCGAGGACACCGACTATTTTTACCGCCTGACCTCTTTGGGCGGCACCATCGCCGAGGCCCCCGAGGCACTGGTCTATGAGCCGGTTCCTGCCGATCGCGCCGCTATGGCTTGGCTGGTCCGCCGGCGGCTGCGCATGGGCCAGACCCATGGCAAGCTGCTCGGCGGCTCGCGAGTTACGGCCGCCGCCGTGGCCAGCGCAAAAGCCAGCTTTTGCGTCGCGATGACCGGCTTGACCGCATTTTCGCCCATTGCGCGGCGCAAGAACTTTTTGCGCGCCGTGCTCCACATGGGGGTGATCGGCGGCATTTTGGGCATTCGCCCTGCCGTCCATTATGGCGACGGCGCTGCGCCCAGCGCACACAACCCCACTCACTAGACCTGCCCCCGGAGGCAAACATGCTTGAACGAGGCAATTATCCAGAAACCCTGGCGCCGCAGCCGATGGATTTGAAATTCATCGACCTCGATCGGATCTTTTCCGTCCTGCGGCGGCAAATGCGGGTCATCGGACTATGCGTCGCCATCATGCTGGCGCTGGGATTGATCTACCTGATGCTCGCCCCGCGCAGCTATGTATCGGCGGGACAAATCCTGATCGACAAGAATCTCGAACAGGTGGCGGATGGCACAACGGTGTCCGTCAGCGCTGTCGATCTGGAAGCCCAGGTGCTCAACCAGATCGAAGTGCTGCGCTCGAGCCGGATCGCCATGGCTGTCGCCGAAGCCGAACACCTCACTACCGACCGCAAATTCCTGAGCCCGCCGCCGTCCTTTACCGGCCGGATACGCGGGGCTTTCAGCAGCCTGCTGTCGCCCTTCCTGGGTCATGGCGCGGTGGTTGACGCGGCGCCCCCTCAGGCCAGTATCGACGATGTGGCGGGCATGTTGCGCTCCAACGTGCAGATCGACCGCATGGGGCGCAGCGCCATCATTCGCGTCAGCTATGAAGCCGCCTCCCCCGAATTGGCGCAACGCATCGCCCGCGCCTATGGCAATGCGGTGGTGCAGGACCAGCTCAATGCCGATCTCGACGCCACCAAGGCGGCGGGCGACTGGATGCAGCAGCGCCTGACCGAAATCGGCGCCAGCCAGCGCGAGGCCAATCTGGCGATCCAGAAGTTCCGCCAGGATAGTGGACTGTCGGTGGACCAGGACCGCACCCTGAGCGACAAGCGTGTCGAGGCGCTGTCGGAGCAGTTGGCGACCGCCCAGGCCGAAACCGGCCGCATGCGCGCCCTGTCCAATCAGGTGCAGGCGGTGATCGCCGCCGGCCCCGAGGCGGCTGCCAATAATGTGGGTCTGCTGGCGCAGTCGGAGAACACAACCACCAATCCGCAAATCGCCACCGTGCGCACCCAATATGCCAATCTGGTCAGCCGGATTGCCGAGGTGACCAGCGCCTTTGGGCCCGATCATCCGCAACTGGTGGCGCTCAATGCGCAGAAGGCGGCGCTGAACGGACAGATTTTCGCCCAGCTCCAGGGCCTCAACGAGCAATACCTGACCCAGTTGCAGATCGCCGAACAGCAGGAAGTGGGCCTGCGTCGGGATATCGACACTGAGGGCACTGCGGATAACGACGCCAACCAGGCGCAGATTCAGCTCAACGAACTGCAGCAGCGCTCGACGGCTTTGGGCCTGCTCTACAATACCTTCCTTGGCCGCTATGAGGAGGCCATCCAGCAGCAATCCTTCCCGATCCCCGCCGTCCGGGTAATCACCGAGGCGCTGCTGCCGGATAGCCCGTCGAGCCCGCGGACACTGATTGTGCTGGCGGCGGCCTTCATCGCCGGCCTGTTCATGGGCCTGGCCTTTGGCACGTTCAACGAGTTGCGCGAGCGGGCCTTCCGCACCGGAGCGCAGGTCAGCAACGAGCTGGGCGTGCGGTTCCTCGGCTACCTGCCGCAGCTCGAACTGGGCAAGGCCAGCCGCGATCCCAAGCAGCGGGCCAATCTCATTCACCGCTTCCTGCGCAATCAGGTGGTCCGTCGCGGCAGCAATACGCCGACGACGCCGTTCCTCGAAACGCTGAAGTCGGGCAAGCTGGCCCTGCGCTCAGCCCGCAAGGATGGCGGCGGCGTGGTCGGCGTGGTGTCGGCCCTGCCGGGCGAGGGCAAGACCACGTTCGCCGTGGCGTTTGCCGAAATGCTGGTGGGCAGTGGCAGCAAGGTGTTGCTGGTCGACGCCGATCTGCGCCAGCCCGGCGCTAGCCGCCTGATTTCCAGTGAAGCCGAATTTGGCCTGATGGATCTGGCCGAAGGCAAGAGCTGGCGCCAGATTGCGCAAACCGATGCCGAGACCGGCCTCGTCAGCGTGCCGGCCAATACGTCGGGCGTGGTCGGGCGTACCAATGACTTCCTGTCTTCGCCGGCGATGCAGACTTTCCTTGCCGAAGCGCGCCGCGAATTCGACTACGTGGTGATCGACCTGCCGCCGCTCGGCCCGGTGGTCGATGCCATGTCGGTCCTGCCCTGGACGGACGGCTTCATCCTCGTCACCGAATGGGGCAAGACCCCGCGCCGGCTGGTGCGCGCCATTATTGGGCGGGAGCCCGAGCTATCGGGAGAACTGCTGGGCGTCGTGCTCAACAAGGTCGATTTCAAGAAACTGCCGCGCTACAGCGAAGCGGGCGGCGTCGAGCGGTTCGTCGACGTGTATCAGCGCTATTATCAGGTCGAGACCGAGGTGGAGCCGGCGACGCGTTAGAGCATCGGAGTTCTAACCGAACCCAGTTCCCTCCGTGCCGTCACCACCGGGCTTGTCCCGGTGGTCCATCTTGTCCACCCGCAGGTGGATTGCCGGGACAAGCCCGGCAATGACGGTGGATTTGGGTTTGGATACACGCGGACCCCGCGGTTCAAGACCAGCCGGCCCCCAAACCCCAGACAGCACAACGGCGCGCTCCAGGATCGGAGCGCGCCGTTTGTGTTGGTGCGATTAGTGCCTATTCGGCGGCGTTGCGAAAACCTTCCGACAGCGCCGAATCAAGCTGCAGCTTGGTCAGGGCGACGAGGAAATCGTCGGCAATGTCCTCGCGGTCGAGCGCATAGGCCACGTTGGCGGTCAGGAAGCCGATCTTGGAGCCGCAATCGAAGGACTGGCCCTCATATTGCACGCCCACGAAGGGCTGCTCGTGCATCAGCGTCTGCATGGCGTCGGTGAGCTGGATTTCCCCGCCTGCGCCCTTGGGCTGGTCGGCCAGGAGATTGAAGATTTCCGGCTGCAGAATGTAGCGGCCCGAAATGATCAGGTTGGAGGGGGCTTCGTCCCGCTTTGGCTTTTCCACCATGCCGGTGACGCGGAAGCCCGCATCGGGGCCCTCGCCCCGCGCGATGACCCCATAGGAGGAGACCTCCGCAGGCGGCACCTGCTCCACGGCAATCACATTGCCGCCGGTCTCCTCATAGGTCTCCATCATCTGCTTGAGCACGCCGCGGCGGGCCTGGAACAGCATATCGGGGAGCAACAGGGCGAATGGTTCGTTGCCCACGATCTCGCGGGCGCACCATACGGCGTGCCCCAGCCCCAGCGGCTCCTGCTGGCGCGTGAAGCTGGTTCGGCCCGCTGAGGGCAGGTCGCGGCGCAATTCGGACAAGGCCTTGTCCTTGCCTCGCGCCTCGAGCGTCGTCTCCAGTTCGAACTGACGGTCGAAATGGTCTTCGATGACACCCTTGTTGCGTCCGGTGACGAAGACGAAATGGTCGATACCCGCCTCGCGGGCCTCATCGACCGCATATTGGATGAGAGGACGGTCCACGACCGTCAGCATCTCCTTGGGCATGGCCTTGGTTGCCGGCAGGAACCTCGTTCCGAGCCCCGCTACCGGAAACACTGCTGTTCTAACGCGCTTAACCACGGCAAACTCCTGATTGAGCATTGGAAACACCCAAAGGGCAACACAGGCAGGCCCCACAAGTCCACCCAAAATGCCCAAACGAAACGCATGGCTATGTTGCGCTCAGGGCAGAGTTTTAATTAGGCTAAAGGCCTATAAAACCGTCATAAACCCGCCCAATTTGAAGCTATCTATTGACGCGATTGCCCAGGGTTTTTATTTCTACTTTGCTTGTCCTTCAATTTCATGGGGTCATATGGTCGAGTGTATCTTCGAATTCTACTTCGCCTTTTAGCCGATTGAGGCGGTTCGCAAAAAACCGTGATAGTTGGCGCATTGTGCCAGTGCCCTCAACACTGTATTGACGCTCCAACAGGCAATGCTTGTCCGCTTTGGACACTTGAAATTTATCGACGGAATGGTTTTCACAGTTTCGTGACTATATGGGGCGCATCTCCGTTGGGGACCGCAGCGGATTGAAAATCGCGCCTTTGGCGTGACCTCGAATTAAGCTTTTAGGACGACAGTCTACGCCTATTGCAGCAACGAGGCAGAAGCCTCCGGGGAGGCCAGACATGCAGAAGGACGGGCCAGACGAGCCGGTCGTGGACAAGGCCAGCAAGCCTTTGCCGATCGAACGCGCAGCCATACGCTGGCCCTGGGGGATCATCGCCCTGGGTGTGCTCGCGCTGGCCTGGGTGGGGGTCTATCTGCTGTGGAACGGCTTTGTGTTCCTGTCACAGCTATAGTTGGCTCTCGCAAAGAATAATTACAGTCTTGCCCGGTTGACTGCAACTGTGGCTCCTTAGTCTCATAGCCCGTTTGGTCTATTGAAGATCGACTGTTTCTCGCCCGTCGCGATCCGTAAGCGAGGCGCCACATGTTCGCTGCCGGTGCCAATTTGGCCAATTTTGCGGCAGCTACAGTGCATTGCAGCTATGCAGCCTAAGGGTTGCCACTCATCGGCAATCATGGTCCCATTCGGGTGATGACGGAACACCACCTCGTTTTGCTTCGCCTTGCGGCGCACTGGAGCAAGACCAATCCCGGTATTCGTCAAGACGTATTGATCAAAATACGTCGAACAATTGCGTCTGTTACTGGTGTTGTGCGCGAGAGGTAAAATTCTCGGTAAACTGTACTGAAGCGCCAAGAAAGAACGGTTCGAAGGCCTAATCCGCCGGCCACTCTACCTTCCATTTAGCGAGATAGCGCCATGTCGATCGTAAATGCTGAACTTGATCTATCGAGCCAGTCATCCAAGACGAAAGTGCCCAAAGGGGGGGTGTCCAAACGGGTCTTCGATGTGCTTGTCGCATCGACCATGCTCCTGTTTGCCTTGCCGGCGATGTTCTTCATCGCCGTCATCATGTTCTCCACCGATCGCGGTCCGATCCTGTTCGGCCACGAACGCATCGGCCACAACGGCAAGCGTTTCCGCTGCCTGAAATTCCGCTCCATGGTGGTGGACTCCCAGGCAGCGCTGGCGCGGCATCTCGAATTGTTTCCCCTGGCGCGCGCTGAGTGGGAAGCCAGCCAGAAACTGCGCGACGATCCGCGCATCACCGGTATCGGCAATTTCCTGCGGGTTACCAGCCTTGATGAGCTGCCGCAGCTGATCAACGTCATCCGCGGCGAGATGAGCCTGGTTGGGCCACGCCCCATCGTGCAGGACGAAGTCATTCGCTACGCCGCCGAGATCGAGCACTATACGGCGACGCGCCCGGGGATTACCGGCCTCTGGCAAGTCGGCGGTCGCAGCGATGTCGATTATGACCATCGCGTCCGGCTCGACAGCCAATATGTGCGGGAATGGACTTTTGCCGGCGATCTGCTCATTCTGGTCAAGACCGTCAAAGTCGTGATCGCACGAACAGGCAGCCGCTGAGGAGCCCAATATGGCATCCATGCTTTCACTGAGACCCAAGCTGTTCCGCACCCGCAATCCCGCCCGTGACAGCAATACGGACCTCGATCGGCTGATGACTGTGCGCCGAGCCTTCGCCGCCGCCATTGCGGATGCCGAGCAGGAACGGCAGGGCCTGCAGCTCCGCGTGGACGTCTACTACGCCCAGGCCACCAACCTGCTCGACAATTCGGGCGACTATGGCCAGCGCAGCCAGGAGGACGAGCAGTCGATCCGCGACGCCGAGGCGCAGGCCGCCGTCGCCACTGTCCGGATTGGCCAGATCGACGCCCAGATCGTCAAACTCGGCACTATGCTGATCGAGTTCGACCGCATCATGAGCGATACCGCGGCTTAGCGGACGCTGGGCCGACAAACAAAATGGTGAGACTATGCGATCGATCGGCCCGCAAGCGGCACGTATCGCCACGCCATTGATTTCAGTGGTCATGGCCAATTTTCAGGCGGGCGACAAGCTCGTCCCGGCCATGCAGTCGGTATTGCGGCAAAGCGTGGCCGATCTCGAACTGATCGTCTGCGACGATGCTTCGGGCGATGACAGTGTGGCCATTGTCGAACGCTTCATGCGCGACGATCCGCGCATCAGCCTGATCCGGGCTGACGCCAATGGCGGGCCAGCGCGCAGCCGCAATCGCGGGCTGGATGCGGCGCGCGGACAATGGATCGCGATCGTGGATTCCGACGACATCATCCATCCCGAACGGTTTGAGCGACTGCTGGCCGCCGTGAACCATGCGGGCGCCGATCTCATCGCTGATGATTTGTTGCACTTTTACGAGGACGGCGCGCCCGCCAGCCTGCTGCTGGGCGCGCGGCAGGACACGCTGTTTTCAGTCGATGCTGCACAGTGGGTCGGGGCGGGTTTCGATGGTTCGGCCCCACTCGGCTATCTCAAACCGATGATCCGCGCCGAGGTGCTGGGCGACTTGCGCTATGACGAGAGCCTGCGCATCGGGGAAGACTATGACCTGGTGCTGCGCCTGCTGCTGGCGGGCGCCGCCATGAGCATTCTCCCCGAGCCTTATTATCTCTATCGCCGCCACAGCGGCTCGATCTCACATCGCCTGTCGGTTGCGGATCTTGAGGCCATGATCATCAGCCAGACCGTCATGCGGGCCTGGCTGGGCGCTGTGCCGTCGGAACTGGCGCAGGCCTTCGATTGCCGACAGGAGCAATTGGCCAATGGCCTCGCCTTCGAAGAGCTGGTGGCCGCCATCAAAGACCGGCGGCTGGGGCAGGTGGCGTCACTGTTGCTGAGCGAACCACGCTTGGGCCGACGACTATGGCAGTCATTCAGCGAAGGCCGTCGCCGCAAGGCACAGGCGCCGCGCGCAAAACAAGTGGCCGGGGCGGTGACGCTTGGAGCGTCCGCGCGGCATGTGCCCGACTATATCCCGGTAGAGGCCGAAGATTGGACCGCTCCGCGTCAGCGCCAGGCTTGGCTGGAACTAGCCGATCTCGGCCGTGGCCAGCCGATTGATGTGACCTGCCCGGACCAATCGGCCCATTATGCCGCCGGCTTTATCCCCATGGCGCGTATTCGCGAAGCGGTCGTGCACGCTGAGCGGGAGCTGGTCAAATGATGCTGCGCCAGCCCGGCCAACGCCACTATCTCACGGTCAATTTCGCCGCCGTGCTGACCTTTATGGCCCTCGCGGCTCTGGTGCTCAACGCCATGCTGGGCTCGATGGCGGCGCTGGTCTTCATGGTCTGCGGCGCGCTGCTGATCGTCACCAATATCCCGCAGAGTCTGGACAGCGTCATGCGCTGGTGGATCGTGCTGCTGCTGCCGGCCTATTGCCTGCTCAGCGCGCTGTGGTCGCAATATCCCGACAATACGCTGCGCTACGGGCTGCAACTGACCTTCACGCTGGTGGTGGCGGTGGTCATTACCGGGCGCATGTCGACGACGACGCTGATGCGCGGGCTGTTCGTGGTTTATGCCATCGGCGTGGTTCTCAGCCTCGTGATCGGGCGCAATGGCGGGGGGGCTTGGCTCGGCATTTTCGGCAGCAAGAACGCCTTCGCGGCGCACATCGCCGTCTTTGCCCTCATTGCCGTGGCCATGATCGCCGACAAGGGCGCCCACCCACTGCTGCGGATCGGGGCCATTGGCGGTGCGCTGATTTCGGGGCCGCTGCTCATTTTGGCGCAATCGGCCGGGGCGATCATGATGGTGGTGCCCTGCATCGTCATCATCGTTCTGGTGCTGCTGACCGGGCGGCTGAGCCCGCAGCAAAAACTGTTCCTCGGCATTTTCATGGCTATCGTACTGGCCGCATTGACCCTGATCGTCGTCACCATGGGCGATACGCTTCTGGCCGATGCGCTGGAGGGCTCGGGCAAGGACCCGACGCTGACCGGGCGCACCGAACTGTGGGCGACGGGGTTCAGCTTCATCGCTGAGCGGCCATTGCAGGGGCTTGGCTATCGCGCTTTTTGGGTGAGCGGCTTTGCCCCCGCCGAAGAGCTATGGGCCATGTTCCTCGTGCCCTCGGGCGCGGGCTTTAATTTCCACAACACCTATATTTCCAACGCGGTGGAGATCGGCCTGATCGGGCTGCTGCTGCAAATGATGATCATGTATGGCGGGGCCGCCATGATCGGGGCCTATGCGATGGCGCGGCCCAACGCTGCCAATGCGCTGCTGCTGGGGATGCAGGTGTTGATGATCCTGCGCAGCTTCATCGAGGTCGAGGTGTTCTTCGAGTTTTCCATCCGCTCGATGCTGGCTGTCTGCACCTTTATCTATGCCGCCCAGGGCCTGCTGACGCTGCGTGCCGAAGCGAAGGCGCGCGAGCGGGCCGGCCGTATCTATCCCTACCAGCGAAAAGGACTGATCGATGCGTGAAGCCACCGGCGGCCTGGTCCAGATACGGACCCCCACCTATAAGCGCCCTGCCGCGCTCAAGCGGGCGCTGGAGTCGATGATTGCCCAGACCTGGGAAAACTGGGTCTGCGATGTTTATGATGATGATCCGGCGGCTTCCGGGCGTGACGTTTGCGAGTCCCTTGGCGATCCGCGAATTCACTACACGCATAACGTCCCGCAGCTTTTTGCCTCGCGCAATATCGATGGGTGCTTTACGGCGGACAATCCGCGCGGCGCCGATTATTTCTGCGTGGTCGAGGACGACAATTTCATCCTGCCCACCTTCTGCGCCGAGAACATCGCGCTCTGCCAGGAGCAGGGCGTCGAGATTGTCCTCCGAAACCAGGTTGTCGAACATGCCAGCGGCACGGACGCGGCCAAGTTGAGCGAAGGCGGCGTGCTTGATGAGCTGTTCGTCGAAGGGCTTTACGATGCGCCGGACTTCCGGCTGTCGCTGTTGATCGGGATCGGGGTGTCCAATGGCGGGCTGTTCTGGTCGCGCCATGCGCGCAGCCAGTTGGAAATCCAGTATGGCTGCACCGCGACCTTGCAGGAATATCTGCGAACCTTCGCAATTGCCGAGCCGGTCTACGTGGCGATGACGCCACTGGCTGTGTGGGCGGAGAATGCCGAGCAGACCACACGCAATGCGGAGTTGAAGGCATCCTACATGCGTCGCGAACTGGACCTCAAACGCTCGATCCAGGCCCTGCAACGTCAGGTGTGGCATGAGGCGACGCCGGCGCAACGCGCTGGCTTCATGACCAATCCAAGGTTTGCTGCCTCGCCCAAGGGGCGGGCGCTGGGCATGGCCAAGGCGCTGCTCACGCAGCCTATTGGTGATTATCTGCTATCGAAGGACGCTTGGCGGCTGCGCGGACGGGGGCTGGCCATTCGGCTGCTGGGTCGCGTGACGCCTGAGTTCAACACGTTTGTGCGGGAGCGCGGCGCCGTGCCGTTGTCCCATTCCTGAGCCAGTTCCCCCACTTGGTGCGCCCATGGCGGCGATAGACGTTTTGGGCTCGGGCCCCGATCTCAACCACGTCAAGACCGGACGGGCCGGCGCAGCGATGCGCGGCGCGCTGTGGTCCATGCTATCGAGCTTTGCGCCCGCGGCCTTTGGCATCGTGGTGTTCATGGCCACCTCGCGAGTGCTGGGTCCGTCCGAATTCGGCATCGTGGCCTTCGCCGCCAGCATCGCCACCTTCGGCATGGCGGTGGCGCCTGCGGGTTTCCGCGATGCTCTGATCCAGCGGGCAACCATCACCGCGCGGCATCTCGATGCGGTGTTTTGGCTGAGCGTCGTTTCGGCCGTGGTGATCTATGGCGTTATCGTCGCCGCGGCGCATCCGATTGCCACCGCCTATGGCGAGCCGGAACTGGCGCTGCTGATCCCGTTCATCGGCCTGCGTGTGGTGTTCGACATGGCCGCCACCGTGCCCAATGGGCTGCTGGTGCGGGGCATGTCGTTCAAGAAGCTGGCTTTGCGCACGGCGGCGGCTTCGCTGGTCGCGGCGATCGGGTGCCTGGTCCTGCTGTGGCTGGGCTTTGGCCTGTGGGCGCTGGCCTTCTCGCAGCTGGCGACTTCGATCGTCACCTGCGTCGGCGCGCTTGTGGCGTCGCGCTGGCGGCCGGGGTTCAGTTTCGATCTCAAGGCGCTCAAGGAATTGCGCAGCTTCGGGCTGTTCGCCACCGGCAATAATTTCATCACCACGGTCAGCATCGATCAATTGCTGATCGGCGTGCTGCTGGGGCCGGCGGGGCTGGGCATTTACGGCTTTGCCCGGCGCATCTTCCAGATTTTGACTGACCTGATCACTGGCGCACTGAACCTCGTGTCCTATTCGCTGCTGTCCTCAATGCAGCAGGAGCAGGACAAACTGCGCGAGGCCTATCTGTTCGGCACCTTCGCCTCCTCGATCATCGCCTTTCCGGTCTTTGTCGGGCTGGCACTAATCGCGCCCGATTTCATCCCCTTCGCCTTTGGGCCGCAATGGGTGGAAGCCGTGCCGGTGGTGCAGGCCTTCTGCGCGCTGGGCCTGCTCTCGGCCATCGGTGTGTTGCAGGCCTCGCTCGTGAAAAGCCAGGGCCAGGCCGATCTGTGGTTCTATTACATGGCCAGCAAGATGGCGATCACGGTGCTTTACGTGTTCCTGTTCAGCGGCTGGGGCGTCAGCGCGCTGACCAATGCGCTGGTAATCCAGAACTTCATCATGTGGCTGCCCACCGTGCACATGGTGGTGCGGCTGTTACGGATTTCTCCTTGGGCGTATCTGGGCAGCTTTGCCCTGCCGGTGTTCGCCACGCTGGTCATGCTGGGGGCAGGGATGCTGGTGCAGCATGAGCTGGCGGGGAGCACGCCGCTGATCCGGCTGGGCGCGACCATTGGGGCGTCCGGGCTGGTCTATGGGGCGGTGGTGATATTGCTCGGCCGCCGCAAGATGCTGGAGATCACGGCGACGATGCGGCGGCGGCGGTAACTTTTCACCTCTCCCTTTTGGTGGAGAGGTCGGCGCGTAGCGACGGGTGAGGGGGCCTTTCCCAGGCACTTCACCCAGTAAAGGCCCCCTCACCCGACCCAAGAGGGTCGACCTCTCCCCCGCAGGGAGAGGTGAAGAACTAGCTTACCGAACCACGGCTCTGAACGAAGTCTGCTACAGCCGCCTGCGCGCGTTCGGTGGCGCGGGCGATAGCGCTGTCGGCGCTGAGCTGGGGTTCGAGCTTGGCCATCGTCTGCAAATGGCGGGTGGCGGAGTGGGTGAGCATGGTGTTGGGAATGCCGGCCAGCGGGGATTGGCTGAGCTTGCCGACCTTGCCATGGCTGCCGCCGCGACCCGTGCGCCCGATGTAATATTCGAGCACGCTGGTGGGCTTGAGCAGGTTCATGCGCAGGTCGATATCGAGCGCGCCGGCCCAATCGAGCCATTTCATGTGATGGCCGCCATAGATCGGCTTGGCGCCGATCCAGGGCGTGCGCAGGGCATCGGCGACGATGGCGCCGTGCATGGCCTCGGTGATCAAAAGCTTGGCGCCGCGCAACTGGCTCAGCACCTTGTCCACCGGGTCGGTGGCATCGATCAGCGTGATCCCGGCCAGCCGGCAGGCCTCAGCCCAGTTGCCGCGCTCCAGACTCTCGTAATGCGGCATGAAGGCCACGCCGACATTTTTGGCCGGCTCCGGCAGGTCCATGGCGCGCAGCAGCACGGCGCTGTCGCAGATCGCGAGCTCCGGCGAAATCTTGAGCTTGCTGGCGGTCTGCGGGCCACGCACGAAGCGGATGTCCCAGGTGCCGTCATGCACATCGGGCAGGCCCATATAGCCCGCATAACCCGACCCCATGACGAATTTGCGCGCTTTGGCGTCCATCTGCGTGCCGATGATCGAGCCGATGCCGACGAACAGCTCGCTCTCGTCCTCGTCGAGGAACCCCTTGGGCAGCAAAGCCGGCCACACATGCAGGTTCAGCTCATCGCCGAAATTGGGCACGGTGCCCCGGAAAAATACCAGCTTCATTTACGAGCCCCCAGATTGGTTCGGATTCACTGTGCGCACAGCACGGATTCGGGAAATGCGCAGGTCTCGCCTTGCGCGGTGAAGGCGACCCAATCGACCTGCATGGCGATCGGCTCGGTCTGCGGGTCCATCTTGCCCATCCAGTCGGTCAGCGTATCGGTGCCCCACAGGCTGAAGAACACGCGCTGCGGATTGGCCGGGATGGTGGTGGGATCGTCCATGGTGCGGACCAGCTTGCCATCGATGTAGTAGAGGATTTTGCCGGGCTCCCAGGTCATGGCGAAGGTGGTGAAGTCGCTGTCGGAGGGATGGGGCAGGGCATGGGTCTGCCCGGAGCCGACTTTGCCATCGCCGCTCTTGCCGTTGACGAAGGTTGTGGTCTGGACGCTCGACGTGTCCTTGAGCAGGATTTCGAAGTCGATCTCGTCATGTGGCTGTTTCTGCTCGGCGCCGATATAGGTGAAGAAGGCCGCGTTCAGGCCAGAGCCCTTGGGTGTCTTGAGGCGGGCCTCGTAGGTGCCATAGCCATAGGCTTGCTTGGTCTGGAGCTCGCCGCAGCTGTATTGGCGGTCGCCCTTGGGCAGCGGCGCCAGCCCGACATTGAGCATGCCATCAACGCTTTTGACCTGGCTGGTTGACCAGGTGCAGTTCTGGTGCGCGCCATTGGCCCAGCCGTCCGAAACATACCAGCGCTTGGTATCGAGCGTGTCGAAGTCGTCGTGAAAGCTGGTGCCCTGCGCCATGGCGGCTGTCGGTGCCAGGATCATCAGCATGGGGACAAGGGCCCGCATTCGGTTCTGCATCGTCTTGGTCATGAAAAAACGCCTTTACGCTGGTCAGTTGGTTGGTGCGGCTGTGGCCTCGTCTGGAGCGGTAGTTGTGCCTTGGGGCAGCGTCAGCCGGGCGACGATGACGTCGCCGGCGTGAACCGCGGTACTCATGTCGGCGGCGACTTCCGCACCGTCGCGAACGATCGAATAGGCGTAGCTCGGCAGCGCTGCATTGCCGGCGATGGCAGTGCCCGAATAGACCGCGGCTTCCTGCAACAGCGCCTGCTGGTTGCCTATTTTGAGCGCCAGGGCGGCGATCTGGCCATCCACGGTCTGGCGCTCCAGCGACAGATCCGAAATCCGCGCATCGCCCAGTTCGGCGCGTTCGCGCTCGGCGGTGCCGATATCCTGCTTGGCTTGCAGGCTCGATGTATCGAGATCGAGCAGGCGGCTCTGCAGGTCCGCCACGCTGGTCTGGAGCGCGGTGACGCGCGAGGCCAGAGCCAGCCCGTTATCGGACAATTCGTTGATCTTGTTGAGCTGCTCGCGGGCCTGTTCGAGCTGTTGCTCCATGGCAGTGCGCTTTTGCTCGAAGGTGTCGATCTCGCGGTTGAGCAAGGCCACTTCTTCGTCGAGCGAGGTGGTTTGCGCCGTCATCTGGCGTTGCCGGGCCAGCAGGATCGATTGTTCGGCCGCGACCAGTGGCTGCGTGCCCTCGACCTTGGCCAGCTCCGGCGGCAGGGTCACGGTCTGCGCCCCGGCCAGTTCGGCATCGAGCCGCGCCAGCCGCACTTGCAGGCGCATATGTTCGTCCACCAGCAGGTCGAGCGCGCCCGAATTGGTCAGCAATTCGCGTTCGGGGCGGCTGGTGGCGCTGGCCGCGCGGCGTTCGCCGCCCGCTAGGGTCAGCGCCTTGATCACCGTCAGGCCGGGAGCAAACGGATAGGCGCCGGGGGTGCTGACATCGCCGCTGACATAGACCGGCCCATAGGTGGCGATTTCGATGGTCACGTTGGGGGCAACCGTCAGGCCAAGCACCTGCTGCAACTCGCTGCCCAGTGTCGCGGCCAGTTCGGTGGTGCTCTTGCCGGCGCTTGGGGTCGCGCCCACGAAGGGGAACGACGCCTGGCCATCGGCGCCAATGACGTATTCGCCGCCTAGTGCCGTCAGGTCCTCGAACGTGGACTGGCCGGCATTCCATTCCACCACCTTGACCGTCAGCTTGTCGGAGACGGACAGCAGATAGGGTTCGCTGGCGGCGGCGCTACCCACCAGGATCAGGCTGATGGCAGCAAGACATCCAAACTGTCGTACTGATCGCTGCGTTCGCATCGGATCGTCTCGCATGGCGTGTCCTCGCTACTGTGCTCTCCACAATGGTCGACGCAGATGATGCCCTCAATGGGGCAGCGGCCCATCTCATTTCGCGGTTTCGTGATCGCCAAGAGACCCGGTAAGCCCCGGATTTCCTATGGATTTTACGCCCCGCAAGCTGTGCTGCCCGCACAGCTCAAGGCAGACATGCGCGGCCGAGCCGGTCAAAAGTCGGGTTTTGGGCCTCAAGCTATGGACGCGAATTTCCGGCGTTCGGTAAAAATATGAGTTTGACAGTCATGTTAAATCATGATTATTTCGCCGTACAAATCGCGACGGGCTGACCTCCGCTGGTGGCGATTGCGGAATGACGGGGCTTGCTGCTGCCGTCTCCCCGGGCTGGTCAAGGTCCTCAACACCTTGACCAGCCTTTTCCATCTCCCCATTTGCTGGCTAAGCCGACACCGAGCGCCGGTGGGAAACCCGCTGCATGCCCGGCCATCGCCAGGGCGCATTGATCTGAACTCCCCACTATGCTCTATCCCGGCCAAACCACCGGAAACCTTATGGCCGCTGCACCCCTCCTCTCGCTCCAGAATATTTCGCTGACCTTCGGCGGCACCCGCCTGCTCGAAAGCGCCGAGCTGATCGTCTCGCCCGGGCAGCGCATCGCGCTGGTCGGCCGCAACGGCTCGGGCAAGTCCACGCTGCTCAAGATCGCCTCGGGCGAGGTCGGCCACGACGGCGGCCTGCGCTTCCTCGAGCCCAGCGCCACCGTGCGCTACCTGCCGCAGGAGCCGGACCTGTCGGCGTTCAAGTCGACGCTGGAATATGTCGAAGGCGGCCTCGGGCCGGGCGACGATCTTTATCGTGCGCAATATCTGCTCAATTCGCTGGGCCTGACCGGCGAGGAAAACCCCAAGAGCCTGTCCGGTGGCGAGAACCGCCGCGCCGCTTTGGCCCGGGTGCTGGCGCCACAGCCCGATATTCTGCTGCTTGACGAGCCCACCAACCATCTCGACCTGCCTGCTATCGAATGGCTGCAGTCCGAACTCTCCTCGATGCGCTCGGCCATGGTGCTGATCAGCCACGATCGGCGCTTCCTGAGCGATCTCACTCGCGCCACCGTCTGGCTCGATCGTGGCCTCACCCGCCGCCTCGACAAGGGTTTTTCGGCCTTTGAAGCCTGGCGCGATACCGTGCTGGAAGAAGAAGAGCGCGACCGCCACAAGCTCGACCGCCAGATTGTGCGTGAAGAGCATTGGTTGCGCTATGGCGTGACCGCACGCCGCAAGCGCAACGTCGGCCGCCTCGAACGGCTGGGCGATTTGCGGCAGGACCGCCGCGAACAGCGCCGCGTCACCGGCTCAGTCAATATGCAGGTTTCCGAGGGTCGCACCTCTGGGGCCCTCGTGGTGGAAGCGGAGAACATCCACAAATCCTATGGCAACCGCGTCATCGTCGGCGATTTTTCGACGCGGGTGCTGCGCGGCGACCGGATCGGCATTGTGGGCCCCAACGGCGCTGGCAAGACTACGCTGATCAAGATGCTGACCGGCCTGCTCGCGCCCGATAGCGGCAAGATCAAGCTCGGCTCGGCGCTGGAGCTGGCCATGCTCGACCAGGGCCGTGCTAAGCTCTTGCCCGAAACCCGTCTCAAGGACGCCCTGACGGGCGGCGGCAGCGACACCATCCACATCAATGGCGAACCGCGCCATGTCGTGGGCTATATGAAGGACTTCCTGTTCACCCCCGAACAGGCCAATACGCCGATCGGCAAGTTGTCCGGCGGCGAACGCGCCCGCGTGGCCCTGGCCCGCGCGCTGTCATTGCCATCCAACTTCCTGGTGCTGGACGAGCCGACCAACGACCTGGATCTGGAAACCCTCGACCTGCTCGAAGAGATGGTGTCCGATTATACCGGCACCGCCATCATCGTCAGTCATGACCGTGACTTCCTCGATCGGGTGGCGACCTCGATCATCATCGCCGAAGGCGAGGGCGTGTGGACTGAATACGCCGGTGGCTATTCCGACATGGTGATCCAGCGCGGCGAGGGTGTGAATGCCCGCGCCGCGATCACCAAGGCTCACCGCGCCGGCAAGACCGCGCTGCCCCAGACCACTTTGGCGACGGCCAAGCGCAAGATGAGCTTCAAGGAAAAGCATGCGCTGGAGACCTTGCCCAAGCAGATCGAAAAGTTCGAGGGCGAGATCAAGGTGCTGAACGCAGCGCTGGCCGATCCCAAGCTTTATGCCAAGAACCCGGACGCCTTTGGGGAGAAGTCAAAGCTGCTGGCGGCGACGGAAGCCAAGCGGGCCAAGGCGGAAGAGCAATGGCTGGAGTTGGAAGTGCTGCGGGAAGAGTTGGAGGGGTAAGGGCCTGCTGCCCGCCCTGCCTAACTATCCGCCCCACCCACTGTCCTTCCCGCGGACTTGATCGGCGGGCCTCTGGCAGCTCGGCACATGTGGAAGAAGGCCCACGGGTCAAGCCCGTGGGAAGAACCGTGTTTGTGGGGAACCGGTGCTCTAACGCTCCTCAGTCCTTCCACTCGAACTTCGGCTCGGCGAGATAGCTCAAGCCTTCGCCGGCTTCGCCATTGATCTGGCGCAGCAGCAGCGTGCCCAGATTGCGGCCGGCATCGACGAAATCCTCGTGCACCGTATCGGCGCCCGGCTGGAACTGATCGAATAGCGGGGAGGCCTGTTTGGCGACGACGAAGGCGGTCTTGCCGACGATCTTGCCGGTATCGGTCAACCCGCCAATCACCGCCAGCGCCGAAATCTCGGAGGCGCAGATATAGCCGTCGGGGGCGTCGGGCCGCTTGGCGCGCTTGACGATATAGTTGCGGATCGCGTCGGTGGGGCTGTTGATGTTGACGTCGGCGGCAAATTCATAGGCGATGCCCATCTCCGCCGCACCGCGGATAATGCCGTTCTTGAGATGCTCGGTATAGCTCAGCGCACTATCGGGCAGCACGATCGAGACCTTCTTGCAGCCCTTTTGCACCAGCCGCTTCACCGCGCCATGGGCATAGGTTTCGTTGTCGAAATCGACCCAGGCATGTCCGTCCGGCCAGGAACTTTGCCCATGGCTGACAAAGGGAAAATCGCTGTCGATCAGGAAGCGGATACGCTCGTCGAAGGGCTCGACCTTGGAGAAAATCACCCCATCGGCCATCCGGTTGCGCACGATATGGCGGATTGGCTCCATCGGCTGCGCATTGCGGAATTGCGGCATGATGACCAGGTGATAGGCGGTATCGCGCATCGCCTCGGCCAGCCCGGTGACGATGGACGAGCCGAAGCCGTAAATCTGTTCGTCCGGCTCCAGCACCAGCGAAATCACATTGGTGCGGCCGGTCTTGAGGCGAAGCGCCGCGCGGTCGGGCAGGTAGCCGATTTCGGCGGCGATCTTCTGCACCCGGTCGCGCGTGTCCTGCGCCAGCTCGGGGGCATTGTTGAGGGCGCGCGAAATGGTGGTAACCGCCAGGCCCGTCATCGTCGCGATGGTTTTGAGCGTAGGCTTGCCGGATGGCTTGACGCCGCGCTTGCGCACTATCGGCGTAACGTCGTCTTCGGACACTGGACTTCCCCCTGTGCCGGCGATGATCGGCCGGCTGACAGCCAGCCGACATCATCAGATTGTCATGCCGAGGACAAGCAAGACCTAGGGCGCATCCTTTTGGCCCAATTCTAAGCCCCGACTAAAGTCGAGCAGGCTTTTTCATAATTGTATCGCCGAACAGCGATCCGGGGGCTGGAAAATCGGCGCGCCTCGTCCTATCTTAGCGTCGTGCCGAAGCGATGCTCGGCCGCGTGTTCAACACCCAGGAGAGGAAGCAAGATGACCCCATCGACGACCTTCACCATCCATTCCGGGTGTTCGAACGTACGCATTACCCATCTCCAAAGCCCCAAACGCTGGCAACGGATCTGTACCTCGAAACGAATGTGACCACGGTCACGCATTTGTCTCACAGACCCGATAAGACCCCAGCGTCGCCAGAACCGCGCCATGAATTTCGATTCAGGCAAGGTTCCCGCCGGACGCGCAAGTGGAGCATCCACCCATGCATGAATCAAGTGTCGACCGGGCTTCGGCCCTACGCCCCATAGTCATCGAAGTCGCGGGCGAGCCGCAGGGCATCGTCGTGCCCCATGAAGGCGGCTATCGCTTCGTGGCCGTGCGCCTGCCGGCTTTCGCCATTGACGGCCATCAGTTCGAGACCGTCGAGAAGGCGCATTTTGCGGTCAAGATGGCCGTGAACAAGAGCTCCGACGCAGGCTGAGCGGCGTCCGGGGCTGCACACCCCCGGCGTCATTCCCGCTTGCGCGGGATGACGTGGTGATGGGTGGCAAACTCAATCGTCGTTGGTCGCGTTCAACTCGTCTGGGTGCCGGCCCTCGCTGACCGGCACATGGGCCGCGATGGCGCTCTCGACCGCCTCGGCAAGCGCCGCGATATCGACGCCGTCCACGCCCTGCCGTTGCAACTCCGCGCCGATTGCCGTCGTGATGCTTTCGCGGTGGCTCGCCACGCCCTCGTTAGCCATTACCATCGATCGAGATCCCGTTATTGTCCACGCGCACTTCGACACCGGGCCGATTCTGCTGCTGGTAGGTATAGATGCCAAAGCCGACGACGGCGATGAGCAACACCGCGATCACAAGGTAAAGTCCATTCCGGTTCATAAAAGCTCCTGACGCTGCTGGATCATGATCCAACGCACCAAAGCCCAACCGGTTCATTCTCCCGCAATCCGGCGCAGCGCCAGCACGAACGCCGTTACCCCCAGGCTCACTGATTGGGAATTGTCGATGACCACGGGCGAAATGCCGGCCGGCACCGGGGCGCTCTCGCGCGCCAGCCTTGCGGTGACCTGCTGGCGGTTTTCGCGACCGCGCTGCATCAGCCGCTCGGCCCGCAGCGAAATCTCGGCGGTGATCAGGATGACCGAGCAATTGGGATATTTGGCGCAGGCCCCGGCCACCATATGCCGCGATACATTGGCGACCACGATCTTGCCCAGCGCGATATCGGTCTCGACGCTGAGCGGCAGCGCATAGCGCAATCCGTGCGCCTCCCAGCTCAGCGCGAAGCGGTCGGCCGCCTCCATGGCGATGAAGGTTTGCAGATCAAGGCTATCGTGGTCCTCGACCGCCGCATGGGCCGCTCGGGTGACGATGCGCCGCACGAAGACGTATTGCTTGTCCGCATCCAGCGCCTGCTTGGCCCCGGCAATCAGCGTGTCCTTGCCGACCCCTGAGGGGCCGACCACCAGCACCAGCGCCCCCAGCGGCCTTGCCATCGCCTAGCTTACCCTCTTGCCCTGCCGCCACACCGCCCGCACCACCGGCGCCCCGCGAATGATCTGCACTCGCACCAGATCGGCGCGCTTGCCGACGGCGATCTCGCCGCGATCATCCAGCCCCGCCGCCCGCGCCGGATTGCCCGTCACCATGGCGAGCGCCTTGGCCAGGCTAAAGCCCTCGATCCGCTCGGGCAGCAGGAACGCCGCCTGCAGCAAGGCAAACGGCACGTAGTCCGAACTCAGAATATCCATCATGCCCGCCCGCACCAGATCGGTGGCGGAGATATTGCCCGAATGCGACTTGCCGCGCACCACGTTGGGCGCGCCCATCAGGATTGCAAGCCCTGCATCATGGGCGGCGGCCGCCGCTTCCAGCGTGGTGGGGAATTCGGCGATGGCGACGCCATCCTCCACGCCCTCTTCGACATGCGCCAGCGTCGCATCGTCATGGCTGGCCAGCGCCAGGCCCAGCTCCCGGGCCCGCCGCGCGATCGCCTTGCGATGGGGCGTCGAATAGCGCGCCTGTTCGGCCAGGCGGTCGGCGATGGCCTTTTCGGCATCCGCCTCGGAGTGGCCCATCTGCTTTTTATAGAACAGCTTGTAGGTTTCGAGCGACTGGAACTGGCGCTGGCCCGGCGTGTGATCCATCACCGAGGCGAGCCTGACGACATCGAACCCCGCAAAGGCCTCGAAATGCTCCAGCACGTCATGGCTGGGCAATTCGCAGCGCAGATGCACCAGATGGTCGATCCGCAGCCGGTCGTCCGCGCGGGCGGTTCGGATGGCCTGCACCAGTTGCTCGGCATGCGGCTTCATATCGGGGACATCGATGTCCGAGCCGATGCGCACCGCGTCGAACACCGTGGTGATGCCCGAGCCGGCAATCTGCACGTCATGGGCATGCAGCGCGGCCATCGGGTCCCAGAACACGCCCGGCCGCGGCCGGTAGTGATTCTCCAGGTGATCGGTATGCAGTTCGACCAGGCCCGCGATCAGATAATCGCCCTCCAGGTCCTCGCCGACCGACGCCGCGCCCTCATCGACTCCGGTGATCAAACCGGCGTCGGTGTCGACCGAGCCCTCGATGATGCGGTCGGCCAGCACGATCCGTGCATTGCGAAAGCTGGCCATCAGCGCACCGCACCCAGTGGGAATTCGGCGGTGCGGATGAACGGGCGCCCACGCTCGGGCTCCTCGAACAGCGTCAGCCGGTCGAGCAGCATGTTCTGCTCCAGCAGCGGGCCGAACCAGGTGGTGGCCGCCGCGAAGAGATCATCGCGGTCGCCTGCGTCCAGCCGGTCGGTCAGCGTCATGTGGAGCTGGAATTCCTCGAACACATAGGGATAGCCATAGCCATCCAGCAGTTCCTCCTGCCGGGGCGTCAGGCCCCGGGCGACCCGCGCCGCCCGGTCCTTGATGCTCATCGGCGCTCGGAACGGCTCGAAGGTTTCCACCACATGGGCGGCGAAATCCTGCAGCGCCTCGCTCTGCTGGGCCGGCACCAGCGCGATGAACCCGTCGATCAGCGCCAGGGTCATCCGCCCCATATCGACCGGCTCGTGCTGGGCCGAAAAGGCCTGCAGTGCGGCGTGCAAGTCCTCGGGCTGGGCGCCGTCCACCAGCGCCATCGGCGCCTTGATGGTGGCGTGAAAGCCGTAGCGATTGGCCGATTGCGTCAGGTTAAGCAGGCGGTCGCGGTTGATTCCCGCCACCGGCCCGTCGAACGGATCGCCCGTCGCCGCATCCCGGCCCAGCCAGGTTGAAGCCTTCTCCCACAGGGAGCCAGTCACCCCGGGGGCATGATAAATCGCATAACGTTCGGCCATTGCTACTCCAGGCGGGCTCGATTACCCGGCAAACATGTCGGTCCCGTGTCAGTTCATCCAAGCTTGGCTGGACAGCCTTGCGGCTTGCCCCCTATCGTCTGGCTACCCTTGCCCCGACCGAATCGCAAGCCGGAGACCGCAATGGATCGCTCCTTGCTCGACGCATTGTTCGCTCGCGCTGTCGCCAAAGCCCAGCCCGCCCTTGCCGTGCGCCTCAATCTGCCGCCCAAGCCGCGTGGCCGCACGGTCGTGATCGGCGCCGGCAAGGCCTCGGCGCAGATGGCCCAGGCCTTCGAAGCGGCGTGGGACGGCCCGCTCTCGGGCTTGGTGGTCACCCGCTACGGCTACGGGGCACCGTGCCAACAAATCGAAATCGTCGAGGCCGCCCATCCGGTGCCCGACGAGGCCGGTTACCTCGCCGCGCGCCGAATCATGGAAACCGTCTCCGGCCTCAGCCATGACGATCTTGTCGTGGCCCTGATTTCGGGCGGCGGCTCGGCGCTGCTGCCGGCGCCAGCGCTCGGCCTGACGCTGGAAGACGAGCAGGCCATCAACCGGCAATTGCTCGCCTCGGGCGCGCCGATCGGCGTCATGAACCTGATCCGCAACCAGTTCTCCACCATCAAGGGCGGGCGGCTGGCGGCCCATGCGAGCCCGGCCCGCGTCGCCACGCTGGTGGTGTCCGACGTGCCCGGCGACGATCCCGCCGTGGTCGCCTCCGGCCCCACCATTGCGCTGACCGGCACGCGCGAACTGGCGCGCAAATATGCCACGCTCTATCGCCTGGCTTTGCCACAAGCCGCTGCGGCTTTGCTGGAAGGCGATGATAATCCGGCGCCGCTGGCCGACGCTCCGGGCTTTGCCGCCAACACGGTGCGCACCATTGCGTCGGCCGCCCTGTCATTGGAATCCGCCGCCGATCTGGCGCGCGGCCAGGGCATCGAGGCCGCCATCCTGTCCGATAGCATTGAGGGCGAGTCACGGGACGTGGCGCAGGTCCACGCCGCCATTGCGCGCGAAATTTCCGCGCGCAACCGCCCGTTCAAAAAGCCCATAGTGCTGCTGTCGGGCGGCGAAACCACCGTCACCCTGCGCGGCAAGGGCCGTGGCGGGCGCAATGCCGAATTCCTTCTGGCGTTCGCCATCGCCATCGACGGCACCGAGGGCATCACGGCCCTGGCAGCCGATACCGACGGCATCGATGGTTCGGAGGACAATGCCGGCGCCTATGCGGACGGCACCACCGCCACCCGCCTGCGCAAGGCCGGCATCGACCCGTTGGGGGCGCTGGCCAATAACGACGCTTATTCGGCTTTCGCCGCCATTGGCGACCTGCTGGTCACCGGCCCGACGGGGACCAATGTGAATGATTTCAGGGCGATCCTCATTCGCTAGCGCGCTTGCCGCGAGCTAGTCATACCCCCACAATGGGGAGGGAACTCGCCCGCGACCCCAGCTTCCCATCGCCGGTTCGATCTGCTTTGCTGGGCCAACATGGAGGTGCGCTCATGGCGAAGGCAAAGGCAACAGGCATCGGGGGCGTTTTCTTCCGCGCCCGCGACCCCAAGGGACTCGCCTTCTGGTATGAGACCCATCTTGGCATCGGTAACTTCTGGAGCCAGGACGCCGGCATGACGGTGTTCGCGCCCTTCTTTGCCGACACCGACTATTTCCCCGCGCAAAAGCAGTGGATGATCAATTTTCGCGTCGATGATCTGGATGCGCTGATCGAGCAGTTGGTCTCAGCCGATATCGCCATCGAAACCCGTGCCGAATGGGATACGCCCGAAACCGGTCGCTTCGCGCGCATTGCCGATCCCGAAGGCAACCAGATCGAACTCTGGCAGCCGCCCGCCGACTGAGCGGCGCAAACCCGCTTCCAATCGGGCGGCCGATCTGCTCTATCCTCCGCCAAAACCCGAGGGGAGCCAAGTCATGGCCAAACGTAAGATTGCCGTCATCGGCGTGGGCAAGATCGCGCAGGACCAGCACCTGCCGGTGATCGACAAATCCGAGGATTTTGAGCTCGCCGCCACCGTCTCCACGCGCGGCATAGGCCATAACGGAAAGCCGGTGTTCAAGGCCCCGGCCGAGCTTTACGCCGCCATGCCCGAGATCGACCTGGTCGCCATCTGCACCCCGCCCGGCATCCGCCATCAATATGTCCGCGAGGCGCTCGACGCAGGCAAGGACGTGATGATGGAGAAACCCCCGACCACCACCATTTCCGAACTCGATGACCTCGTGGCCTACGCCAAGAGCCTCGACCGCGTGCTGTTCCAGACCTGGCACAGCCAGTACAACCTGGCGGTTGACCGCACCCGCGATATCTTGGCCGCCGATGGGGTCAAGTCCGTGCGCATCGACTGGCGCGAAAGCGTGCGCAAGTGGCATCCGGGCCAGGACTGGGTCTGGGAGCCAGGCGGGTTCGGCGTCTGCGATCCGGGCATCAATGCGCTGTCGATCTTCACCAAGGTTATGCCCTTCCCGGTGTTTGTGCAGAGCTCCAAGCTGACCTTCCCAGCCAACAAGCAGACGCCGGTCGATGTGGAGATCGTCTTCAAGTCCGGCCAGATTCACCAGCCCACCATGAGCGCCGGCTTCAACTGGCTCGAAGAGAGCGGCGAAATCTGGACTATCGCCTTCGAGACCGTGGCGGGCGACAGCCTGAAGCTGGAAAAGGGCGGCACGGTGCTCCGCGTCAATGACGAGATTATCGTGCAGGCGCCGTCCGAAGAATACGAGCGCATCTACGAGCGGTTTGCCGAGTTGCTGGACAATCACGAAAGCGACGTCCACGCCGCCCCGTTGCGGCTGGTCGCCGATGCGTTCTTGCTGGGCGCCCGGGTGAATTCCGAGCCGTTTGAGTGGTAGGCTAAAGGCGTTTACCCGCCACGTTCGCTGAGCAGCACCTCCCCCTTGATGGGGAGGTTGGGAGGGGGTGTTCGGAGCCACGATATTTCTATCGGGGCCAAACATTCCCCCACCATTGACCCCTCACCCAAGGGGGAGGGTGTCGACTGCGAGTTTACTTCCCCGCCGCCGTCAGCTCCGCCAAATCCGCCTCGCTCAGCGCCAGCCGCACGCCCTTGGCCAGGCTCTTGACCTGTTCCACCGACGTGGCCGAGGCGATCGGCGCGCTCACGCCGGGCTGTGCGACGAGCCAGGCCAGCGCCACTTCCGCCGGGGTGGCGTCATTGGCCTTGCTGATCTTGTCCAGCGCGTCGAGGATTTTGAACCCCTTGGGATTAAGATACTTCTCCATGCGCGCGCCGCGCGGGCTCTTGTCGAAATCCTTGGCCGAGCGGTACTTGCCGGTCAAAAACCCCGCCGCCAGACTGAAATAGGGCAGGATGCCGATCTCTTCCTTGACCGCCAGATCCTGCAATTCGCCTTCGAACACCTCGCGGTCATAGAGATTGTAGAGCGGCTGCTCGGTCTCGTAGCGCGGCAGCGACTTGACCACCGCCGTCTCATGGGCATCGCGGATTTGCTTGGGCGAGTAATTGGACGAGCCGATCACCCGCACCTTGCCCGAGCGGATCAGCACGTCATAGGCCTCCAGCGTCTCCTCATGGGGCGTGCCGTCGTCCGGCTTGTGGCTTTGGTAGAGATCGACATAGTCGGTCTGCAGGCGCTTAAGCGAGTCCTCGATGGAGGTCTTGATATAGGCCGCCTTGAGGCCTTTTTCGGTGTCGCTCATGTCAGCGCCGACCTTGGTGAAGATCAAGAGGCTCTCGCGATTGCCGCGCTCCTTCATCCATTGCCCGAGCATGGTTTCGGACTTGCCCTTGCCATACACATTGGCGGTGTCGATGGCGTTGAAGCCTTCGTCCACAAAGGCGTCCAACACCTGGAAGCCGGCATTCTGGTCCACCGTCCAGCCAAAAATATTGCCCCCGAAAACCCAGGGTTCGATGACGAGTTCGCTGCGTCCAAGCGGGCGACGGTCCATATTAGTTCTCCTTGATACTGTGGTGTTCAACGCCTGCGTCGGCATTCGGTTCGTCCGCGGCCTTCGGCGCGCGCGGCGCGCAATACGCGAGGGCGCGATTTATCGCGGCCAGCGACCCGCTCAGCGGGATCACCGCCAGTTCCAGCGGTGAGCCGGTTTTGGGTTGCAAATAGGCCACTGCGCCTTGTTCCAGCCCGTCGCGCAGCGCCGTGGTGTCGCCGGTGATTCTGGCGCCATACGGCCCGGCGTCAGTTTCTGCAGTGACGGGATGCGCGTCCTCGTCGATATCCACAATCCAGTTGCCGGCGTCGCCTTCGCTTTGGCTAGTATAAAAATGTAGCCCGACGCTAAATCATCCTCGCAGCGTACCGCCACACAGGCGTAATTTTCCGCCGTCGAACCGCTGGCGCAACCGAGCGCCGCCCGATCACCTTCCCCCGGCAGCGGCGAATAATGCCAGCCCGCTTCCTGCGCCTGCGCTGGCGCCATCAGCAGCAGCGCCGCGACGGTTACCACTATCCGCATCTGCTAACCTTTGGGCTCGATCAGATCCCATTTGTTGCCATAGAGATCTTCGAATACCGCCACGCTGCCATAGGCTTCGTGGCGCGGCGCTTCGAGAAAGGTGACACCCTTGGCCGTCATGGCGGCGAAGTCCACAGCAAAATCTTGTGTTTCGATAAAGCCCATCACCCGCCCGCCGGTCTGGTTGCCGATAGCAGCGCGCTGCTGTTCCCCATCCGCCTGCGCCAGCAGCAGCCGTGCGCCATTCCCGTCCGGTCCGACCACGACCCAGCGCTTGCCCCGGCCCATATCGGTATCGGCATGCAGCCGAAAACCCAGCTTTTCCGTGTAAAAGGCGATGGCTTCATCGTAGTCGGCGACGACGAGCGTCATGGTGGCAATGGTCTGGGTCATGCCCGATTTGGCCACCACGCCGCCACCCCCGTCAAGCGCCGAACGCTTTTTGGAAAGATCGTCCAATCCGGATTGGTTTCGCGCAATGGTCTTGCACCCGTCACGAGATTGACCAAATGGTCAAACTCCCCATTGCGCCCAAACAGATTCTACGCTTTGTTGGCCGCCAAGCTCCGGCCGGCAAACCGGATGCGCAAAAAAACTTATCGGGAGACAACAATCATGAAAAAACTGATGCAGGGCATGATGCTCGCTGTCGCGACGCTTGCCGTCTGCGCTGGCGCTGCGCAGGCCAAACAATTGGTATTCTGCTCGGAAGCCTCGCCCGCTCATTTCGATCCAGGTCCGACCACTGGCGGCAACGACTTCGACGCCTCCTCGCGCACCATCTATAACCGCCTCGTCGAGTTTAAGCATGGCGGCACCGATGTCGAGCCGGGCCTGGCCGAGAGCTGGGAAATCTCCGATGACGGCCTGACCTATACGTTCCACCTCCGGGCCGGCGTCAAGTTCCAGACCACCTCGTATTTCACCCCGACGCGTGATTTCAACGCCGACGACGTGATCTTCTCCTTCGAGCGTCAGTGGAAAGAAGACAACGCCTATTACAACTACCTCGAAGGCATTTCCTGGGACTATTTCCAGGGCATGGACATGCCAAAGTTCCTCAAGTCGATCGAAAAGGTCGATGACCTGACCGTCAAGATGACGCTCAACGAGCCCAACGCGCCGATGATCGCCAACCTGGGCATGGACTTCGCGTCCATCATGTCCAAGGAATATGCCGATCAGCTCGCTGCTGCCGGCACCAAGGAACTGCTGGCCTCCCAGCCGATCGGCACCGGTCCGTTTGAATTCGTCGATTACCAGACCGATGCGGTCATCCGCTACAAGGCCTTCCCCGACTACTGGGCCGGCAAGGTTGCCATCGACGACCTGATCTTCGCCATCACCACGGATCCCGCGGTGCGCGTGCAGAAGCTCAAGGCTGGCGAATGCGACATCATGGATTATCCAAATCCTGCCGATATCGCGGACCTGCAGGCCGATACCAACCTGACTGTTGCAGAACAGGAAGGCCTCAATATCGGTTACATGTCCTACAACACCACCATCGCCCCGATGGACAATGTGGCGGTCCGCAAGGCCCTCAACATGGCCATCAACAAGAAGGCGATCATCGACGCCGTTTATCAGGGCGCCGGCCAGGTTGCCGTCAACCTGATCCCGCCCACCATGTGGTCCTACAACAAGGACGTGGTTGACGACGCCTACGATCCCGCAGCCGCCAAGGCGGCCCTCGAAGCCGCTGGCGTCAAGGACCTGACCATCGACCTGTGGGCCATGCCCGTCAGCCGTCCCTACAATCCCAACGCGGCTCGCGTTGCCGAACTGATCCAGGCCGACTGGGCCGCTGTTGGCGTCAAAGCCAATATCGTGACCTACGAATGGACTGAATATCGCGAACTCGGCAAGGCCAAGGATCGTCCGGGCGCATTCCAGATCGGCTGGACCGGCGACAATGGTGATCCGGATAACTTCTTTGCCACCTTGTTCTCGTGCTCGGCCATCGGCGTCTCGAACTATTCGAGCTGGTGCGATCCCACCTTCGAAAAGCTGATCCAGGACGCCAAGAAGGTTTCCGATCAGGGCGAACGCGCCAAGCTCTATGAGCAGGCCCAAGTGGTGTTCAAGGAGCAGGCTCCGGCTCTGACCCTGGCCCATTCCAAGGTCTTCATGCCCATGAACAAGCGCGTTTCCGGCTTCACCATGGACCCGCTGGGCATTCATCGCTTCGACAATGTCGACGTAACCGAATAGTCTAAGCCACAGTTCAAGCAGGGCGGCGCCTTCTGGGCGCCGCTCTCATTTCATGGCAGGCCCATGCTCCGATACATTCTTCAAAAACTGGCACTGATCGTACCGACAGTGATCGGCATCACCATTGCGGCTTTCGCCTTCATCCGGCTGCTGCCGGGCGATCCGATCCTGGCCATGGCGGGTCAGCACGGCATCACCCCCGAGCGCTACGAAATCCTCAAGGAGCAGTTCGGCTTCAACCTGCCGATCTGGCAGCAATATTTCAATTACGTGGGCGGCGTGCTGCATGGCGATTTCGGTATTTCCGTCGCCACCAAGCGGCCGGTGATGACCGAGTTCCTCACCCTGTTCCCGGCCACCGTCGAACTGGCCACCGTGGCCATGATCCTGGCCATCGCGCTGGGCATTCCGGCCGGCATTTTCGCCGCCGTCAAGCGCGGCTCCTGGTTTGACCAGGTCACCATGGGCGTGGCGCTCACCGGCTATTCCATGCCCATCTTCTGGTGGGGCCTGCTGCTGATCATCTTCTTTTCCGGCTATCTCGGCTGGACCCCGGTGAGCGGCCGCATCGCGCTCAACTTCTTCCTCAAGCCCATTACCGGCTTCATGACCATCGATAGCCTGCTCTATGGCAATTGGCCGGCCTTCGTGTCGTCCTTGCGCTATCTGATCCTGCCCTCGATCGCCCTGGCCACCATTCCGCTGGCGGTCATCGCCCGGCAAACACGCTCGGCCATGCTCGAAGTCCTCGGCGAGGAATATGTCCGCACGGCGCGCGCCAAGGGCCTGTCGCCGCGCCGCGTCGTGGGGCTGCACGCCTTCCGCAATGCGCTGATCCCGGTGGTCACCACCATTGGCCTGCAGGTCGGCACGCTGATGGCAGGCGCCATCCTGACCGAGACCATTTTCTCCTGGCCCGGCATCGGCAAGTGGATGATCGATTCCATTTCCAAGCGTGACTATGTGGTGGTCCAATCGGGCCTGCTGCTGATCGCGCTCATCGTCATGGCGGTCAATCTGATCGTCGATGTGCTCTACGCGGTGATCAACCCGCGCATTCGTGTGCAGTGAGGCCGCAATGACCGATAGCCGCACCATCGTTACCCGCCGCCCGCCCAGCGCCCTGGGCGAATTCTGGCACTATTTTGCCATGAACAAGGGGGCCGTCGTCGGCCTCGTGGTCTTCGTCCTGCTTGTGATCGTGGCGCTGTTCGCGCCCTGGATCGCGCCTTATTCGCCCGACCAGCAGTTCCGCGACAGCCTGCTCACGCCCCCCGTCTGGGAGGCCGGCGGCAAAGCGGCGTTTCTGCTTGGCACCGATCCGGTGGGCCGCGATATGCTGTCGCGTCTTATCCACGGCTCGCGCTATTCGCTGTTCATCGGCCTCGTGGTCGTGGTGCTGTCGCTGTTTTCCGGCATTATCCTCGGGGCCCTCGCCGGCTATTTCCGCGGCTGGGTCGATGCACTGATCATGCGCGTCATGGATATCATCCTGGCCTTCCCTTCGTTGCTGCTGGCTCTCGTGCTGGTCTCTATCCTGGGCCCCGGCCTGTTCAACGCCATGCTGGCCATCGCGGTGGTGCTGCAGCCGCACTTTGCCCGCCTGACCCGCGCCGCCGTGATGGCCGAGAAGAACCGCGAATATGTCACCTCCGCCAAGATGGCGGGGGCAGGCCATATTCGCCTGATCCTCGTCACCATCTTGCCCAATTGCGTGGGTCCGCTGATCGTGCAGGCGACGCTGAGCTTCTCCAACGCTATCCTCGAGGCCGCCGCACTCGGCTTCCTGGGGCTTGGCGCCCAGCCACCGACGCCCGAATGGGGCACCATGCTGGCGACGGCTCGCGAGTTTATCCTGCGCGCGCCCTGGGTCGTTACCTTCCCGGGTCTCGCCATCCTGATCACCGTGCTCGCCATCAACCTCGTTGGCGATGGTCTTCGCGATGCGCTCGATCCAAAATTGAAGCGGAGCTGAGCCATGCCCCTGCTTGAAATCACCAATCTTACCGTCGCCTTCGATACCTCGATCGGCCTGTTCAAGGCCGTCGATGGCATTGATGTTTCGGTCGACGCGCGCGAAGTGCTGGCTATCGTCGGCGAGAGCGGCTCGGGCAAGTCGGTCGCCATGTTGGCGGTGATGGGCCTGCTACCGTCCAGCGCCACTGTGACCGCCGACAAGATGCTGTTCGAGGGCCGCGACCTGCTCACCATGAGCGACGCCGAACGCCGCCAGATCATCGGCAAGGATATCGCCATGATCTTCCAGGAGCCGGTGGCGAGCCTCAATCCCTGCTTCACCGTCGGCTTCCAGATCGAGGAAGTGCTCAACCGCCATATGGGCCTCAGCGGCAATGCCGCCCGCAAGCGCGCCGTCGAACTTCTGCGTCTGGTCGGCATCACCGATGGCGCCCAGCGTCTCGGGGCGTTTCCGCATCAAATGTCAGGTGGCCAGTGCCAGCGCGTGATGATCGCCATGGCCATCGCCTGCAATCCAAAGCTCTTGATCGCCGACGAGCCGACCACCGCGCTCGACGTCACCATCCAGAAGCAGATTCTCGATCTGCTGGTGAATCTGCAGGTGCAATACGGCATGGCGCTGATCATGATCACCCATGACATGGGCGTCGTCGCCGAAACCGCCGACCGGGTGATCGTGCAGTACAAGGGCCACAAGATGGAGGAGGCCGATGTGCTGACCCTGTTCGAGAACCCGGCCTCCAGCTACACCCGCGCGCTGCTGTCGGCGCTGCCGGAAAATGCTGTCGGAAACCGGCTGCCCACCGTCGCCGATTTCGCCTTCGATCCGGAAACCGGAGCCGCCCGATGAGCACGCCAGTCCTCCAGGTCAAAGACCTCAAGCGCGACTATCACGGCTCCGGCGGCCTGTTCCGTCCCGCCAAGATCGTCCATGCGGTCAAGGGCGTGAATTTTACGCTGGAGAAGGGCCGCACCCTCGCGGTCGTGGGCGAAAGCGGCTGCGGCAAGTCCACGCTGGCGCGCATGATCACGCTGATCGACCAGCCGACCTCGGGCGAAATCCTGATCGACGGTAAGCCTGTCGATGCCACCCACGGCGTTACCCGCGAGATGCGCCAGAAGGTGCAGATCGTGTTCCAGAACCCCTATGGCTCGCTCAATCCGCGCCAGAAGATCGGCGATGTGCTGGCCGAACCGCTGCTGCTCAATACCCAAATGCCCAAGTCCGAACGGCAGGACCGCGCTCGCGCCATGCTGGCCAAGGTCGGCCTCGCCCCCGAGCACTTCAACCGCTATCCGCACATGTTCTCGGGCGGCCAGCGCCAGCGCATCGCCATCGCCCGGGCGCTGATGCTCAATCCCAGCTTCCTCGTGCTCGACGAGCCGGTCTCGGCGCTCGACCTCAGCGTGCAGGCGCAAATCCTCAACCTGCTCAAGGACCTGCAGGACGAGTTCGGCCTGACCTATGTGTTCATCAGCCACGACCTGAGCGTGGTGCGCTACATCGCCGACGAAGTCATGGTGATGTATTATGGCGACGTGGTCGAGCATGGCAGCCGCGACGCCGTGTTTGGCGATCCGCAGCATACCTATACGCGCTCGCTGTTCGCCGCGACGCCCCGTGCCGATGTCGAGAGCATCAAGGCCCGGCTGGCCCGGAAGGCCGCCCTGGCGGTTTAGGACGCCTTGCGCCAGCGCTGTTCGGTGATGAACCCGGCCAGGTCGCTGGCGCTCATCGGCCTGGCGAAGGCGTAGCCCTGCAGGATGTCGCAGCCAAGCTCGCGCAGCAGTCGCGCCTGCACCATGGTCTCGACGCCCTCGGCCACCACCTCGATGCCCATCGATTTGCCGATATCCACGATCGAGGCCAGCAGGCGCCGCTGCCCCGGTTCCTCCACGATCGGGTCGACCAGTTGCTTGTCGATCTTGAGGCGCTTGGGCCGCAGCTTTTGCAACGACACGATCGACGCATAGCCGGTGCCGAAATCGTCGATTTCGATATCGATGCCCAGATCCTTGATCTGGTCGATGTTCCAGCCGACGATGGCGTCGTTCTCATCGAGATAAATGGACTCCACCAGCTCGAACGAGATCCGTCCCGGCTGGATATCGAGCTGACGCAGGCCGCGGATCAAGTCTTCGTCATGCAGCCGGCGCAGCGAAACGTTGACCGAAGCCCGCGGCACATCGATCCCAGCCGCCGCCCAGCGATCGAGGTCGGCCAGCGATTGCTCCAGAATCAGCCGGTCGATGGTGGCGACCACGTTGAGCTCCTCGGCAATGGCGAGGAAAGCGTCGGGCGACTTGAGGCCGAGCGTCGGATGCTGCCAGCGCGCCAACGCCTCGACGCCCACAATGTCCAGCGTGTGCGCGTCGAACTGCGGCTGGTAGAAGGCGATGAATTCGTTGCGCTCCAGCCCGCTTAGAATCTCGTCGGCCACCCGCTTGGTCTTGACCACCTCTGCCTGCAGCGCGGCGCTGAAGAATTCGAAGCGGTTGCGGCCCCGGCCCTTGGCCCGGTACAGCGCAATATCGGCATTGATCAGCAGGCGCTTGACGTCGAGTGCGGCGCCACGCTCCACCGCAATGCCGATGCTGACGCCGAAGCGGCACTGATGACCCTCATAGGTGGCGGGCTGGCGCATCTGCTGTACGATGCGGTCCGCCAAGGCCGCCAGTTCGCTGTCGCCGTCATTGGCCGAGGACATCACGACGAATTCGTCGCCGCCGATGCGTGCCACGAAATCGCCGGGGCGGCAATTGTGTTGCAGCACCTGCGCCGCATGGATCAGCATGGCGTCGCCTGCCGCGTGGCCCAGCGTGTCGTTGATCTGCTTGAAGCGGTCGAGATCGATATGTAGCAGCGCGATGCTGCCGCTGCCCCGGTAGCCGGTGGCCGCGTGGCCTCTGAGCACGTCGTCGAGGTAGCGCCGGTTCGGCAATTCCGTCAGGCTGTCGTGCAGGGCATTGTGCTCGATGCGGACCCGCGCCAGTTCCAGCTCGTGATTGCGCGCCTCGGTCAGCTCCTTGGCGCGCTTCAAATCGGCATTGAGCGCCACGTCGGCGGTGACGTCCCAGTTCACGCCCAGGATTTTGGGAGCGCCGTCGGTATCCACATAGACGGCCCCGATGGCGCGGATGTTGCGGCTGGAGCCATCCTTATGCACGACGCGGAACTCCGAACGATAGCTGCCGGTGCGCAGCGCCAGGGCGAAGTCCGCCTCGGCCTGGACCAGATCGTCGGGATGCAGGGTATCGCGCCAATGATTGTAACCGCGCTGCCCGCCGTCCTCCGGCAGGCCATAGAGTTCGTTCATCCGCGCGTCCCAGACCAGGGCGCCGGTGGCGATATCGGTTTCCCAGACACCGACCTGGGAGCTGTCCAGCGCCAGGCCCAGCCGTCGCGACAGCCGCTCGAGTTCGGCTTCACGATCCTTGAGCACGCGGAAATGCTGCTGGCGCTCGCCAACCATCCGCCCGGTCACTACGATGGGCCACAGGATCAGCAGTGCCGACACCACCATGCCGAGCCGCAGCATCCAGGCATTGGGCGTGACGCCCCAGCCACCCTTCGGTTGCGCGGCGATTTCCCAGCCGCCCGAGGGCACCAGCACGGTCGCGGTCACCGCATCGGTGCCGGTGAGGTCCGGGCCGAAGAAACGGTATTTGAGATGGGTCGCCGGGTCGGTCGCGGTGATGCTGATATCGAGCGGCAGGTTCGGATCGAGCAGGCCGCTATCGGCGTAGAGCCGGTCGACGTCCACAACCGCCGACACGATGCCCCAGAACTGCTTTTTGCCCGTTCCGTCGACGTAGACGGGGAAGCGGCCGATGAAGGCGCGACCGCCCTGGAGCAGATCGATCGGCCCCGCCAGCACCAGCTTGCCGCTGTCGCGTGCGAGGAACGCCGCGGCGCGCTGGGCATCGTTGGTGCGATAGTTCAGCCCGATCGCCTGGGCATTGCCCTCCATCGGGTACATCAGCTTGATCACCAGGTTCGGCGCGCCCGCCAGGCTGCGCAATTGGCTCTGTTCTTCGAACAGGTTACTGGCCAAAGCGGCAAAGCGCGTCTGGTCCATATCCGGCTCGGTGGAAATGGTGGAGACGAGGCCCCGCACCAGTTGGATATTGCCGTTGATATTGCCTTCGAGCTTGGCGCGGATCACCGCCACTTGGTCCAGAACGGTGCTGCGGCTGCGCTCCTGGCTGATGATGCTGTTCTGGCGGTCGGCAAAGAAGCCCGCCGCCACAATCACCACGAGAGCGATGGCGGCCGGGATCAGCGTGGGGCGCAGCCAACTGCGTCGTCCGTCTTTGGAAGCAAAAAGATTGAACGCCACCAGCCTGATCCGCCCCTTGGCCCCCGGGGCCGCCCTGCCGCCAAGATAGGGGGCGACCCTTACCATTTGGCTTATCGCCGAGCCCATTCGCTGGCGTGGTAAACAGGATGCAAAGGGCTAGCCGGCAGGGCTTTGCGCTTCTGTCTCCACCAGCACCACGCCGGCAGCGCTGCACAGGGCCGCGAACTGCTCGGACGGGCAATGGTCGGTCACGAACGTGCCGATCTGGTCGATGCGCGCAATCCGCACCGGGGCGGTGCGGGCGAACTTGCTGGCATCGGCGACCAGGATCACATGGCGCGCATTGGCGATGATGGCCTGGGCCACCTTGACCTCGCGGTAGTCGTAGTCGAGCAGGGCCCCATCCTGGTCCAGCGCCGAGGCGCCGATCACCGCATAGTCGACCTTGAACTGCGAGAAAAACGCCGCAGCCGCTTCCCCCACAATGCCCCCGTCCGAGCCGCGCACCACGCCGCCTGCGATCACCACTTCGAACTGCGGATAGACCCGCATGCGATTGGCGACGTTGATATTGTTGGTGACCACCATGAGGCCCGAATGGTTGAGCAGCGCCTGGCTGACGGCCTCGGTGGTGGTGCCGATATTGATGAACACCGATGAATCATTGGGAATCAGCGCCGCCGCTGCCTGCCCGATCGCGTCCTTTTGCGCCGCCGCGATCAGCCGCCGCGCCTCGTATTGCAGGTTCTCGATGCCCGAGGGCAGCTCGGCGCCGCCATGCACGCGCTTGAGCACCTGATTGTCGCACAGCGTATTGAGGTCCTTGCGGATGGTCTGCACCGAGACGCCGAATTCGGCAGCCAGCCCATCGACCGTCACCCGGTCGCGCACCCGCGCCAGTTCCAGTATGCGCTGGTGCCGCTCGTTCAATCCCGCCAACTGGCCCTGCCTTTCGCTTCACGCGCAAATTAGGGCAAAGCGAAACCTGAGGGAAGGCTAGACTGTCACCCCATAGGCCTCGCGCATCTCGGCGATTTCGGCCAGCGTCGTGTGGAACAGGCTCCAGTCGTCGGCCTCGGCAATCGGCGCCCATATCGCCTCGACCTGCTCGATCAGCATGGTGCGCGGCGTGCTGCGGGCGAAATAGGCATGGCCGAGATTGACGTCGTCCGCGGGTTCATACCCCTCCAGGGCATCGGCAATCGGCACGAAGGAGTCGGTGGCATAGAACGCCGCGCTCGGACTCCTGGCGGCGCGCTCGACGCTGAGCGCTCCACCGCGCCAGTCGAAAAAGAACTGTTCATAGGGCGCTTGCGAGGCCGACAAAAAGCCAAACAGGGCAGTGACGAAAGCGCTGTCCTCCTCCTCGCCGCGCGGCCTAAGTCCCAGCCGTTTCAGCATGGCCTTGGGCAGTTCGGCGCGGAAAATCGGCCAGATCGTATTGAGCGCCGGCTCCAGCGCTTCGATGCTGGAGAGCGGCAGAAGGCATTCGGCGAGCCGCGTCAGGTTCCAGGCCAGCGTGTCGGGCTGCCGGCCAAAACTGTACAGCCCGGTTTCATCGAAATAGGCGGCGGTGAAATTGGGGTCGTAGACCGGCAGAAACCGCCACGGGCCGTAATCGAAACTCTCGCCGGTAATGTTGATATTGTCGGTGTTGAGCACGCCATGCACAAACCCTGCCGCGATCCACTGCGCTCCCGTCTTCGCCACCGCCGCCGCCACCGCCCCCAAGAACCTGGCGGCAGTATCGCTCTCGCCGGCAAGGCGGGGATAATATTGCGCAATGGCATAATCGAGCAACTGGCGCAGCCCGGCATGGTCTTCCAGATATGCCAACCGCTGGAAGCTGCCGATGCGAATATGGGAATGGCTCAGCCGCACCAGCACTGACGAACGCGTTGGCGACGGCTCGTCGCCGCGCTGCAATTCTTCCCCGGTTTCGATCAGCGAAAAGCTCTTGGAAGTGTTGACGCCCAGCGCCTCCAGCATCTCGGTGGCCAGCACTTCGCGCACGCCGCCCTTGAGCGTCAACCTCCCATCGCCGCCGCGTGACCAGGGGGTGCGCCCGCTGCCCTTGGTGCCAAAATCCAGCAGCCGCCCATCCTTGAGGTCATAGGCCTGGGCGAACAGGAAGCCGCGCCCATCGCCGAGATCGGGGTTATAGGTTCTGAACTGATGGCCGTGATAGCGCAGCGCCAGCGGCACTTCCAGCGAGCCGGGCAGGGGTTCGAAGCGCCCGAAATGGGCGAGCCATTTAGTCTCGCTCAACCCCTCCAGCCCGACGCGGCTCGCCCAGCGCTGATCGCGGTGACGCAGGATGGTTTTGGGGAAATTGGCGGGCGCGGCGCGGTCATAAAACGCGTCGCCCAGGCTCTCGTGCTGGCGGGCTGGCTTGAAGGTGTTCATGGGCCCAAGGCTAGCCATCGCGGCGGCTGGCTGCAACCCAGCCTTTCGCGGACACGTCTAGCGAAGCAGCGTGATCGGCACTATATCGAACCAGATGAAAACTGATTTCGACACACTGCGCCTGCGCCCCTTCGAGGCCGTCATCTTCGACATGGATGGCACCATTCTCGATACCGAGAGCGTCTTCAAAACCATCGTCTTCGAGGTCTGCACCGATCTCGGCTTCGAAATGACCGATGCGGTGCATACCGCCATGGTGGGCTCCAGCCACGAGACCACCAATCGCCTGCTGGTGGAGGCCTATGGGGTGAGCTTCCCCTATACCCAGTTCGACGAGCGCTGCCGCATCACCATGCGCGAACGCACTCATGCGGGCGTGCCGGTCAAGACCGGGGCGCGCGAACTGCTGCTCGAATTGCGCGAGCGCAATATCCCCATGGCGGTGGCCACCTCCTCGCGCTCGCCCCATGCGCAGACGCATCTGGCGGCAGTCGGGCTGATCGACATGTTCCAGACGATCGTGACGCGCGACGACGTCATCAATCCCAAGCCGCATCCAGAGCCATACCTGCTGGCCGCCGAACGTCTCGGCGTCGATCCGCTGGTGTGCCTCGCGCTGGAGGACAGCCCTTCGGGCGTTCGCGCTGCCCACGCCGCCGGCATGCAGACCATCATGGTGCCCGACCTGGTGCATCCGAGCGCCGAAATCCGCGCCCTCGGCATCGCCATCATGGAGAGCCTCGACCACGTGCGGCAGGCGGCTTTCCCCGCCCACTAGCGGCCTTTTCCCGCCCGCACTTTGGATCCGCCCGGCCTCGTGCCGGGCGTTTGCGTTTCTGGCGCGCAACAAGCGTTGGAAAAGCGTTTCCGCCGGCGCCGAACTGCGTAAACCTTTACACATTGCCTTAAAACCCTGTTTCCCACGCAGCAAGCCATTGTCCGATAAGGGTTTTCAGACCGCGCCCTCTCGGTTAACCCTAACTTAAGAGACTAACCGGTATGGTTAATTACCGGTAAATTTTGGGTTCCCTCCGGGCAAAAGCTTGGATAGGGTGCAGCCGGGAAGTGACGGGGTCTCCAATGAGGGACCCACCAAGAAGGCCCGCCGGATACGACCGGACGTGGCTCAGGGGCAAGGACGGGGCATTGACGCATTCGGGGCCGACCATCGCATTGCGTGCCGTTTCGCGCGCGCTTGCAGTTTGTGCCGCCATGCTCGTGCTCGCTATCACCTTTGGTGTCGCCCACGCCGAAACCACCCAGGTCGCCGATATAATGCCCGTGCAGCTGCCGCCCGATCTGGTGCAGGTACGCTCGCAGCCCGCCATGGTGGCGCCGGCGCCGGGCGAACAGGCACTGACCCCAGAACTGCTGGCCAATTACGTGGCCCGCCAGAAGGCGCTGCACGATTTCAACGTCGATGCCGCCGAGCCGCAGGCCGAACTGACCCAGGACGTGCTGATGGGCTATATCGCCCGCGCCTCCTTCGGTGGCGATAACGGCGCGCTGTCGGCCATCGATAGCTTCACCAAGCCGGCCGAGCCGACGCTGAACCCCACTCTGCTGGCGCGCTATATCGATGCCGGGTTCGAGCCCACCGCCGAGCGCGTCAAGAAGCGCAATCTCGCCTTGGCCGCGACCGGTGCCGGCCAGACCGAAAGCGATTGCCTGGCCCAAGCGATTTATCACGAAGCTCGCGGCGAAAGCGAAGCCGGCCAATATGCGGTGGCCAATGTCATCGTCAACCGCGCGCTCTCGGGCAAGTTCCCGTCGACCCTCTGCGGCGTGATCTACCAGAATGCCAACAAGGGCTACCACCGCTGCCAGTTCACTTTTGCCTGCGACGGCAAGGATGACGCGCCGGGCGAGCGCGCCGCCTGGAACCGCTCCAAGGCCATCGCCAAAGCCGTCTACGCCGAATTCGCCACCGGCCAGCAAATGGACACGCTGCCCCGCTCGGTCCTCTATTACCACACCCGCTCGTCCAACCCGTCCTGGTCCAACACCTACACCCAGGTCGCCCAGATCGGCTCGCACCTGTTCTACGCACCGAACTGAGTGCATTGGGGCGACTGGCCCCGGTTTCAGAAACTCCCTGAAGATCGACGTGTTGAAGCGACGCATGGCTTGCGCCTGCGTTTCTAGGAAGACTGCGGCATGCGGCGAGACTTGCCTCATGGGTTTATAGATAAGCGAGACACGTCTCGCCGCATGCGATGGGTTTTCTGGCCGCCCGAACGTGGCCTCCATTATTTCAGGAGACGAACGTCGCGCTGGCCCAAGGATTGCGCGACCGCATTCCCCTCCCACCAAACTCCCCACGGCCGTTCGTCGCGAACCCGCAGCCATTGTGGGGATATCGGGAGGCAGGATAGCGCGAGGTGGAGGGGATGGGATTAGTTGGATAACAGAAGAATCTGAGACGAGTCTCACGCCCCCTCCGGCCTTCCCGCGGGCTTGACCCGCGGGTCATTGTGGTCGGCCACTGACGGCGGTGCTGTCGTGAGAGGCCCGCGGGTCAAGCCCGCGGGAAGGGGTGGATGGGGTGGGATCGAGGTCAAACCGTACCCCCACCCGGCCTCCCCCTGGCAGGGGGAGGAGGTCGCGCCGCTCTTGGGGCGCGATGTAGTTCAACTCACTGGCCGGCTCCTCCCCCTGAGGGGGGAGGTTGGGTGGGCGCCACGATTTCGCATCGTGACGGCCACGTTGCTGCTGGGACGATATCTAAGGGCAGCGACGCCCTTCGTCCCAAAATGAGGGGTAGCTCATCGTGGACTTAGAACAAAAAGTACCGCTGCGCCATCGGCAGGACTGTCGCCGGCTCGCAGGTCAGCAATTCCCCGTCGGCGCGCACCTCGTAGGTTTCGGGGTTCACGTCGATGACCGGGGTGGCGAAGTTGTGGATCATCGAGGCTTTGCCGATGTTGCGCGTATTGGAGACCGGCACCAGTTGCTTGTCGACGCCCAGCTTGCCGCGCAGGCCATCGTCATAGGCGGCCTGCGAGATGAAGGTGACCGACGAATTGGTGCGCAGCTTGCCGAACGCAGCGAACATGGGGCGGTAGTGCATCGGCTGCGGCGTTGGGATCGAGGCGTTGGGATCGCCCATCGGGGCGGCGGCGATAGAGCCGCCGAGGATGACCATGTCGGGTTTTACGCCGAAAAAGGCGGGGGACCAGAGCACGAGGTCGGCGCGCTTGCCGACTTCGATGGAGCCGATGTGCTGGCTCATGCCGTGGGCGATGGCGGGGTTGATGGTGTATTTGGCGATGTAGCGCTTGACGCGGAAATTGTCGTTGTCGCCGGTTTCGCCGGCAAGGCGGCCGCGCTGCTTTTTCATCTTGTCGGCGGTCTGCCAGGTGCGGATCATCACTTCGCCGACGCGGCCCATAGCCTGGCTATCCGACGAGATGATCGAGAGCGCGCCCATGTCGTGCAGGATATCTTCGGCGGCGATGGTTTCCTTGCGGATGCGCGATTCAGCGAAGGCCACGTCCTCGGGGATGGACGAGGATAGGTGGTGGCAGACCATCAGCATGTCGAGATGCTCGGCGATGGTGTTGACCGTGTAGGGCCGGGTCGGGTTGGTCGATGACGGGATGACATTGGGTAGACTTGCGACGCGCAGGATGTCCGGCGCATGGCCGCCACCGGCGCCTTCGGTGTGAAAGGCGTGGATGGTGCGGCCCTTGAAGGCGGCGATAGTGTCTTCGACGAAGCCGCTTTCGTTGAGCGTATCGGTGTGGATCATCACCTGGACGTCATAGTCGTCGGCAACGCTGAGGCAATTGTCGATGGCGGCGGGGGTGGTGCCCCAGTCCTCATGCAGCTTGAGCGAGGAGGCGCCGGCCAGGACCATTTCCACCAATGGCGCGGGCAGGGAGGCGTTGCCCTTTCCGGCGAGCGCCAGATTCATCGGGAAAGCGTCGAAGCTTTCGATCATGCGCCCGATATGCCAGGCGCCGGTGCAGGTGGTGGCCAGCGTGCCATGGGCCGGGCCGGTGCCGCCGCCCAGCATGGTGGTCATGCCAGACATCAGGGCCTCCTCGATCTGCTGGGGGCAGATGAAGTGGATGTGGGCGTCCATGCCGCCGGCGGTGATGATCTTGCCTTCGCCGGCGATGGCCTCGGTCGAGGGGCCGATGATGATGGTGACGCCGGGCTGGGTATCGGGATTGCCGGCTTTGCCGATGGCGTGGATGCGGCCGTCGCGCAGGCCGATATCGGCCTTGTAGATGCCGGTGTGGTCGACGATCAGCGCGTTAGTAATGACGGTATCGACGGCGCCTTCGGCCCGCGTGGCCTGCGACTGGCCCATGCCGTCGCGGATCACCTTGCCGCCGCCGAATTTGACTTCCTCGCCATAGGTGGTGAAGTCCTTTTCCACCTCGATGATGAGATCGGTATCGGCCAGGCGAACGCGGTCGCCGGTGGTTGGGCCGTACATGTCGGCATAGGTGGCGCGGGAAATGCGAGCGGGCATGGGGCGGCTCCGTCAGATGGAAAAGGCAGGCGGGGAATTGAGAGGCGTGGCGCAACCATCGGCGCGCGGGCCCGTTGGTGCAGCGATCTGGCGGGGGCCAAACTGGGCGGCTCGAAAGGACTTTTCATGAACAGAATAATCATCACCGCACTGGCGGCCGGGCTGCTGGTGAACACGGCGTTCGCGCAGGACGCGGCCGTTCCCGCGGCGCCCGAGGATCCGAATGCACCATCCGTCGCGGTGGAGGGCGGAGCGCCGGTCGAACTGGGGACGACCGATGAGAAAACCGACGTGCAGATCGTGTTGCTGTCCGAGCTGCCGGAAAATGCAACGCCGCTGGACGTGACCGAAGACAAGGACGAACTGGCGACGCTGCACGCTTCGATCACGGACAATCCCGCGGTCAAGGCCAAGCTGGATGCCGGTGGCTACACGGTTGAGGACGTCGTTGCCATGGAGAACAACGTGGATGGCTCGATCGTCGTCTATGTCGACGATCGCGGTTAGGCGGCGGACCGCAGGATGCTGACGCTGGGCGCGATCCTGCGGCATGGCGCTAGTTGGGCTTGGGCTGGGCGCGATAGAGCGCAATAGCGTGGTTGATGCGGGCATCGAGTAATTGCTCGCCTTCCCGCATGGCGGGGTCCTTGCGCTGCGTGCCGGCGACGAGGGACACCGCCAGCGCCTGGATGGCATAGGCGTGGGTGGAGCGGCCAGCGGCGTGATGCTCGCTGCCCTCGTGCTCGAACTTTTTCAGCAACTGATCGTAGAGCGCCGGGGTGATGACCTGCTTGGCCTCGGTCCAGTTTTTCCGTTTGAGGTCATTGCTGAGGTCAGAGGCGAGGCTGCCCAGCAGATACATGGTCTGCGGGTCTTTGCTGCCGTCCTGCTGCAAATCCTGCAGCACGGTGGCGAAGCGGTTTTTGAAATCTTGCTCTTTGGTCATGCGAAGGGTCCCGGCTTATTGGCTAAGCCGGTCTTTGAGCATTTTTGGCGGTTCACTGCCAAGACTATCATAGGGCTCCCATGACCTTGCCGCGGAAGCCGTAGACCATGCGCGTGCCCGAGAGCGGCACCAGATTGACGTCGCGGGCTTGGCCGGGCTCGAAGCGGACCGCAGTACCGGCGGCGATATCTAGCCGCATGCCGCGGGCGGCTTCGCGATCGAAGCGCAGGCCGGCATTGGTTTCGTAGAAATGATAGTGCGAGCCGACCTGGATCGGGCGATCGCCTGTGTTGGCGACCTCGATGGTGAGTTGCGGCGCGCCAACGTTGAGCTCGATATCGCCAGATTTGGGGAAGATTTCGCCGGGGATCATGGGGTCACCGTATCGGTTCGTGGACGGTCACCAGCTTGGTGCCGTCGGGGAAGGTGGCTTCGACCTGGATGTCGGAGATCATTTCGGCAATGCCGTCCATGACCTGGTGGCGGGAGATGACATGGGCGCCCGCTTCCATCAGTTCAGCGACGGGGCGCCCGTCGCGGGCGCCTTCGACCACGAAATCGGTGATCAGCGCGATGGCCTCGGGATGGTTGAGCTTGACGCCGCGCTCCAGCCGCTTGCGGGCGACCACGGCGGCCATCGAGATCAGCAGTTTGTCTTTTTCACGCGGCGTCAGGTTCATTCGGATTTTCCTAGTCTTGGTCGGATCGCTGGCGCGGAAAACCGGTGGCCACTTTTCCGCGCGATCCTTTTAGAGATGCCAGAGGCGGGGCAGGCTGCCCGCGCCCGACAGTTCGGCAACAATTGGGACGATCATGCGGCGTAGCGCAAGCCCGGATTCGGCGATAGCGCGGACCACCAGGCGCTCGCCAATGGCACTGGCGGCAATGAGGCTGCTGGCGGGCATCAGCGCCCGGACCGTCTCCAGCCGGCGCGCGGCGAGGGGGCCGATATGCAGGATGGTGGCGAAGGCGCGCGCGCCGGCCAGCAGCGGCGCGGCCATGCGTTCACTGCCCTCCCCGGTCAGCAGCGTGGCCTCGGCATGGAGCAGGCGTCCATTGCGGCGAATGCGCCAGTTGTCGCGCAGGTAAGCATCATTGGCGAGTTCCCCCATTGCATCGCGGCCGAGGAGGACGGCCTCGATGGCTGTAAGGCTGGCGCCATCGGCCAGGTCGATATCGATGCGGCGATCGAGCTTGCTGGCTTCGAACAGGATGGTCTCCTGCGGCAGCCAATCGAGATGCGCATTGGCGCCGACGGTGAGGCGGGTCTCGACGCGGGCGGTGGCGCCGGTGGACCGGTAGATACGCTCGCAGGCCTGGGTGGTCAGCACCATCTTGCCATTAGGCGCGGCGTCGGCGCCCCATTGCATATGGTCGCCCCCGGTGAGGCCGCCGGCTGTGTTGATCAGGACCGCCTCGAGCGCGGAACTGTGGGTGTGGGGCAGGCGAATTTTGGCGCAGCCATCCTGATAGAGCGTGTCGATGACGGTGACGCCATCGCGCAGCTTGGTGGCGATACGACCGACGCCACGGGCGCGCTGCATGGGCGCAGGTGGAAACACTAATGCTGCGGATTGTGCGATAGTCATGGGAACCTATGCCCATTCCGTACGTTTTGAACCCGACAAAGATTTTTCAGCGTCACCATACAACAAAGATAGGATGTTATAAAATGACCTTCAAAACCGTTACTTGCGCTATTGTTATGGGTTCGGCTCTTCTGTTTGGCGGTGCCGCTTATGCTGACACGATGGTTGGCTCTTCCACAGTGACCGACGCCGATCTGCCTGCTGTTCAGGCGCGTTGCGACATGCTTTCTACCACGGACTCGAGCACGTCGCTTACCGAAAACACCGACGACAATACTGCTGCTGGCTCGAATGACGGCGCTGCCGATGCGACCGCCAGCGCGACCACTGCAGTTGACGAACTCCAGGCTGCGACCACCACGTCGATCGATCTCGACACGGTGACCCTTGAGCAGTGCAAGGCTTCCGGCCTGAGCAAGTAAGTCGTCCATTAAGATATCCATGAGCGCCCGGCTTCGGCCGGGCGTTTTTTGTTGTTCGCTCATACCATCAGATGGCGGCGCACTTCGGGCAGGTCGAGGTCGCTGGCCGGCCCGGCATGCTGAATCTCACCGCGGTCCATCACATAGATATCGTCGGCGATTTCGCGGCAGAAATCTAGGAATTGCTCGACCAGCAGGATAGTCATGCCCTTTTCGTCGCGCAGGAACTGCAGGGCGCGGCCGATATCCTTGATGATGGAAGGCTGAATGCCCTCGGTAGGCTCATCGAGCACCAGCACTTTGGGTCGGGTGACCAGCGCGCGCCCGATCGCGAGCTGCTGCTGCTGGCCCCCCGAGAGGTCGCCGCCGCGCCGGTTCAGCATGGATTTTAGTACGGGGAAAAGCTCGAAGATGTAAGGCGGGATGTTCTTTTCCGCGCGAGGCACACTGGCAAAGCCGGTCTGCAGGTTTTCGCGTACGGTGAGAAGCGGGAAGATTTCGCGCCCCTGCGGCACATAGGCGAGGCCCATGCGGGCGCGCTTATAGGGCGGAGCCTTGCGCAGGATTTCCTCGCCGAACGTGATATCGCCCGCGGTGATGTTGTGGACGCCGGTGATGGCGCGTAGCGTCGAGGATTTACCGACGCCGTTTCGGCCGAGCACTGCGGTGATGCGGTTGGGTTTGCATTCCAGCGATACGGATTTGAGTGCCTGCGCGGCGCCGTAGTGGAGGTCGATGGCGTGGACGGAAAGGGCGGTCATATCAGCGTCCCAAATAACGTTCGATGACGACAGGATTGGCGCTGACCTGGTCGAGGGTGCCTTCGGCGAGGACGGAGCCCTCGGCGAGGCAGGTGACGCGCGAGCCGAGGTCGCGGACGAAGCTCATGTCGTGTTCGACGACGACGACGGAGCGGGTCTTGGCGATCTCCTTGAGCAGTTTGGCGGTTTCGACGGTTTCGCTGTCGGTCATTCCCGCGACGGGTTCATCGACCAGCAGGAGCTTTGGGTCCTGGGCCAGAAGCATGCCGATTTCGAGCCACTGCTTCTGGCCGTGGCTGAGATTGGCGGCGAAATCGTCCTTGCGGTTGAGTAGGCGTACGGTGTCGAGGATTTCCGTAATGCGGGCCTCGTCGTCGGCACTCATCGAATAGAACAGCGCCGAGAACACGCCGCGCGGTTTGCGCAGGGCCATGACCAGATTGTCCCAGACGGTCTGGCTTTCGAACACCGTTGGTTTCTGGAATTTGCGGCCGATGCCCAGATTGGCGATGGCGGCTTCGTCGAGCTTGGTCAGGTCGGTGCGGCCGTCGAACAACACTTCGCCATCGTCGGGCCGGGTCTTGCCGGTGATGATGTCCATCATGGTGGTCTTGCCGGCGCCGTTGGGGCCGATAATGGCCAGCATTTCGGCGGGGTGGACGATGATCGAGAGCTTGTTGATCGCCTTGAAGCCGTCGAACGACACGGAGACACCGTCGAGGTAGAGCATGGTGCCAGTTTTGTCAGCCATGGTGCTACTCCGCCGGGTTGGGTTGCGGATCGACGCCGGCTTCGACATCGGCCGGCGAGGGGGCGTTGCGATCGTGCTGTTCGCGCTTGGTGGTCATGGTTCGCCATTGCGCGATCAATCCCACGATGCCCTTAGGCAGGAACAGGGTGGTGAAGATGAAGAGGCCACCCAGGGCGTAGAGCCAAACATCGGATAGAGCCGGCAGCTTGAAGCTGCCATAGAGGGCGAGCTGGTAGAGGCCATAGAGCACCGGGATCGCGATCGAGGCGGCGATGACGATCAGGCCTTTGGTCCAACCGCTGGCGACGGCGACGATGCCCGAGAAGATCAGGATGACGAGGCCGGCGGCGATATAGGACGAGCCGGAGGTGAAGATCGACTTGGTCAGGTTGACCACGATGGCGCCGATGATGGGGCCGACAATGGTGCCGCGGCCGCCGACGGCGGTCCAGATGACCACCTCGATGGAATTGCCGGGCTCGAATTCGCTCGGATTGATGATGCCGACCTGCGGGGCATAGAGCGCCCCGGCGATGCCGGCGAGGACGGCCGAAACCACGAAGGCGAAGAGTTTGACGTTGTCGACGCGGTAGCCGAGGAAGCGGGTGCGGCTTTCGGCATCGCGCACGGCGACCATGACCTTGCCGAGCTTGGAATTGACGATGGCCGAGCAGATCACCACGGCAAGGGCCAGAGCGAAGGCGGAGGCGGCGAACAGGGCAGCGCGGGTGGTGGCCGCCTGCACGTTGACGCCGAGGATATCCTTGAAGTCGGTCAGACCGTTATTGCCGCCAAAACCGAGATCGTTGCGGAAGAAGGCCAGCAACAGCGCGTAGGTCATGGCCTGGGTGATGATCGACAGGTAGACGCCGGTGACGCGGCTGCGGAAGGCGAGGAAGCCGAAGACGAAGGCCAGCAGCCCCGGCACGATCAGCACCATGGCGAAAGCGAACCACCACATGTCAAAGCCATTCCAGAACCAGGGCAATTCCTTGTAGTTCAGGAACACCATGAAATCGGGCAGGGTGGGATTGGCATAGACGCCGCGGGCGCCGATCTGGCGCATCAGGTACATGCCCATGGCATAGGCGCCGAGCGCGAAGAAAGCGGCGTGGCCGAGCGAAAGAATGCCGCAATAACCCCAGACCAGGTCGAGCGCCAGGGCGAGCATGGCGTAGTTCAGGTACTTGCCGAACAGCGGCACCGCGTAATTGGGGATGTGGAGCGGGTTGCCCTCGGGAACGACGAGGTTCAGCACCGGCACACCAATGGCGATGACCGCCAGCACTGCGACGAGCCAGATGGCCTTCTTGTCGAGGGCGCGAAGAATGAGTTGGGTAATCATGCTGGCACACCGGACAAAAGGAAGGCCCCCTCACCCGGCCTGCGGCCGACCTCTCCCCCAAAGGGAGAGGTGAGGAAGAGGCGAGATTTGGCCCATGCACCACCTCTCCCTGGGGGGAGAGGTCGACGCGTAGCGTCGGGTGAGGGGGCCTTCAGCGTCCGCAAGGGAATCGTCATTGTTCGATGGACCGGCCCTTGAGCGCGAAGAGGCCGCGCGGACGCCATTGGATGAAGAGGATGATGAGGACCAAAATGATGATCTTGCCCAGCACAGCGCCGAATTGCGGCTCGAGCAGCTTGTTGCCGACCCCGAGCATCAACGCGCCGATCAGCGTGCCCCAGAGATTGCCGACGCCGCCGAAGACCACGACCATGAAGCTATCGATGATGTAGCCCTGGCCAAGGTTGGGCGAGACATTGTCGATCTGGCTGAGCGCGACGCCGGCCATGCCAGCAACGCCGGAGCCGAGGCCGAAGGTCATAGCGTCCACAAAGGGCGTGCGGATGCCCATGGAGGAGGCCATGCGGCGGTTCTGGGTGACGGCGCGCATCTGCAGGCCAAGCGCGGTGCGGTTGAGCACGAGCTGCAGGATGGCGAAGACGGCGATGGCGAAGACCACGATCCAGAGCCGGTTCCAGGTGATGGAAAGGCCGCCGACGTCGAAGGCGCCGGTCATCCAGCTTGGCGGGGAGACCATCTGATTGGTGGGCCCGAACAGGGTGCGGACGACCTGCTGCAGGGCGAGCGACAGCCCCCAGGTGGCGAGCAGGGTTTCCAGGGGCCGGCCGTAGAGCCAGCGGATGATGCCGCGCTCGATGGCGATGCCGACGAGGGCGGTGAACAGGAAGGCGGCGGGGACCGCGAAGGCCAGGGAATAGTCCATCAGGCCGGGGGCGAAATTGCGGATCAGTTCCTGCACTACGAAAGTGGTGTAGGCGCCCAGCATGACCATTTCGCCGTGGGCCATGTTGATGATGCCCATCACGCCGAAGGTGATGGAGAGGCCGATGGCGGCGAGCAGCAGGACCGATGAGAGCGAGACGCCGTAGAGCAGGTTCTGCGCGACCTGCCAGAGCTGGAGATTGCGGCCGATGGCGTCGATGCCGGTCTGGATGACGGGCTTGAGTTCATCGGGCGCGGCGGCGAGGGCATTAACCAGCACGGTCTGGGCGGCCTGATCGCCGTGGGCGGCGATGGTGTCGACGGCGGCGCGCTTGTCGTCCAGCACGGCGTCGGACTTCAGCACGATCACCGCGCGGGCCAGGTCCATGGTGGATTTGATCTTGGGATCTGTTTCGGCCGCCAGCGCGCTATCGAGCAGCGGCAGCATGGCCGGATCGGCGTTCTTGAGGATGCTTTGTGCGGCCGATAGCCGGCTGGCGCTGTCGGGGCTGAGCAGGGTCATGGTGCCGATGGCGGTGCGGATCTTGCCGCGCAGGCCGTTGTTGACCTTGATCTTTTCGATGTCGGCGCTGACGGCGGTACCTGCATCGGAACCGTCGACAGGGTCGGTTAGCTTGAATTCGGAGCCGGACTTGGCGGCGAACAGCACGCGTTGGTCGGATTTGCGGAGGTAGAGAGTGCCATCGCTCATGGCCTGCAGGATGGGCGGCACGCGCTCGTCGCCGGTGGCAACGAGGGCATTCATCGCCGCTTCGCGATCGGGGAAACCGCCCTGGCCGAGGGCCTGAACCATGACGGCGAAATCATTGGCCTGCGCCAGGGCAGGCAAGGGGGAGAGTGCGAGGGCGAACAGTACCGCGATCAGTCGCAAAATTCGGTTGGTCATCGCTCGCTCGAAGCTGGTGGGAGGAACGTAGTGAAGGCGGGCGAACCCGCCTTCACCGCGGCTAGCGGCTTGCTCAGGAAGCAGGCGCGGCACCGCACGTCTGGGTTGCGGTATCGAAATGACCGCAACCGGTGAGCGGATCAGTCCAATCAGCCTCGATGCCCTTGTCTTCAGGGAGCACGTCGGACCAGGCATCGCCGGGTACTTCTGCGGTCTGCTTGACGATTTCGAACTGGCCGTCGGCCTGGATTTCGCCGATCAGCACCGGCTTGGTCAGGTGATGGTTCGGCAGGACGGTGGCAGTGCCGCCGGTCAGGTTCGGCACGGAGAGGCCGACAATCGCCTTCAGCACGGCATCGGTATCGGTGGTGCCGGCCTTTTCCACGGCCGCGACCCAGAGGTTGAAGCCAAGGTAAGCGGCTTCCATCGGGTCATTGGTGGTGCGGGTGTCGCTCTTGATGTACTTGTGCCATTCGGAGATGAAGGCGGCGTTTTCCGGCGTATCGACGGACTGGAAGTAGTTCCAGGCGGCGAGGTGACCGACGAGGTTGGTGGTATCGAGACCAGCCAGTTCTTCTTCGCCGACCGAGAAAGCGACGACCGGAATGTCTTCAGCCGAGACGCCCTGGTTGGCCAATTCCTTGTAGAACGGGGTGTTGGCGTCGCCGTTGATGGTGGAGACCACGGCGGTCTTCTTGCCAGCGGAGCCGAATTCCTTGATGGCAGCGACTTCGGTCTGCCAATCGGCGAAACCGAACGGGGTGTAGTTGATCTTGATGTCTTCAGCGGCAACGCCCTTATCGAGGAGGTACTGCTCCAGGATCTTGTTGGTGGTGCGCGGGTAGACATAGTCGGTGGCTTCGAGAACCCAGCGCTTCACCGAACCGCCTTCTTCGCTCATCAGGTAGTCGACGGCTGGGATGGCCTGCTGGTTTGGCGCGGCGCCGGTATAGATGACGTTCTTTTCGGACTCTTCGCCTTCGTATTGCACGGGGTAGAACAGGATCGAATTGAGTTCCTTGAACACCGGCAGCACCGACTTGCGGGACGATGAGGTCCAGCAGCCGAACACGGCCGCGACGCCGTCGACGGCGATCAGCTCGCGGGCCTTTTCGGCGAACAGCGGCCAATCGGAGGCAGGATCGACGACGACGGCTTCAAGCTGCTTGCCCAGGAGGCCGCCCTTCTTGTTCTGTTCGTCGATGAGGAACAGCATGGTGTCCTTCAACGTCGTTTCGGAAATCGCCATCGTGCCCGACAGCGAATGCAGCACGCCCACCTTGATGGTGTCCGCGGCGATCGCTGGAACAGCCATCGCCCCCATAGTCATCGTCACGCCGAGCCCCAGGCCCGCAATCATGCGGTTTACGACTGTCATATTCCCTCCGACAGATTAGGTGTTTGCACCGCAAAGCAAATTGCAAAGCCCGTGCCAGCACTTGAGTGTGGGGGCTAATCGATTGATTCAATTGAGGTGAGGCGAAGTTTCGCGACGTAAGAGCTTCCGGCGCTGCATAGAGTTCTTTAGCGATTGCTGGTTGTTTAGGCAGGCGTATTTACGGCTGCTTAACGTTTGAGCAAAATGGCGGAGCAGCAATTCTGGTGATGAAATCGGTTGCAGATGACCCGTGCCAACAAATCAGCTAGCATTGGCTCACCGAAGAATTTCTTCGGCAGAGGTTGTTTGCACCGACCACCTCGGCCCCGCGCCGGCAACGGCGTGGGGCTTCATTCGCCTGAGCCCGGTCTGCCAATGACGCCGCCTCAGCCGAGGAGATCACTCCAATATCGCCAATTTCCAGCAGATTATGGCCCAATCCGCGCATAGTTTGCATGGAACGCATAAAATAGGGCGTTAATCTTGCTGCGGCCGATGCTGGATGTTTGTCTCCCCTGGTCGAGAAGACATAAGCAATCGGGAGTTGAGAAAATGAAGATTTTGATCGCAGTATCGGTCGTTGCTGTCATGGCGCTGACATCGGGCGCCCAGGCCGGCGGGTTCTTTACCAAGCGTGCGCCGATCCTGTCCAACATCACTGGAATTGTTGTCGGCCTGACCACGCGTGACATCAATGTGCTCAATGGCAATACCGTCGCTGTCGGCAATAACAGCAATATCCTGTCCGGTATCGGCAATGGCAGCGCCAATGGCGTGTTGGGCGGCGGCCTGCTGAACGGCGTACTCAATGGCAACGGCATTCTGGGCCTCGGCGGCCAGAACCAGACCCAGAACAATAGCCATCATCGCGGCTGGTAGCCCCGCCTCCCGCGATCTAGAGCCCGCGCCACACCTCCCGGCGCGGGCTCGCTGTTTTTTAACGCGACGGCTGGTGCCAGAGTTTGGTGCTGTGGCGCGTCTCGCCCAGACTATCGAGCCGAACTTCCTCGACGCGCACGTCGCGGTCCTGGCCAGCCGTGGGGCCGAAGGTGAGCTCGGCCAGGCACACCCGCACCCCGGCAATCGAATGAATAGTATTCCCCAAAACCGCTGACCACGCTTGCCCGTCATGCTCGAAGGGCAGGGTGATCGACATGCCGATCACTCCGCCGGGGCTTTGCAGCAGTTCCAGGTAGCGCCGATAAACCGGCGCAAAGGCGGGGTTGTGGACGGGGTCCAGCACCCAGCCGAAGCGGTCGAGCGGATTGGGCGACGCCTGATAGGGAATGCTGCGCGCCAGGATCTCCTGGTGATCGTCGAGCAACAGCAGATGCTGGATAGAATTGGTCACGAAGTGGCGCAGCGCCAGCAGTGGATCGGCTTCGGGCCCCCAGACCAGACGGCGGATCGCCTCGATATTGTGTGGGCGCGGCAGGTCCCGCCCACTCTCCCAGCGGCTAATCTGGCTTTGCGCCACACCAAGGCATTTGGCGATGGCATCTTGGCGCAAACGCGAACGGATGCGCCAGGCCCGCAGGGCGGAGCATAGTTCGGCTTCCATGGCATGATCGTGATCGAACATCATGCCGCGAAAATCCCAGCAACCGGCAAAACAAGATAGTTAATCAAATACTTACGGGCCGGTTCTCGCCTCTTAATAGTGAATTTTAAGCAGCAAAAATCCGGGTAAGCGCGTAGAGCCTACGTGTAATATTGGTTACTGAACTCAGCGATCCTGCGACCAGGCAGGAGAACAGCATGATCAGGCGCGCGATTGGGACGGTATTGATCGCGACGCTGCTGGTCTGGCCCGTCGCTGCACAGTCGCCGCTGACGATCACCAGCCAGGTGGAAACCGGCTGGACTTCGAACGCGACCGATAGCGCGGCGGGGCGTAGCGATTTTTACGCGACGCATAACGAGGAAATATCGCTGACGGGCACCGCGGGCGATGCGCTGCTGCGGGGCACCTTACGCATCACCCAGACGCGGTTTCTCGACACCACCTATGAGGACGACGACGAGGTTGCCGGCGGCGTTGAGGCCGAGTTGGCGCTGGGCACGGATGCCAAGCTGCGCCTCGGCTATGCGGTGACGCGAAGCTGGACGGGCGACGATCTCAATATCGAGGGGTTCATCATCCCCATCCGCAGCGAGGAAACGGATCACGAATTCGTCGGCACGTTCGTGGTGACCGGGCCGGACCAAAAGGTGACGGTGGATGTGGCCGCGCTGTGGGCCGTGCAGGGGAAAAGCGAACTGGTTGGATTGGGGCTGCCGCCGCTGAAACTGGAGGCCGATGTCGGCACCGTGACGACACGCATTGCCTGGGAAAAGGCGATATCGCCCACCATGGCGGCGTTGGCGGGGATGGAGGCGTGGTTCACTACGGTCCCTGAACTCGACCAATTGCTGTACTTCCGGGCGCCGGCGGATGGCGGACGGGTGAGTACGGGTTTGCGGGTCATCGCCGGCCAGCTCACCCTGAGCGGCTCGGCCGGCTTCGATCTGGTATGGCCAAAGGGGCATGCCGATCTGCGCCGCACCTCGCCATACTTTGCGGTGGCGGCGAGCCTTGTGCCCACCGATGGACTGACCGTGACCCTCAACACTGCCACCGGGGTCGAGTTGGCGGATCCGCTCGATGGCGTGGCCGGGCGCACGGCCGCGATCGATCTGGGCGCCACGGTGGCGCTGGCCCCGCAAGTCGAGCTATCGGCTCAGCTTGGCGGCTGGCAGGAGGCGGGGCTCTACGACACCAGCTTGATCCGGTCCCGTCGCACGGCGGCGGTAGGCTTGCATTATGCCGTGTCACCCCGGTTGGGTTATGGGGCGACGGTCTCGTTCGCGCATCACGACGATCCGGGCGAGAGCTATGACAAGACCGGCGTCGCCCTTTCGGTTACCGGAAGTCTTTAAGTCGGGTGCCATCGATCACAGATCGCGTTTGGAGGAACTGTTGCCAGTGCGCGCCGTTAAGGCTGCGAACCGTCGTTGCACTCCAGACATGACGGCTTAGGAATGGCGGCCGTAACCCTCCCGGCTGCCAGACGATCGGCAGACTGCCGCAGAGGCTGACGCTCCTTTGTGGTGTCGCCGATGGGGGCGCGAGACTTCGGTTTCGCGCCCTTTTTCTATTGCCAGATTCCATAATATGGCATACGTATTTACCTAGTATAGAATGTCATAAATTGTTCTATACTTTTAGTATCCCGCTTATATTCGCGTTTTCCACGATACTGTGCGGATCGAAACTTAATTGCAGAAATAGGGTTGCTCCATCAACAGCCATTCAGGTTGTTTGATCAGGAGATTTGCCATGAAACGCAATACGATAGCGATTCTTGCCGGCATTCTACTTGCCGGTTCTACTATGCCTACTTTCGCTCAAGGCCTTCTCGGAGGCATAATCAGCGGGAGCGACGGGAATGGACTGGTGACCGTCGGGTCTGGTGATGCGGGCTCTGGTGGTTTGGTCAATGTGGGCCTGGGGGGCAATGGCTCCGATGGCGGACTGGATGTGAGCGTCGGTAGCGGCAGCAGCCCCGCGGCCAATGTCAATATCGGCGGTAGCAGTGGTGGCGGCTCCGGCTCCCTAGCAGATGTCAATCTGGGCGGTGGGGGCAGCAATGGCCTGGCCCGCGTGGGCGTCGGCGGGGGTATCGCTGGCGTCAATGTGGGTGGCGCCGGAACCAGCGGTAACCTGGTTGACGTCAATGTGCTGACGGGCTCCCGTGGGGGTCCGGGAATTCCCGGTACGCCCGGCCAACCCGGTGCCCCGGGTCAACCCGGTGCGCCTGGACAGCCCGGCGCCATGGGCGTGAACGGTTCGTCGGGCGGCAATGGCTTTAACGGTTTTGGCGGTTCCTCGAAGATCAGCTTCCTCGCTCGCCTGCTGGAAAACCGCGCTTACCTGCGCTTCGCTACCGGCAATGCGGTTTGCCTGCCGCCATCCGGGGTCGCCAACGTGGCCAGCCTGCTCTCGCGTCGCGATGCCAACAAGGCCAACCAGTTGCTCGGCAACTATGCGGGCGATATCGGCAACCTGCGCAACCTGCTGAAAAAATGCGGTAGCCGTACGCTCAGCCAGGCCGATATCAATCGCGCCGTGGCGGTTGACCTGCGTCGCGACGGCACGGTGGTGCTCTACGTGCTGTAGGCGCCACAATCAGACGAACGGGCCCCGGCAGGTTGCCGGGGCTTTTTGTTGCGCTTGCGTCAACGCGCCGGGGAGGGGACAATGCCGGCATGCGCCGCTGTAGACGGCGGAGGAGTATGTGATGGCCCATGGCAAGCCGATCGTCGGTGGCGGACCCAAGAAGGTTCTCTATACGCTGCAGACCGTTGGCCGGATGGGCGTGGGCAAGGCAGCCAAGGCGCTGACGTCCAAGAATGCCTGCAAGGCCTGTGCCTATGGCATGGGCGGCCAGCGCGGTGGAATGACCAACGAGCTGGGGGAATTTCCCTCGGTCTGCAACAAGAGTGTGCAGGCGCAATCGAGCGATGTGCGCGCCGCGATCCCCGAGCCGATTTTCGAGCATTCCATTGCCGAGTTGGGCGAATTGACCGGGCGCGAGATGGAAAAGCTCGGGCGGCTGGGCACGCCGATTTTCAAGGCGGCGGGCGCGGACCGGTTCGAGCCGGTGGGCTGGGATTTCGCCATTGCGCATGCGGCAGCACAGCTCAAGGTGACGCAGCCACAGCGGAGTTTCTTTTATTCCTCGGGGCGCTCGTCTAACGAGGCAGGGTTCATTTTCCAGCTTTTGGCGCGGGCCTACGGCACCAACAACGTCAACAACTGCTCCTACTATTGCCACCAGGCGACCAGCGAGGGGCTGAAGACGACGATCGGTTCGGGCACCGCCAGTGTCGAGCTCGAGGACCTGACCGGGTGCGACCTGATCTTCGTGATCGGCGCCAATCCGTCGTCCAATCATCCGCGCTTCATCCACATGCTCAAGAATTGCCGCGAGCGGGGCGGGCAGGTGATCGTCATCAATCCGGCCAAGGAGCCGGGACTGGTCAAGTTTGCGGTGCCGAAATCGCCAAGCTCGATGCTCAAGGGCGGCAGCGAGATTGCCTCGGACTATCTGCAGCCGCGGATCGGCTCGGATATCGCGTTGATGAAGGGGATTGCCAAGGCGGTGATCGCGGCGGGGCTGGAGGCCCAGGATTTTATCGCCGCCCATGCCAGCGGCTATGAGGCCTTCCGGGCCGATCTCGACGCATTAAGCTGGGATGAGATTGTCGCGGCCTGCGGCATCGGGCAGGCGCGCATCGAAGAGATCGCGCAGCGCTACGGACAGGCGCAGAACGCCGTCTTCGCCTGGGGCATGGGGATGACGCACCACGTCCACGGTGTGGAAAATGTCGAGGCCATCGCCAATCTGGCGACCCTGCGCGGCATGGTGGGCAAGCGTTTTGCCGGGCTGTTGCCTTTGCGCGGGCATTCCAACGTGCAGGGCATCGGCACCATCGGCGTCAAGCCGGTGCTGGCCAAGGATGTGCTGGGCAAGATGGAAACCGCCTTCGGCATGAGCTTCCCCTCCCAGCAGGGCATGGACACCATGGCCTGCCTCAAGGCGGCCGAGCGTGGCGAGATCGACGCGGCGGTGATCATGGGCGGCAATCTGTGGGGTGCGACGCCGGACACCGAGTTTGCCAGCCGCGCGATGGGCAGTATCGGCTTCAAACTGTTCCTGACCACGACGCTGAATATGGGCCACGTCCATGGCCTCGGCGATGGCGAAGTGTTGATCCTGCCGGTCACGGCGCGCGACGAGGAGTGGCAGCCGACGACGCAGGAATCGATGTTCAACTATGTGCGGCTGAGCGATGGCGGCATCAGGCGGTTGGAGAATGTGCGGCCGGAAAGCCATATCCTCTGCGATATCGCGGTGCGGCTGCTGCCGGAGTCGCCGGTGGATTTCAAGGCGTTCGGGCAGCATTCGAAAGTGCGCGAGGCGATCGCGGCGATCGTGCCGGGACTTGAACAACTGGCCGATATCGATGTGGCGAAAAAGGAATTCCACATCAAGCACCGGGTCATGCACGTGCCCGAATTCGGCACGCCGGACGGGCGCGCGCATTTCGTGGTGACGCCGCTGCCGGTGCTGGAAGCGGGCAAACTGCTGCTGGCGACGGTGCGCAGCGAGGGCCAGTTCAACACCATCATCTACGAGGACAATGACAGCTATCGCGGCGGCGCGGGGCGCGATGCGGTGTTCCTCAATGGCGCCGACATGGCGGCATTTGGGGTGAGCGCGGGGCAGGTGGTGACGCTGGCCTCCGATGTCGGGCGGATGAGCGCGGTGGTCAAGGAATTCGACCTGCCGCGGGGCAGCGCCATGGCCTATTACCCCGAGGCCAATGTGCTGGTGGGCACGGCGGTCGATCCGCGCAGCAAGACCCCAGCGTTCAAGTCCGTGCCGGTATGGATCGAGGCGTGATCGCTCCTGCCGTTATGGTGCCGAGCGCCGATTTGGCCGCGTCGGTGGCCAAGCAGGTCACGGGTGCCTCGCCCGTTGCGGTCACGCGCTTCACCACCGGCGCGCAGCACTACGTTTATGAGGCGCAGTTTGCCGAATCGGCGCCGGTCGTGGTGCGCATCGGCAACCAGTCGGCACATGCCGCGATGGCGGGCGCGGTGCATCTGTCGCGATTACTGCGGCCGCGCGGGGTGCCACTGCCGGCGCTGCTGGCACAGGATATCGAGGCGCCTTTGCCCTTGATTGTGCTGGAGCGGCTTGCCGGAGGCGATCTCGGCGGCGTCATCGGATCGCTGTCGGAACGCCAGCTCGACAGTATCGCCGCCGGCGTGGCCGCGGCGCAGGCTGCGGTGGCTCAAACCGGATCGGCGGGTCGCTATGGCTATGCGATCCGGCCGGAAGACGCACCCTTTGCCACCTGGGAGGCTGTGTTGCGCTCCAGCCTTGATCGGTCGCGGCAGCGCATGGCGGCCCATGGGCTGTTCGATACCAGCCTGATCGGAATGGTCGAGACCATATTGACCAGCCAGCGCGAGCGGCTGGCCCGGATTCCGGCCACGCCGTTTCTGCACGATACGACGACCAAGAATGTCATCATCGATCCCGCCGGCGTGTTGTCAGGCATCGTCGATGTCGATGATCTGTGTTTCGGCGATCCGCGCTATCCCGCGGCGCTGACCTTGGCGGCGGTGCTGGCCTATGGCGGGCCGCCCGGCTACGTCATGGCCTGGCTGCACCATGCCGAGCAGGCCGACGATGCGATTTTCCGGCTCTATGTGGCGATATTCCTGCTCGACCTGATGGCTGAACATGGCGGCCTGTTCAACGGCAATGAACAACAGTCAAAGCCCGAGGACAGGGCGAGAATGCTCGCGGCATTTACGGCGACTGTCGCGATGGCGCGAGGATAGGCGCCGCCTAGCGTCTATCCTCACGGGTTCATGGCTGTGCAGGCGTCCCCAACGGAGGAGCAGGGGTTGGCGCCGGCACATCGGCCGGTGTCGCAGCCGGACCCAGCAACAGGATCGTCGGCTTGACGGTCAGCAGCTTGACGGCGGCGGCCTTGACCTGCTCCAGGGTGACGGCGTTGATCAGCGCGGGACGCCGCGCCACGTAGTCGATGGGCAGATCGACATCCTGCAAGCCGACCAGTGTATTGGCGATGGCGACCGAGGAGCTCATGCTGTTGATGGCATAAGAGCCGATGATATATTTCTTGGCCGAGGCCAGCTCCGCTTCGGTCGGGCCGTCCTTGGCGAGGCGGGCAATCACGTCCTCGATGACCTTGAGGGTTTCGCCGGCCCGGTCGGCGCGGGTGGAGGTGCCGATCACCAGGGAATCGGCATGGTCGGCGTTCTGCAACGACGAGCTGATGCCATAGGTCAGGCCGCGTTTTTCACGCACTTCGGCGAACAGGCGCGAGGAGAAATCGCCGCCGCCCAGAATGTAGTTCATCACGTAGGCCGCGAAGAAATCGGGGTCGTCGCGACGCACGCCCGGATAGGCCATGTAGATCGTGGTCTGCGGCAGGTTGTAGGTGATGGCAAGATCCTGGCCGAGCTTGGGCACCATATCGGCGACCGGCGTCAGGGCCGGCTCGGCGGGCAGGTCGCCGAACACCTGGTCCAGCCGCGCCTTCAGGGTCTCCGCATCGATGGCGCCCACCACGCCGATATGCAGGTTGGCGCGGGCGAACATGGCCTTATGGAAGGTGCGCAAATCGTCGGCCGTAACGGCCGTCAGGCCGGGAATGGTGCCTTCACTCGTGCGCGCATAGGGGTGGTCGCCATAAAGCGTCTTGGCCCATTGCTGATTGGCCGCGGTCTCGGGCCGCTGCGCACTGGCGAGGATGCCGGAGACGATCTGGCTGCGCATGCGATTGATCGGGTTCTGGTCGAAGCGCGGGTTTTGGACCGACATCTTGAGCAGGCCAAAGGCTTCCGGCTGCTGGTCGGCCAGCATGCGCATGGAGCCGTAGACACCGTCCAGGTCGGCGGAAAAGCTCATTTCCGCTCCCGCGTCATCCAGCTTGATCTGGAAGGCGTCACTGTCGAGATCGCCCGCGCCCTCATCGAACAGGCTGGTCATCAGATTGGCCAAGCCCTCCTTGCCGACAGGGTCTTGCGAGGTGCCGCCGGCGAAGGAAAAGCGGATGGTGACGAGGGGAACCGAATAGTCCTCCACAAGCCAGGCGTGGATGCCCTTGGGGGATGTGACGTCCTGGAACACCACTTCGGCCTGCGCCGGGACAACGGCGAACAGGGTCAGCAGGGCGACCGCGAGGGCGGAGACGAAGCGAACGGCCATGGCTATTTGCCCTCGGTGGCGGGCGGCAACAGGTAACTGGTGACCGCGACGGATGGATCGAGATAGCGTTGGGCGACGGCCCGAACCTGTTCGGCGGTGACGGCGCGAATGCGGTCCGGCCATTGGGCAATGTCCTCGACGGTGCCGCCGGTGGCGAGTTCGCGGCCATAGAGATTGGCCATGTCGGCCTGCTCGTCGCGGGCGAAAACCAGGCTGCGGACATAGCGCGTCTTGGCGCTGTCGAGTTCCTGTTCGGTCACGCCGTCCTTGATCAGCAGCGCGATCTGGGCGCTGACGGCGGCCTCGACCGTCGCCAGCGTGTTATCGCCCTGCGGCACGCCATAGACGGTGAAGGTGCTGGGATCGTAGGCGCCTGAATCGTAGCCCGCGCCGGTCGCCGAAGCGATGCCGGTTTTGACCACGACCTGCTGGTAGAGCCGGCTACGCGTACCGCCGCCGAGAATTTCGGACAGCAGGTCGAGCGCCTCGGCCTCGCCGGGCTTGGCATTGTGATAGGTGGGGACCACCCAGGAGGTGGAATAGCTGGGCACGCCGACGCGCGCGTCGTTCATGGTGACGGTGCGGCGCGTATTGTGTTCGGGCTCGGACGGACGCACGCGCGGCGGCAGGTCGGGCCCGCGCGGCACCAGCCCGTAGGTGGTCTTGGCCAGCGCCAGAACGACCTCGGGCTCGACATCGCCGGCCACGACCAGCACCGCATTGTTGGGCGCATAATAGCGGTCATAAAAGGCTGTCGCATCGACGCGGTTGAGCTGTTCCATCTCGTGCAGCCAGCCGATGACCGGAATGCGGTAAGGACTGTTCTGAAACAGCGTGGCCTGGGTCTCTTCCTGTAGCAGGGCGCGCGGGCTGCCGTCGATGCGTGAGCGGCGTTCCTCGATCACCACGTCGCGCTCGGCGCCGATGACATCCTCAGACAGGATCAGGCCGCGCATGCGATCGGCCTCGAGGCTCATCATGGTGGGCAGGGCATCGGGCGGGACGGTCTGGAAAAAGGCGGTGTAGTCATTGGCCGTGAAGGCGTTCTGGTTGCCGCCGATTTCGCTGACCACGCGGTCGAATTCGCCGGCCGGATGCGCCTTGGTGCCCTTGAACATCAGGTGCTCGAAGAAGTGGGCGATGCCGGACTTGCCGGGCGGCTCGTCGGCGCTGCCGATCTTGTACCACACCATATGGGTGACGATGGGCGAGCGGTGATCGGGGATGACGACGATTTCGAGGCCGTTATCGAGCACGTAATGCGTCACGGCCGCCTCGTTGACGACGGCCGCCGGGGCCTCCGCCAGGGCAGGCAGGCTCAGCGTTGCGATCGATAGCGCCAAGCCACAGGCACGCGCCAATCCAGTCATCGACACCATCAGACGCTCCAGGCTTACCCGCCGACGATGGCGATGGCCTGCCTTGTAGAGGGCAAAGTGGGGTCAAGTCGAGCCGCTGGCGTGGCGGTATGCGAGCAATTCTATGGCATTAGCGAGCCCGCTGGCGGGACGCCTTGACGGCTCCGGGCCGCCAAGGCGGCAGGTCGGGACTGAATGGTGTCCGACCTGCCCGGGGGCGTTATTTTGCTACGGGATAGGCGACGTAGGCGAAGCGCTGGCTATCGGGCGCCCAGGAATTGACGTTGATGGTGCCCTGGCCGCCGACGAAGCTGACCAGCGTGCGCTGATCAGAGCCATCGGGGTTCATCATGCGCAGCAGCACATCCTTGTCGGCGGGGTGGCCGAGCGTGCCGGTGGGGAAGCTGATGAAAGCGATCTGCTTGCCATCGGGCGACAGGTGCGGGAACCAGTTGACCAGGTTGTCGAAGGTCAGTTGTTCCAATCCGCTGCCATCGGTGGCGTTCATGCGGAAAATCTGGGCATGGCCGGGCTGGCTCGCGGCCAGTTCGGAGTTGAAATAGACCCAGCGGCCATCGGGCGAATATTCCGGGCCATCATTGGGTACCGACACGTCGGTGAGGCGGACGTCCGCGCCGCCGGCGGCCGGAATGGTGAAGATGTTGACGCGGCGATCGGGGCCTTTGCCCTCGATGGCGACATAGGAAAGGGTTTTGCCATCGGGCGAGATGCCGTGCAGGTAATAGTGGAACGGGGTGTCGTGCGTGTTGGACACGCGGCGCGGGGTGCCACCGGCAAACGGCACAGCATACAGGTGGCCATCGTCGGAGCTGACATAGATGGTGGCGCCATCAGGCGACAGCACATGGTCATTGTTCAGATCGGCCAGGTGGCCGGTATCGATCGGGGTCACTTCGCCGCCGGTGGGGGCGATGCGGAACAGCTTGCCGCCGGCATTGAACACCAGCGCGGTGCCGTCTGCAGTCCAGTTCGGGGCCTCGATGATTTCATCGGCCGTGAAGATGACGGACGCATTGCCGTGGAGGTCGATGACGGTCAGTTCGGAGCGCTGGCCGGCCAGCAGGGTGCGGCCACGGCGGGGAAAGGTGTAGGTCAAAATGGAACGCCTTGCAGTTGTATGAACGTTAATCCAGCCTAACCGAAGGTTCTTTATGACGCTAGTGGCCGCGTGCAGGTTGTGCCCAGCGGCAATTGCCCAGACGCATTGCCCCGAAGGGCGGCTTGGCCTACATACGGGGCAAATCCTGTTCCCGTTATCGAGGTTTGCAAGCCGATGGCTCGCCAATTCATCTACCACATGAGCGGAATGTCCAAAGCCTATGCCGGTGGCAAGAAGGTGTTGGACAATATCCACCTGTCCTTCTACCCCGATGCCAAGATCGGCGTGCTGGGCCCGAACGGCTCGGGTAAGTCGACGCTGCTCAAGATCATGGCCGGGATCGATACCGAATTCACCGGCGAAGCCTGGCTGGCCCAAGGCGCCAAGCTGGGCTACCTGAGCCAGGAGCCCGAGCTCGATCCGGCGCTGAACGTGCTCGGCAATGTCATGACCGGGGTCAAGGAAAAGAAGGCCGTCATCGATCGTTACAACGAGCTGATGATGGACTATTCAGATGCGACCGCCGACGAGGCCAGCAAGCTGCAGGACCAGATCGACGCCGAGAACCTGTGGGATCTGGAATCGCAGGTCGAAGTGGCGATGGAAGCTTTGGGTTGTCCTCCGGGCGATGCCGACGTCACCAAGCTGTCGGGTGGTGAACGTCGCCGCGTCGCGCTCTGTGCGCTGCTGCTGAGCAAGCCCGACCTGCTGCTGCTCGACGAACCCACCAACCATCTCGATGCCGAAACTACCGCCTGGCTGGAACGCCACCTGCGCGAGTTCGAAGGCGCCGTGCTGATCATCACCCATGATCGCTACTTCCTCGACAACGTAACCGGCTGGATTCTCGAGCTCGATCGCGGCAAGGGCGTGCCCTATGAGGGCAATTACTCGGCTTACCTGACTGCCAAGGCCAAGCGCTTTGCCCAGGAAAAGTCCGAAGACCAGGCCCGCGCCAAGGTGCTGGAGCGCGAACGCGAATGGATGGGTCAGTCCCCCCAGGCACGCCAGACCAAGTCCAAGGCCCGCCTCAAATCCTATGAGGAACTGGTCAAGATCAACGAGGCGCGCACGCAGTCATCGACCGCCCAGATCATCATTCCGGCCGGCGAGCGGCTGGGCAATAACGTCATCGATATCGAAGGCCTGTCCAAGTCCTATGGCGATCGCCTGCTGATCGACAACCTGACCTTCAAGCTGCCGCCGGGCGGCATTGTGGGCATTATCGGGGCCAATGGCGCGGGCAAGACCACGCTGTTCCGCATGCTGACGGGCCAGGAAACGCCGGATTCCGGCACCGTGACCATCGCCGACAGTGTCCATATGGGCTATGTCGACCAGAGCCGCGACAGCCTCAATCCCAACAAGACCGTCTGGGAGGAAATCTCCGAGGGCGACGAAGTCCTGATGCTGGGCAAGCGCGAGGTGAACTCGCGCGCCTATACGTCCTCGTTCAACTTCAAGGGCGGCGACCAGCAGCAGAAGGTGGGCAACCTGTCCGGCGGGCAGCGCAATCGCGTGCATCTCGCCAAGATGCTCAAGAGCGGCTCCAACGTGTTGCTCCTCGATGAGCCCACCAACGATCTGGACACCGAAACCCTCGCCGCGCTCGAAGAGGCGCTGGAGGAATTCGCCGGCTGCGCAGTGATCATCAGCCATGATCGCATGTTCCTCGATCGGCTCGCGACCCACATGCTGGCCTTCGAAGGCAATAGCCATGTCGAATGGTTCGAAGGCAATTTTGCCGACTACGAAGCCGACAAGGTCCGCCGCCTCGGCGCCGACGCGGTCAACCCGAAGCGCGCGACCTACAAACCGCTGACGCGCTAAAGATACGGGCCGGGCGAAAGTCCGGCCCTTTTTTGCGAAATGAACTTGGAATTCTGCGCGTGGTAGCGACGTCTTTTTCGATTGCCGTTCGGGGCGCAACATTGGCCGGCATCGCGGCGGGCGAGGGCCTGCCGGTGGTGTTTTTGCATGCCGGGGTCTGCGACAAGCGGATGTGGCAGAGCCAGATGGATGAGGTCGCCGAGGAGGGCTGGGAGGCGATCGCCTATGACCGGCGCGGCTATGGCGAGACGGTTTCTGAGGACGTGGCGTTCAACCATGTCGATGATCTCGTTGCGGTTCTGGCAGCGCGCGATATCCATGCGGCGGTGCTGGTGGGCTGCTCGATGGGCGGTGGCCTCGCGGTAGATTTCGCGCTGCGCTATCCCGGCCGCGTGCTGGGGCTGGTGCTGATCGGCACCTCGATCACTGGGGCGCCGGCGGAGGTCACCGAGGGCGAGCAGCAGCTTGAAATGGCCGAGGAAGACGCTTTCGAGCGCGGCGATCTCGACATGCTGAACAAGGTGCAGGCGCATGAATGGCTCGACGGGCCACGCGCGGCCAATGGCCGGGTCGGCGGCGCGACGCGGGCGCTGTTCCTCGATATGAACGGCGTGGCATTGGGCAAGCCGCCACTGACGCTGGAGGAACCGCGCGCGGATGCCTACCGGCGGATGGATAGCATCAATGCGCCGACGCTGCTGATGGTGGGCGACCAGGATTTCAACTACCTGATCGAACGGCACGATCACCTCTCCGAAGAAATGCCCAACGCCTTCGCGGTGGTGCTGGAGGGTGTCGCGCATATTCCGAGCATCGAACGGCCCGACCTGGTCAATCCGTTATTGCTGCAGTTTCTGGACGCGATCAGCGGTGACGCGGATGATGGGGACGACGAGGACTAATTTGGTAAGCTAAGGGCTTGGCTTCCCTTCACCTCTCCCTTGGGGAGAGGTCGGCGCGTAGCGACGGGTGAGGGGGCCTTCCCCAAGCACCGCGTCCAGCAAAGGCCCCCTCACCCGACCCAAGAGGGTCGACCTCTCCCCCAAAGGGAGAGGTGAAGAAGGCTGATGCCCTTCAGGTTTTGAATCAATGCTTTCCGAATTCGAATCAACCGCTTGGCGGTGTGATTCACTTCGTGCCGTCAACCTTCTGAAACTAAATGCTCAAAATACCATCCAGATGCTTGTCCAACTGTAGCGTCGGCAGGTTGGTCAAATCCTTGTCCAGTTCGGCCACCACGGTCTTCTTGACCCCGGCGCTCATCGCCTTGCGGATATCGCCCAGCGCAATGGGCGCGGCAGCGATCACCAGGCGGTCAAACGCGCCCTTCTGCTGCTGGCGGTCGAGCATGTCGGCGAGGGATCTGACGAACTGGGTCTCGCGGTAGGCGACGGGATCGGTCTTGGGCTCCATGCTGCTGCGGGCTGCACCATTCGACTGGTAGCTGCGGCCGGGACGGTCCGCCATGATGTCCTGTGCCTGTTTGGTATCCATCGCGAAATCCAGGCCATCGACCTGCGTGAGGCCTTTGCCGGGGCCGTTATGCTGCAGCACGCGGGCCTGGGCGCCATCGGCGATCAATACCCAAGTGACGGTCTTCTTCATGGCAATTGCTCCTGTTGGTCTGAATGGTACCAACGTGCCGCGACCCAAAAGGTTGGCCCTAGCCATCAAAATGGGGCGGGTTGCGATCACAAAGCTTCATTGGCGAGGCGCTGCCGCCGCTGCTATCAGAGGCTTTTACGGCGCCGTCCGGGCGCGGAGTTTTTATGTCCCTGCCAGAATCGGCGCCTGCCACGCTCGCCCCGGTGCCAGCCCCCGTCATCGATGCCAAGGACGCCGCCAATGGGGTGGTGGCGGCGCTCGTCGCCTATCTGCTGTGGGGCTTCCTGCCGCTGCTGCTGCATCCGCTGAGCGAGGCGGGCGCTGTGCTCGTCGTGGCTGAACGCACGATCTATTCGCTGATCCTTTTGGCCATCGTCCTCGCCATCACCGGCAAGTTCGGCGAGGTGCGCGCCTTCCTGCGCGACGGTCGAAAAGTGCGCGTGCTGGCCCTTTCGTCGGTGCTGCTGGCATTCAATTGGCTGCTCTATGTCTACGCGGTCGATGCCAACGAATTGCTGCAGGCCAGTTTTGGCTATTTCATCAATCCGCTGGTCAATATCGCCATCGGCATGGTGTTTTTGGGTGAACGGCAGAACAGGTGGCAGACGGTCTCAATCGGCATCGCGGTGATTGCCATCGGCATCCAGGCGGCCGCCTTGGGCAGCGTGCCCTATATCTCGCTGGGGCTGGCGATATCGTTCGGCCTCTACGGCTATTTCCGCAAGACGGCGATGCTGGGGCCGGCTACGGGCCTGTTCGCCGAAACGCTGATGATCGCGCCGGTGGCGATTGCCTATATCGGCTATAATCTGGTGACTGTGGGCATCGGCGTGCATAGCGATCCGACCATGCTGTTGCTGCTGATCCTAACCGGCCCGGCAACAGCGGTGCCGCTGCTGCTGTTCGCCTTCGCGGTGCAGCGGCTGCGGCTGACCACGATCGGCATGTTCCAGTATCTGGCGCCGTCGATCCAGTTCCTGATCGCGGTGTTCGTGTTCCACGAGGAAATGAATGCCACGCGGCTGGTGAGCTTTGCGCTGATCTGGCTGTCGCTGGTGGTGTTCAGTTGGGACAGTTTCCGGCGCCGCCCGAGGGCTGTTGCGGCGTAGCCGTTACCCACCAGGTTACTCACATCAGTTGCTATCCACACCCACCGTCTACCCGCGGACTTGATCCGCGGGCCCTCCTCGCGCATGCCGGGTGGAGAGTGGCCCGCGGATCAAGTCCGCGGGAAGACCGTGGGTGGGATAGTGCTGCTGCGACCGCGGGATCGGTAACGGTTTCCGATTTCCTGACGCCATCGGCAAAAATCCCGACAATTTGAATCAAATCCGAACTGGCAATTTCAGCGGGCACGAGAACCTCCCGGTCCATCCTGATGCTCTAAATTTGCGGCAGGAGCCGGGAGACAGATGATGAGCGAGCTTGACCAGGGGCAGCGGGCGTTTTCGAGCTTCAGGGTTCTGAACGGCGAAGAGAACCACTCCGAACGCGACCAGTTGTTCCGCAACATGGCGCAGCTCTTCAGCTTCGTCTCCGCCCAGTGCGATGACGAGCAGGTGGCCCAATATGACGAAGTGCTCTGCCAGTTGGCCGAGCTGGTCGAGGTGGAAGCGCGGGTGCATGTCGCCAAGCTGTTGGCGCCGCTCGAGCGGGCGCCGGGCACCGTGGTGGTCAAGCTGGCCAATGACGTCATCGAAGTGGCGCGGCCACTGCTGGAATTTTCCAACGTGCTCAGCGATGACGACCTGATCGACATCATCAGCACGCATGGCGAGGCCCACCGGATGGCCATTGCCAGCCGGGTCAATGTGCCCGAGCGGGTCGGCGAAGCGATCGTCGAGCATGGCGGGACCTCCTCGGTGGTCCGGCTGGTGCGCAATCCCACCGCCGAATTCGATGCCGAGACGCTGCGCAGGCTGGTGGCGCGCGCCCGGGTGGATGCCGAAATCGCCCACGATCTGCGGGCACGCACCGAGATCGACTGGTCCTCGCTGCGCGGGCAGATCGATGAAGCGGCCGGCAAAGTGCTCGAAGCGCTGGGCGACGTGGATAGCCATGTCGATCCGATCGCGGCCGGCAAAATCAATGCGGTGGTTTATAACCGCATGCGCAACCGGGCGGGCTTTTCGGCCACCGAATGGAAGCTGGCCTATAATCAGGTCAAGGCGCTCAGCGACCGCCGGCAGCTCGACGATCGGGCGCTGGCTCGGTTCGCGCGGTTTGGCTATGGCCACCATGCGGCGGCGGCGCTGACGGTGATGCTGCGGGTGGAGCCCGAAGTGTTCGTCAAATGGCTGGCGGGACAGGATTATGTGGCCATCACCGTGGCTTTGCGCGCCGCCGGGCTGACCCCCGAGCTGTTCGAGTCTATCGTCGGCATGTTGCCCTGGCGCGACCTGCCCACAGAGATGGACAAGCGCAATGTGCTGGCCCGCTTCGAGGCGATCAGCCGCGACGAAGCCAGTGGCATCTTCGAATTGTGGCGGGCGCATTCGTTCCGCAAGCGTGGCGCCGAAGACCGCGCGGCGACCGCGGCCGCACTCTAGCACATCGCAAATCGCGCTGGACCTCGCCAGCCAACCCGCTATTAGGCAATTCGCGTCCATCTGGATGCGAGCTGCCGGGCCGGCTGCGGGGAACAGACATGACACTTCCAACCATCGTGACGTTCTGGCACGGGCCAATGAGCTGGCTCGAGCGGCTGTGTGCCGTCTCGTTCGTGCGGCAGGGGCATCGGGTCGAGGTCTATGCCTATGAGCCGATGGACGATCTGCCCGAGGGCGTCGTCTGGCGCGATGCGGCGGAGATTTTGCCGCGCGACAAGCTGGTTTTCTACAAGGGACGCGGCACGCCGGGTGTGTTTTCCGACTATTTCCGCATGAGCCTGCTCAAGGCCGAACGCGGCATCTGGGCGGACCTGGATGTGTTTTGCGTGCGGCCTATCGCCGAGCCGCCGGACTATGTGATGGGCTGGGAGCGCGAGGGCTCGGTCAATGGTGCCGTGTTGCTGCTGCCGGCGCAGTCCGAATTGCTCGACAGGCTGCTGGCCGTGTTCACCGAGATCAAGCGGCCGCTGCTGGAGCCACATCTGCCGATCGGACGGCGGCTGGAGGTGGCAGCGCGGCGGCTACTGGGGCAGGCGGTGCCGCCCGAATATATGCAATATGGCGCGACCGGGCCGTTTGCGCTGACGCATTATACGCGGGCGTTGGGGCTGACCGGGCAAGTACAGGCGCGGGAAGTGTTCTATCCCGTGCGCTACGAGCAAATCCCGCTTCTGATGCAACCCGGCAGCCGCCTCGAAACCTTTATCACGCCCCAAACCCTTGCCGTGCACATCTGGCGCAGCCAAATCACCAATCGCGGCCGGGCCGAAATGCCGGTGCCGGTGGCGGACAGCGCGCTGGCGGTGGTGTGTGCGGAGTTGGGTGTGGAGGTTTAGGGAACATTCAGTTCGACGCTTCCGGTCGAGAGCCCCGCTCTGATCCCCTCCCCCTTGAGGGGAGGGTTAGGGTGGGGGGAACCTCTCCGGGAGTGTAGCTTGGTCAGTGAGACCGCCACTCTTGCTGCGACTTCCCCCCACCCCGGCCCTCCCCTCAAGGGGGAGGGGGAAGAAGGCCCCGGCTTCCCAATCACAAATCCCACTAGACCCCTCCGCCAAATCGGATATAAAGACATCTTTATATCTCGTGAGGGGCGATGGCCGAACTGGGAACATTGGTGGGATTGCTGAAGGCGGCGGGTGAGGGGACCCGGCTGCGCCTGTTGGCATTGCTGTCCGATGGCGACCATTCGGTCAAGGACCTCACGGAAATTCTGCGGCAAAGCCAGCCGCGTGTCTCGCGCCATCTCAAGCTGCTAGCCGATGCGGGCCTCGTGCAGCGCAACGCCGAAGGGGCCTGGGCCTATTACGGGCTGGCATCAGGCGGCGAGGGCGCCGAGTTGGCGCAATGGCTGATTACCCGCGTCGATCACAGCGATCCCGAGCGCAAGCGCGATTGCGAACGCCAGCATGCCGTGCGCGCGGCCCAGCAGGAACAGGCGGCGCAGTATTTCGCCAAGGTGGCTGGCAGCTGGGATCTGCTCAAGACGCTGCACGTGCCCGAATCCGCCGTCGAGGCTGCGGTGGTCGAAGCGCTGGAGGGCAGGGTGGTCGACTTGTTGGTCGATCTGGGCACCGGCACCGGGCGCATGCTGGAAGTGTTGGCGGGCTCCTACAAGCGCGGCGTCGGCGTCGATGCGAGCCGAGAAATGTTGGCGGTGGCGCGCTCGCGGCTGGCCAATGCCGCCATTGGTCACGCGCAGGTGCGGCTCGGCGATATCGGGGATCTCGATGCCAGCGTTGGTCCCGCCGATGTCGTGGTGATCCACCAGGTGCTGCATTATTTCGATGATCCGGGCCGCATGCTGGCGCAGGCGCGGCGCCTGCTCAAGCCGGGCGGGCAGATCGTGATTGTGGATTTCGCGCCCCATACTCTGGAATTCCTGCGCAGCGAGCATGCGCATCGCCGGCTGGGTCTGTCGCAGGGGCAGATGGAGACCTGGGCGGGTGCTATCGGAATGGACGTCAATCTGGTGCGGGAATTTCCCAGCGACAGCGGCGAAAACGGACTGACGGTCTGCCTCTGGCGGCTGAACGACAAGAACTGAAAGTTTTAAGACCATGATCGACGACAACGCCCGCGCCAGCCGTTTGACCGCGGAAAAGCGGCCCGACCTGCAGCTCAGCTTCGAGTTTTTCCCGCCCAAGACCGACGTCATGGAGCAGAAATTCTGGGAGTCGATCCACAAGCTGGCCCCGCTCAAGCCGCGTTTCGTATCGGTCACCTATGGGGCCGGCGGCGGCACGCGCGAGCGCACGTTGCGCATGGTGTCTTCGATCAAGGCCGATACCGGGGTCGATGCCGCGGCGCACCTGACCTGCGTTGGCGCCTCGCGCGACGAGGTCGATGCGGTGGTGCGCGGCTACCGAGCGGCCGGCATCACCCGCATCGTGGCGCTGCGCGGCGATCCGCCGGAGGGCGTCGGGCAGCCGTTCACAGCCCATCCCGATGGCTATCGCAATGCGGCCGAACTCGTGGAAGGCATTCGCAAGATCGGCGATTTCGATATCTCGGTCGCCGCCTATCCGGAGCGCCATCCGCAGAGCCCGGATTGGGACAGCGATATCGCCAATCTCAAGCGCAAGATCGATGCCGGCGCAACCCGCGCCATTACGCAGATGTTCTTCAAGAACGCCGATTATCTGCGCTATGTCGAGCGCGCCCGCGCGGCGGGGATAACGGCGCCGATCGTGCCGGGCATCCAGCCCATCCACAGCTTCAAGCAGATTTCAGGCTTCGCGGCCCGCACCGGCGCGACCATTCCGGCCTGGATGGCCGAGCGCTTCGAGGGGCTGGAGGATGATCCGGAGACACATGCGCTGGTGGCTTCGGCAGTCGCCGCCGAGCAGGTCATCGAGCTTCTCGACGAGGGCGTGACTGAGTTCCACATCTATACGCTCAACCGATCAAATCTCGCTTTGGCTCTTGCGAGACTGTTAGGCAAGCGGCCCGATTAACCTTGCGTTCACCATAATCTGGTGCCATGAGGGCCGCGCTCGGCGGCCATCGAGCTTGAAGAAGCGTCGTTCAGGTCCCATTCAGGTCGCGGGGAGTGTCGTGGAAGACGGTGCCAATTTCACAAATTGGCCATGAAAACCGGCTTTGTCGCCCGAGAGGGCGGAGCAATTCGGGACTGGAAACATGCAGATCGACCGCCGCATTACCAATGGCCTGGCTTGGGCCGGCCTGTTTGTCGTTGTCGCCATACCGGTGGCCGATGCTGTTTCCCGGCAGTTGATGGGCGATAAGCCCCAGTTCGCCGTCGCCGTGGCTGAAGTGCCGGGCGTAGAAGCGCCGGTTCCGGCGCCGCTGAGCCAGCGCCCGCATGCCCCCGTGATCGAGACGGCGGCGATTGCGCCGGCGCAACCTGCCGTGGTCAGGCCCGTGGTGCCGGCCGTTGCCAAACCCGTCGCCGCCGCCAATCCGGTCGTCGACAGCTTCCTGTCCTCCGGCAAGGCATTGCCCTCCTATATCACCGGCGGCGATGACGAGCCGGCACAGGCCGTGGTCGCACCCGCGCCCGCCAAGCCCGTTATACCTGCCGTAACCAAGCCGGTCGTTGCCCCGGTTGAAACCGCGGTCGTGGCCCCGGCCAAGCCGATTGTGGCCCCTGAAGCGCCGGTCGCCATCGATCCTGTCGAAGTGGCCGCGCTGACGCCCGTCAATGTCGCGCCAATGCCGATGCCGCTTTCAATGCGCCCCACGCCGGTGACCCGTCCGCTGGCCACCGCGGCGCGCAATGACGATATCGTGCTGCCCCCCGAAGTGGTGGCCAACAATAATGCCCGGCCTGCGGCGGTCGTTGACGACCTGCGCGATTGGGAATCAGGTCCGCTGTCGGAGTTCCTTGCCCGGCGTCAAGGACAGCAAAAGTCGTCGGCCACAGTGACCAGCGACCGCGCTTTCCCGGATGGCTATTATGACGACAGCAATGCCGTCCGCCGTCCGCGTCGCGATGTTTATCTCGGGCCGGTGCAGGACGATGCGGTGTTTTTTCCCTTCGTGAACTAAACCGTAGAGCGGCTATGCACTCCTGAGTGTGGACCGCCGCACTCTCACGATATATGCTGGACGAACATATGCGGTGCTGCGTCGCCGGACGCGGGCCGCTTTGGTTTGGGAAAGGCTGCCAGAATGTTGTGCTGCGTGCGCAAGCCCGAAGAAAACCACGATGGCTGGCATCGGCTGACCGAGTTCATCGGTTCGTTCAGCAAGCGCACGGGTGTGGTCGGCTCGGTGGTCAATATCCTCGACCCCGATACCTGGCTGCCGGGAGGGCGCGAAGCCGCGTTCACGCTGGCGCTGATCGCGCTCGCCGCCAAGATGGCCGTCGCCGATGGGGCCGTGACCGCGTCCGAAGTGCGCGCCTTCAACATGACCGTCGAGATCACCGCCGGGCAGGAACCGCAGGTCGAGCGCCTGTTCAACCTCGCCAAGCAGGATGTCGCCGGCTACGAGCACTATGCCCGCAAGATCGGCCGGTTCTTCCACGATAGCCCCGAAACGCTGGAGCATGTGCTCGATAGCCTGTTCTTCATCGCCACCGCCGATGGCATGGTGCATGAGGCGGAGCTGGATTACCTGCAGTCGGTCAGCGACATTTTCGGCTTCGATCCGGCGCGGTTCGAGCAGATGGCCAGCCAGCACGTCATGCTGGAAGAGGGCGTTGATCCCTATCTGGTGCTGGGCCTTGCCCCCAATGCGCCGCCAGCCGAAGTGCGGCGGGTCTATCGCCTGCTGGTGGCTGAGCATCATCCCGACCGCCTGATCGCCAAGGGGGTTCCCGAAGAGCTGATCGACGTAGCGACCGCCAAGATGGCGGCCATTAACCTGGCCTATCAGGCGATCACCAAGCCGCGTGTACAGCCGCTGCTGCCCGCTTGACGCGCAGCGTCGATAGTCTCTAAAGCTTCCCAGCCAGTTGACCGGGTGGCCGCTGTCGCGTGGGTAACTGCGCGATGGAGGAAAGTCCGGGCTCCATCGAAACACGGTGCCGGATAACGCCCGGCGAGGGCGACCTCAGGGAAAGTGCCACAGAAAGTAAACCGCCCCGGCATGCCGGGGTAAGGGTGAAAGGGTGCGGTAAGAGCGCACCGCGGACCTGGCAACAGGGACGGCACGGTAAACCCCACCGGGAGCAAGACCAAATAGGGATGACGCGGGGCGCAAGCCCCAGCCGGTTTTGAGGCCAGATCATCCGGGTTGGTTGCACAAGGCGTCTGGTAACAGGCGTCACAGATGAATGGCCGCCACGTACGCATCGCAAGATGCGTGCCCTACAGAACCCGGCTTACAGGTCAACTGGCGTTGATTTTTCCGGTGGCGCGGTTGCCGTCCTGCGGCGGCGGCCGATGCCGGCATAAGGCCGGCATCGGTCATGAGCTTTACGCAGCCCCAGCTTCCTTCATGCGCAGCGGCAGCAGGAAATCGACCAGTGCGAAGACCAGGACGGCGGCGCCGGTCAGCGGGAATGCCAGGCAGACCGCCAGCGCAATAACCAACACAGCCCAGGGCGCACGATATTGGCGGGGATAGAGCGGGGCGGCGAATCGACCTTTGGGCCGGCGCATCCACCACATGATGATCCCCGACACCGACACGAAAAGAATGGCGGCGCAGAAGAACAGGTTGAGGACGATGTTCCACCATCCCAGATTGCCCTGGTGGAGCGCTATGCCCGCAGCCATGGCCTTGCCGCCGATGCCGTAATCCGCGAAGGCGATTTCCATCAAAACCTTTCCGGAATACTGGTCGACATGGACGGTGCGGTCGCCGAATGGGTTGCTGCTATCGCCGCTGGTGGAGTCCGAGGAGATGGTGAAGACGCCGGTCGCATCGGCCGGCATGTTGATCCGCACCTGGCCCTGAAAACCGATCTGGCGGGCCAGCGAAGCGACACTATCCAGGGTCACCGCACCTGGCGGGGACATATCCATGCCCTCCATACCGGCCATGTCGTCCATGCCAGCCATACCCGCCATGTTCGAGTGATCATGGGACGTCGGCATGGGTGTCTGTTCCAGCGTCCAGGGCACATCCTTCTCGTCGCCGTGGTTCATGCTGGCATGCTTGGCATCCGAGAGTGGCAGGCCAGAAAGCTTGCCGGCCGGGAAGGTATTCCAGGCCTGGACGAGTTGCGTGCCCCAGACACCTGTCCATGACAGGCCCGATATCAGGAAGAACAGCATCACCACCGCGAAATAGGCACCTGCGCTCATATGCAGTTCGCGCCAGAAGCCACGGCCAGTGAGCAGGCGCGGCGTCAGGGCCCGCTTGAGCGTTCGCCCCTGTTTTGGCCACCACATATAGAGGCCGGTCAGGAGCAGGATGATCCCCAGGCCTGCGGCGATCTCCAATACGTGGTCGCCAAAGTCGCCCAGCAGCAGGGTGCCATGGATTTTGGAAGCCCAGTTGAACAGCACGCCATCCTGACGGTAGTCAGCGATCACGGCCGTATCGGCCGGGTTGACGGCAACGATGTGCGCACCGTCGGCGGCGGTGACGATGAAGAGGCTGGCCTGATCGAGCGTGGATGGCTGCACGTACATGGAGACGGTGCCGCCGGGGATCGCCGCCGCCGCGGCATCGGCTTGAGCCACCAGGGACGCCGGTGTCGCGGTTGGCGCCACGAAGTGTCGCGGCCCCAGCATGGTCTGCACGGAATTGCCGTAGAGCATGATCATGCCGGTGCAGGCCAGGATGATGAAGAACGGTACGACGAAGAGGCCGGCATAGAAGTGCCAACGCCAGACGGCACGATAGAGGCGAGAGCTGACGCGGCTATCGGCCGGCGCGGCCTCGGTTGAAACTGTGGTCATCGAGTATTATCCAAATAGGGACGCGCGCGCTCGGGGCGGCGGCGAAGCTGCAGATGCAAAGGGGCGGATCGGCGGCTCAAGCGAGCGAGGGCGGTCCGCGTATAGGCTGCAGGGTTGTCGGCCATTGCTGTCGCGCAGACGCAGTGGGCGCCACGTAAACGAGGGCTTCGGTGCGCAGCGCCAGCCGCTCGCCATAAGCGGGAGGCTGTGGCAGGTCGGCGCCTGCGCCGATGCGGCAGGCGTGGCACGCGGTGTGGCCCATCCGCTCGGGAGCGTCGGGGGAACCGCAAAAGGCGGTGTAGGCGCTGACGCTTTGGTAGCCAACCGGTCCGGCTTGGGCGGGAACGGTCTGGTGGCCCAAATTCAGCAGGATCAGCGCCAGCACCATCAGTGCCCGCGTCAACTCCGCCAAATAGGTATTGCGTTGTGCCATTGCGTCCTCGGGCCCTCCGCTACACGGTGGCGCTGCCGATTTCCATCAAAAAACTTTGAATCGCACAGACGCGCTTTTGCGAGCGCAGCGTGGAAACAACGCCGACCACGGACTATCCGGCAAATCGCAGTGACACACTCGTGCCGCCGCCGCCGCCATAGCTCACAGTCGCGCCCAGGCTATGGGCCATGGCTTTGACGATGCGGCTGCCCAGGCCCGTGCCCTGGGGAGTGCCGGTGCCGTCCCAACCGATCCCGTCGTCTTCGACGCGCAGTTCGACACCCTCGCCGACGCGAACCAGCCGGATGCGCACTTCGCCCTGCTGGGTGTCGCGATAGGCGTACTTCATCGCGTTGGTGACGAGTTCGGTGACGATGACGCCGACCGAGGCGGCTTTTTCGGTGGCAAGGGGGAAGCTGACGGCTTCGACATTGATCAGCGCGTGATGGCCGGCGGCCTTCATGGAGGCATCGAGTTCACCGGCGAGGCTGCGCAGATAATCGCCGATCTCGACGGTGCGGACGTCGTCGGAGGTGTAGAGGTGGCGGTGCACGCCCGCGATGGCGGAAATGCGGGCCTGGGTTTCGGCCAGCGCATTCTTGGCCTCGGCGTTCTGCACGGCATTGGCCTGCAGGCCAACGAGCGCTGCCACCATGGCCAAGCTATTGGCGACGCGGTGATTGACCTCGCCCAAGAGCATTTCGGCGCGCTCGCGGGCCTCGCGTATTTCCCGCTCAGCCAGCAATTTGGCCCGGTTGAGGCGGACGCGTTCGACGGCGTGGTCAATGGCCGAGGCCAGCAATTCCATGAGGTCGTCGTCGAGGCTCTTGGCCACATAGTCGCTGGCGCCCGATTTCAGCGCGGCGACGGCGACGGCGGTTTCGGCGGAGCCGGTGACATAAACCACAGCCGGGTGGTCGCTGAGCGTCGCCATCGCGGCCAGTACGTCGAGGCCGGTGCCGGTGGGCAGATAGTGGTCGAGGACGACGACATCGATGCCGCCCAGTGCGATCCGGGCGAGGCCGGCTTCGCCCGTGGCGGCATGCTCGAACAAGTAGCCGCGCCGCTCCATGGCCTTTTGCACGAGGCGCGCAAGGCCGGGATCGTCATCGATATAGAGCACGCGCGGGGTGCGGTTGGGCATGGATCAGTCGGCCTTCGGTATCTGCATGACCGAGAAGAAGAGGCCGAGCTGCTTGATGGCATTGGCGAAGCCATCATAGTTCACCGGCTTGGTGATGTAGACATTGGCGCCCAGGTCGTAGCAGCGCTGGATTTCGCGCTGGTCATCGGTGGTGGTCAGCACCACGACCGGCGCGCAGCGGGTGTGGTCGTTGCCCTTGACCTTCTCGAGGATATCGACGCCCGTCATGTCGGGCAGGTTAAGGTCGAGCAGGATCAGCAATTGCCGGCCCTTGTTGACCAGCCCCGAGCCATCGGGACCCAGCAGGAAGGCCAGCGCTTCGGTGCCATTGGTGAAGGGGATGATCTCGTTGGAGACACCGGCGCGGCGGATATTCTTCTCGATCAGGCGGGCATGGCCTTCGTCGTCCTCGATCATGACGATAGTGACCGGCTTGGCTTCGTTGCTCATTGGACGCTCCCGACGTAGTTGCGCAGATCGCGCGGCAGACTGATGGTAAAAGTAGTGCCGGTCCCGAGTTCGGAAACCAGCGTGATCTCGCCGCCCAGGCTGCGCACCATGGTGCGCACATGCGCCAGGCCGATGCCCTCGCCGGGCTGGCTCTGGGCGCCGGAGCGGCGGAACAGCTCGAACACGCGTTCATGGTCGGTGCTGGCAATGCCGCGGCCATTGTCCTGCACGTCGATGAGGATACGATTGCCGGCGGCAAGGGCCGCCCGAACCATGATGGTCAGCGGACGGGCGGTATCCTGGTATTTGACGGCATTATCCAGCAGGTTACCCAGAATCTGCTCCAGCGACAGCTTGTCCGAGATGATGCGTGGCACCTTCACGTCGCTCGTCACCGAGCCGCCGTTTTCGCTGATCTGGTGATGCACGGCCGCGGTCGAGGTTTCAATGACGTCGTTGAGGTCGAGCTGTTCGGGGCGCAGTTGGCGGCGTCCTTCGCGCGAAATCTTGAGGATGGCGTTGATCAGGCCGTCCATCTTGCGGGTGGAGGAGCGGATAAAGCCGATGGCTTCGGGCAGGTCCTCGGTGGCGGCAAGCCGTGCGTCGTTCCAGCGCGGATCGTCGCCGTCATCATGGCCGTTCATATAGGCCTGCAGCGTGCCGACGGTGCCCTCCAGCTCGGCGGTGAAGCCCATGATATTGACCAGCGGCGCGCGCAGGTCGTGGGTCACGATATAGGCGAAACGCTGGATTTCCTCGTTGGCCTTGCCGAGGTCGTCCGTTCGCTCGCGCACCCGGTCTTCGAGGCCGGCATTGGCGGCTTCGAGGTCGGCGCGCGCCTTGGCGATGTCGCGCGTATAGGCCATGACGGTCACGGCCGAGCCGCCCACCACCACGAAGATGACGAAGGCGCCGATGATGGTGACCCAGCGCAGCGCATTGGTCGAGCCGCGCTGATCCTCGATGCCGGTCACTATGCGATCGTCGGCGGCGGTGATGATGCCATCGAACAGGGTGCGGGCCTCGTCCATGGCGTCCTTGCCACGATCGGTCTCGACGATGGCCATGGCCTCGTCGCGTTTGCCGGCCCGCGTCAGCGCAATGGTCTCGGCCAGTTCTGAGAGCTTGTCGGCCACCCCGGCGTTCAGCGCGGCGACCGACGCTGCGGCCTCGGGATAGGACTTCTGCACCGTGTTGAAACGCTCCAGCAGATCAGGGATCTGCGGCAGTGCGTCGTTGTACGGCTCCAGATAGCGTTCTTCGCCGGTCAGCAGGAAACCGCGTTGGCCGGTTTCGGCGTTCTGCAAGGCATTGCGCAAATTGACGGTGGCCGAACGGGCAATGCGCGCTTGCAGGCCTTGGTCGAAATAAACCTGGTTGCGTTCGACCAGCCATATCGTGGTGCCAACGATTGCGGCCAATGCCAGCAAGCCGACCAGCAGCAGGGCTGCGGTCGAGCGGACCAAGGCATTGCCGGAAATGGGCATTCAAGGCGTTCCTTCACAGTGGTGCACGTTCATGGCGCAAAGGGCAAAGTGGGGCAATATGCAAAGTTTAATTGCGCGGGTTTTGTCCGGTTTTCAACGGATGACGATGGGGCGATGAGCGAAACATCGCGCCAAACCCCGAATGGGAAACAGAATCTTAAAACGTCTTGGTCAAAGTGCGAACACTATGCATACCGGTCCTGTCGGCCGGTCTTGGAGTTCGCCAGATGGGCAAGCGTTCCCTGCCCGATACCAGTGAGAATACCGGACCCCATATTCCGGTGCTGCTCGATGAAGTGATTGCCGCGCTTGCCCCCCTGGCCGGCGCGCGAATCGTCGACGGCACGTTTGGAGCGGGTGGATATTCGCGCGCGCTGCTGCAGGCGGGCGCCCATGTGGTGGCGATTGATCGCGACCCTAGCGTCAAGCTGTTCGCCGATGCGCTCCTGGCGCAATTTCCCGACAGCTTCACCTTCGTGGCCGGCACGTTTTCCCAATTGGACACGCTGGCGGCCGAGCATGGCCCCATCGATGGCGTAGTGCTGGATATCGGCGTCAGCTCAATGCAGCTTGATGAGGCCGATCGCGGCTTCTCCTTCATGCGCGACGGGCCGCTCGACATGCGCATGAGCGGGCAGGGCGAGAGCGCGGCCGACTTGGTCAATACGCTCGATGCCGAGCCGCTGGCCAACCTGCTCTATGCCTTTGGCGAAGAACGCAAATCGCGCCGCATTGCACAGTTCATTGTCGCGGCCCGCGAGACGGCACCCATCACCACGACGCTGGAACTGGCAAAAATCATCGAGAAGGCCATCGGCCGCAAGCCGGGCGATGCCCATCCGGCAACGCGCAGTTTCCAGGCGCTCCGCATCGCGGTCAATGGCGAGTTCGACCAACTGGTCGAGGGCCTGTTCGCCGCCGAGCGCCTGTTGCCCGAGGGTGGCCGGCTGGCGGTCATCACCTTCCATTCGCTGGAAGACCGCATCGCCAAGCGCTTCTTCGATCCCGACAAGGGCGGTCCGACCCAATCGCGTCACCTGCCACAGGTCGAGAGCGAGGCGCGCCGCTGGATCGAGGTTCGCAAACCCGTCAAGGCCGGCGAGGCCGAACTGGGCCGCAATCCACGCGCGCGCTCGTCGACCCTGCGTTCGGGCCAGCGCTCGGATGCTGCGGCGCGGCCGGTGCGGCTCGATGGGTTGGGCGTGCCCCAGGTCAGGGGCGTCGCATGATCCGCAATCTCAACATCATCCTGATCTTCACCAGCGTGGTCATGCTTTCGGGCGTCTATGCGCTTAAATTCGCCATCGAACACACGGCCAGCGAGCGCACGGCGTTGATCGCCCTGATCGACAGCCAGGAGGGTGACCTGTCGGTGCTCAAGGCCGATGAGGCGGTTCTGAACCAGCCCGGCCATATCGAGCCCATCGTCAAGCGCCACCAGGAGGCGCTGGCCATTGTGCCGGTGGCCCAGAAGCAGTTTGGCGCCTTCGCCGATCTGCCGATGCGCCCGGCCCAGCCCGACAATGCGGCGCTCGACGCCTTGCTGGCCTCGCTCGATGCGGGTGTCGATCCGATTGATGCGATCCTGACATCTGAAGGTATCGAATAATGGCGATCACCGCCGAAGATTTCGCTCCCACAATTGCGCTCGATGGCACCCGCAAGGTGCGCGGCAACATGACCCAGGCGCGATTGCGCTGGGTCATCCTGGCCATCGTGCTGGGTTTCGCCACGGTCGGCGGGCGGCTGGTGCAACTGGGCATGATCGTGCCCGACAATTCCATCGAGGGGGTGGCGCGCGCCGAGATCACCGCGACGCGCCCGCCGATTCTGGATCGTAATGGCCTGGAAATGGCTGTCGATATCCGCGTGCCCTCGCTCTATGCCGAGCCGCGCCGCATCATCGACGTGGAAGAAGCCGTTTCCAAGCTGCGCACCGTGCTGCCCAATCTGAGCGAAAGCTGGCTGCGCAGCCGGCTGACCGGCGACAAGGGCTTTGTCTGGCTGCAGCGTGAGCTCAGCCCGGCGATCGAGGAGCGCGTCATGCGGCTGGGCATTCCCGGCATCGAATTTCTGACCGAATCCAAGCGCTTCTATCCGGGCATGAACGAGGCCTCGCATATCCTTGGCTCGACCAATATCGACAACCAGGGCATTGCCGGCATCGAAAAGCACATGGACGTCGAGGACGTGGCGCTGCTGCAGGACCTTGGTCTGGCGCGCGGCAATGCGCTGACGCCGGTGGAGCTGTCGATCGATATGCGCGTGCAGCATGTCGTGCACGAGGAAATGGTCGACGCGCTGACCCGCTACAAGGCAATCGCCGCGGCCGGCGTCATGATGGACATCCATACCGGCGAGATCATCGCCCTGGCCTCGGTCCCCGATTTCGATCCCAATGATCCCTCGAGCGCCCTGGTCAAGGACAGCTTCAACCGCATCACCGCAGGCATTTACGAGCTGGGCTCGACTTTCAAGACCATCACCATTGCGGGCGCCATCGATAGCGGCGCCGTGACCCTCAACGATCAGTTCGATGCCCGCTATGGCATTCGCTATGGCCGCTACACGATCGACGATTTCCACGGCAAACACCGCATCCTGTCGGTGCCCGAGATCTACAAATACTCCTCCAATATCGGCACCATTCGCGTCATGCAGGCGATGGGCAAGGAGAACTACCGCGCCTTCCTGACCCGTATGGGGCTGGATACCCGCGTGCCGTTCGAGCTGCCGGAAATGCGGTTGCCCAATGTGCCGAAGAATCCGTCCGATATCAGCGCCGCCACGATGAGCTTCGGCCATGGTCTGAGCGTGTCGCCGCTGCATATGGCTGTGGCGATGGCGGCAATCGCCAATGGCGGCAATTACATTGCGCCCACGCTCTATCGGCGCAGCCTTGAAGAGGCGCAGTCGGAATATGTGCGCGTCCTCAAGCCCGAGACCAGCCGCGACATGCGCTATCTGATGCGGCTCAATGCGTTGGAAGGCTCGGGCAGCCAGACCGAAAAAGTCGCCAAGGGCTATCGCATCGGTGGCAAGACCGGCACCGCCGAAAAGGTCGAGAACGGCGTCTATTCGCATACCAAGGATTTCAACGTCTTTGCCTCGGTGTTCCCGATGGACAACCCGCAATATGCCCTGGTGGTGGTGGTTGACGAGCCAAAGCCGGAAAATGCCCAATCGGGCGACACCGCGGGCTTCAATGCCGGCATGATGAGCGGCCGCATCGTGCAGCGCATCGCTCCCATGCTGGGGATTGCCCCCAATTTCAGCCAGGCTCTCGACGACGCCATGGTTCCTCCCAATCTCATCCGGTAGATGGATTGATCCAGAAGGATAATCTCTAGTGTCACTCAGTGTATCTCAACTGCTCGAAGGCTCGGGTGCTCGCCCCAAACGGGGGCTGGGCGCCGTATTCGGCCTGCGGTCAGACAGCCGCAATATCGAGCCGGGCGACATCTTCTTCGCCCTGCCGGGCGGCAAGATCCACGGCAACGACTTCATCGACGAGGCGGTGCGGCGCGGCGCGCTTGCCGTCATCACCGACATGCATCCGGTGGGCGACCCGGGTGTGCCGGTCATCGTCGTCACTGATGTGCGCGCGGCCTATGCGCGCGCGGCCTCGCGCATTTTCGAGCCGCAGCCGGAAATCAACGTGGCGGTGACAGGGACCAACGGCAAGACCTCGGTGGCCTCGTTCGTGCGCCAGATCTGGACCTATTCGGGTATCGCCGGCGCCAGCATCGGCACGCTCGGCGTCGATACCGAGACACGCCATATCGACGGCAGCCTCACCACGCCTGACGCGCGCAATCTGCACCAGTCGATGCGGGCGCTCAAGGCGCAGGGGATCGATCACGTCGCCCTCGAAGCCTCCAGCCACGGGCTGGAACAGCGGCGGCTGGACGGCATCCATTTCGAGGCGGTGGCCTTCACTAATCTCAGCCGCGATCATCTCGACTACCACGAAGACATGGACGCCTATCGCAACGCCAAGCTGCGCCTGTTCACCGACCTTCTGGTCAATGGCGGGCCGGCGGTCGTCAATGTCGACGACCCCGAATACGAGCCCTTCATGTTCGCCGCCCTGGGCAATGGCTCGACGCTGCTGACCGTGGGGCGCGAGGGCGCCTATATCGAAATCCTGTCGATCGAAACCGAAGGCTACGGCCAGCGGGTCGAAGTTCGCCATGTGGGCGAAAAGCTGAGCTTCCATCTGCCGCTGACTGGCGAATTCCAGGTCAGCAACGCGCTGATCGCCGCGGCTTTGGCGATGTCGAGCGGCGCCGACAAGGAACACGCTTTCCCCGCACTGAGCGAGCTCAAGGGTGCCAAGGGTCGCCTGGAACTGGTGGCCGAGCACAAGGGCGCGGCCATTTTCATCGATTATTCGCACACGCCCGATGCGCTGAAGACCGCGCTGAACGCGCTGCGGCCCTATGCGAAGGGCTCGCTGCGGGTGGTGTTCGGCTGCGGCGGGGATCGCGACAAGGGCAAGCGTCCACAAATGGGCGCAATCGCCAGCGAACTTGCCGATAGCGTAATCGTGACCGACGATAATCCGCGCACCGAAGACGCCGCGACCATCCGCAAGGAAATCATGGCCGCCGCGAAGGGTGCCAAGGAGATCGGCGACCGCAAGGACGCCATCGTCACGGCGATCAAGGCCTTGAAGGCGGGCGATGTCCTGCTGATTGCCGGCAAGGGCCATGAGGAATATCAGATCGTCGGCACGACAAAGCACCATTTTTCCGACCATGAAGTGGTGGCGGAAGCGATCAAGGGATAGGCATTTGAATCTGTCACGAGCACGGTGCGGCACCTCCCCCTCGACGGGGGAGGTTGGGAGGGGGTGGCGGTCGGACACCATGCATCGGGCAAGCCCACCCCCCTCCCCAACCCTCTCCGCAAGGGGGAGGGTGCCAAATCGAGCAAGCGGCACTGCCCGGCCATGACCAAGCCCCTCTACACTCTCGACGCCGTCCTCGCGGCAACCGGCGGCCATGCCGACGGCATCACCGCGCCCGCCATCAATTCCATCACCATCGACTCGCGCGAGATCGGTCCCGACGCCCTGTTCGTCGCCATCAAGGGTGACCGCTTCGACGGCCATTCCTTCGTGGCGACCGCGCTGGCCGGTGGGGCCGTCGCAGCACTGGTCAGCGAGGGCAAATCCGGGGGTCCCGGCACTATCGTGGTGCCCAACGCACTCGCGAGCCTAGCCGACCTAGCTCGTGCGGCTCGCGCTCGCAGCCGCGCCAATATCGTGGGCGTCACCGGCAGTGTGGGCAAGACCACCACCAAGGAAATGATCCGCACCGTCTTCGCTGCGGCCGGCCAGACCCATGCGTCGATCAAAAGCTTCAACAATCATTGGGGCGTGCCGCTGATGCTGGCACGCATGCCTGAGGAAGCGCAGTTCGGCGTCTTCGAAATGGGCATGAACCATGCCGGCGAAATCGAGCCGCTGGCCAAGATGGTGCGGCCGCATATCGCGGTAATCACCACTGTCGCTCCGGCCCATCTGGAAGCTTTGGGATCGCTTGAGGCTATCGCTGCCGCCAAGGCGGAAATTTTCACCGGGCTCGAGCCGGGCGGGACGGCGGTGCTCAATGCCGACCATGAACAGATCGATCTGCTGCGCGAACATGCGGCAACCGCCGGGGTCGAAACCGTCGTCACCTACGGCTTCGCGCCGGGTAGCGACTGGCACATCGTCCGCTACGAAACAGTGGCCGACAAAAGCTTTGCAGAAATCCAGCATGCTGGTTCAAAATACGACCTGGTGCTCAATGTTCCGGGCCGCCACATGGTCGCCAATGCGGCCGGCGCCCTGGCCGTCAGCTTCATCGCCGGCGTCGAGCCCTCCGTGGCGCTGGCAGCACTTGCTACCTTCGGAGCGCAGGTCGGCCGGGGCCAGAAGCTCAGTTTCGGCGACGAGGATAAGCCGCTTATCTTGCTGGATGAGAGCTACAACGCCAATACCGCCTCGATGATTGCCGCGCTGGATGTGTTTTCCAGCCAGACTGCCGTCGGCCGCAAAGTTCTGGTGCTGGGCGACATGCTCGAACTCGGCGAACAAAGCCCGCAGCTTCACGCCAGCCTCGCCGATGCCGTAAATGCCTCTGGCGCCCAGAGAATTTATCTCGTCGGCCCCCAGATGGCGGCGCTTGCGGCTGTGCTAGGCTCCGACGCTGTCACCGCACATATACAGGCGGCAACCGAGATGGCGGAGATTGTGCTGCGCGATCTTGCCTATGGCGACACAGTTATGGTCAAAGCATCCAACGGCATCGGGCTGGCGGATATCGTTGATAAAATCCGCAAACGGTTCGCCTGAACCCCGAGACGAGGACACGTCCAAGCATGTTGTATTTTCTCGGTCAGCTCGGCGAAAGCCTCACGGCGTTCAACGTTTTCCGCTATGTCACCTTCCGCACCGCCGGCGCGGTGGTCACAGCGCTGTTCTTCGTCTTCATGTTCGGCCCCGGCATGATTGCCCTCCTCCGCCTCAAGCAGGGTCGCGGCCAGCCGATCCGCGAAGACGGGCCGGCCGGGCACCTTTTGACCAAAAAAGGCACGCCAACCATGGGCGGGCTGATGATTTTGTCGGGTGCCGTGCTGTCGACGCTGCTGTGGTCGAACCTGGCAAATGGCTATGTGTGGGTCGTGCTGTTCGTCACCATCGGCTTCGGTGCCATCGGCTTTTACGACGACTATCTCAAGGTCAAGCGTATGAGCCATAAGGGTTTTGGCGGCAGGCAGCGCCTGCTGATCGAGGCCATTATCGGGCTCATCGCCTGCTACGCGATTTCCCGGCTGAGCGAGCCGGCCTATGCGACCTCGCTTCTCTTCCCGTTCGTGAAGGGACTGGCCTGGAACATGGGCTATTTCTTTATAGTGCTGGGCGGCTTCGTCATCATGGCGGCGGGTAATTCGGTCAACCTGACCGATGGCCTCGATGGCCTTGCGATCGTGCCGGTGATGGTGGCGGCGGCGTGCTTTGCGCTGATCGCCTATTTGGTCGGCAGCGTGACATTTTCGGACTACCTGTTGCTCAATTATACGCCGGGCACGGCGGAGCTCTCGGTCGTCTGCGGAGCGCTGATCGGGGCAGGGCTGGGGTTCCTGTGGTTCAATGCGCCACCGGCGCAGATTTTCATGGGCGATACCGGCTCGCTTGCCCTGGGTGGCGCGTTGGGCACGATCGCGGTGGCGACCAAGCATGAAATCGTGCTGGCAATCATCGGCGGCCTCTTCGTGCTGGAGACCGTATCGGTGATCGTGCAGGTGGCGTCGTTCCGGCTGACGGGCAAGCGCGTGTTCCGTATGGCGCCGATTCATCATCATTTCGAGGCGCTGGGCTGGACCGAGAGCCAGGTGGTGATCCGGTTCTGGATCATATCCTTTGTGCTGGCACTGATCGGGCTCAGTTCCCTGAAACTTCGGTAGCCGAGTCGCAAAACGCGAAGCCGACAGGGAATCAGTAACCATCGGCGGGCTAGAATGGCGGGGAATTGTTTTTCCCTTCCAGGAGGCCGGGCCGACCGGCGCGCGCATGATGTTTTCCCGCGCAGAGAAGACGCCCTTGGCGGAGTGGTGGTGGTCGATCGACCGCGAATTGCTCGGGGCGCTGATCCTGTTAATGACCTGCGGCATGGTGCTGAGTTTTGCCGCCAGCCCCCCGGTGGCCGAGCGTATCGGGCTGTCGCCATGGTTCTTCGTGATCCGCCACGCGCTGTTTTGCCTCGCGGCGCTGCCGGTGATGATCGCGACCTCGTTTCTCAACCATCGGCAGGCGCGGTTCTGGGCGCTGGGCACGCTAATCATCAGCGTGGCGCTGCTGTGGGCGACGCTGAAATTCGGCACTGAAGTCAAGGGTGCGCGGCGCTGGGTGTCGTTTGCCGGCCAGTCGATCCAGCCGTCGGAATTCGTCAAACCGGCGTTCGCCGTGTTGGGCGCATGGCTGTTTTCCGAAAGCATGGTGCTGAGGAACGTGCCGGGCAAGATCATCGCGACGGTGATCGCGTTCACCATCGTCGCCGGGCTATTACTGCAGCCTGATATTGGGCAGACGGCGCTGATCCTGGCCACCTGGGCGGTACTGATGTTCGTCTCGGGGATTTCCTGGTGGATCATTTTCGGCATGGCGGGAGCCGGCGGCGGGCTGCTGTTCGGCGCCTACATTTTCTTCCCGCACTTTTCCAAGCGGGTGGACACGTTCCTCAACCCCGAGGGGGGCGGCAATACGTACCAGATCGACCGGGCGCTGCAGTCCTTGCTCGAGGGCGGCTGGTTCGGCCGAGGGCCGGGTGAATCCGAGGCCAAGAAGCTGATCCCCGACGCCCATGCCGACTATGTGTTCTCGGCGGCGGCGGGCGAGTTCGGCATTCTGTTCTGCATGGTTCTAGTAGGGCTCATCTGCTTCATCGTGATCCGGGCCATGCTGGGCGCGCAGCGGCAAACCAGCCTGTTCGCGCGGCTGGCGGCCTCGACGCTGGCGATCCAGTTCGCCATGCAGTCGGGCATCAACCTGGCGGTGAACCTCAACCTGATCCCGCCCAAGGGCATGACGCTGCCCTTTGTCAGCTATGGCGGCACCTCGATGATCGCCATCGCCTTCGGCATGGGGCTGATGCTGGCGCTGACGCGCTCCAAGCCCGAGGAACGGCTGACGACGGGTATCCCGGTTTACCGCAGCGCCCTGGCGCCAGCGGAATGAAGACATTTGTTTTGATGGCGGGCGGCACGGGAGGACATCTCTTCCCGGCCACGGCGCTGGCGCAGGAACTCAAGCGGCGCGGGCACGAGATCGTGCTGATGACCGACCATCGGGTGGCCAATTATGGCGCCGATTTTCCGGCGAAGGAAATCCATGTGGTCCCGGCGGCAACGCCGTCGCTGAGCAATCCGATCAAGTTCGTGACCGGTGGATTCAAGATTGTCGGCGGGATTGCCGTGGCGTTCGGCAAGCTGGGCAAGATCAGGCCGGATGCGGTGATCGGGTTCGGCGGTTATCCGACGTTTCCACCATTCGTGGCGGCAAGCCTGCGCGGCATTCCGGGGATTTTGCACGAGCAAAATGCGGTGCTGGGACGCGCCAACCGGGCGCTGTCGCGGTTTGCAGATATCCTCGCACTGAGCTTTCCGCAGACCAAATTCGCCGATGCGCTGACGCTGGAAAAGCGGGTGACGGGCAATCCGGTGCGCGACCGGGTGCGGGCGATTGCGCGCACGCCCTATCCGGCGCTGGACGGGCAGGGCCCGATCCGGGTGGTGATTTTTGGCGGTAGCCAGGGGGCGCGGGCCTTTGCCGACTTGGTGCCACCCGCCATTGCGCTGTTGCCCGAAGAGATCAGGCATAGGCTACAGGTGGTGCAGCAGTGTCGCGCCGAGGATTTGGACCGGGTGACGGAGGCCTATCGACTAGCCAAGGTCAACGTGGAACTGGCCGCGTTTTTTGACGATCTGCCGGAGCGCATCGCGCGTGCCCATCTGGTGATTGGGCGCTCCGGTGCCTCGACTGTGGCAGAGCTGTGCGTGCTGGGGCGGCCGGCGATTCTAGTGCCGCTGCCGGGCGCGATCGATGCCGACCAGAAGAACAATGCCATGGTGATGGAGACTGCCGGCGCCGGCTGGATCGCCGAGCAGGCCACGCTTTCGCCGCTTTCGCTGGGCACTCGGCTCACGACTTTGTTAACCGATCCTGATGCCCTGCGGTCGGCCGCTGATGCGGCCCGCGCACTGGGCCAGCCGCTGGCCGTTGAAAAACTGGCGGACCTGGCCGAAATGCTGGCCGGCAAGGGCACGACCGAAATGGAACGCACTCAATGAAAATGCCGCGCAATATCGGGCCGGTCCACTTCGTCGGTATCGGCGGGATCGGCATGAGCGGGATCGCCGAGATTCTGCACAACCAGGGCTATGTGGTGCAGGGTTCCGACGCCGCCGCCAATCCCAATGTGCAGCGCCTGCAAGGTATGGGCATCAAGATTGAGATCGGCCAGCGGGCCGAGAACCTCGGTGAAGCGGCCGTGGTCGTCGTTTCGTCGGCGATCAAGAAGGGTAATCCCGAGCTGGATGCAGCGCGGGCGCGGGGGTTGCCGGTGGTACGGCGAGCCGAGATGCTGGCCGAAATCATGCGCTTCAAGAACGCCATCGCCATTGGTGGCACGCATGGCAAGACCACGACGACGACGCTGGTGGCGACGCTGCTGGATGCGGGCAACCTCGATCCGACAGTGATCAATGGCGGCATCATCAACGCCTATGGCACCAATGCGCGGCTGGGCGAAGGCGAATGGATGGTGGTGGAGGCTGACGAGAGCGACGGCACTTTCGTCAAGCTGCCGGCCGATGTGGTGGTTGTCACCAATATCGATCCCGAGCATCTGGACCATTACCACGACTTCGAGGGCGTCAAGAAAGCCTTCCACAATTTCGTCGAGAACGTGCCGTTCTACGGCTTTGCGGTGATGTGCCTCGACCATCCCGAAGTGCAGGCGCTGGTGGGTGAAATCCGCGACCGCCGGGTGATTACCTATGGGCGCAATCCGCAGGCCGATGTGCGGCTGGTGGACCTCGAAACCATCGACGGCGTCAGCCATTTCGCGGTGGAAATTCGCGACCGTATCCGCATGACGCAGTTGCGCATCGACGGGTTGGAACTACCGATGCCGGGCGTGCACAATGCGCTGAATGCAACGGCGGCGATCGCCGTGGCGGACCAGTTGCATGTGCCCGCCGAGGCGATCCGCAAGGGGCTCAAGGGATTTACTGGGGTGAAGCGGCGCTTCACCAAGACCGGTGTTGTGGGCGGCATCACGGTGATCGACGACTACGGGCATCATCCAGTTGAGATTGCGGCTGTGCTGAAGGCGGCGCGTTCGTCCACCAGGCGCGATGTGATCGCAGTGGTGCAGCCGCATCGCTATTCGCGGCTCAATGACCTGTTCGACGATTTTGCCGCCTGCTTCAACGACGCCGATACGGTGATCGTGGCGCCCGTTTACGCGGCGGGCGAGCAGCCGATCCCCGGCGTGACGCATGAGGAACTGGTCAACCGTATCCGGGCGCGCGGGCATCGCGATGCGCGGGTGCTCGACAAGCCTGAGGACCTGCCGGCGCTGATCGCTGAGCGCGCGGCGGAGGGGGATTATGTGGTGCTGCTCGGAGCCGGAAATATCACGCAATGGGCCGGGGCCTTGCCGGGTGAACTTGGCGCGCTGATCGGGAAGGACGTGCAATGAGCAAACATGTCGCCGTCCTGATGGGCGGGTGGTCGCAGGAGCGGCCGGTGTCGTTGGCGTCGGGCACGGAATGCGCGGCGGCGTTGCGGCGGGCCGGGTATCAGGTGACCGAAGTCGATGTCGGGCGCGATGTCGTCCAGGTGCTGACCGCGCTCAAGCCGGACGTGGTGTTCAATGCGCTGCATGGGCCGTTTGGCGAAAGCGGGATGATCCAGGGCGTGTTGGAGCTGATGGAGCTGCCCTATACGCATTCGGGCGTGCTGGCCTCGGCCATGGCGATGGACAAGCATCAGGCCAAGATCATGCTGAAAGCGGCGGGCGTGCCGGTGACCGATCACGTGATCGTGTCACGGGCCGAAGCTGGCCGCGCGCACGTCATGCCGCCGCCCTATGTGATCAAGCCGATCGCCGATGGCTCGAGTTTTGGTGTGTTTATCGTCAAGGCCGAAACCAGCCACCCGCCGCAGGAAATCCTGCGGGAAGACTGGAAATCTGGCGAAGAACTTATGGTCGAGCGCTATATCCCCGGGCGCGAGCTGACCTGCGCAGTGATGGGCGACGTGGCGCTTGGCGTGACGGAAATCATCACCAATCTCGACTTCTATAACTATGACGCCAAGTATTCCCAAGGTGGCTCCGTCCACATCATTCCTGCGCAACTGAAACCGAAAATTTACGACAAAGTGCAGAAGATGGCTTTGGCCGCGCATGCGGCGTTCGGGTGCCGGGGCGTGACGCGAACCGACTTCCGCTACAACGAAGCGGCGGGCGAGGACGGCGAGCTGGTGTGCCTGGAAATCAATACCCAGCCGGGGATGACCCAGACCTCGCTGGTGCCTGAGCAGGCTTTGCATGCGGGGCATTCGTTCGAGGAACTGGTCGCCTGGATGGTGGAGGACGCGAGTTGCAACAGGTAGGCACCAAGGCGATTCTCGCCGGCGCAAGGGTCATCGACCCGCGCGCGCTGCCTGTGCATGTCTCTGCGCCGCGTCGACGGCTGCGCAATAATTTCGGCCGAACCTGGATTTTGCATCGCGTCGCCGTGGTGCGGATCGTCATGGCGGTAATCGCCGTTGTGGCGGTGGGTGTGCTCTATGAAACGCGCGATGCCGTCATTCAGGCTGGCGCGAACCTGGCTGTGGTGGCGCAGGGCCAATTGGGCCATACCGCCTTCGCGATTGGTGAAATTTCCATCAGCGGGCAGTCGCTGACCAGCGAACAGTCGATTTTCGACGCGCTGGGTGTGGAGCCCCATACGTCCAGCGTGAGCTTCGACGTAGAAGCGGCGCGGCAGCGGATCGCGGAACTGCCGTCGGTCGAGACCGTAAATATCCGCAAGATTTATCCAGGTGACCTGGTGGTCACCATCACCGAAAAAGTGCCAGTGGCGCGCTGGCGCGTCGATGGCGTGACCTTCGTCGTGGACGGCGAGGGCGAGCAGATCGGCGAAGATCACGGCACCTATGGCGAACTGCCGCTGGTGGTGGGCGATGGTGCTGCCGACGACGCGCTGGGCATGATCATGGCGCTCAAGCAATATCCGCATCTGCAGGACGGGCTGGTGGCGCTATCGCGCATCGCCGACCGGCGTTGGGACCTGATCTACGACACGGGCCTGCGGGTGCAATTGCCTGAGCTAGGGGTGGCTCAGGCGCTGAAGCGTCTCGACTACTACCAGACCGATTTTCAACTGCTCGACCGCGACGTGACCCAGATCGACCTGCGGGTTGCCAGCATCGTGGCGGTGCGCCCGACCAAGACAGAAGAACCACCCAAGAAATGATGACCGATTCGATGACATCGCGGCTGCGGCCCGTGCAACCCGGCAAGACCACGCTGGTGGCGGTGCTCGATATCGGCTCGACCAAAATCTGTTGCGTCATCGCCCGCCTGACGCCGCGCGCCGAAGGCAAGGCGCTGCGGGGGCGTTCGCACCAGGCCGAGGTGATCGGATTTGGGTATGGCCCGTCATCGGGCGTGAAAAGTGGCGTGGTCAGCGATATCGAAAAGGCCGAGCAGGCGATCCGTTCTGTCGTCGGTATGGCCGAGCGCGCAGCCGGGCTGACACTGGAATCGGTGATCGTCAATGTGACGGCTGGCCGGCTGGGCTCGGAGATGTTCTCGGCGGCGGTGTCGCTGGACGGGCAGGAAGTCGAGAAGTCGGACATTCACCGGGTGCTGAAGGCCGTCAACGAGCGCAGTGTGCGGCCAGAACGCTCGATTATCCACGCGCTGCCGATCGGCTATTCGCTGGACGGACAGAAGGGCATTCGCGATCCCAAGGGGATGGTGGGCGAGCAGCTCGGCGTCGACGTGGCGGTGGTGAGTTCCGAGACGCTGGCGATGCGCAATCTGGAACTGGTGCTACATCGGTGCCACCTGCAGATCGAGGCGCTGATCGCGACGCCCTATGCGTCAGGGTTGGCAGTGTTGGTGGATGATGAGTCCCAGCTCGGCGTGGCCTGCATCGATTTTGGCGGCGCGACGACGACGGTGTCTGTCTTTAACAATGGGCACCTCTGCTACGCCGATGCGATCGCCATTGGCGGGCATCACCTGACGCTGGATATCGCGCGACAGCTCTCGGTCAGTGTGGCCGATGCCGAGCGGCTGAAGACGTTCTACGGCTCGGTGCTGCCGGGGCAGGCCGATGAGCGCGACATGATCTCGATCCAGCCGGTCGGCGCGACGCATGACGAGGCGCCGGGGCAGGTGGCCCGTTCGGTGCTGACGCGCATCATGCGGCCGCGGATCGAGGAAATCCTGACCGCCGTTCGTGACCGGATGCAGGCGACCGGAATGATGGATGTGTGCGGGCGACGGTTCGTGCTGACTGGCGGGGCCAGCGAGATGACCGGCCTGCCCGAGGTGGCGCGGCGGATTCTGGCGCGAAATGTGCGCAACGGACGGCCGATGGGTATTGCCGGCCTGCCGGAAATGGCCAAGGGCGCGGCTTTTGCCAGCGTGGCGGGCATGCTGATCTATCCGCAGGTGTGTGCGCGCGAATATGCCGAGCCACGCAGCGTGCGCAAATTGACCGGCACGGACGGGTATTTTTCGCGCGTTGGGCACTGGCTGCGCACGAGCTTCTGAGGGTGGTCAAATCCGCACTCATTACATTTTGGCAAGGCTGCCGTGCAGCGTGTTCAAGCGCGTTGACAGGCTCGATGCGCGGGCGCATGACGCGGGCAGTGGTACAGCCACTTCAACCCAGAGAAACCCCATGAACCCCGACAGTCGAAGTTGTTCTTCGATCCCGTTCGCGGTCCTGCGCGCCTGACAGCGATGTCGGCTCGGCGGACCGCAACCGGTCTTGCCCAGGAGCCTCGCCATGCTGCGCGCATATCAACATCAAACCAATAAACTCATCCAAGTTCCGGTATCCGAGGGAAGCTCGACCGACGGATTGGTCTGGCTCGACCTGCTCGATCCGACGTCCGAGGAAGACAATCTCGTCGAGTCGCTGCTGGGGATCGTCATCCCGACGCAGGCCGAAATGGAGGAGATCGAGCTATCGGCCCGGCTTTATAATGAAGACGGCGCCGAGTTCATGACCATGACGGCACTGTTCAAGCTGGACACCGAGGAGCCTTCCAAGACCCCGGTCACCTTTATCCTCAAGGGCATGACCCTGGTGACGGTGCGCTATGCCGAACCCAAGCCGTTCCTGGCGTTTTTGATGCGGGCGCAAAAGGCCAAGGGCATCATCTGCGGCTCGGGCGAGCAAGTCTTCCTGGGGCTGCTGGAAGCCATGATCGATCGGACGGCCGATGCGCTGGAGCGGGTCGGCTACGAGATCGACCATATTTCGCGCGACGTGTTCCGTAAGAAGAAGTCCAGCGCCAAGCAATTGCAGCAAGATTTGCGCTCGATCATCGAACAGATCGGCGCCAAGGCGGAACTGTTGACGATGGTGCAGGAGAGCCTGGTCAGCATTTCGCGGCTGGCGGCGTTTCACTCGGCGCCCGACGCTCCCACCACCAAGGCAGGACGCGAAACGCGGCAGTTGATCAAGCTGATCCAGCGTGATGCGCTCTCGCTGGGCGAACATGCGCGGACACTGTCGAGCAAGATCAATTTCCTGCTCGATGCCACGCTTGGCCTGATCAATTTGGAGCAGAACCAGATCATCAAGATCTTCTCGGTGGCGGCCGTGGTGTTCTTGCCGCCGACGCTGGTGGCCTCGATCTATGGCATGAACTACGCCATCATGCCCGAACTGCAGTGGACCTTCGGCTATCCGTTCGCCCTGGGGCTGATGGTCCTGTCGGCCATCCTGCCGTATCTCTATTTCAAGCGCCGCGGCTGGCTGTAGGTCGGACGGCCAGTTGGTGATGACGGGCTGCAAACGGCAATTTTCTGCGCTTCCGGTGCTCACGTACAAACGTACGCTGCGCTCCGGTTCTCGAAAACCACCATTTTCGCCACGTCCTCACTCAACTGTCCGCACGACCTAGCCTACCAGGCGCGGCCGGCGGCCTCGCCCAGCGTCAGGCTCAATCGTCGGCGCGTAGCGGCCTCAAACTCTTCGGGCCAAGCGATATCCAGTCGCTTGGCCATTGCCCGCGCCCGCGGCATGAACTGTCGGGCAATCTCGAAATTGGCTTCGATCAGCGCTTCGCGCTGCGGTCCCGGATAGGGCAGGGAGGCGAGCAACTGCATCTGGTCGGACGGCAGGAGCTTCGACTGATGCAGGATGCCGCCGGGATCGGGATTGGTCACGTCCTGCATCAACAGGGTTTCCAGATGCCCGCGCATCATGCCGATGCCCAACACCATGGTGACATATTCCCGTCGGCCAAGGGCCACGGGGAGCAGGCCTAGCATGCGGATGAACTCGTGGATCAAATAATGGACCACGCGTGGGTCGGGCGCCTTGGGCGGGAGGCTATCGGGCAATGAGGCGTAGATGCCGTCGCGGTCGATCAGCGGCTTCAGGGTATTCTTCGCGCGGTGTCCCAACTTGCCGGGCGGGGCAACGTTGAGGTCACATCGTAGCCACTCTGCCGACACCGCCATGATGATGAGGCCGCCACGGTTCAACTCGTTCCAGAACACGATGGGGGTGATCGCGTTCAGCACCTCGCGCCAACGAAGGGCAAAAGCGGGCTGCTCGTCCGGCTCCACCACGGCAAGAAAGTCGACATCGCTGTATTCGTCGGCGGTGTCCCGGCCATAGCTGCCGGCGAGAAACAGAGCGTGGATCGCGGGCTCATTGGCCAAGGCTGCTGTGACAGCGTCGATCAGGTCTTGCTGGTTCATGCCGATCCTCCTCGATGGCACGCGGTAGCAGGCCATAGTCCGGGCCGATTGGCAACAGCTTGGCAGTGCTGGATTTTGACCTATGTGACAGCGTCTATACCGAATTTGTCCGCGAGCCCGTGGGGGCTACGGCAATTCTGGCGGATCGCGGGCTATCGAACACTTGCGACAGGTTGCGGCGGAGTCGCAGATGGTGTCGCTGCGCCAGACCGTGCAGATCAATGCCCACGAGTTCATCGGGTTCATGCAGGGCAAGAGCTTTGCTTACTATCCCTATCTCTATACTGCCGCCGAGCTGATGCTGGATAATCTGGCGTGGTGGGTGGAAGCCCTGAATGCAGCTCGGGCCGCCAAGCCGAACCAGGCACCTGATATGGCCAAGCTGTTCAAGGCGTGGGGGGGCGTAGAGCGCGTATATATGGTGGTCGTCACCTTCGGGCCCGAGGGTGACGACCAGACCGATATTCCGGTTCTACCCGCCCGCATAGGCCTTCTGCAGATCGGCGACGACGAGTTTGCGCATTCCCATCATGGCCTGCATGGCGCGCTGGGCGCCGGCTCGGTCGGGGCCCATGACGGTTTCGAAGATCTGCTTGGGCACGATCTGCCAGGACAGGCCGAACCTGTCCTTGAGCCAGCCGCATTGGCTTTCCTCACCGCCGTCGGCGGTCATGGTGTTCCAGAAGTGATCCACTTCGGCCTGATCGGCGCAGGTGACGAAGAACGATACGGACTCGGTGAACTGGAACCGCGGATTGCCGCCGAGCGCCATGAACTTCTGGTCCTCAAGCTCAAACTCGGCGGTAAAAGCCGGCTGGCCAGGGGCAGCGCGAGTGATGTTGGTGACTTTGGCGTTCTTAAACGTCTTGGTGTAAAATTCCACAGCTTCATCGATGCGGTTGTCGAACCACAGACAGGGCTTGATTGAGGTCATAGTCGTCTCCTCGAATGGGCGTTGTACTTCGTTTAGAACCAATTGGTTATATGACCATATGGTTATCTACTGGGCGACAACGGCCGTCAATCCTTATTTTCGGCCGTTTGGGGTGTGTCATGGTTAACGCGGGGTAAGCGAAATGGTCCCGTGTGTCGCAAATTGCGGTCACGTTAACGCCTGAGGGACAATTGTTAGGCTGGAGTTAACGAATAGCGGGGTAAATCTTTACCAACCACGCCACTATGAGGCCCACCATGACCATCAACCTCACGATTCCGGATATCCAGGAACTGAAGCCCCGCATTACCGTATTCGGGTGCGGTGGTGCTGGCGGCAACGCCGTCAACAACATGATCGAGTCGGGCCTCGAAGGCGTCGACTTCGTCGTCGCCAATACCGACGCGCAAGCGCTGGCCCTCAGCAAGGCGCCGCGCATCATCCAGCTCGGCGTCGGAGTTACCGAAGGCTTGGGCGCCGGCTCGCATCCTGAAGTGGGCCGCGCAGCTGCCGAAGAGAGCTGGGACGAAATCAACGATCACCTTTCCGGCTCGCACATGGTGTTCATCACCGCGGGCATGGGCGGCGGCACCGGTACCGGCGCAGCGCCTGTCGTGGCTCGCGCAGCGCGCGAGCAGGGCATCCTGACGGTTGGCGTGGTCACCAAGCCGTTCAATTTCGAAGGCAATCGTCGCGCCCGTCTGGCTGAGGATGGCATTGACGAGCTGCATCGCCATGTCGACACGCTGATCGTCATTCCGAACCAGAATCTGTTCCGCGTTGCCAACGAGAAGACCACCTTCGCCGACGCGTTCGCGATGGCCGACCAGGTGCTGTTCTCGGGTGTCGCCTGCATCACCGACCTGATGGTCAAGGAAGGCCTGATCAATCTCGATTTCGCCGACGTGCGCGCCGTGATGCGTGGCATGGGCAAGGCGATGATGGGTACCGGCGAGGCTTCGGGCGAAGACCGTGCCCGCCACGCCGCCGAGGCTGCCATTGCCAATCCGCTGCTCGATGACGTGTCGATGCAGGGCGCACGCGGCCTGTTGATCTCCATCACCGGCGGTCCCGACCTGACCCTTTATGAAGTCGATGAAGCGGCCAGCCGCATCCGCGAGGAAGTCGACGCCGACGCCAATATCATCCTGGGCGCCACTTACGATCCAAGCCTGACCGGCACGATCCGCGTGTCCGTGGTGGCCACGGGTACCGACGCCGCCATGGTGCAGGCGCTTGAGCCGGCCAAGCCGCATGCTTCGCGCACCCCGCTCTCGGTCAAGCGCCACGTTCCGGTGGAGCCGACCCGCGTCGCCATGGAACGCGCCGCAATGACGACACCGCTGGAAATCGAGCATCAGGTGGAAGCCGCAGTTGCCGAGGCCTTCGCGCTCGAGCAGCCGACGCATACATCGAGCTATGGGCATGAGGACGACGGCGTGTTCGTCGAGCCCTATATCCCGGCTGTTGATTCGAATTACGAGCACGAAGAGATCGCTCAGGTCGAAGACCAGCCCGTTCCGAGCGTTTATGTGCCTTCCAACGCCGCCCGTCCCGAAGGTCAGCGCCGCATGCCGCGCACCGAGGAGCTGCCGATTGTTGCGCGCCGGTCACAGGAAGCGCAGGAACGTCAGGAAGTCGAGCCGCGCAATGCCCGTGCTTTGTTCAAGCGGCTGGCGTCCAATGTCGGCCTAAATCTGGGCCAGCAGGCTGCCGCGAAGGACGAAACCAGCTATTCGAGCGCCGACGACCACGCGGCTCGCAGCGCAATTGAAGCAAGCAGCGCAAGGGGTTCGCAGGTTCGTCCACCTGTCGATGGGGCCATTGGTGGGCTCGATGCGCAGGGTCGCCAGCCCGCGCCGGCACCGCAAAAAGACCACCTCGAAATCCCAGCTTTCCTGCGCAAGCACGGTTAAGGTTCGGTAATCCAAACGCTGAAACATTGCTCGGTGCGGCTTCCGCACCGAGTTTTTTTTGGATAACACTTTCGTCGCAAAACCACGGCCGGGTCCGGAGTTCTTTCGAGTATGCAGAATATGACCACGCGCCAGCGTACCCTTGCTGCCGCGATTAGCTTTGCCGGATACGGCGTTCACAGCGGCCAGCCGGTGACCCTGACGCTGAGCCCCGCTCCCACTGACAGTGGCTACCTCATCAGCCGTGATCTGGGCGAAGGCCGCAGAACCGCGCCGGTCGCGGTCCATTTTTCCCGGATTACCCGCACCACGCTGTGCACCACGCTGGACCTTGGCGATAGCGTATCGGTCGCCACTATCGAACATGTCACCTCGGCGCTTTCCGGTATGGGCGTCGACAATGCCCTGATCACCGTCGATGGCGGCGAATGCCCAATTCTGGATGGCAGCTCGCGCCCGTTTGCCGAAGCCATCCTGCAGGTGGGTCTGGAAATCCAGCCGGCACAGCGCAAGTTCCTCAAGATCATGCGCGCCGTCACCGTGCGCAACAATGATGCCTTTGCGGCGCTTGAACCCTATAATGGGCGCGCGCTGGACCTCGAGATCGATTTCGACTCCAAAGTCATCGGCCGCCAGCGCATGATCTTCGACTGGACGCCGCGCCGCTATTACGACGATGTTTCGAGCGCCCGCACTTTCGGCTTCGTTCGCGACGCCAAGGCGCTGCGCCAGGCCGGCTATGCGCTGGGTTCCAGCCTCGACAATTCGATCACCGTGCATGAGGACCGCATCCTCAATCCGGGCGGATTGCGCTACGAGGATGAATTCGTGCGCCACAAACTGCTCGATGCGATCGGCGATCTGTCGCTCGGCGGGCTGCCGATCTGGGGCCGGTTCCGCTCGTACAAGGGCGGCCATGCCCTGAATGCCCATGTCCTGAGTGGTCTCTTTTCCAGCGATGCCAACTATGAAATAGTGAATGCCGAGGATCTGCCGCTGGAGTTCGATAGTTTCGATGACCAGCCAGAAGGCTTGGAGATCCGTCACTATCTGCGCTCGGTTGGCTGATCGAGCGTCATGGCGCGGCCACAGTTTTGATCCAATTGAACTTTAGGCCGCAGCCCATATGCGGTTCTTATGAGGACGGGGCAGTTCGTGACAGTTGATGCAATTGGTGGTTACACCAGCCGGGCCGCCCGGTTTCTGACGATGGGCCTGCTGGTCCTGGCGCTGGCAGGCTGCTCGGGGTTCAACCTTTTCGGTCCGCCCAAGATCAAGGAAGAGCCGATTATTCCGGCCGCGGCTCTGTATCAGAGCGCGCTCGATAATATGGACAAGCAGCGCTACATGACGGCGATCGATACGCTCAAGACGCTGGAACGCCAGCATCCGCGCGATCCGATCACCGAAAAAGCCAAGCTGATGGAAGTCTATGCGAACTATCGCATCGGCGGATATCCAGAAGCGATTCTGGCGGCCGACCGGTACCTGGCGGTTTATCCGTCCGGCAAGGACGTGCCCTATGTGCTCTATCTCAAGGCCACCTCGTACTTTGGCCAGATCAAGGACATCACACGCGACCAGCAATTGTCGCGCGATTCGATCGACACCTATAACCTGCTGATTTCGAACTATCCGAAGTCGGAATATGCCGACGACGCCAAGGAAAAGCTGCTGGTTGCCTATGATCAGTTGGCTGGCAAGGAAATGTCGGTGGGCCGGTATTATCTTGGCAATGGCCAGTATACCGCCGCCATCAATCGTTTCCGCGTCGTGGTGGAGCAGTGGCAGACTTCGACCCATATCGAGGAAGCGCTGTATCGCCTGACCGAGGGCTACTTGCTACTGGGTCTGACCAACGAGGCCAAGACCGCCGCGGCAGTGCTGGGCCACAACTATCCGTCGAGCGACTGGTATAAGGAAGCATTCGACCTGTTGGGCAAGCAGGGGCTAGCGCCGGCGATGAATGACGGTAGCTGGATGGCTGGCTTCAAGAAGTAATCTAGAATTCTGTTGCTTGTTTGTTCCGGGGTGCGCTAGCTTGCTGGCGCGCCCCGTTCGTTTGTTGCCGGCTGAGTCCGGCTAGGCAATGCGGGGTGGGCAGGGCGCTTTGGACCAAGGCGCCAGGTGAGAGTTCGGGAACAGTCACGCCATGCTCAATACGCTTTCGGTTCGCAATATTGTCCTGATCGATCAGCTCGACTTGGCGCTGGACGGCGGCATGACCGTGCTGACCGGCGAGACCGGCGCGGGCAAGTCGATCCTGCTTGATGCGCTGACGCTGGCGCTGGGCGGACGCGGCGACGCCTCTCTGGTGCGGGCCGGCTGCGATAGCGGGCAGGTTGTGGCAGTGCTGCAACTGGCCAAGGATCATCCGGCCCGCGCGGCATTGCGCGATAACGCCATTCCCGACGACGAGGATGTGATCCTGCGGCGCGTGCAATATCCCGATGGGCGGACGCGGGCGTTCATCAACGACCAGCCGGTATCGGCGGCGCTGCTGCAGCGGGTTGGCAGCCAGATAGTGGAAATTCACGGCCAGCATGACGACCGGGCGCTGGTGGACGCCGCCACGCATCGCTCCTCGCTGGATACGTTTGGCGTGCTCGAAGGGCAGGCCTCCGCGGTGCGCGAAGCCTGGGCGGCGTTGACCGATGCGCAGGACGCGGTGACTGCGCAGAAGGCCCTGGTGGCCGAGGCGTTGGCGCAAGAGGACTATGCACGCCACGCGGTGGAGGAACTGTCCAAGCTCGGTGCGACAGTCGGCGAGGAGGAGGAACTGGCCGAGCGGCGCCAGCACCTGCAGCAGATCGAGCGCTCCGTCTCCGACGTCAAGGAAACCGACGATATCCTTAACGGACCGTCGGCGCCCGCCCCGGCTTTGTCGAGCCTGATGCGGCGGTTGCTGCGCAAGATCGATAGTGGGGCAACGCTGTTCCAGCCGATCGTCGATGCGCTGGACGCGTCATTGATCGCGCTGGATCACACTTCGGATACGCTGGAAGCGCTCAAGCGCGAGATGGCTTATGATCCGTCCGAGCTTGAGAATGTCGAGGAGCGGCTGTTCGCATTGCGGGCGGCTGCGCGCAAGCACCAGACGGTGTGCGACGAACTACCGGCAATTTTGAAGAAGTATGCTGGTGACCTGGAAACGCTGCAAAGCGGGGAGACGAGGCTGGCGGCTCTCAAGCATGCGGCGGCTAAGGCGCTGGCTGACTATTCGGCGCTCGCGGGCACGTTGAGTGCCGGGCGCGCCAAGGCGGCGGCGGCTTTGGGCGAAGCCGTGGGCGCGGAACTGCCGGATTTGAAGCTGGGTGCGGCCAAATTCATTGTGGACCACCAGATCGATGACAGCCGGATCGCGGCCAGCGGGTTCGACCAGATCGCCTTCCACGTCCAGACCAATCCAGGGACCATGGCTGGACCACTGCTCAAGGTCGCGTCGGGTGGCGAACTGAGCCGGTTCCTGTTGGCACTGAAGGTGGTGCTGGCCGATCGTGGTTCGGCGCCGGTGCTGATCTTCGACGAAATCGACACTGGCGTCGGTGGCGCCGTGGCCGATGCCATCGGGCGGCGCTTGGCGAGACTGGCCGGCAAGGTGCAGGTGCTGGCGGTGACCCACGCGCCGCAAGTGGCCGCGCGGGCGCAACGGCATCTGCTTATTGAAAAGCAGATGGTGGACGAGGGCGCTTTCATGCGCACTCACGTCAAGCCGCTCGACAAGCCGGCGCGGCGCGAAGAAGTGGCACGCATGCTATCGGGGGCGGAGGTCACGGCTGAGGCGCGGGCCGCGGCCAGTAAGCTGTTAAGCGAAGTGCACTAATCTTCTTGTTGCTGGTGGCCCTCAGAAGGGGTGTCTCCTCCAATCAAGCTTAGGTTCGGTGTCGAATCCCGCTCATCCGGCGCTGCGCGCCACCTCCTCCCCGATGGGGAGAAGAAAAGGGGACACTGAGCTGGCAGAATTCCTCTCCCCGTCGGGGAGAGGGTGGCCGAGCGAAGCGGAGGCGGGGTGAGGGGGCTTCTGGCAGGCGGCTACATGGTTTAGTTGTTCGGGGAAGCATCGAGTAATTCCATGACCGACCTGTCTAGCAAATCCATCGACGATCTTATCGAAGCCGAGGCCGAGGCCGAATTGGCACGCCTTGCCGAGGCGATCGCGGCGGCAGACGTCGCCTATCACCAGAATGATGCGCCTGAGATAACCGACGCGGACTACGACGCCATGCGGCGCCGCAATGACGCGATCGAGGAGGCGTTTCCGGGGCTGGTGCGGGTGGATAGCCCGTCGCTGGCGGTTGGCGCGCCGCCCGCGGAGGGCTTTGCCAAGGTGCGGCACGCCGTGCCGATGCTGAGCCTCGCCAAGGCCTATACCGACCAGGACGTGGTCGATTTCATCCAGCGCGGACATCGGTTCTTCGAGCGGGATAAGGAACTGGAGCTCGTTTTCACGGCTGAGCCCAAGATCGATGGCCTGTCGGCTTCGCTGCGCTACGAGAATGGCGTGTTCGTACAGGGCGCGACGCGTGGCGATGGCACGGTGGGGGAGGACATTACCGCGAACCTGAGGACCATCGCCGATATTCCGGCCAAGCTTGCCGGCACCGGCTGGCCCGACAGCATCGAAATTCGCGGCGAGGTCTATATGACCTATGCGGAGTTCCAGGCGCTCAAGGCGCGTTCGGCAGCGGCGGGCGGGCAGGATTATGTCAATCCGCGCAATACTGCGGCGGGCTCGCTGCGGCAAAAGGATGCCTCGGTCACGGCCAGCCGCAATTTGCGGTTCTTTGCCTATGCCTGGGGGCAGAGCAGCGCGGAGCCCGCCGATACGCAATACGATGCCGTGCAGAAATTTGCCGAATGGGGCTTCAAGGTCAGCCCGCTGATGGTGCGGGCGAAATCGGTTGAGGAGCTGGTGGCGCAGTATCGGCTGATCGAGGCTCAGCGCTCGTCGCTGGGCTACGACATCGACGGCGTGGTCTACAAGGTCGACCGGCTTGATCTGCAGCAGCGGTGGGGTTTTGTCACCGGGGAGCCGCGCTGGGCGATTGCGCATAAATTCCCGGCCGAACAAGCGACGACAGTGGTCAAGCGCATCGATATCCAGGTGGGTCGCACCGGCACGCTGGCGCCGGTGGCGCGGCTTGCCCCGGTGACCGTGGGCGGCGTAGTGGTCGAAAATGTGACGCTGCACAACGAGGATTATATCAAGGGTTTTGACAGTACCGGGCGGCCGATCCGTGGCGATGAGCCTATTGACGTGCGCATCGGCGACACGGTGGTGATCCAACGGGCTGGCGACGTCATTCCGCAGATCGTGCGGGTGGTGTTGGAGAAGCGGCCGGCGGACGCGGTGCCGTACGAGTTTCCGCATGAGTGCCCAATCTGTAAATCGCCGGCAACGCGCGAGATAAACCCCAAGACCGGCAAGGAAGACTCGCGGCGGCGCTGCACCGGGGAACTGGTTTGCGCGGCGCAGGCGGTGGAGCGGCTGCGGCACTTCGTGTCGCGCGGGGCGATGGATATCGAGGGGTTGGGGGCCGAGAATATTGACCTGTTCTTCAATGCCGGCCTGATCAAGACTGCCGCCGATATCTTTACGCTCAAGGACCGGCGCGCCGAGGTGCAGGCGGCGCTTGGTGCGCGGCGCGAGGCCCAGGCTAAATTGCGCGAGGAGGCCTCCGGCAAAGCCCGAAAAAATGTGCGTGGGGTCGAGGACCGCAATTACGAGGGGCTGGAAAAGCTGTTCAACGCCATCGATGCGCGGCGCGAGCCGGAACTGGACCGCTTCATCTTCGCTTTGGGTATCCGTCATATCGGGGAGACCACGGCGGCTGTACTCGCGCGGACTTTTTCGACCATGGAAGAGCTGATCCGGGTCGGCAAGGAGACGGCCGCCCATGCCGACGATCCGCATAGCGTGTTCCCTGATGTCGACGGCATTGGCGATACGGTGATCGAGGCGCTGATCGATTTCTTCGGCAATCAGCGCAATGACGACGTCATTGAGGCGCTGCTCCGGCAGGTGCATCCCAAGGCCTATGTACTCAGCGTTTCGGCCGATAGCGTGGTGGCGGGCAAAACGGTGGTGTTCACCGGATCTCTCGAAAAAATGACACGATCTGAAGCCAAGGCTATGGCCGAGCGGCATGGCGCCAAGGTCGCGGGGTCGGTTTCTGCGCAGACGGATATCCTGGTGGCGGGACCAGGAGCCGGCTCGAAGCTCAAGAAAGCCGAAGACCTGGGCGTGCAGGTGATCAGCGAGGACGATTGGTTCGCGTTGATCGCCAAATAGCCGGCCGAGGGGCCGCAGGGAGAGACGATGGGCTTGAAGCTTTGGGCGGCCGGACTGGCCGCCGCATCACTGATGTTGCCTGGATTGGCGCAAGCGGGGGAGGCAGGCGACCTGCTGCGCGCCCACCTTTACGAGGGCACGATTGCCGAGGGACTGGCGGCGGTAACGCCGCTGGCCGAGGCGGGTGACCCGGAGGCCAAGTTCGCCGCTGGCATGCTGACCTTTGTCGATGGGCTGCAGGGGGTGTCGCGGGATTTGTACCGTTATGGCGCGACGCTCCCGGACACCGGAGTGTTGGGCGTCCTTGGCATGATTGGCCCCAGCGGGCAGGGCGTGCCGGCCAATCCAAATCCCGAACCGATTACCTATGAGAAGTTCCGCACGCTGCTGCAGGACCTGGTGACCAGCATGGACGCGGGCGAGGCCCTGTTCGAAACGGCCGGCGAGACTGGCTATGTGGTGGCGCTGGAGCCGCTGAAATTCCGCTTCGACGCGAATGGGGATGGCACCGCCGAGCCTGGCGAGACGCTGGGCGATCTGCTAGGACCGGCGTTCGGTTGGGCCGATATTCCCTACCCAGATGGGCTGCCGCCAAGCGGCAAGAAGAAGGGCGGAGAGACGCCGGCTGAGCAGAAATTCGAGATCGGCTTCGATCGTGCCGATGCGATCTGGTTCGCGGGCTATACCCAAGTGATTGCGGCCCATGCCGATTTCCTCTTGGCGCATGACTTCCACGGTCTGGTGGATGCTTATTTCCATCGTCTCTTCCCCAAATCCGGACTGCCGATGCAGGACGCGAGCAATGGTACGCTGGCGATGGACCCACAGACCGACGCGTCGATCGCCGACGTCGTCGCGGCAATCCATACGCTCGATTTCCCGGTAATCGATAAGGCGCGGTTGGCCGGCGTGCGTGACCGGTTGCTGTCGATCACGGCCCTGTCGCGCAAGAACTGGGACGCGATCCTGGCCGAGACCGATGACGACCACGAACTGGTGCCCTCACCGAGCCAGACGCCGCTGAGCAAGGACGCCAAGGTGGACGAAGCAACGGTCAAAGCCTGGATGGCGACGCTGGATACGGCCGACCAGATTCTCAATGGCGAATTGCTGGTGCCGCATTGGCGCTTCAAGCAGGGCTTTGATCTCAAGGCCTATTTCGAAACCGCAACCGAGACCGATTTCGTGATGATCCTGACTGGCCTTGGTGCCGTTCCCTTCCTTAAGGACGGTCCGGTGGCGAGCGCCGAAAGTTTTGCCGAGGCCAACAAGGTATTCGGCGATCAGTGGCTGGGCTACGCCTTCTGGTTCAACTAGAACTTTTGCGCCGGTGCTGCCTTCGAGCCGCGCCGGCGCTCACGCTTCACTATGGAGGACTTCCATGCGTCTTGCTGTTCTTGCCGCCGGCTTCGTTCTGGCGTTCACCGGGATTGTGGCTGCACAGCCCTATGATACGCCCGACGCGCTACTGCAGGCATTTTATGCGCGCTATCTCGCCGCCGACACGGATTTCAGCGATGAGGGCGAGTTCAGGTCCGCCGGGCTGCAAGCGCTGTACGACGCTGATGCCCAAACGACCCCGGAGGGGGATAGCGGCGCACTGGACTTCGATCCGTTCATTGACGGGCAGGACTGGCAAATTACAGATTTGCAGATTGGCGCCGCCGGAATTGCTGGCGATTATGCGTCGGCGGACGTGAGCTTCAAGAATTTTGGCGAAGAGCGGACGCTGAGCTACGACTTGGTGAAGGAAGACGGTGGCTGGAAAATCGACGATGTCGAATCCAAGACGCCCGGCAACGAATACCGGCTGAGCGAGATTTTTACGCTGGCACATACTGATTGAGGATAACGAAGGGGGGCTCAAAAGCCCCCTTGTACCGCTAGATCGCGGCGGTTGCCTGCTTCAGCCAGTCCTTGACCTTGCCCTTCACCAGCGGGCCGATCTCCTTGAGCACGCGCTGGTGGTAGGCATTGAGCCAGTCGCGTTCAGCGTCGGTCAGCAGGGTCTTGTCAATCAGGCGGGTGTCGATAGGCGCCAGGGTCAGGGTTTCGAAATCGAAAAAACCGGGCGCCATGGCGCTGTCGTGGATGACGATCAGGTTTTCGATGCGGATGCCGTATTCGCCGGTCTTGTAATAGCCGGGCTCGTTGGAGAGCACGCTGCCGGCTTCGAGCGGCAAGGTGTAGCGCGGGGCGATGCCGGTGGGGCCTTCGTGTACCGACAGGAATGCGCCGACGCCGTGGCCGGTGCCGTGATTGTAGGTGACGCCGGCCTGCCAGAGGAACTGACGGGCGAGCACGTCGATCTGCGCGCCTGATGTGCCCTTGGGGAAGCGGGCGGTCGAAATGGCGATCATGCCCTTGAGCACGCGGGTGAAGCGGTCGCGCTGTTCCGGCGTCGATGAGCCGGTCGACATGGTGCGGGTGATGTCGGTGGTGCCGGCGAGGTATTGCGCGCCCGAATCGAGCAGCATGATTTCGCCGGCGGCCAGGGTCCGATCGGTCTTGGTGGTGACGCGGTAATGCACGATGGCGCCATTAGCGCCGGCGCCCGAAATGGTATCGAAACTGGCATCGACGCAGGTTTCTTCCTCGCGGCGGAAGGCTTCGAGCGCGGTGACGATGCCGATTTCGGTGAGAGTGCCCGAGGGGGCATTGTCATCAAACCAGGCGAGGAATTTGGCGAGGGCGACGCCGTCCAGCTTGTGGGCCTCGCGCATGCCGGCGAGTTCGGCGCCGTTCTTGCGCGATTTGGGCAAGAGCACCGGATCGCGCTTTTCGATCAGCTTGGCGCCGGCCATGCGCAAGGTCGCGGCAACCGCCTCGGGCGCGCTGGCGGGATCGATCAGCACAGCCTTGGCGCCCTTGCCGAGGCGGGCGAGGGCAGCTTCGAGCGTGCTGGTCTTGGCGAGTTTGGCGATACCGTCGAGCGCGCGGGTCAGCTCGGGTGTGATGCGGCCACCATCGAGGAACAGGGTGGGCAGGCCGGATTTGGGCACAACGGCATAGCCCAGCACGAAGGGTGTATTGGGCACGTCGCGGCCGCGGATGTTGAGCAGCCAGTTGATCGATTCGGGCAGGGTGAGCACGGCGGCATCGGCCTGATCGGCAGCGAGGCTGGCCTGCAGTTCGGCCAGCTTGTCGGCCGGGGTCTTGCCGGCGCGATTATGCCCGAGCAGTTCAATGGTGGAAGCGGGCGGGGCCGGACGATCGGGCCAGATACGGTCGACGAAGTTTTCGCTAGGCACCAAAGTGGCACGGCTGCCGAGTCGATTGGAAAGGTCGCGGATTTCGCCCGGCGTATGCAGCCAGGGATCAAAGCCAATGCGGCCGCCCTTGGGGACATAGGCGGCGACCTCGTCGGAAATACCGGTCTGGAGAAATTCGTGGACGGTGATCTTCTTGGTATCGGTCTGGGCCGGTGCCTGCAGCGTGTAGCGGCTATCGACGAACAGGCCAGCCTTTTTCGATCCCACGATGGCAATGCCGGCCGAGCCGGTGAAGCCGGTGACGTAGGCGAGGCGCGCTTCGCCGGGCGGCACCGATTCGCCGCGATGGGCATCGGCGCGCGGAATGAGGAATGCGTCCAGCCCGGCTTTGGTCAATTCGCCCCGCAGCGCGGAAAGCCGGGGAGCGACGTTTTTCGGATCGGCTTTTTCTTCAAAGCTCTGAAAGACGGTGGGAGCGAAGGTCTGGGCGGTCATTATTTGCGTCCTGATGCCGGGTAGGCGGCTTTTGGTGCAATCTTAATCATGGCGCTGGCGAACGCCAGTCTGAACGGCAAATTAATGAAGCGGTAACGGGGTTTGCGTCGCCGGCATGGCTGCTGTGTCAGCGGAGGCCTAACCAAAGGTTTCGACTTACCCTAAATAGTTCGTGTCGGGGGCAACAGACAACCGACACCGCGCATGGAGACTGAAATGACTGAGAGCAAGAACGATTTCCGCAAGGCCCTGGGTTCCGTTATCGACGCCCGTGGCCGTGAGTCGAGCCGCCAGGTCAGCTATCGCATGCAGCACCAGCTGATCGGCGCATTTACCAAGCGCCCGTAAGGCCGCTGCAGTTTACTGCTGACGATCTGATGATCCCCGGAGCTTGCTTCGGGGATTTTGCTTTTGTGCGCCGCAATTCAGGTGAGGCCGGTCTGCAAGAGGCACCCGCCTGCGCTTCCGGTGCTCACGTACAGAACGTACGCTCCGCTCCGGTTCTCGGCGGCTACCTCTTTCGACTCGGCCTGACCTGAATATCGGCACACAAATGGTGCCCACCTGACGGAAGAGGTTCAGCGCTTTTCCAGCATCAAGGTGGTCCAGTCCTTGCGCTGCAGCTTTTGCGTTAGCACCATGCCTTGCAAAGCATAGGCGGAGATGACGCCCGGCGCTTGGCGCTCGAGAATGCCCGAGAGAATGATGGTGGCGCCGCGCTCGACGATGCGGCCCATGGCCGGGGCGAGGGCGGTCAGCGGGCCGGCCAGGATGTTGGCGACCACCAAGTCATAGGGCGCATTCTGGGCGATGGTGCGGTGGTTTAGGCCGGTGGCTTCCACAGGGATGATGAATTTGCCGACGCCGTTCTGGGCGGCATTGTCTACCGTGGTCTTGACCGAAATCGGATCGATGTCGCTGGCGATGACGGGCGTGTGCAGGCGTTTGGCTAGCGCGATGGCGAGCACGCCGGTGCCGGTGCCGACATCGATCATGACGCGCGGCTTCTTGCGCTTGAGCAGGCGGTCGATGGCTTCGAGGCACCCGGTGGTCGTTTCGTGATGGCCGGTGCCGAAGGCCTGGGCGGCGTCGATCCGCATGGCGGTGAGGCCGGAGGGGATGGGGCCGGTTTCGTGGCTGCCATAGACGTAAAAGCCGCCGGCGATCACCGGGGGCAGGCCTTCGAGTGATTTTGCGACCCAGTTGATTTCCGGGTCGAGGGGCGCCACGGAAAATTCAACGACGCCGCCAAGGGTTTGGCGTGCAAGTTCGACAAAGGCCTCGATGTCCGGCGGGCTGTCGCAGGCGGCCTCGAAGAACCATTCGCCGGTCGCTTCATTCTCATGCGCCGAGGCGGTCAGCGCCAGGTCGTCACGCTCCATGACGGCATCGACCAGCGCATAGGCCTGGTCCTTGGTGAGCGGGGCGGAGAGCTGATCGACGGGCATGGGCGGTTCCGGTATTGAGGTCGTCTGTGCTCATAAAGGGTTGAAGGGGAAAATACCATGTATGGCCTGATCGGGAAAATGCTGGCGGCGCCGGGCAGGCGCGAGGACCTTTTGGCGATCCTGCTCGACGACCACGACACCATGCCGGGTTGCCTCAGCTATATCGTCGCGCGCGATCCTGCCTCGGAGGATGGCATCTGGATCACCGAGGTCTGGACGGACACCGAGAAGCACCAGGCATCGCTGCAATTGCCGCATGTGCAGGCCACGATCGCCAAGGCGCGTCCCATCATTGTGGGTTTCGGCGAGCGGTTCGAGACCGAGCCATTGGGCGGGATCGGATTATAGAGCGGGGCTAGAGCTTCACTGCCGTCCCCGATACCGAGACCATCAGCATCGAGCCGCCCTGGCCGACGACTTCGTAGTCGATGTCGATGGCGACCACGGCATCGGCGCCACGGCTTCGGGCTTCCTCTTCGAGTTCGCGGAAGGCTTGGAGGCGGGCATCGCGCAGGGTGGATTCATAGGCGCCGGCGCGGCCGCCGACGATGTCGCGAATGCCGGCGAACAGATCCTTGAAGATATTGGCGCCGACGATGACTTCGCCGGTGACGATGCCGAGATAATCGCGGATCGGGCGGCCTTCGACTGTCGGCGTGGTGGTGATGATCATAGTCGGCCTTTCGAAGCAGTCAGAATGCGACTTTGAACCCGGCGATTTTCCACTCGCCGCCGTCGTTGTTGTAATCGAAGCTGATAGCCCCGTCGCCGCTGGGGAATGTTGCTGCGCAACTGGCGGATGCCGTGCCGCGGCCATTGGTGATGTTGAGCGACGGCACGGTGCAGGGCTTGAGCGTGACCGGCTTACCGAGAAGTTGGTAGGTCTTCCAGGCGGCGAAACCGGCTTGCTCCTGGGCAGCGAAATAGTCCGGCGTGGCCAAAGCCTTTAGCGATTGCGGGTCCCAATCGGCAACGATGGCAGTCGCGGCCTTGTCGGACAGCGCGGCCACTGCGCGCGATTGCGCGAACAGATCATCGAACACGCCGCTGAAAAAGCTGGTCGCGCGCCAGGCGCCTACGGCGACCAAGGCAAGGACGGCGATAATGATGATGATTTTGACGGGTTTGTTCATCAAGCTCTTCAGGTCGCCGAGCGTACGACCTCACCCCTTCTTGATAAAACTATCCAATACCTTTTTGCGACCGGCTTTTTCGAAATCGATGGTCAGTTTGTTGCCCTCGATGCCCGAGATGGCGCCGTAGCCGAACTTGAGGTGGAAGACGCGGTCGCCGAAGGCGAAGGCGGAACGGTCGCCGCCGAGATCGACGGAGCGGGCGACGAGGTCGCCGTCGATGGTCAGCGGACCGCCGCCCTTGCGGGCGCCTTGCTGGGCGCGGGCGCGTTGCCAGCCGGGGGTTTCGTAGACGCTTTCGAACGGGTCGGCCTTGTTGAAGCGCGAGTAAGCACCCCCGCTGCCACCGCCGCCATAGCCGTAACCACCATAGGCAGAGCCAAGATCCTTGGTCTCCACTGCGTCCTTAGGAAGTTCATCAACGAAGCGAGAAGGAAGGTTGAACTGGGTGGCCTGACGGCCTGGTGTCCATCGATTCTGCGCGAAAGATACCCTAATGCGCTTCCGCGCCCTGGTTAGTCCGACATAGGCAAGTCGACGCTCTTCTTCGACACCTGCTGTGCCGGACTCGTCCATGGTGCGCTGGCTGGGGAACAGACCTTCTTCCCACCCTGGCAGGAAGACCGTGTCGAACTCCAACCCCTTGGCCGAATGCAACGTCATGATTGAGACTGCATCGGCCTCGTCTGCACTGCCCCGGTCCATCACCAGCGAAATATGTTCGAGGAAGCTTCCGAGGGTGTCAAACTCCTCCATCGCGCGGCTGAGTTCCTTAAGGTTTTCTTTGCGGCCGTCAGCCTCAAGCGACTTTTCGGCGGTGAGCATATCAATGTAGCCGCTCTCTTCCAGGATATGCTCGACCAATTCGAAAGGCTTTAGTGTTTGGGAGCGGAAAGCCCAATCGTCGAACTGGCCGATAACGCTGCGCAAAGTGGTACGCTGCTTAGCTTTGAGTTCATCTGTTTCGAGCAGCATGCGGGTGGCGGAAAGCATGGGTATGTCCCGATGCCGCGCTGCCTGCATGAGCATCTTGACCGTAGTATCGCCGATACCGCGCTTGGGCGTGTTGATGATGCGCTCAAAGGCCAAGTCGTCGGCAGGCTGGGCGACAAGGCGAAGATATGCCAGGGCATCGCGGATTTCCTTGCGCTCGTAAAAGCGCGGGCCTCCAATGACTCTGTAATTCAGGCCCAGTGTAATGAAACGCTCCTCAAAGGCGCGCATCTGGTGCGAGGCTCTGACAAGAATCGCAATAGAGTTGAGCGCGTCACCCTCTCGCTGGCGTTGCTCAATGTCCTCTCCGACGTTGCGCGCTTCGCCGTCACTGTCCGACACCTGAGTGACCTGCACGAGTTCCCCATTTTCCCCGACATCGGTCTGCAGGGTCTTACCGAGGCGGGACTCGTTGTGCGCTATCAGGTGTGCTGCGGCCTTGAGGATATTGGCCGTGGAGCGGTAGTTGCGCTCCAGCTTGATCACCTTGGCGCCGGGAAAATCCTTTTCGAAGCGCAGGATATTGTCGACTTCGGCGCCGCGCCAGCCGTAGATCGACTGATCGTCGTCGCCGACGACGCAGATATTGGCTTCGGACGCGGGCTTGCCGGAGGCCAGCAGGCGCAGCCAGAGATATTGGGCAACATTGCTGTCCTGGTATTCGTCCACCAGCATGTATTTGAACTTGCGGTGGTATTCGGCCAACACATCCGGATTTTCCTTGAACAGGCGGATGCATTCGAGCAGCAGGTCGCCGAAATCGGCGGCGTTGAGCGATTTCAGGCGGGCCTGATAATCGGCATAGAGCTTGGAGCCGCGGCCATTTGCGTAGCTGCCACTATCGGCCGGCGACACATCCTTTGGCAGCAGGCCCTTGTTCTTCCAGCCGTCCATCATGGAGGCGAAGAGCTTGGCAGGCCACCGCTTCTCATCGATATTGTCGGCTTCCAGCAATTGCTTGATGAGGCGAATCTGGTCGTCGGTATCGAGAATGGTGAAGGTCGACTTCAGGCCGACAAGTTCGGCGTGAGCCCTCAGAATACGCGCGCCGATGGAATGGAAGGTGCCCATCCAGGGCATGCTCTCAAGGCGCGGCACGAGTTTTTCGATGCGCTCTTTCATTTCCCGGGCGGCCTTGTTGGTGAAGGTCACCGAAAGAATTTGGGACGGCCAGGCGCGATTGGTATTGATGATATGAGCGATCCGCGTGGTCAAGACGCGCGTCTTGCCGGTGCCTGCGCCAGCCAGAACGAGCAGCGGCCCGTCGATGGACACAACTGCGTCGCGCTGCTCATCGTTGAGGCCGCTCAGGTAGTCGGGCGCCGGCGCACGTTTGAACTGGCTCGTGATCGAGCCAGCGGCGGGGCGTTCCATTCTGTTGGCATCGGCGGTCATGCGGCTTGACGAATCTCTTTTTGTTCTCGTTTGCAATATAGGCAGCGGGGCGCCCCATGTATATGGCGAGGCCGATATATGGGCGCTTTTGAGCTTAAAGCGTGGCGCTTGACGCAAGCGTGATAGAAGAGGCCGCCGAAGGCCAGATTCTTGCCGATAATACAAAGCAATCACGCACTTGCGTGGCAGCCTGACTTGCCTAAACTCACCGCGACGAACCCGGGCGAAACCCAAGTGCTCAATCGCATTTACATCATCATCGGCATGCTGGCGATTCTTGTGCTCGCGGCGGCATTCATTGTGCCGCGGTTCGTGCAATGGAGCGATTATCGCGAGCGCATGGAGGCGCTGGCGTCCGGGTTGCTTGGTGCCGAGGTGGTCATTCGCGGCGATATCGAATTCAGCCTGCTGCCGCAGCCGCGCTTGAGCTTTTCCGATGTGCTGGTGGGACCGCCGACTGATCCGGCGGCGACGATCGGCACGGTGGAGGCCGATTTTTCGCTGCTGGAGTTTTTGCGCGACGATTACAACGTCACCCATCTGGTGCTGCGCCAGCCGGTGTTCGATGTGGCGATCGACGAAAGCGGGCTGTTCGGCAGCGGCATAACGTTCGGCGAGGGCGGCAAGGGCAGCGTTGCGTTGAAGCAGGCGACGGTTGTCGACGGCACGATCCGGCTGGCCGATACGCGGGCCGCGCAGAACCTGGTCGCCAGCGACGTCGACGGCGAATTGGGGCTGGACAGCTTTTCGGGGCCGTATCAATTCCAGGGCAGTGCCACGATCAATAGCGGCCGCTATGGCATCCGCGTCAATTCGGCGGCGGTCGATGCCGATGGCTATAGCCGGCTGACGGCCAGCATAACGGCGGTTGATGGCGGCGCCTCAATCTCGGCGGAGGGGCAGCTCGAGGCCGGTATGGCGCCGAAATTCGACGGCAGGCTGAGCCTGCGGCAGAAGCCGCCGGTGGGCGAGACCGCCGATGATATTCGCGGCGACCTGGTGCTGGAGGCGCAAGTGGCCGCCTCGACCGACCGGATTGTGTTTTCATCCTATACGCTGCAGCCCGATGAGAACCGAGCCGGTATGCGGTTAACGGGTGCGGCCAGCGTGCAACTGGGCACCCGCCGCAGTTTCGATGCGGTGATCTCGGGCGGCGTCTTCACCCTGCCGCCGCGCGACGCCAAGGAAGACCCGACACTTTTGCCGTACGAGTTCGTGCGGATGCTGTCGGAATTTCCCGCGCCAATGATTCCGCCGCTGCCCGGACGGATTGGGGTGGACCTGGCCGAGGTGGGCCTACGCGGCTTCGCGCTGCGCGACGTGCGCATGGATGCCAGCACCGATGGCAAGGTTTGGCAGGTCGAGCAGTTTACCGCGCAATTGCCGGGTGAGGCCGCCATGCGCGCCAGTGGCGTGCTGCAGGCGCAGAACGGCAAGCCGGCGTTTAACGGCCAGGCCTCGGTGACGACGCAGCGGCTGGATGCGCTGGCGCGGCTGTGGCGCAAGCCCGATGAGGCAAATCGCCTGCTCAATGTGCCCGGTTCGCTGGATGCCAAGGTGTTGTTGATGGGCGACGCTTTGGGGCTGAGCCAAGGGACGCTGACGCTGAATGGCAAGAGCCATGCGGTTGAATTGCGCGTGGGTTTTGGCGCTGAAAAGCGACTCGATGTGGTGGGACATTTCGACGATCTCAATCCCGGCGACAGCGCCGTTTTGGGCGCACTGCTGCCCAATATCGCGGTCGAGCCGTCGTTCCCGGTGAGCTTTCCCAGCGGCAGCTTTTCGCTATCGGCCAAGAGCGCAACGCTCTTGGGACAGGCTGGCGCAGGGCTGGCGGCCGAAGGTCAGTGGGGCAATAGCGGCCTGAGTTTCACCCGGCTATCGGCGGTCGATTTTGGCGGCGTCGGGCTGGACGCTGCCCTGCAACTGGCCGGCACGTTTGCCGAGCCGAAGTTTTCGGGCTCGGGGCGCGTCAAGGCGGACAAGGGTGACGCGCCCGCGCTGGCGGCGCTGTACGACCTCGGGGCGGTGCCTGCGGCATGGCGCGATTTCGTCGGGCTGTCGCTGCCGGGCGAGGTGATTTTCGATCTCGACGCCGTCGAGGAAAATGGCGGGCAAACGCTGACCTTGGGCGGCACGCTGGGAACCGCTGCGATCAATGCGACGGCGCAGATGGCGGGCGGGGTCGGGCAGGCACTGAGCGGGCAGTTGCGCTTGAATGGATCGCTGGAGTCAAACGATCCGGCGGCGTTGACCCGGCAATTGGGCTTTGGCGATGCTGAACTGTTCGGCGATGATGGTTCGATGCTGGTGGCCCTGAACTTTTCGGGTTCCCCGTCCAACAGCTTGACCAGCCAGATTACCGCCAGCGTCGGCGCGCAGAGCCTGAGCTATTCGGGCACGCTGCTGGTGAGCAATGGCGAACTGCAAGGGACCGGCACGCTGCATGGCACGGCGCTCAATGGCGGCGGGGTGGCGCAGTTGGTGGGCATTGATGGATTGAGCCTGCCGATCACCGAGGTTAATGCTGCGCTCGATTTTGACGGCATCCGCGCGACGCGGCTGACCGAAATTGTGGGCAAGTCCGGCGCGAGCGGGTTTTCGGGGGACCTGTCGCAATCGCGCACGGGAGACGCCAGTGTGATCGCCGGTACGATGTCGGTCGACAGCGTCGATATCGCCGGCCTGGCGGGCAGCGTGATGGGCGCTTCGGCGCTGGTGCCGGGCGGTGGGGTGTGGCCGGATGGGCCGATCAATACCGGACACGCGCCGCGGCAAACCCGCGGATCGGTGGCAGTGACGGTGCCCAAGGTGATGGTGGGCACGACGACAGTAACCGGCACCAAGTTCGATCTGAGCTGGGACGAAACGAAGTTGCGGCTGGGACGGCTGTCGGCAGCCATCGGGGCGGGGACGGTCAGCGGTGATCTCGTTGTGTGTTGCGCGGGGCCGTTGCCCGACAAATCGGTGACCGGGCGGCTGACGCTGGCGGGAGTCAATCTCGACGACGTGGTGTCACCTGCCGTTGCCGAAGCGGTGGGTGGCACGCTCGACGGCGGCGTCAGCATCGAGGGAACCGGCGCCAGCATCGCCAGCATCCTGGGCGTGCTGTCGGGCGAGGGCAATTTCACCCTGCATGACCTGACGGTGCGGCAGCTTGATCCCAAGGTGTTCCCGACGGTCGCGGGGCTCAATGATGTGCTGGAGACCGATGGCGATGCGCTGGCTGCGCTGATCGGACTATCGCTGGGGCAGGGGCAGTTTACCGCGCCGACCGCCAATGGGGCCTTCACCATCGCGGGGGGCGTGGCGCGAATGACCAATCTTTTGGTTGAGGGCAATGGCGCCAAGCTGGGCGGCGATCTCAATGTGCGCCTGGATACGCTGGGGCTGGATGGCAATTTCGTAATGAGCCCTTCCGGGTTCACCGATCCGAACGATCTGGTCACCGCCGATACGGCGCTTATCGGCAATCGTGTGAGCGGTACGCTGGCGGCACCGGTGACCAGTCTCAACCTCGATAATTTTGTGGCTGCGGTGCAGATGCGGGCCAACGAAATCGAGGTGGATCGGCTACAGGCATTGCAGGCGGCGGACGCCGAACGGCAGCGCGCCGCGGCCGAGGAGCGCAACAAACTGATCGCGGCCCAGCGCAAGGCTGCGGCGGAAGCAGCGGCCAAGGCGGCGGCAGAAGTGGCCGCGCGGGAAGCGGCGGAGGCGGAGGCTTTGCGGTTCCAGCAACAGCAGACGCCGCCCAATCCGCAGAGTGACCCGATTTTGCAGGGGCCACTGGATTTGGGTCTGCCGCCGGCATCGACGCCGGGGCAGTTCGTGATGCCGTTGAATTAACGGATGCTGCTGAACTAGGGGGCGTTGCATAACGATCCCACGCACCATCTTCCCACGGGCTTGACCCGTGGGCCACGCTCACCACGGCACAAGCGGCGAGAGGCCCGCGGATCAAGTCCGCGGGAAGGGCGGTGGGGGTGGGTGGACTGAGGGCTATTCCCCAGCCTTGCGGCAAATTTACTGCGCTTAGTTCTGCCGGACCTTGCCCTGATACCAAGCCAACACAGCCAATCTAACCGCCGATGACAAGTTGGTGGTGGCACGACTGCCGTCGATCGAGCGGATCAATGCGGCCAGTGGTTGGCCGGCTTCTTTGGCCATGGCATCAAGCGCAGCCCAGAATTCGGGCTCCAGCGCTATGCTGGTGCGATGCCCCGCGATAGAAAGCGAGCGCTTTTCCAACGCTCAGGGTCTTTCCATATTCATGCTATGCCGGCCTGCACCCTGATCAGGGCTTCTTGCGGAACGCGTCGAGGCTGACGACCTTTTCGCCAGGCTTTTCATCGGCGGCGGCGCTATCGCCGTTGGCGGCGCCTTCGCGGTCGTCACCGTCGTCTTCGTCCTCATCGTCGGCCTTGGCGCCAACGGGGTCGAATTGCAGGCCGAACTGCACGGAGGGATCGAAGAATCCCTTGATCGAGGAGAAGGGCACGACCAGCAATTCGGGCTGGCCGTCGAAGGAGAGGCCGATCTCGAACCCGGTTTCAGTGACCTTGAGGTCCCAATACTGGTTCTGAATGACGATGGTCATTTCCTTGTCGTACTGACCGAGCAGTTTCTCGGAAATACGAACGCCCGGCGCGCGGGTCATGAAGGAGATGAAAAAGTGGTGGTCGCCCGGTAGGCCTGTCTTGGCGACTTCTGACAGCACTTTGCGAACGACGCCGCGCAGCGCTTCCTGTGCCAGAATGTCGTAGCGGATCAGATCTTCGGCCATAGGCGCCCTTCCGGCGTTTGGGGAGAATCCCGTGGCCCCCTTTTTCGTCCCGATTGGGGCGAAACGGAAGTCCCAAGTTCAAATTTGCTGCAGTTTAGCAGCCAAGCCGCGGCGAGCAGGCGTCCGCGTCGCAGCAAGAACCCATATCAGCCCTACGTTCCATGAGATTTCAAGAACAAAGGCGCACGGAGCAATAAAAGGGAAGGTGCAGGCTTCTGTTGCCAGGTGCCTGCGGACCCCGCCTGTCACCCGGCTAGGGGTGGAGGACTTAATTTCCCAATGCTAGCACCGCTTACGCGGCGAGAGCGACTGGAGCCTTATGGTTGTCATTTGCAACTATAAGTTTTGGACCGATAACGGTGGTACCTCACCGAGCAAAAGCACACCCTTTACGCCCTCGTCGATCCTGTTTCGCCCCCATTGGCTGCCCGCGTGAGCGGGAAGATGGTGGAGGCGCCGGGTACTGCCCCCGGGTCCGAAAGGTTTATTACGATGACAGTTTATCGCCATAGCTCTTGCGAGCAGCTTCTATATAGGCGGGCCGGGGCGCGATGAAAATAGTGCCGGGCGATAATTGTGACATCGCACGGTCATATGCCGAAGGTGTCATAGCGGCGAAAGCCATGAAATCGGTGTAGATTGGTGGCGACAAGCCAAGAGAGCCAGCCATGACCGATACTTCGAGCGACAAACTCATCACCGCTGCCGAGCGCTTTCTGGGCAAGGGCGAGCAGGCGCTGACCAAGCGCGAACGTCAGGTGCTGAAGCAGGCGATCGGCAGACAGGCGCTGTCGCGCGATACGAGCGAAGTGTTCGACGACAAATCGACATTCGGGCAGCGCCTTGCAGACGGCGTCGCCTCTTTTGGCGGCTCATGGACCTTCCTGATCAGCTTCGGCGTCGTGTTGCTGGCCTGGGTCGGCTACAATCTGATCATGCGCGGCGGCGCGCCAGATCCTTACCCGTTCATCTTCCTCAACCTGCTGCTGTCGATGCTGGCGGCGGTGCAGGCGCCGGTGATCATGATGAGCCAGAACCGGCAGGCAGCTAAGGATCGCCTGGTGACCGGCCATGACTATGAGTGCAATCTCAAGGCGGAGATCGAAATCATGGCGCTACACGACAAGATCGACCAGTTGCGCAATGATGATCTCAAACGGCTGATCGGCAAGCAGCAGGAGCAGATCGACCTGCTGACGCGGCTCATGGAAAAGTCCGTGGGAACGGCCTGAGGCTGCGGCCGAATCACATTAGGATGGTCTCATGCAGCCCTATCTCAAGCTTCTCACCGACATTCTCGAACATGGCACCGACAAGGGTGACCGGACCGGTACGGGCACGCGCTCGCTGTTCGGGTACCAGATGCGGTTCGACCTCTCGCAGGGGTTTCCGCTGCTGACCACCAAGAAGCTGCATATCAAATCGATCGTCTATGAGCTGCTGTGGTTCCTGCGCGGCGAGACCAATGTGCGCTGGCTGCAAGAGCGCGGCGTCAAGATCTGGGATTCTTGGGCCGACGAGAATGGCGACCTAGGGCCGGTCTATGGCTCCCAATGGCGCAGCTGGCCAAGGCCGAATGGCGGGCATATCGACCAGATCGCCAACGTCGTGCACTCGATCCGCACCAAACCGGATTCGCGCCGGCATATCGTTTCGGCGTGGAACCCGGCGGAAGTGGACGAGATGGCGCTGCCGCCGTGCCACTGCCTGTTCCAGTTTTATGTGGCCAACGGCAAATTGAGCTGCCAGCTCTATCAGCGCTCGGCCGACACCTTCCTGGGCGTGCCGTTCAACATCGCTTCCTACGCGCTGCTGACGCATATGGTGGCACAGGTGACCGGGCTGCAGGTGGGCGATTTCGTGCACACGTTCGGCGACGTGCATCTCTATTCCAACCACTTCGATCAGGCGCGCGAACAGTTGACGCGGACGCCGCGGGCTCTGCCCAAGCTGGTGCTGAACCCGGCGGTAAGCGAACTCGAGGGCTTTACCTTCGAGGATATCGTGTTCGAGGGCTATGATCCGCTGCCGCATATCAAGGCGGCGGTCTCCGTTTAGCTATTCGGTTCAGCTATCTTTCAGGTGCCGACGATTAAGCGCTAGATGGTGCGCCGATGCCGGGCTTCTTCCTGAGGATGAGATTCGGGTGACCGGGGGAAGCGCTTGAACCTATTGCGTCTTTGGAGAGACAAGAGATGAAGCTGATTCACGCGCTGGCCTGTGCGCTGGTACTGGCGCCGCTGCCGGCTATGGCCAACGACACCACGGCCCAATTGGGCACCGGCGGGCTGGTCTTCGTGACCAATGAAGATATCGAGATGGCGTCGGAAGACCTCTCGATCTCCGCCGAGCAGGTCAAGGTGGTCTACAAGTTCCACAACAAATCGGATCAGGACCAGCATATCCTGGTGGCGTTCCCGATGCCCGACATCACCGGCGATGGCGACTTCATGGTGGGTATTCCCACCGAAGATCCCGAGAATATCTTTGGCTTCCAGACCACGTTCAACGGCAAGCCGGTGGATGCGGTGCTGCATCAATATGCGTTCGCCAACAACATCGACTATTCCGAAGAACTGAAGAAAATGGGCATTCCACTGGCGCCCTATGGCCAGGAAACGCTCGCGGCGCTGAACGCGCTGTCGGACGCCGACAAGGCGACGCTGACCGGCGAGGGCCTGGTCATTCCCATGGAATATGATGCCGGAAACGGGCCACAGGTGGATACGACCCCGATGTGGACGCTGCGCTCAACCTATAGCTGGGAAGCCACCTTCGAGGCTGGCAAGGACGCCGACGTGGTTCACACCTACAAGCCCAGCGTCGGCGGCACGGTGATCGCCACCTTCATGAAGAGCTCGGACGACGATACCTATTCCAACGAGCAGCTTGCCGCCTATCAGAAGAAATATTGCGTCGATGACGATCTGATCGCCGCCATCAAGAAGCAGGGCACCACCACGGACGGCTATACGCAGTACCCATTCACCGAAAGCTGGATTTCCTACATCTGGTCGACCGGCAATAACTGGTTCGGCCCGATCGGCAAGTTCTCGCTGACGGTGGACAAGGGCGACGAGGCCAACCTGGTGTCGTTCTGCGGCGAGGGCGTCAAGAAGATCGGGCCGACGACGTTCCAGATGACCGCGACCGACTGGTCGCCGCCCTATGAGAACGAGCTGGAAGTGCTGTTGCTGGTCAAGAACGATTGGCAGCAATGAGTCTGGTGATCCGGCCTGCGGTAGCGGGGGACGCGGCGACCATCGTCGCGTTCGTTCTGGCGCTGGCCACGTATGAAAAGCTTGAGCACGAGGCCAAGGCCAGCGAAGCGGATATCGTCCGCGACCTGTTCGGCGCTGAGCCTAAAGTGTTCTGCGAAATCGCCGAATGGGAGGGCAGGCCGGTCGGGTTTGCCCTCTGGTTCTATACGTATTCGACGTTCCAGGGGCGGCACGGCATCTGGCTGGAAGACCTCTATGTCGATCCCGAACTGCGCGGCAAGGGCATCGGCAAGGCGCTGCTGATCGATCTGGCGCGGCGCTGCGTCACCGAGAAGTTGGGGCGCTTCGAGTGGTGGGTGCTCGACTGGAACGAGCCCTCGATCGAGTTCTACAAATCGCAGGGCGGCGTCATGCAGGACGAATGGACCAAGGTGCGGGTCGAGGGTGATGCGCTGCTGCGGCTGGGTGCCGCATGAGCGTGCGGATCGCCATGATCGCCGGTGTCGCCGAGAACGGGGTGATCGGGTCCAGCCAGACGATACCCTGGCGCATTCCGTCCGATTTCGCCTATTTCAAGCGCATGACCATGGGCAAGCCTATCGTCATGGGACGCAAGCAGTTCGACACGGTCGGCAAGCCGTTACCGGGGCGCACCAATATCATCGTGACGCGGCAAGAGGACTACCAGCCTGAGGGCACGCTGGTGTTTTCCAGTATCGATGCGGCGCTGGCAGAGGCGCGAAACATCGCGGCGGCTGATGGCGTTGACGAGATCATGATCATTGGCGGGGGCGAGCTTTATGCCCAGATGATGAACCGGGCCGACCGGCTCTATATCAGCCATATCGACCTGCATCCGAAGGGGGATGTGCGGTTTCCCGCAATCCATCCTGAAGAGTGGGCAGTGGTCGATCTGCCCGAGATTACCCCCTCCGACAAGGACAGCGCCACCTACCGCGTCAAAGTGTACGAGCGGCGTTAGGACTGTGCGCATTGATCGGCGGAGAAGCCTTCCCTATATAGGGCTGCAATGACTTTAAAAAACATCCGAAAGGGACGCGATGCCGTGGGAGAATAACGGAGGCGACGGTGGCCGCAATAATAATGGCGGACCCTGGGGCCAAGCCCCTGGTGGCGGTGGTGGCGGGCCACGCCGGCCGGGCAAGACGCCCAACCTCGAAGATATTCTCAACCGCGGCCGCGACCAGTTCCAGGGCGGTCTGCCCGGCGGACGCTGGGCCATCATCGGCGGCGTCGTTGTCGTCATCGGTTTCTGGCTGCTGAACTCGATCTACACGATCGATCCGCAGGAAGTTGGCGTCGAGCTGCGCTTCGGCCAGCCCAAGCCTGAACTTTCCATGCCGGGGCTGCATTTCCATCTGTGGCCCATGGAAACGGTTGAGCGGGTGGTCACCACCGTCAATCAAACCCAGATCGGCGTCGCCAATGCGAGCGGCTCTCGGACGAATGCATCGAGTTCTGACGAAGGCCTGATGCTGTCGGGCGACCAGAACATCGTCAACGTCCAGTTCTCGGTGTTCTGGGCGATCAACGATCCGGTGCAGTATCTGTTCAACGTGCGCGACCAGGAATCCATGGTGCGCTTCGCTGCCGAAAGCGCCATGCGCGAAGTCGTCGGCCGCCGTCCCGCGCAGGACATCTATAGCGATGACCGTAGCGGCGTTTCGGCCGAAGTTCTCTCGATCACGCAGGGCATCCTCCAGAGCTACGGCCTAGGCGTCAATGTCAGCCAGGTGCTGATCGAAAACGCTGGTCCGCCAGCCGAAGTCATCGATGCCTTCAACGAAGTGCAGCGTGCCCGCCAGGACGAGACCCGCCTGCAGGAAGAAGCGCGCGCTTATGCCAATACGCTGCTGGGTAATGCCCGTGGCCGTGCTGCGGCGCTGCGTGAAGATGCTGCCGCCTATACCAACCGCGTGGTGCAGGAAGCGACCGGTGAGGCCGAGCGCTTCAACGCCGTCTATGCCGAATACGTCAACTCGCCCGAGGTGACGCGCAAGCGCCTGTTCCTCGAGACCATGGAAGACGTGCTGGGCGGATCCGAAAAGGTCCTGCTCGAAAAGGGCGAAGGCGGGCAGGGCGTTATTCCCTATCTCCCATTGCCTGAATTGAAGGCCGGCCCGAAAACCAACGTCCCCGCGACGACCAACCAGACGACGGGGAACTAAGCCATGCAAAACCGTCTCATCGTCATCGGCGTGCTTATCGTCGCTGCTATCTACGTGCTGTTCTCGTCGCTTTATGTGGTGGACGAGCGCCAGCAGGCCATCGTCATGCGCTTCGGCCAGATCACCGACGTTCGCACCGAACCAGGCATCTATTTCAAGGTGCCGACCGATATCGTCGACAGCGTCCAGATCATCGAAGATCGCCTGTTGCGCTATGATATCGCCAATATGCGCGTCCAGGTTTCGGGCAATGCCTTCTACCAGGTCGACGCGTTCCTGACCTACCGGATCGCCGATCCCCGCCTGTTCCGCGAGCGTGCTACTGGCCAGCTCTCGGTTGCCGAGGACCGTATCGGGGCCAGTCTCGACTCGGCCCTGCGTCAGGTCTACGGCCTGCGTGAATTCAATGCGGCGCTGTCGGAACAGCGTGCGCAGATGATGCAGGAAGTACGTGACCTGATCCGGCCGGATCTGGCCGAATTGGGTATCGACGTGGTCGACGTGCGTATCCTGCGCACCGATCTCGATGCCGAAGTTTCGGCGACCACGTTCGAACGCATGCGCGCCGAACGTCTGGCTGAAGCCGCCTTGCTGCGGGCCCGTGGGCAGGAGCAGGCACAGAGCCTGCGCGCTATCGCCGATCGTCAGGCCGTGGAAATCGTGGCAGCGGCAACCCGTGACGCGGAAATCATCCGCGGTACTGGTGACGCTGAGCGTAACCGGCTGTTTGCGGCGGCCTATGGTCAGAACGAGGAATTCTTTGAGTTCTACCGTTCGATGCAGGCTTATCGGAAGTCGCTGGTCGGCACTGGCACGACCATGGTGCTGTCGCCGGGTTCGGAGTTCTTCAAGTACTTCGGCTCCAACGGCTCGCTCCCTGCGGCCAGCACCAATCTGGCTCCGCCGATCCAGCCGACCGCAGCTCCGCTGACGGCGCCGCCGTCCAACGAGCCAGCGCTGGATGGCCTGGGTATCGAAGAGTCGCCCGCGCCTCCGACCATCACGCTACAGGATGGCTCTCAACTGACGCCCACGGTCGGCACCGATGTGCCGGCGCCAGTTGATCCGATCGTACCCGCTGCGCCTGCAGAAACGCCGGCCGCTCCTGCGCAAACCCCGGCTGCTCCTGCGGTCCAGTAAGACGCAGTTCCCCTAATCCGAAGCCGGCGCTATCTTCCGATAGCGCCGGCTTCACTGTTTCTTGTGCCCGGTTAACCCTATCGCGCAATCGAGCCGGTTGCTTCCCACGCCAGCGCGGCTAAATTGGCTTTGCGTCAAATGCCGAAGAGTAGGGGAGTGCAGCATGGGGCGTTTTGCAATCGCAGGTTTGGTGCTGGCCGTGGTTTTGGCTACCAGCCCCGCCTATGCGCAGGCCGAGCCGCAGGGCCCGAAATCCGTTGCCGCGCTGGCGGCGCAATTATCGCCAGCCGTGGTCAATATCGGCAGTACCACGCACGTGCCGGGCGGCACGCCCTTCCCGGAATTTCCTGAGGGTTCGCCGCTGGGGGACATGTTCGACCACCTCAACCCCAATGAGGGCAAGGGCAAAGGCCCGATGCAGGAGGCCACCAGCCTGGGCTCCGGTTTCATCATCAGCGCCGACGGTTATATCGTCACCAACAATCACGTCATCGAGGGCGCCGACGAGATCGAAATCTATCTGACCGATGGGCGTCGGCTGCCAGCGAAGCTGGCCGGGCATGACGACAAAACGGACCTGGCCGTCCTCAAGATCGAGTCACCGACGCCGCTGCCCTTCGTGCAATTCGGCGATAGCGACAGCGCGCAGGTCGGCGATTGGGTCATGGCGATCGGCAATCCATTCGGGCTGGGCGGCTCGGTGACGCTGGGCATCGTCTCGGCGCGCAACCGCGATATCGAGGCGGGGCCCTACGATAATTTCATCCAGACCGATGCCTCGATCAACCAAGGCAATTCTGGCGGACCGCTGTTCGATATGTTCGGCAAGGTCGTAGGCATCAACACTGCAATCATCGCAAGGGGAGGCTCGTCGCTGGGCATCGGCTTCGCGGTGCCGGGCAATCTGGCGGCGCCCGTGGTGCGCCAGCTGACCGAGTTCGGCGAGACGCGGCGCGGCTGGCTCGGCGTCGGCATCCAGGAGGTTACCGACGATATCGCGCTCAGTCTCGACCGGCCTAACACCAACGGGGCCATGGTGGTGGATGTCGATCCGGCGGGACCCTCGATCGGAGTGCTACTGGAAGGCGACGTGATTTTGCAGTTCGACGGCAAGACGGTGGCGCGGATGCGCGACCTCCCGCGCATTGTGGCCGAGACCGAGGTTGGTCGCGCCGTGCCAGTCAAGGTGTTGCGCAACGGCTCCGAAGAGGACGTCGATATCACGTTGGGAAGGCTGGAAGTGCCGAGCGATACGGCGATGGTGGCGGGCAGCGACAAGCCGGCGCCGGCAATGACGGATACCGCGCCTGCCGTCGGGCTAGATGAGTTGCTCGGCCTCGGCGTGGCGCCGCTGAACGACGCGGCACGGGCCGAATTCGGGATCGACGCAGCCGTCAACGGCATCATCATCACCCAGGTGACCGACGGCAGCGACGCCTATGACAAGGGCCTGATCCCTGGCCTGCTGATCACTGAGGTCAACCAGAAGCCGGTGTCCAGCGTCGAGGAGATAGAAGCGCTGGTAACCGAAGCCAGCACCGCCAAACGCCCGGTCGTGCTGTTCAAGGTCACCGACCCGGCGGGATCGAGCCGGTTTATTGCGGTGAAGTTGGGCTAAAGGCGGTTTGGGTTGGCGATCCGATAGAGCAGGTGGGGGCGTAGCTTGTGGCCTTCCGGCACCAACGGATGCTCGAAGTCACCGTCTTGGTCGCGTGTCATGCCGATCTTCTGCATTACACGTTGACTGGGCAAGTTGGAGGTGGCGGTGAAGGCCACGATTTCGGTTAAGCTAAAGCCTTCAAAGGCGAAGGCCAGTACGCCACGGGCCGCCTCAGGCGCGTAGCCATGGCCCCAGAATTGTTGGCCGAGCAGCCAGCCGATTTCTGCGGGCGGCGCGCCATTGAGCGGCATCCGTACCGGCGCGAGGCCGACATCGCCAATCAATGCGCCATCAATTTTGCGGATGGCAGGCCAAAAGCCGAAACCGTCTTGTTCATAGCCCGCGATGTAGCTGTCGATGGCCGCGTCACTCTGTTCGGCCGTCATGGTGCCGGTATAGAAGCGGCGGACCACCGGGTCGGCAACGAAACTCGCATAGGCGGCTCGGTCGCCGTCCTGCCACTGGCGGATGATCAGCCGTTCGGTTTCGATAATCACCGCACGATTTCCTCGTCGTCATAGCCCTGCAAATAGAGTAGCGCCGTGAGGTCGCCGTGGTCGATGCGGATGCCGGCTTCGGCGGCAACGGCGGGTTTGGCGTGCAGGGCGACGCCGAAACCGGCGATGCGGATCATATCGAGATCGTTGGCGCCGTCGCCGACTGCGATGGTTTGGCTCAGCGGAAGATTGCGGTCGGCTGCTAGGGCCGTTAGGCGTTCGCGCTTGGTGTTCTTGTCGACGATGGGCTTTTGCACCGTGCCGGTCAGGGCGTCGTCCTCGAACAGCAGCACATTGGCGATGGCCTCGTCGAAGCCGATGCGCTTGCCGAAATAATCGGCGAAGATCGTGAAGCCACCAGAGACCAGCGAGGTATAGGCGCCATAGGCTTTCATGGTGGAAATCAGGGCGCGGCCGCCGGGGGCCAAGGTAATGTTCTCGCGGCGGACGGCCTCGATGACCTTGCGCTGCAGGCCCTTGAGCAGGGCGACGCGGGTATCGAGGGCCTGGCCAAAATCCAGCTCGCCCCGCATGGCGCGGTCAGTGATGGCGGCGACCTGGTCCTTGATGCCGATGGCATCGGCAAGCTCATCGATGCATTCCTCGTTGATCATGGTGGAGTCCATGTCGGCGACGAGGATCTGCTTGCGGCGGTTTTCGGTGGGCACCAGGGCGGCATCGACCTTGGCGGCGCCGATGATTTCACGGGCCTCGGCGAGCGCGTCGGTTGACTTCGGCTCGAGGATTTCGCAGGCAATAGAATGGTTAAGCCAGTTAAGCTCGCCCCCCACCTGTTTGACCACGCGGGCGGCGAGGGCCACGTCGAGTTCGCTATCGGTGGGATTGGCGATGAGGCAGAGAACCGGCATAGGTGAGGTCTCTTGGGGATGTCGGTGATGAGCGGGCGGGTTGCAGTGCTGATAGCGGGTCCGACTGCCAGCGGCAAGTCGGCGCTGGCGCTTGAGCTGGCGGCGGAGCGGGGGGCGGTGATCGTCAATGCCGATGCGATGCAGGTTTATGACACGCTGGCGGTGGTGACGGCGCGGCCGGGGGCGGAGGACCTGGCTCGGGCGGAGCACCGGCTTTATGGATTTGTGCCGGCGGCGGTGCGGTTTTCGACCGGGCGGTGGGTGGATGCGGTAACGGAGGCGATTGCCGAGACGGGGGAGCGGCCGCTGATTTTTGTAGGCGGGACAGGGCTTTACTTCGATGCGTTGCTGAATGGATTCGCCGAAATTCCGCAGGTGCCGGCGGAAATCGCACTTGAAGTTCAACAGGAGATTCAAGCGCTGGATGCGGCGGGGCGGCTGGCCTTGCTGCAGCGGGAGGATCCTGAGACAGCGGCTCGGCTCAGGGTCGCGGACCCGCAAAGGGTGATCCGGGCGCTGGCGGTCAAACGGGCGACGGGGCAGACGATTTCGTGCTTTCAGGACGCGCCGCGAGCCAGCATGCTGGAAAGCTGGAAAATCGAAAGGCTGGTTTTGGACCCCGATCGCGATGTGTTGCGCGATCGGATCGCACGACGGTTCGAGGCAATGTTCGAGAGTGGCGCGGTGGAGGAGGTGGAGGCGATCCTGGCGCAGCAGATCGATCCCAGCCTGCCGGCGATGAAGGCGATCGGGGTGCCCGAAATTGCCGATTGGCTGGCGGGACGATTGTCGCGCGAGGAGACGCTGCGGCTAGCGATCACCGCCACCCATCAATATGCCAAGCGGCAGCGGACGTGGTTTCGCAACCGGATGGGCGATTGGCCGCGACAATAGGATTGACGGGATGCATCGCAGTTTGCAGAGTTCGGGCATGAAGCTTTTTGCAATTGCCCTTGTTGCCCTCGCCGCGCTGGCTCCGCCCGCGTTCGCTGTCGAAACCACTAACGAGACGACTGCGGCATTATTCGCCGAACAGTACCCGGTTACCCGCAGTGTGTTGGCTGCCGATTTTCCACAAGACCTGCAGGCGCTGGAACAGAGTTTTGGCGATATCGACAGCACGGAAATCTCGCCGCAGTTGAAGATGCAGCGGGCGTTTCTCGAGCTGACGGCGCTGCGCAAGCAGTATGCGTCGCAATTGCAGTTTGCGCGAGCTGACATGTCGGCGCTGGTGGTGCTGAGCCTGGCCGATTTTTACCAAAGCGTGCTGCAGCGTGATGGCGCGGCGGTGTGCGGCGGCTTTGCGACCGATGGCGCGGGGGCGCTGTACACGATCGGCGCAGCGCCGGGCTATGCGCTGGAGCTGGACCGGCAGAGCGCGGCCTATTTTTCCGCCGTGGTGAGTGCGGTGGAGGATCCCGACGTGGTGGGCGTCGCCAGCCAGAGCGACTGGGATGCGGTGATGACCCAGATTGTCACCGATGGCCATCCGCCGTCCTACGTCGTCTCGATCGCCGCCGGCAAGGTTAGCGATCCCGATCTGTGCCCGGCGCTATCGGCGTTCATGCACGCCATGGTGGACGTTAAATCGGACGCTGCCCGGCGCGCTCGCGCCGACTTTATCCAGAACGCGACCGGGTATTAACGCGGCCGCATCAGGCCCAGCCGTTCGCGCAAGGCGAAGCGGGTGACGAGGACTACGGCGACGAAGGCGAGACCGGCGGCGAGGCCGATCCAGATGCCGACGCCGCGCCATTGCACCACAAAGCCCAGCACATAGGCGATCGGCAGGCCGATGAGCCAATAGCCGGCAATGGCGAGGATCATCGGCACCGTCGTGTCGCTGAGTCCGCGCAGGGCATGGGCGGAAACGACCTGCGCGCCATCGACCAGTTGGAACACGCCGGCGACGACGAGGAAGGTGGCGGCGAGCGCGAGCGCATTGGCATTTCCCGGCTCGTTGGCATTGAGGAAGAGGCCGACCACGAAGGGCGCGAGCGTCAGGAACAGCAGGCAGGACAGCGCCATGAAGGCGACGCCGACGGCGATAGCAGTCCAGCCGGCGCGATGCACGCCCTGCGGGTCGCTGCGGCCATAGGCCAGCCCGACGCGCACCGTGGTGGCGGCGCCGATGCCCAGGGGCACCATGAAGGCCATCGAGGCGCATTGCAGGGCAATGGCGTGGGCGGCCACTTCATCGGTGCCCAGGCGGCCCATCAGCAGGGCGGCGGCGGTGAACAGGCCCACTTCGGCCAGCACGGTCAGCCCGATCGGCGTGCCGATACGGAAGATTTCGCGGAAGCGGAGCCAGTCGGGCTTATGGAAGCGCAGCAGAATGTGGAAACGCTTGAAGCGGCGATGGCGCAGCACATAGGCCAGCATCAGCGCGAACATCAGCAGGTTGGTGGTGACCGTTGAAATCGCCGCGCCGCGCAGTTCCAGCCGGGGAAAGCCGAAATTGCCGAAAATCAGCAGGTAGTTCATCCCGGCATTGAAGAACACGCCGGCCACGGTGATCCACAGGATGACGCGCGTGTCGTCGAACGCCGACACCAGCGAACGCAGCACGGTGAGCAACAGCGCCGGAAACAGCATCCAGACGCCGATATGAATGAACTGCTCGGCCATTTCGGTGGCACTGGCATTCTGGCCCAGTGCGAGGAAAATCGGCTTGATCTGCCAGATCAGCGGGGTCAGCAGCGCGGCGAGCAGGATGGCGGCCCAGGCGCCCTGGCGCACGATGCGACGGACGGCCTTGATATCGCGAGCGCCGCGCGCCTGCGCCACCAGCGGTGCCACGGCACCGACGATGCCCATGCCTGCGACGAGGAAGGGCATGAGGAAGGTGGTCGCCAGCGTCGCCGCGGCCAGATAGGTGGGGCCGAGCCAGCCGATCATGATGACGTCGGTGGTGGTGAGGGCGTTCTGCGCCAGTTGGGCGATGACCAGCGGCCAGGCCAGAGTGAACATGGCGCGCAGTTCAGTCCTCCAGCCAGCGGATTGCGCAACGCGTTCTGCGGCAGCGTGGCGCGCTGCCGTTGTGTCGTCAGTCATGATAAGTCGTCCCATTCGCGCTTCCGGTTTAGCCGAAGGCGAGGGCAGGGGAAAGGGCGGACGGCATGGTGTCGCCCCCGACAGCGCAGGATGGAAATTTCATGGCACAGACCAACCCGGTTTTGGCGCGGCTGACGATCGTGGTGGCGGGCATTCTGGGTGGCGGCGGGGTGATGGCGGCGGCTGCGGCCAGTCACGGCGGCGATGGCACCAATCTGGGGCCGATCGCCATGGTGTGCCTGGCGCATGGGCCGGCTCTGCTGGCGCTGGGGCTGTCATCCCTGCGTGGGCGGCTGTTCGATGCGGCCGCGATCCTGCTCGGGCTGGGTACGCTGGTTTTCGCGGGCGACCTGCTGGCGCGGCAATATCTGGGGCATGCGGCTTTTCCCATGGCTGCGCCAATCGGTGGCGTGGGCATGATCGGTGGCTGGCTGGCGGTAATTATTGGTGGGGTGTTCAGCCGGCCTGTGGGCAAATAGAAGGCGGACACAGTTTGGTTAAAATTGTATTGGAACCAAGTCCGTGGCCACACGTTTGAGCCTCGATTGTTTCTCGGAGGGTTTCCTAATGCATAAGTTT
>NZ_JAQGJV010000098.1 GCF_028290435.1 Devosia sp. | reverse complement strand
GAATCGCTGCCCGATTTCGTCAAGCTGGCCGAAGCTTATGGCGGCAAGGGCATCCGTTGCAGCAATCCGGCCGAGCTCGACGCCGCGATTGCCGAGATGCTCGATTACGACGGCCCGGTGTTGTTCGACTGCATGGTCGAAAAGGACGAAAACTGCCTGCCGATGATCCCGTCGGGCAAGCCGCATAACGAAATCATCCTGCCCGATACCGCAAACATCGGCGACATCATCGACGAGAAGGGACGGCAGCTCGTCTAGAGCGCTGCGGAGGACATAATCATGAACGCACATCTGCAGCCGACCGGATCGGCATACTTTCTGACCAAGGAAACCCAGGACCAGGAACGGCACACGCTATCGGTGCTGGTCGACAACGAGCCGGGTATTCTCGCGCGGGTCGTCGGCCTGTTTTCGGCGCGTGGCTATAATATCGAAAGTCTGACCGTCAGCGAGACGGAACACGGGCGGCGACTTAGTCGCATCACCGTCGTCGTGATCGCGTCGCCGATGACGCTGACCCTGTTCTAGCTGCAGCTCGAGCGGCTGATCCCGGTGCACAAGGTGCATGACCTGACCGCCGAGGGTGCATCGCTGGAACGTGAACTGGCGTTGATCAAGGTGGCGGGTTAGGGCGAGCACCGGGCGGAGAAGCTGCGGCTAGCCGATGCGTTTCGCGCGCAGATCGTGGATGCCTCGGTGACGAGCTTCGTGTTCGAACTGACAGGAAAATCGAGCAAGATCGACAGCTTCATCGCCCTGATGGCGCCACTTGGCCTCGTTGAAGTGGTGCGCACCGGGCTGGCGGCGATTTCGCGCGGTCCCGAAGGTATGTAGGCGTTGCTCCCGATGCCCTGCCGCCGTTAGGATCGGGGCAGGGCATTGGGGCAAGGCATGTTGATTTGGAGCGCGATAGGCCTGCTGGCCGTGACGTTGTTCGGCCTTGGCGCCATCGTCATGCTGGACGTCAGGGCCAAGGGCTGGGCCAACTGGCTGGACACGGTCCATGAATGGCAGAGCACGATCGGCACCGTCGCCGGATTTCTGAGCGCGGCGGGCGTATTGGTGCTGGGGACCGCGATCCAGGACAATGCCGAGCGGACACGCTCACTCACTGCCTCGCGGGCCATCGGCATGGGGCTGGCGCTGGAAACCGAGCGGATGGCCAATCCGCTGCAGACCGGACGGTTGATCGGCGGCAATATCGACATGCAGGGCAATGACCTGCCCAACAAGTGTCTCAACTACGTGCATACGATGGAAAGCATCCTGACGCCGGACACGCCGGTATATAATGCGGTGCTGAGCCAGATGGTGGATTTCGGCGACGCAAACCTGGCGCTGTTTGTGCGGTTTTTCTCCTTTTACGTGGATTTCCGCTCGAACCTGACGCAGATCGACAAGCAGATTTGTGATGCGGCGCCGGCCGATCAGATCAATTACATCATGCACCAGCTTAATGGCGGCCTCAGTTTCTACGAGATCATCGCGCGCAATTACGATGTGACGCCGATCATCGATCCAGCCCTGATCCGCAGCAATGCCGGCCTTCCTCCAGCGGAGCCTAAATGACCCATCTTTCAGTCAATCTCAATGCGGTGGCGCAGTTGCGAAATCGGCGCGATCTGCCGTGGCCCAGCGTCACCGGCATTGCGCGGGTGGTGCTTGATGCGGGGGCGAGTGGCATTACCATTCATCCGCGGCCGGACGAGCGGCATATAAGGCGTACCGACGTGTATGAACTGGAGGCGCTGCTACGCGCCGATTATCCGCGGGCGGAATACAATATCGAGGGGTATCCGAGCCCCGAATTCCTGACGCTGGTGGAGCAGGTGGCGCCGGATCAGGTGACGTTTGTGCCGGACGATCCGACGCAAAACACGTCGGATCATGGCTGGGATATTGCCGGGGACCGGGCGATCCTCGAACCGGCCATGGCGCGGATGAAGGCGGCGGGTATCCGCATTTCTCTGTTCATCGACGAGGACCCGGAAGCGCCGGCACTGGCCCGGGCAATGGGCGCCGATCGGGTGGAGCTTTATACCGGTCCCTATGGGGGGAGCTACAGCACGCCCGAGGGTGACGAGCATTTGCGGCTATTGGCGGTGACGGCGGGGGCGGCGCATGCGGTGGGGCTGGTGGTCAATGCAGGGCATGACCTGACGCTGGAGAATTTGCCGGTGTTTATGCGGGTGATGCCGGATATCGCGGAGGTGTCGATCGGGCATGGGATTACGGCCGATGCGCTGCTGATGGGGTTTGCGGAGGCGGTGCGGCAGTATCGGCTGGTGTTGGGATAGGACCAACCGATATTCAGCTGAGGCCGGCCTGCAAATGGCAGTTTTCTACGCTTCCGGTCCTCACGTACTTGGGTACGCTCCGGTCCGGGTCTCGACAACCGCCATTTTCGGCTCGGCCTGAGCTGAATCTCGATTGGTCCTAGCGCACCTCTCCTCCGGAAGGAGAGGTGAAGTAGAGCTAGGCCCGGCTCTGCCGCGCCCCAAAGGCGCGAAGGAAGGTGGCGACGCCGGTGGAGGCGGTTTGGCGGAGTTGGTCTTCGGTGGGGCGGCTGCACGGGCCGTCTTCATAGGGCAGGTCCGAGGAGATCAGCGCCATGAAGTGCCGCGTGGCCTGGCTGACGTCGGTCAGGTCCAGATAACCGTCGCGGGCGAGTTTGGCGAAGCAGGCGGAAATCAACGGGAAATCCTTACCCGGTCCGTATTCCTTCCAGGTCTCGAACAGTTTTGGATGGCGATAGGCTTCGCGCTTGATCAGCGTCGATAGCGCGCGGCCATCCATGTCGCAGAAGCAGCGGCCCAACATATTCACGGCAAAATCAGTCAGTGCCGCCTGAATGTCATCTGGCTGATCGGGGAAGCCGGCTATAACGGCCATCAGCGAGGCGCTGGAGCGGGCGGTGACGTCTTCGACCACGGCCACGAAGAGCTGGTCGCGGTCGCCGATGAGATTATAGACGGTTTGCCGCGACACGCCGGCCTCGATGGCAATGCTGTCGATGCTGACGCTACCCACGCCGTCGCGCACGAAGGCGCGCTTGGCGGCATCGAGGATCGCCTGCCGCTTGGACAGCGGGCGGGGTTGTGGGGCAGGGATGGTGGCTTCGATCTGGCTCATTGCCTCAAAACATAGCACCGGCTTTTAGATTTTACAACATTGTCCAAAATTTTGGACGGTAGTGCTTGACGGACTTTACACTTGTGTCCAATATAAGGTTATCACGGGGTTGCGACCTCCCTCGCCAGCCGTGAGCCCTTTTCAACCGATATCGTCGTGGCCTCCGCAGCAATGCGCCGGGAGCACGCGGAGGTTTTTGCAATGAATACCCCAATGTTGCGGGCGGCACTTGTGCTCGGCCTGCTCTCGGCCATCGGGCCGTTCGCTATCGATATGTATCTGCCGGCGCTGCCGGCCATTGGTGTTAGCCTGTCGGCCAGCACCGCCGAAGTGCAGATGAGCCTGATGGCCTTCATGGCCGCTATTGCTGTCTGCCAATTGTTCTATGGCCCGATCAGCGACATGATCGGGCGCAAGCCGCCGCTGTATTTCGGCATAGCGCTGTTCAGCCTTGGCGCTATCGGTTGTGCGCTGGCGCCATCGATCGAGTGGCTGATTGCCGCGCGGTTCGTGCAGGGCGTCGGCGCTTGTGCGGCGATGGCACTGCCCCGCGCCATGGTGCGGGACGGCTACACGGGCGCGGATGCGGCGCAGTTGCAGAGCCTGCTGATGCTGGTGTTTTCGGTGTCGCCGATCCTGGCGCCGCTGGCTGGTAGCCTGATGGTGCAGTTCGGTGATTGGCGCACGATTTTCTGGGCGATTGCCATCATCGGCGTGCTTGGCCTGCTGCTGATCGCGTTCTTCCTCAAGGAAACCCGTCCGGCTTCGGATCGGCTCGAATCAAGCGTCGGTAGCGCCATGCGTGGCTATGGGCTGCTGCTGAAGGATCGCAACTTCATCGGCCTATCGCTGATCGGCGCGTTCGGCATGTCGAGCTTCATGGCGTATCTCGCCAATTCGTCGTTCATCCTGATCGACCACTACCATCTGACGCCGACGCTCTACAGCGTCATGTTCTCGATCAATGCGGTGTCGTTTATCGGCGTGTCGCAACTGACGGGCGTGTTGACGCGCCGCTTCGGTCTCAACACGGTGGTGCGCACCTCGGTCAGCGGTTTCATCGTGGTGATGGTAGCGCTGGCGGCGCTGTTCCTGGCCGGCATTGACCAGCTTGCCGTGTTGGCGGTGCTGCTGTTCATCGGCTACGGCTTCCTTGGCCTGGTCGTGCCCACCACTGCCGTCTTGGCACTGGAGAATCACGGCACCATTGCGGGCACCGCTTCGGCCCTGATGGGGACGCTGCAAATGGTCACTGCCGCAATCGTGATGGGCGTGGTCGGCGCCTTCTTCGATGGCACCGCCAAGCCGATGGTTATCGGCATCGCCATCTGCGCCATCATCGCCTTCGCGCTGACGCGGCTGACGATCAAGAGCACGGTCGGGCAGCCGGTCGCCGCGGAATAG